>NZ_DAOKYX010000015.1:0-74619 GCF_035325945.1 Parvibaculum sp.
ATTTTGAAATCAGAAAGGGAGCGAAGGCCGTCGATCCGCGAAGCGTCATCAGCGGTTAAGATCAGGGCCATGTGCGCTGATTGCGGTTCGCCGAGGCAGCCTGAAAGGCGGCGGCTTTTGAAGTGGATGGCGGCGTTGCCGCTCGCCGCCGCGCTGCCCGCTGTTGCGGCCGAAGCGGGACTTGAGGATTATCGTCCGGCCTTCGCGCCGGCCCGTACGGAGGATGGCCGCCCGCTCGTCGCCATCAGGCGCTTCCGGCTTGCGGGCAAACCGCATGTGCTGACGGTCGAAGTGCCGGATTTCAGAACGAGGATCAGACCGGAAGAATGGATCTCGTGGGAGCTGGGGCCGGACGCGGCCGCATCCTACGCGGCCTTGCTCGATGCGCTGACAGGGCCGCCCCATCCGGTCGAGAATGCGGGGCTCACCCATGCAAGAGGCGCGGCCGAGGGCTTCTTTCTCACCGTCGATATGTGCCCCTCGTCGAAGCCCTTCGAGGCGGGATTCTTCGCAGCGCTGGCGGCGCGGGCCGCGCACGACGGTCGGGCGATGCCGGTCGCCATTTCGATCAGCGGATATTGGGCGCTCGATCACGCGGCAGAATTCGCCTCGCTCATCGAGCGGCAGCGGCTGGGTCAGCTCGACATCACATGGGTCAACCACTCCTATGCGCATCGCTATCTGCGGGGCGTGCCGGACCGCGAAAATTTCCTGCTTCTGCCGCATACGGATTTCGAACAGGAAGTGCTGAGGACCGAGCGGCTTCTCATCGCGCGGGGGCTGACGCCCTCCGTCTTTTTCCGCTTTCCGGGCCTCGTGTCGAATGAGCGGCTCATGGCCGCGCTTCGCCGTCTCGGCCTCGTGCCGCTCGGCGCGGATGCATGGCTCGCCAAGCTGCAGAAACCGAGGCCGGGGAGCATCGTGCTCGTGCATGGGAACGGCAACGAGCCGTTTGGCATCCATGAGGCGCGGCACTATCTCGCCGACGCGACGCAGCGCTGGCTGCCGCTCAACGAGGCACTGGCCGGCTAGTCGAGCCCTTGGCCGAGGCGTCCGGCGAGATCCTGAATGAATTGCCAGGCGACGCGGCCCGAGCGGCTGCCGCGTGTGGCGGACCACTCGATCGCCTCGGCGTGAAGCGTTTCCCGATCGACCTTCAGGCCGTAATAGTCCGCATAGCCCTCGACCATGGCGAGGAACTCGGCCTGGCTGCAATTATGGAAGCCGAGCCAGAGGCCGAAACGGTCGGAAAGCGAAACCTTCTCCTCCACGGCCTCGGAAGGGTTGATCGCCGTGGAGCGCTCATTCTCCATCATGTCGCGCGGCATGAGGTGGCGGCGGTTCGACGTCGCGTAGAACAGGACGTTGCGGGGGCGCCCCTCGATGCCGCCCTCGAGCACCGCCTTGAGCGACTTGTAGCTCGTATCGTCGTGATCGAATGAGAGATCGTCGCAGAATATGAGCGCGCGCCGGGGCTGGGCGCGCAGGAGCGCCATGAGGCGCGGCAGGCTCTCGATGTCTTCCCTGTGAATCTCGATCAGGGCGAGGCTCCCCGGTTTCTCCGCGTTTATGACCGCGTGTGCCGCCTTGACGAGCGAGCTTTTGCCCATGCCGCGCGCGCCCCAGAGCAGCGCGTTATTGGCGGGGAGGCCATGAGCGAAGCGGCGCGTATTGTCGAGAAGGAGGTCGCGGACGTGGTCCACGCCCTTGATGAGCGAGAGATCTACCCGCGCCACTTCGGCAACCGGCTCCAGAACCGCCTTTTCCGCATTCCAGCTAAAGGCATCCGCCTCGTCGAGCCGCGCGGTGCGGGCAGGGGCGGGCGAGAGGCGCTCAAGGGCCTCGGCAATCCGGCGCAAAAGCTCTGAATCGGTTCCGTTCTGTGGCATGGGGCGATGTCTCCAGGCAGGCGAGGGGCGGACCCCGGCACGGGGCGAACCATCACAGAAAATGCTCGCGGGGACAAAGGTTAAGCGCGAAAAAGGCCGTTCAGGCCGGTTTGCAAATGCTTACCCTGCCGGTATATTCGCGCGCATTCACGCTCAGGTCCGCAGGCGGGCCCGGTGCCCATACTGCCATTGGAGACGTTTAATGTTAGGCCAGACCGGCGGCAGCAGCGATTTTCTGATCTCGCTGTTTCCCTTCATCGCTCTCTTCGCAATCATGTATTTCCTCGTTCTCCGGCCCCAGCAGCGGCGGGTCAAGGAACACCAGAACATGGTGGCGAATGTCCGCCGGGGCGACATGGTTGTTACCTCGGGCGGCATCATCGGCAAGGTTTCGAAGGTGGACGACACCGAGGTTCAGGTCGAAATCGCCGAAGGCGTCAAAATCCGCGTCGTGAAGAGCACGCTGGCCGAGGTCCGCTCCAAGTCCGAGCCGGTGCCCGCCAACGCAAATACGCCTTCGTGAACCACAAGCGTATGGCTGCCGCCGGGCGGATCTGAGACCGGGGCAGCGGGGGACGAGTCGACATGCTGCATTTCGAACGCTGGAAGATCACGCTCATCCTGCTGGTGACGCTTGCGGGCTTCCTCTATACCGCGCCGAACTTCCTGCCCAAGTCGACGCTGGAAGGCCTGCCGGCCATCGTCCCGCACAAGCAGATCAATCTCGGTCTCGATCTGCGCGGCGGTTCCTATCTGCTTCTTCAGGTGGATACGGCGACGGTCAATCGCGACCGGCTGCAGCAGCTCATCAACGACGTTCGCCGGGCGCTGCGCAGCGCCGATGTGCTCTATACGGGCCTCGGCATCAGCGGCGACAATGTCACCGTCCGCATCACCCGGCCGGAGGACATGACCAAGGCGGCCAAGGCCGTCCGCGATCTTTCATCGGTGGTAACGTCCAATCTCCTCTCCGGCGGCCTGCCCGAGCGGGACCTCGCGGTCAACACGTCGGGCAACCTCATCTCCGTTTCGGTCACGGACTCGGCCAAGATGGCGCGCGCTCAATCGGCGGTTCAGCAGTCGATGGAGATCGTGCGGCGCCGTATCGACGAGCTTGGCACGACCGAACCCGTGATCCAGCAGCAGGGCTCCGACCGTATTCTTGTTCAGGTGCCGGGTCTCGACGACCCGCAGCGTCTGAAGGCGCTGCTCGGCCAGACCGCGAAGCTCAATTTCCGCCTCGTCGATGTTTCGACCACGGCGCAGCAGGCGCTTGCGACGCATAATATTCCGGCCGGTTCGGAAGTCCTCTACATGACGGAAAATCCGTCGATGCCGCTGCTCGTGCAGCGGCGCGTCATGGTGGGCGGCGACAGCCTCATCGACGCGCAGCCGGGCTTCGATCAGCGCACGAACGAGCCCATCGTCAGCTTCCGCTTCGATTCGACCGGCGCGCGGCTCTTCGGCGAAGTCACGCGCGAGAATGTCGGCAAGCCCTTCGCCATCGTGCTCGACAACAAGGTCATCAGCGCGCCGGTCATCCGCGAGCCCATTCTCGGCGGTTCGGGGCAGATCAGCGGCAATTTCACCGTGCAGCAGGCCAACGACCTTGCGATCCTGCTGCGCGCCGGTGCGCTGCCCGCGCCTCTCAACGTGCTCGAAGAGCGGACTGTCGGACCGGGCCTCGGCGCCGACTCGGTGCGCGCGGGCGCCATCGCCTCCATCATCGGCTCGGTCGCGGTCATCATCTACATGGTCGCGTCATATGGTCTCTTCGGCGTCTTCGCCAATATCGCTCTCATCGTGAACATCGCGCTGATTATGGGCGCGCTGTCCTTGCTGCAGGCGACGCTCACGCTGCCGGGCATCGCGGGCATCGTGCTGACCATCGGCACCGCGGTCGACGCCAACGTGCTCGTCTATGAGCGTATCCGCGAAGAATTGCGGTCGGGCAAATCGGTGATCG
The DNA here is from genome assembly GCF_035325945.1 of Parvibaculum sp. Taxonomy (GTDB): domain Bacteria; phylum Pseudomonadota; class Alphaproteobacteria; order Parvibaculales; family Parvibaculaceae; genus Parvibaculum. The sequence goes on from NZ_DAOKYX010000015.1 coordinate 3,856, forward strand.
CCTCTATCGAGGCGGGCTATCACCGTGCGCTCGCCACCATTCTCGATGCGAATATCACGCATTTCATTGCGGCCGCCGTGCTGTTCGAGCTCGGGTCGGGCCCCGTTCGCGGCTTCGCCGTGACACTCGCCATCGGCGTCGTGACCTCGGTCTTCACCGGCTTCACGGTCAACCGCCTGATCGTTTCGACATGGGTGCGCCGCCGCCGCCCGAAGACGCTTGTGCTGTGAGGGGATGAGATCCATGAAACGACTGAAGCTCGTTCCCGACAATACGTCGCTGCCCTTCATCAAATATCGCCACCTTGCGATCGGCATGTCGGCGGTCATCATGGTGCTCGCCTTCGTGCTGCTCTTCACGCACGGGCTCAATTTCGGCATCGATTTCGAGGGCGGCACGGTCATCGAGATCGAGACCCATGGACCGGCGGACATTGCGGGTCTCAGGTCGAAGCTCGGCGGTCTCGGGCTCGGCGATGTGCAGCTTCAGCGCTTCGGCCAGGACAACAACGTGCTGATCCGCGTCGGCGCGGCGCATGATTCCACCATCTCCACCGACGAGGCGGGGCAGACGGTGGTGCGGAAGATCAAGGGAGCGTTGGGCTCGTCGGTCGAATACCGGCGCGTCGAAAGCGTCGGACCGCAGGTCTCGGGCGAGCTTATCCATTCGGCTGTGCTCGCGGTCCTCGTCTCCATCGCGATGATGTTCGCCTATATCTGGTTCCGCTATGAGTGGCAGTTCGGCCTCGGCGCGGTGCTGTCGATTTTCCACGACGTGCTGGCGACGGTCGCCGTCTTCTCGTTCTTCCAGCTCGAGTTCAACCTGACCACCATCGCCGCGCTTCTCACCATCGTCGGCTATTCGATGAACGACACGGTCGTCGTCTTCGACCGAATCCGCGAGAATCTGCGCAAGTACAAGAAGATGGATCTCGGCGATCTGATCGACCTCTCGATCAACGAGACGCTCTCGCGCACGATCATGACCTCGGTGACGACGCTGCTCGCGCTGGTCGCCCTCTTCATCTTCGGCGGCGAGGTCATTCGCAGTTTCACCTTCGCCATGATCTTCGGCATCGTGGTCGGCACCTATTCCTCGATCTATGTCGCGGCGCCGGTGCTGATCTGGATCGGCATCAAGCGCGACTGGGGGACGGGCGGGCTCGGGCGCAGCAAGAGCGAATCGAGCGCCCAGAACAAGGCCTGAGGCGGTGCGTCCGCGCTTCGGAGGGCAGCCGCTGATCGACGCTTACGGCGATTTCGGTTTCCGCCTCGGCGAGCAACGCTTCGAAGGCTCGATCATCGTCACGCCGCACGGCCTCTATCCCTTGCCGGCGGCGGAGATTGGCGAGGTCACGCCCGGGTCGCTTCAGTCGGTCACGGAATGCGCTGGGGAAATAGATTTCCTCCTGATCGGCTGCGGCCCGAGCTTCGGACGCCTTCCTCCGGCATCCGCCGATTTCCTCCGCTCGTTGCGAATCACCCCGGATCTGATGGATACGGGCGCCGCCTGCCGGACCTATAACGTTCTGCGAGCGGAGGACCGCCGGGTCGCTGCCGTGCTGATTGCCGTGGCCTGACGGACGAATTCACAGGAATGCTTGGCATTTCCCGCCGAAACTCCTAGCTTTGCGCAGGGGCCGCGACTCATTGTCGCTACCGGTGCTCGATGGGTGGCGGTCGCGGCGATGGGCATACGGGGAAATCTTGGAGGTATTACCCATGGCGGCCATTCTGACGTCTCTGCGAAATACGGTGATCGCGGGCTTCGTGCTCTCGCTCGTGCTGATCCTCATGTTCCTGAACTGGGGCGGTACGCTCGACTACAATTTCTGCGCCTTCCTGGTGCGCTGGCTCCATGTGATCAGCGGTGTCATGTGGATCGGTCTGCTCTGGTATTTCAACTTCGTCCAGATACCGAACATGCCGAGCATTCCGGACGACCAGAAGCCTGCGGTGAGCAAAGTCATTGCGCCGGCAGCGCTTTTCTGGTTCCGCTGGGGCGCCATGTCGACGATCGTCTTCGGCATCATTCTCGCCTGGCAAAACGGCTACCTGCTCGACGCCTACACGCTGGGCGCGGCCGAGGGCTTCTCCGTTCACAAGAACATCGCCATCGGCATCGGCATGTGGCTCGGCACGATCATGTGGTTCAACGTGTGGTTCGTCATCTGGCCGAACCAGAAGATCGCGCTTGGCATCGTCGATGCCCCGGCCGATGCAAAGCCCAAGGCGGGCCGCACGGCCATGCTGTTCTCGCGCGTGAACACGATGCTCTCTGTTCCGATGCTTTTCGCCATGGTTTCGGCGCAGAACATCTACTAAGACATTGACCGCGCCGGGCGCGGTTTTGGGGACGGGGCCGCCGCACGCGGCCCCGTTTTCATTTGAGGCGGTTGCGATGAACGCGATCTCTGCGAGCGAGAGTCTTCATGCGTGCCTGGAGAATGTGCGCCGGCTCGACCACGACCGCTTTCTGACGCTGATCTTCGCGCCCGCGGCGAAGCGCGCGCGGCTCATCGCGCTCTATGCCTTCAATGCCGAGATCGCGCGCGTACGCGAGGCGGTGAGCGAGCCGATGCTCGGGCAGATCAGGCTGCAATGGTGGCGCGAGGCAATCGAGGCGATCGGGCGGGGTGAGGCGGCGGGGCATGAGGCCGCCATCGCACTCGGGGAGTCATTCACAGCGGCGGAGCTTCATGGCGATAAGCTCGTGGCGCTCATCGACGCGCGCGAGCGCGATCTCGAGGACGAGCCCCTTGTCGATATGGACGCTCTCGAAGCCTATGCCGATGCAACCTCGGCAACGCTGATGCTGCTTGCGGGTTTCGCGCTTGCGGGGCCCCGCGCCGCGAAGGCGCTGGCGGCCATTCGCCCGGCCGGCATCGCCTATGCCTTGACGGGGCTCATGCGGGCCTTGCCGCTCCATGCCTCGCAGGGGCGGCTCTACCTTCCGCTCGATCTCATGCGGGCCCATGAGATCGATCCGCACCGGATATTCGCGGGCGAAATGTCGGAGGGCCTGCGAGCCGCCATGAAGGAAATCACCGGACGCGCGCGGGCGCATCTCGGCGAGGCACGCCGTCATGCGGCGCTCGTCGATCGCGCGCTACTGCCAGCGCTTCTGCCGGCGGCGCTTTGCGATCGCTATCTTTCGATCATGGAAGCGGCGGATTTCGACGCCTTCCATCATTCGACGGAGGTTCCGGCGCTGGTCCACCAGTCGAGGCTCGCGGCGAGAAAGCTGCTCGGCCGCTTCTGAGGCGCGGGGCTTATTCCGCCGCTTCCGCCTGCGGAGCGAGCCAGCCGGCGAGATCGCGAAGTGCGCGCGACGTGTAGGCGCGCTTGCGGGCCGGACCTTTCGCCTTTCCGCGCGGGCGCTTGCCGTTCTCATCAAGCCCGATTTCGACAGGCGGAAAGAGGCCGAAATTCACGTTCATGGGCTGGAAGGTCTCGGCCACGGCATCGCCGGTGATATGGGCGAGGAGGGCGCCGAGGGCCGTCGTGCGCGGCGGCGCCGAGGGTTCGCGGCCCATACGTTCCGCCGCCGCGAAGCGGCCCGCGAGAAGGCCCATGGCAGCGCTTTCGACATAGCCTTCGACGCCTGTCACTTGTCCGGCGAAGCGCAGGCGCGGCTCCTTCTTCAGCCGCATCAGACGATCGAGCAGCTTCGGACTGTTGAGGAAGGTGTTGCGGTGCAGGCCGCCGAGCCGCGCGAATTCGGCGCGCTCGAGCCCCGGTATGGTGCGGAAGATGCGCGTCTGCTCGCCATGCTTCAGCTTGGTCTGGAAGCCGACCATGTTGTAGAGCGTGCCGAGCGCGTTGTCCTGGCGAAGCTGGATGACCGCATAGGGCCGGACGTCCGGCATGTGAGGATTGGTGAGGCCGACAGGCTTCATGGGGCCGTAGCGCAGCGTTTCGGGCCCGCGCTCCGCCATGATCTCGATGGGCAGACAGCCCTCGAAATAGGGCGTGTTGCGCTCCCATTCCTTGAAGTCGGTCTTCTCGCCTTCAATCAGTGAGCGGATGAATGTCTCGTACTGCTCCCGCGAGAGAGGGCAGTTGATGTAGTCCTTGCCTGTGCCGCCGGGGCCCGCCTTGTCGTAGCGCGACTGGAACCAGCAGACCGACATGTCGATCGTCTCGCGGTAGATGATGGGCGCGATGGCATCGAAGAAGGCAAGCTCCTCCGCGCCGGTGAGAGAGGCGATGGCCTCGCTGAGCGCGGCGGACGTCAGCGGCCCGGTGGCGACGATCACATTGTCCCAATCGGCGGGGGGAAGGCCCGCGACCTCGCCGCGCTCGACGCTGACGAGAGGGTGCGCGGTGAGCGCCGCCGTCACATGTTCCGAAAATATGTCGCGATCGACCGCGAGCGCACCGCCTGCCGGAACCTTTGCGACGGAAGCGGCCGCCATGACGAGCGAGCCCGCGCGGCGCATTTCTTCATGCAGAAGGCCGACGGCGTTCTGCTCGGCATCGTCGGAGCGGAAGGAATTGGAGCAGACGAGTTCGGCAAAGCCGTCGGTGTGATGCGCGTCGGTTTTCACCACGGGGCGCATTTCATGCAGCACCACGGGCACGCCTGCCTGAGCGATCTGCCAGGCGGCTTCGGAGCCGGCCATGCCGGCACCGATGACATGGACGGGTTTCAGGGAGGCGGGTTTCAGGTCTTCCTTCATGGGCGAGGGGATAGCACGAACGGCCGGTCCGCGTCAGCCCCGCCGGGACGCGGCCCCGCTCAGGCCCAGAGGGTTGGCCGCCGGTCCTTCCAAGGGCATTCCTTTTCAAGCTGAGCCGCCAGGCGGAAAAGCGTTGCCTCATCGGCATAACGCCCGGTGAACATCATGCCGATGGGAAGCCCGCCCGCGCTCTGCCAGAGCGGCAGCGACATGGAGGGCTGGCCGGTGAAATTGAAAGGAGGTGTGAACGGAAACACGATGCCCTGCCGCCTGTTCACTTCCTTGGGGTCGAGGTTCACCGGATCGACATAGCCGATCTCGGGCGGCGGCGTTCCCATCACCGGCGAGAGATAGATGTCGAACTCCTCAAAGATCGAGAGGATGTCGCGGTTCAGGAGGCGCAGCGTCTGCCAGCCCCACATCACCTGATCGCCTGTGAGCCTGCGGCCGGATTTGAGCGCGGCCCAGGTGAGCGGCTCGAGTTCATGGGGTTCGGGCTCGCGGCCCTTCTCGGCAATGCGGCGGCCCATGCCGGCGGCGAAATTGGCGGCCGAGACGCAGCCTTGTGCGCGATAGAGCGTGCGGTAGTCGATGCCGAGCCCGCGCGGCACAAGCTCATGGCCGAGGCCCTTCAGCAATTCGACCGTGCCTTCGAGGGCTGCCTGAACTTCCGGGTCGATGGCGCGGCCGCTCGGCGTTTCACTCGACCAGGCGATCCTGAGCCTGCCGGGGCTCCGGGTGATTTCGTCCATATAGGGCCGCGCCTTGGGCGGCGGCGCATAGGGCGAAGCGGGCTCGGGATAGCCCGTCGCATCGAGCATGGCGGCGCTGTCGCGCACGGTGCGGCTCACCACATGATCGACGCTGAAGCCGATGGCGCGGTCGTAATCGCCGGGGCCGTTCGGATTGCGGTCGCGCGTGACCTTGAGCCCCACAAGGCCGCAGCAGGCGGCGGGAATGCGGATGGAGCCGAGCCCGTCGCTCGCATGGGCGAGCGGAACGATGCCCGCCGCGACGGCGGAGGCGGCGCCGCCCGAAGAACCGCCCGCTATGTGGTTCGTGTTCCAGGGCGAGCGGCAGGGGCCGAGAAGCGCGGACTCGGTCGTGCCGGTGATGCCGTATTCCGGGGTGTTCGTCTTGCCGACAAGGATGACGCCGCTCGCCCGGAAGCGGCGGACAAGCTCGCTGTCCGTATGGTCGATGGTGTCGGCGACGAAGCGGCTGCCGCTGGTGCGCGGCCAGCCGGTGACTTCGGAACCGAGATCCTTGATGAGGAAGGGCACACCCTTGAAGGGACCGTCGGGCAGCGGCCCTTTCGAGGCGGCGCGGGCCTCGTCATAGGCCTTGTAGACGACGGCGTTCAGCGCCGGATTGAATTTCTCGATGCGGGAAATCGCTTCGTCGACGAGTTCCGTTGCCGTGACCTCGCCCTTGGCGACGAGGCCCGCGAGGTCGAGGCCGTCATAGCTTGCGTAGTCCGCTATCCCCATCGCCTGCTCCTCAATTCCAGATTTTCGGGTGCCGGTCCTTCCAGGGCTGAGCTTCTTCCAACTGTGCCGCGAGCCTGAGCAGGATCGCTTCCTCGCCGAACCGGCCGGCGAACATCATGCCGACCGGCAGCCCATCCGCCGACCAGTGCAGCGGCAGCGAGATGGCTGGCTGGCCGGTCGCATTCTCCAGCGCGGTGAAGGGCACATAGTCGATGATCGGCGCGAATGCCTTTTGAGGATCGCGCTCGTGAATGTCGACGGTTCCGAGCTTCAGGGGCGGCGCGCCGAGCGTGGGAGTGAGCCAGGCGTCGTAGCGCTCCATGAAGCGGGCGACCTGCCGCGACATGATCTGTATCTGGGCGATCGCCATCTGGTACTGGACGGCGGTGATCTCCTTGCCGGCGCGATAAAGGCCCCAGGTGAGACCCTCCATCTCGTTGTCGTTGGGCGTGCGCCCGGTCATCATCGCGTGCGCGTCGATCTGGAGCGCGAGGCCCGCGGCCCAGAGGCCCATGAAGGCGCCGGACAGCATCTCCATCGGCAGTTGCGGCGCGGCTTCCTCGACCTCATGGCCGAGATCGCGCAGGAGCTTCGCCGTCGCCTCGACGCCCTTCACACATTCCGGATCGAGCTTGCGGCCATCGAGATTGGTGACGCTGAAGGCGATGCGGAGCCGCGCCGGCTTCCGCGCGATCTCATCGAGGAAGGGCCGCTCGACGGGCGGCGCGTAATAGGGATCACCTACCTCGTGTCCATGCGTGCAATCGAGCATCGCCGCCGTGTCACGCACCGTGCGCGAAACGATGTGCTCATGAATGAGGCCGCCCATCATGTCGCCGAGATCGGGGCCGAGCGGGTTGCGTCCGCGCGTGGGCTTGAGGCCGACGAGCCCGCAACAGGCAGCCGGAATGCGGATGGAGCCGCCGCCATCATTGGCATGCGCGATCGGCACGATGCCGGCAGCGACCGCGGCCGCCGAGCCGCCGCTGGAGCCGCCGGTCGAATAATCCGTGTTCCATGGATTGCGCGCGGGGCCGTAAAAAGCGGACTCCGTCGTCGGCAGAAGGCCGAATTCGGGCACGTTGGTCTTGCCGAGGATAACGACGCCTGACTTCTTGAAGCGCGCGGTGAGCGTGCTGTCGCGCAGCGCGGGAATGCCGCTCGTGAAGCGCGAGCCCGATTGCGTCGGCACGCCCTCATAGTCGCCCATGATGTCCTTCAGAAGGAAGGGCACCCCCTTGAACGGGCCATCGGCGGGCGTCCTGGCGGCGGCGCGGCCCTGCTCATACATCGGCGTCACGACCGCGTTGAGCGCCGGATTGTGCTTCTCGATGCGGGAGATCGCCTCCTCGGCCAGTTCAACGGGCGAGACTTCCCCCGACTTCACAAGCGCCGCGAGCCCCAATCCGTCGAAGGACGCATATTCCGAAATCCCCACCCCGAAACCTCCATGCCGGTTTGCGGGCCCCTTGCGGCCCGCATCGCAGAAAGCTTAGGACGGGAAACGGGGAAAACGCAAAGGGGGCCTCAGACGCTTTCCGGCCTGTAGGGGAAGGATGGCTCGCCCTCGAATTCCGGTCCCTGAAGGGTCGGGTCTTCGCCTCCCTGCCAGCCCGGCACGCGGAAGCGGATGCGGCGGAGAGCAGGCGCGCCCTCAAGGCCCGGATCGCGCGACACTTCGCCCACATTGACGAGTTCCACCCGCATTTCCTCCGCGGTCAGCGTCGCGACGCCGAAGCCATGCGCGTTGGAATCGAGAAAGGAAAGTCCGGGGCTTGCGCGCTCGTTGCGGAACATGGCGCCGATCTTCACCGAATTGGTGTAATTGGCGATGAGCCCGGCGCGTAGCCCGTTCACGACCGTGTTGTTGAAATTCTCGAGCGTCTTTCCGTTCTCCTCGATGATCACCGCGCGGCGGAAGAAGGCGCTCTGCCTCGAGCTGCGTTCCGCGCCGCCGAACATCGCGCCGGAGCTGATGCCAGCGGTGACGAACTCAATGGCGGCGTAGGAGCGGGCATCGGCGTCGGGATCGACGGGAAGGCGTCCCGCAATATGGGCGTGGTAGTCGCCGGAGCAGGAGACGACGTTGCCGATCTTTTCTCTCTTCAGGAAATCCATCAGTTCACTGAGTTCGCCGGGATAGCCCTGCCAGCCATCTGTGCCGACATAGCCATCCTCGAGGCCCGCAAAGGGCAGGCTCGAGAAATCGAGCCGCATGGCGAGCGCGGGCACGCTGTTCGCCCAGATGCGCCAGTGCGCCTTCGACGCCTTCATCGCGGCCTTGAACCACGCTTTTTGCGGGCCGCCCAGATGCGTGCCATGCGGCGCGTCGCGGCGCGGATTTGCGATCTCGCGGTCGCCATAAACGAGTTTTTCGGGCGGCGCGCCATCGGCGGCCGTGCGGCCCTGATCGAGCAGCTTCACGATGCGAACCGGAGGCACGGGCGCGCCCTTGGTCAGCGCCTTGATTTCTTCCGTCATCACGGGCGGGCTGCGATAGCTCCGAAGATCGGTGATGATGAGGTCGAGCATGGAGCCCCACGAAAAGGCCCGATAGATGGTCAGGCTTCGTATGGCTTTCAGATTGTCCGCGCCCTGAAAGAGATAGTTTTCGTCCGGATCTCCCATCGGCGTGTCCGAAACCCGCGCGAGCCTGAAATCCGCCGCCTCGGACTTGATGCCGCCGAGGCCTGGCGCGTCGGAGAGCAGGGCGGGCACGAATTCGAACCAGGCCTGGTTCGCCGCGAGCTTTCTCGTCTGCGCGGGCGCGCCATCGCCGAAATAGGTGTCGTGCGCCTGCCATGCGTCGTTGGTGAATTCGTGATCGTCCCAGGTATGGATGAAGGGAAAGCGCGCGCGGGCGGCCTGAAGGTCCGGGTCCGTCAGGTAAGTTTTATAAAGGTGGCGGTAGTCGGCGAGCGTCAGCGGTATCTGCCCGCCACGCTGCCACCAGGGATGTGTGCCGTCGGGCTCCCAGGGCGTCGAACCATCGGGCAGCGGGCCGACGAGACGAGCGGGCGTCTCGTCTTCGGGCACGTCGCCCGTGTGCTCGTAGATGAAATCGCCCAGATGCAGAACGAACTCGATCCGGTCTTCCGGCCGCGCGACGATGTCATCGTTCACGAGGCGGCGATAGGCGCCGTAATAGCCCTGTTCGTAATTCTGGCAGCAGAGGAAGGCGAAGCGTACCGGCCGCTTTGCGTCGCGCGGCGGCGCGGTGCGCGTGCGGCCGATGAAGGGCAAGCTGTCGCTTCCGGCAAAGAAGCGGTAGAAATAGATCGTGTCCGGACGAAGCCCATCGACGAGAACACGCACCGTGTGATCGGCCTCGGGGCTTGCGCGAAGCGCACGCTCGACCACGAGCCGCGAGAAGCTCTCATCCTCCGAAACCTGCACGAAGAGGTCGATGCTGTCTCGCGCCGAGGGGGCGGGGCCGTCCGTTCCGCCCGCAAGCGGCTCGACGCGCGTCCAGAGCATGACGGCGTTGGGCTGCGGATCGCCGGAAGCGAGCCCTTGCGGGAAATGATAGCGGCCGGGCTCTGCATGAGCGCGATTGAGGCAGGAGGCGAAAGGAAGCGGCGAGGCGCTGATGGCGAAGCAGCCAGCCGTCGCGGCAAAAAGCTTCAGAAATTCGCGGCGGTCAAACCCGGACATGGAGCCCCCTCAGGCACGGCGCAGTGATCGGCCCGGCCTTTATAGGGGGTTTGGGAGGGACGAGGAACCGGCTTCGCAGCCAGTGGCGCATCCCGATGCCGGATCATTGATCCGCATTCGCCGCAATCGCGTGCGGAACAGCGCTCCGGGCGGCGCGGGCGGTTACTTCCCCCGAGCCGCCTTCTTCGGAGCCTTCGGCGCCGCGGCCGCGCCCGTCCGCCCCGGACGGCGCTTGAAGAGTTCGGCGAGATAGCGGCCCGTATAGCTGCGGGGCTCGGCGGCCACATGTTCGGGCGTGCCTGCGGCGACGATCTCGCCGCCGCCATCGCCACCCTCCGGCCCGAGGTCGATGATCCAGTCGGCGGTCTTGATGACTTCGAGATTGTGTTCGATGACGACGACCGTATTGCCCTGCGCCACGAGTTCGTGCAGCACCTCGAGCAGCTTTGCCACATCGTGGAAATGAAGACCCGTCGTCGGCTCGTCGAGAATGTAGATCGTGCGGCCGGTGGAGCGGCGCGACAACTCCTTAGACAGTTTCACGCGCTGCGCCTCGCCGCCCGAAAGCGTGGTGGCCTGCTGGCCGACCTTGATGTAGCCGAGGCCGACGCGCTGGAGGACTTCCATTTTCTCGCGGACGGCGGGAACGGCCTTGAAGAATTCCGCCGCCTCATCGACCGTCATGTCGAGCACGTCGGCGATGGACTTGCCCTTGAACTTCACTTCCAGCGTCTCGCGATTGTAGCGGTGCCCGTGGCAAGCATCGCATTCGACATAGACGTCGGGGAGGAAGTGCATCTCGATCTTGATGACGCCGTCGCCCTGGCAGGTTTCGCAGCGTCCGCCCTTGACGTTGAAGGAGAAGCGGCCCGGCTTGTAGCCGCGCGCGCGACTCTCCGGCAGTTCGGCGAACCAGTCGCGGATGAAAGTGAAGGCGCCCGTATAGGTGGCGGGGTTCGAGCGCGGCGTGCGGCCGATGGGCGACTGGTCGATGTCGATGATCTTGTCGAGATGTTCGAGGCCGAAAATCTCGTCGAATTCGCCGGGGTGCTCGCGCGTATCGGTGAGGCGGCGGGCGACGGCCTTGTAGATCGTCTCGATGAGCAGCGTCGACTTGCCGCCGCCGGAAACGCCGGTGACGCAGGTGAAGGTGCCGAGCGGAATCTGCGCCGTCACATTCTTCAGATTGTTCTCACGCGCGCCCGTGATCTTCAGCCATTTGCCGTTGCCCTTGCGGCGCTCGGCTGGAATGTCGATCTGGAGCATGCCGGTCAGATACTGGCCGGTGAGGCTCTTCGGGTTCGCCATCACCTCATCGGGCGTGCCTTCCGCGACGACCTCGCCGCCATGAACGCCGGCGCCGGGACCGATATCCACCACATGATCGGCGGTACGGATCGCGTCCTCGTCATGCTCGACCACGATCACGGTGTTGCCGAGATCGCGCAGACGCCGCAGCGTTTCGAGCAGGCGGTCATTGTCGCGCTGATGAAGGCCGATCGAAGGCTCGTCGAGCACATAGAGAACGCCGGTGAGGCCCGAGCCGATCTGCGAGGCGAGGCGGATGCGCTGGCTCTCGCCGCCCGACAGCGTGCCCGAATTGCGCGCAAGCGTCAGATAGTCGAGGCCAACATTGTTGAGGAAATGGAGCCGCTCGCGGATTTCCTTGAGCACGCGACCGGCGATCTCATTCTGCTTCGGCGTCAGATGCGGCGTGAGTTCCGAGAACCAGCGATCGGCCTCGCGGATCGACATCTCCGCGACCTCGCCGATATGCAGCTTGTTGATCTTGACCGCCAGCGCCTCGGGCTTCAGGCGATAGCCGCCGCAATCCTCGCAGCGCGTGATGCCCTGGAAACGCTCGATCTCCTCGCGCGCCCAGGAGGAATCCGTCTCGCGCCAGCGCCGCTCGAGATTGGGGATCACGCCCTCGAAAGGCTTGGTCGTCTTGTAGGAGCGCAGGCCATCGTCATAGGAGAAGGTCACCGGCTCGTCGCCCGTGCCATAGAGAATGATGTCGCGGGCCTTTTTCGGCAGTTGCGACCAGGGTACGGTGACGGAGAATTTGTAAGCCTTGGCGAGGCTGTCCAGCGTCTGCGTGTAATAGGGCGAGGTCGATTTCGCCCAGGGCGCCACCGCGCCGTCGCGGAGCGAAAGTCCGTGATCCGGGACGACGAGATCGGGGTCCATGTAGTGCTGGGTGCCGAGCCCGTCGCAGGCCGGGCAGGCGCCGAAGGGATTGTTGAACGAAAAGAGCCGGGGCTCGATCTCGTCGATGGTGAAGCCGGACACAGGGCAGGCGAAGCGCGACGAGAAGATGATGCGCTCCGGCTCCGCGCCCTTCTTCTGATCGGCGAATTCGATCACGGCGATGCCGTCCGCAAGTCCGAGCGCGATCTCGAAACTGTCGGCGAGGCGGTTGCCGAGATCGTCGCGCACGACGATGCGGTCGACGACGACATCGATATCGTGCTTCAGCTTCTTGTTGAGCGCCGGCACGCCGTCGATCTCATGGAACTCGCCATCGACCTTCACGCGCTGGAAGCCCTTGCGCTGAAGCTCGGCGAATTCCTTGCGGTACTCGCCCTTGCGGCCGCGCACGATGGGCGCAAGGAGGTAGAGCCGCGTGCCTTCCGGCAGGGCCATGACGCGATCGACCATTTGCGTCACGGTCTGGCTTTCGATCGGGAGCCCGGTCGCGGGCGAATAGGGCACGCCGATGCGCGCCCAGAGAAGGCGCATATAGTCGTAAATCTCGGTGACGGTGCCGACCGTCGAGCGCGGATTGCGCGAGGTCGTCTTCTGCTCGATCGAAATGGCGGGCGAGAGGCCGTCGATCTGGTCGACATCCGGCTTCTGCATCATTTCGAGGAACTGGCGCGCATAGGCCGAAAGGCTTTCGACATAGCGCCGCTGCCCCTCGGCATAGATCGTGTCGAAAGCGAGCGAGGACTTGCCCGAGCCGGAAAGCCCGGTGATGACGATGAGCTTGTCGCGCGGGAGTTCGAGCGAGATGTTTTTCAGGTTGTGCTCGCGCGCGCCGCGCACGGCGAGCACCTTTGAAGACGCCGGGGAAACCGGACGCGCCGCTTCGGCCATTGAGCGTGTTCTCGTTGACGTGCGAGGGGAAGGCATTCGACCTGCAATGTATGTTATCGCGCGCGGCAGACAAGCAGTCTGCTTTGCCGGTTCCCGGCTTTCGGGGAGAGACGGCAGACGGCGAGCCAATGCGCGATTCGTATTTTGACATTGGCGAGCGCCATGTCTAGAACGAAAATAGAACAAAGCCCGCGATGGCAGATGCGGTCCCCAGGGTGCTTTTCTGTGGATATTCGGCCGCCATGGGCATACGCGAACAGCGAATCCCGTCCGGCCGGGCTATGTTGCGCGGTATAGTCGATTTGGAAAGCGGCATGGGCGCGCAGGCGCCGATGCGGAGATTTGGAGCGAACTCATGGCAGGCAGCGTCAACAAGGTCATTCTGGTGGGCAATCTGGGCGCCGATCCGGAAATCCGCCGGACGCAGGACGGCCGGCCGATCGCCAATCTGCGCGTCGCAACCTCCGAAAGCTGGCGCGACAAGAACACCGGCGAGCGCCGCGAAAAGACCGAGTGGCATCGCGTGGTCATTTTCAACGAGGGGCTCTGCCGCGTCGCCGAGCAGTATCTGAAGAAGGGCGCCAAGGTTTACATCGAGGGCGCGCTTCAGACCCGCAAATGGACCGACCAGTCCGGCCAGGAGCGCTATTCGACGGAAGTCGTGCTGCAGGGCTTCAATTCCGTGCTGACCATGCTGGACGGCAGGAGCGGTGGCGGCGGCGCGGCGGGCGGCGGTGGCGGCGACTATGGCGACGAGGATTTTGGCGGCGGCCGGAGTTCCGGCGGCTCCAGGGGCAGCTTCTCGCAGGATCTCGACGACGAGATCCCCTTCTGAGGCGCGCATAGCGGCCAGGCATCCGTGCGGAGGGTATTGTCCATATCCTCCGCCACGCCGCGCGTGATCGTCAGGATGCGAAAGATGTCTGTCCGGTGCGCGGTCGCGATCTCGGCGCCGCTGGCCTCATGCGGCGCGGGAAGTGCGCGCGCACGGAGCTGTGACGGACCGTCCGGTGGGGCGGCCGCCATCCATTTCGAGGCGACGTCGCACAGTCCCTGAGGCTCACATCGACCGCTCCAAATTATCGTTTCTTTACAATGGGTTATTGGGCGACCCATAGTGCGTTTCATGTTGCCGTTTCGGGACGGAACTGGTAGTCTGCGCAACAGTTGAATGAGGAGATTCGGCGGCTGCCGTTCCACCCATTTTTGGTCCGTTCGGGCGCCCCGCGACACTCGTTTGCCAGCGTCCTCCAGCGTTAGAAAAACACTTGTCCGACACGCCAGACAGCGACATTCCGGGAGAAGAGCCGATCCCGGGCAGCGGAGACGGTTTGGGCGGTTCCGTGCCGCCCGCAGGCGGCGCCGGTGGCCCGCCGGAGCGCGACGTCGCGCCGATCACCATCGAAGACGAGATGCGGCGCTCCTATCTCGACTACGCGATGAGCGTGATCGTGAGCCGCGCGCTGCCCGATGCGCGAGACGGCCTGAAGCCGGTGCACCGGCGCATCCTCTTCTCGATGAACGAGAACGGCTACGAGTGGAACAAGCCTTATCGCAAGTCCGCCCGCGTCGTCGGCGACGTCATCGGTAAATACCATCCGCACGGCGACCAGTCGATTTACGACGCTCTCGTGCGTCTGGCGCAGGACTTCTCGATGCGGCTGCCGCTCGTTGACGGGCAGGGCAATTTCGGCTCGATCGACGGCGACCGCGCTGCGGCCATGCGCTACACCGAAGTCCGCATGGCGAAGGCGGCGCATGCGCTGCTCAACGACATCGACAAGGACACGGTCGATTTTCAGGACAACTACGACAATTCGGAAAGGGAGCCATCGGTTCTTCCCGCTGAATTGCCGAACCTGCTCGTCAATGGCGCGAACGGCATCGCCGTCGGCATGGCGACCAACGTGCCGCCGCACAATCTCGGCGAGGTCATCGACGCCTGCATCGCGCTCATCGACAATCCGGCGATCACCATCGACGAGCTGATCGAATATGTGCCCGCGCCTGACTTCCCGACGGGCGGCATCATGCTTGGCCGGGCGGGCGCACGCTCGGCCTACCATACGGGGCGCGGCTCTATCACGGTACGCGGCCGCGTGGAGATCGAGGAGGTCAAGCGCGACAGGACCGCGCTCGTCATCACCGAGATCCCCTATCAGGTCAACAAGACGACCATGATCGAGCGCTTCGCGGAGCTGGTGCGCGAGAAGAAGGTCGACGGGATCTCGGACCTTCGCGACGAGTCCGACCGCGATGGCATGCGCGTCGTCGTCGAGCTCAAGCGCGATGCGGTTCCCGATGTCGTGCTGAACCAGCTTTATCGCTTCTCTCCGCTGCAATCGACCTTCGGCGCCAACATGCTGGCGCTCGATCACGGCCGGCCGGAGCTGATGAATCTCAAGCAGCTTCTCCACGCCTTCACGAGCTTCCGCGAGGAAGTGGTGACGCGGCGGACGAAGTTCGAACTCGGCAAGGCGCGCGACCGCGCGCATGTGTTGGTGGGCCTTGCCATCGCGGTCGCCAATATCGACGAGGTGATCCAACTTATCCGCACGGCGCCGGATCCCGGCACGGCGCGGGAACGCCTGATGGCGCGCGACTGGCCGGCGGGCGACATCGCGCCGCTTGTCGAACTCATCGCCGATCCGCGTCACACGCTGTCTCCTGAAGGTACGTACCGGCTTTCCGAAGCGCAGGCGAAGGCGATCCTCGATCTGCGCCTGCAGCGCCTCACCGCGCTTGGCCGCGACGAGATCGGCGACGAGCTGACCCAGCTTGGAAAGAAGATCGCGGACTATCTCGAAATCCTTCGCTCGCGTGCGCGCGTGCTCGAGATCATTCGCAACGAGCTTTCCGCGATCAAGTCCGAGTTCGCGACGCCGCGCCGCACCGAGATCGCGGAAGCGGAAGGCGAGTTCGAGGATGAGGACCTCATCCAGCGCGAGGACATGGTCGTCACCGTCAGCCACCAGGGCTACATCAAGCGGGTGCCGCTTTCGGCCTATCGCGCCCAGCGCCGCGGCGGGCGCGGCCGCTCCGGCATGGCGACGAAGGATGAGGATTTCGTCACCCGGCTCTTCGTGGCGAACACACATACGCCGATGCTGTTCTTCTCCTCGATCGGCATGGTCTACAAGCTCAAGGTCTGGCGCCTGCCGCTCTCGACGCCGCAATCGCGCGGCAAGGCCATGATCAACCTTCTGCCGCTGAAGCAGGGCGAGACGATCACCACCGTCATGCCGCTTCCCGAGGACGAGGAGAGCTGGGCGAAACTTCACGTGATGTTCGCCACGCGCAACGGCCATGTGCGCCGCAATGAGCTTTCGGATTTCGTGCAGATCAACCGCAACGGCAAGATCGCCATGAAGTTCGAGGGCGCCAATGCGGGCGATGAGATCGTCGGCGTGCAGATCTGCACGGAAGATGACGACGTTCTGCTGACAGTGGCCAACGGACGCTGCATCCGCTTCCCCGTGACCGACGTTCGCGTCTTCTCCGGGCGCAATTCGACCGGCGTGCGTGGCATCAGGCTCGAGGATGGCGACAGGCTTATCGCCATGAGCATCCTGCGGCATGTGGATGTGCTGCCGGCGGAGGCGCGAGCCTATCTCAAGCAGGCGAGCGCCATGCGTCGCGCGGCCTCGGGCGAAGCCGAGGAGCCGGAGACCGTCGAGGTCGAAGAGGGCGAGGAGGAGACGACCGACGAACTGACCCTCTCGCCGGAGCGTTATGCCGAACTTGGCGCGCGCGAGCAGTTCGTGCTGACGGTCAGCGAAAACGGTTTCGGAAAGCGCAGCTCCTCCTACGACTACCGGACCTCGGGACGCGGCGGCAAAGGCATCATCGCCATGACCGTGACCGAGAGGAACGGAAAGCTCGTCGCCTCCTTCCCGGTCGAGGATCAGGATCAGATCATGCTCGTGACCGACCAGGGCCAGCTCATCCGCTGCCCGGTGGACGATGTGCGCGTGGCCGGGCGCGCGACGCAGGGCGTCACCATCTTCCGCACCATGGAGGATGAGCGCGTCGTCTCGGTCGAGCGCGTCGACGAGGCGGGCGAGAACGGCGATTCCGGCGAGAGCGAGGAATAGGGGGAGACATGGCGCCCAGAAGGAAGCGTGTGGGGCTCTATTCGGGCACCTTCGACCCGATGACCAACGGGCATCTCGACATCATCCGCCGCGCGCTGACGCTGGTGGACCATCTTGTCGTCGCCATCGGCATCAACGCATCCAAGGCGCCGATGCTGACCTTCGAGGAGCGTGCGGCGCTGATCGAGGCGGAGGCAAGGCCGATCGCGAAGCGGCTCGGCGCGACGATCACGACGGCATCGTTCTCGGGCCTGGTGGTCGATGCCGCCGACGAGCATGGCGCCAATGTGATCATCAGGGGCCTGCGTGGCGCCGTCGATTACGAATACGAAGTGCAGATGGTCGGCATGAACCGGACCATGAACCCGCGCGTCGAGACGGTGTTTCTGACGGCCTCGCCCGAAACCCAGTTCATCTCGTCGACGCTCGTTCGGCAGATCGCGAGCATGGGCGGCGATATTTCGCAGTTCGTGCCCAAGCGGGTCGAGAAAAAAGTCTTGGCGCGCAGCCGAAAGCCGCGCAAATAAACCGGTCGCCATTCAGGGAGTTGCCCCATGCGCCGTCTGATCAGCCTTGCCTTCGCGTTTGTCGCTCTCGTCGCGATGTCGCGCACCGCTCTGGCGCTCGATCCCGAAAACACGATCTATATGGAGCTCAAGGACGGCCGGGTGGTCATCGAGCTTCTGCCGCAGCTCGCGCCGAAAACGGTCGAGCGCATCAAGGTGCTGACGCGCAAGGGCTTCTATAACGGGCTTACCTTCCATCGCG
Source organism: Parvibaculum sp. (assembly GCF_035325945.1). Lineage (GTDB taxonomy): Bacteria > Pseudomonadota > Alphaproteobacteria > Parvibaculales > Parvibaculaceae > Parvibaculum. Next base: position 21,642 of record NZ_DAOKYX010000015.1, read on the forward strand.
TGATCGACGGCTTCATGGCGCAGACCGGCGATCCGACGGGCACGGGCATGGGCGGCTCCGACCTTCCGGACCTGCCGGCCGAGTTCACGACGAGCGAGTCCTTCACGCGCGGCGCGGTCGGCATGGCGCGCGCACAGAGCGTCAACAGCGGCAACAGCCAGTTCTTCATCTGCTTTGATGATGCAAGCTTCCTCGATGGCAAGTACACACTCTTCGGCCGTGTCGTCGAGGGCATGGATTATGTCGATTACATCAGGCGCGGCGAGCCGCCGGCAAATCCGGACAAGATCATCCGGATGGACGTTGCCGCCGACGTCGAACACAATTGAGGCATGAGATGACGGATCTCGAAAACACGCTTTATCTGGACTTGAAGGACGGCCGCGTCGTGATCGAGCTTCGGCCCGATCTCGCGCCGAAGCACGTCGCGCGGATCAAGGAGCTTGCGCGTCAGGGTTTCTATGACGGTGTCGCGTTCCATCGCGTCATCGACGGCTTCATGGCGCAGGGCGGCGACCCGACGGGCACGGGCGCGGGCGGCTCCGGCAAGAAGCTGCCGGCCGAGTTCTCGATCGAGCCGCATGTGCGGGGCGTGTGCTCCATGGCCCGCGCGCAGGACCCGAACAGCGCCGACAGCCAGTTCTTTATCTGCTTCGACGATGCGCGCTTCCTCGACCGGCAATACACGGTCTGGGGCAAGGTGACGTCGGGCATGGAGTTCGTGGACAAGATCAAGCGCGGCGAGCCCGTGCGCGATCCCGATCGCATCGTGAAGATGCAGGTGGCGGCCGACGCGGCCTGATCCCGAAGGCACATGCAAGCGCCATTCATGCCCCGCCCACAAGCGGGGCATGAGCGTTAGAGGGCACCCCGATGCGCGTCGACGAATTCGACTTCGAGCTACCCGAGGAGCTGATTGCGCTGCGCCCCGCGCGGCCGCGCGACAGCGCCCGCATGCTTGTGATCGGGCCCGGGCCTCTGGCGCTTGCCGATCGCGGTGTTCGTGACCTGCCGGATTATCTCAGGGAGGGCGATCTTCTCGTCTTCAACGACACGCGGGTCATCCCGGCGCGGCTCTTCGGACGGCGGCTGCGCGGCGAGGCGGAGGCGCGGATCGAGGCGCTCCTTCACAAACGCGAGGCGGCGGACCAGTGGCGCGCCTTTGTGCGTCCCGCCAAGCGCTTGAGGATCGGCGAGACGGTGGAGTTCGCCGAGGGCCTTTCGGCAATGGTCGCGGAGCGCGGCGAGGGCGGCGAGGTGCTGCTCAGCTTTTCGGCGGCGGGCGCCGCTCTCGACGAGGCGATTGCGCGCGCGGGCGAGATGCCGCTGCCGCCTTATATTGCGCGCAAGCGCCCTGCCGACGAAGCCGATCTCGCCGATTACCAGACGCTCTTTGCGCGGGAGCCGGGGGCGGTGGCGGCCCCGACCGCGGGGCTTCATTTCACGCCGGAGCTTCTGGCCGCAGTCGAGGCGAAGGGCGTCGGCACGGTGCGCCTCACGCTCCATGTCGGGGCGGGCACCTTTCTGCCCGTGGCCGCCGAGACGACCGAGGCCCACAGGATGCACGCCGAATGGGGCGAGATCACGCCGGATGAGGCCGACGCCATCAATGCGGCGCGCGCCAAGGGCGGGCGCATCGTCGCCGTGGGAACGACATCGCTCAGGCTGCTGGAATCGGCAGCCGGACCCGATGGCCGTGTCCGCGCCTTTCGCAACGAGACGGATATCTTCATCACGCCCGGCTACAGGTTCCGGGCGGTCGACATGCTGATGACGAATTTCCACCTGCCGCGCTCGACTCTTTTCATGCTCGTCTCGGCGCTCCGCGGCCTTGATGAGATGAAGCGCGCCTATGCCCATGCTGTGGCGGAGCGCTACCGTTTCTATTCCTACGGCGACGCCTGCCTCATTTATCGAATGGATGCCGCATGAGCCAATTTCGCTTTGAGCTGAAGGGGCGGGACGGCGCGGCGCGCACCGGCCTCATTCACACACCGCGCGGGCAGATCCGCACGCCGGCCTTCATGCCGGTCGGCACGGCGGGCACGGTGAAGGCGCTCTATCCCGATCAGGTGCATGCGGCAGGCGCCGATATCATTCTCGGCAACACCTATCACCTGATGCTTCGTCCGGGTGCGGAGGAGATCGCGGCGCTTGGCGGTCTCCATCGCTTCGCGAACTGGCCTCATCCGATCCTGACGGACAGCGGCGGCTTTCAGGTCATGTCGCTGACGAAGCTGCGCAAGATGACGGAGGAGGGCGTTACCTTTTCCTCGCATCTCGATGGATCACGGCACCTGCTGACGCCTGAGCGGTCGATCGAGATCCAGTGCCTGCTCGGCTCGGACATCCAGATGGTGCTCGACGAATGCACGCCATTCCCCGCGACCGAGGATCAGGCGAGGAAGTCGATGGAACTCTCGATGCGCTGGGCGAAGCGCTCCAGGGCGGCCTTCGAGGCGCAGCCTCACCGCAAGGAAGGGCAGGCGCTTTTCGGCATCGTGCAGGGAAGCACCTATGAGCATCTTCGCGCGCAGTCCGCGGCGGGCCTCCTTGAAATCGGCTTCGACGGCTACGCGATCGGTGGGCTTGCCGTCGGCGAGGGGCAGGTCGAGATGCTCCGCGTTCTCGATTTCACCGTGCCGCTGCTGCCGCAGGACCGGCCGCGCTACCTCATGGGCGTCGGCACGCCGGACGATATCGTCGAAGCGGTGCGGCGCGGCATCGACATGTTCGATTGCGTGATGCCGACGCGGAACGGGCGGCACGGTCTTGCCTTCACGCGGCGCGGGCGCGTCAACCTGCGCAATGCGCGGCATGCGGCGGATCCGCGTCCGCTCGATCCGGAAAGCTCGTGCCCGGCCGCGCGCGACTACAGCCGCGCCTACCTCCACCACCTCATCAAATCGGGAGAGATACTCGGCTCGATGCTGGTGAGCTGGATCAACGTCGCCTATTACGAGGAACTGATGACGGGGATTCGCTCGGCGATCGCCGAGGGGCGCTTCGAGGCATTCGTGGAGCAGTTCAAGGCCGATCAGGCGAGCGGGGATATTGCGCCATTCGACGGCGGAAAATGAGTTTTTCGTCCGGGCGGCGCGGCATGGTTGACCCGGAGAGCGCGCGCCGTTAGGTTCCCGCCACTTCCGCCGGACCACAGCATCCGGCCCCGGAGCGGACACAAGCGAGGCAACAAACGGTTTGCCGCAGATACCGCGCCGGAATAAAAGGGAATCGCATTCCGGGAGCCCGTAGCTCAGCTGGTAGAGCACTCGACTTTTAATCGAGTTGTCCTGGGTTCGAGTCCCAGCGGGCTCACCACCTCCTTCAATTCAGTCACGATCCTGCGCGAGGCGGATGCACAGCCGGGGGCGGAGTGCATGTATGCCCGTGCAATGGCGCAAACGAAAAAGCCTGACGCCTCATGAGAGCGTCAGGCTTTGGGTGAATCGGGTCCGGGGCCTTCGGACGCTGCGCGCGGGGCCCTCTCAGGCTTCCGGCGCCTGCCGCGAGATGAGCTTCAGCACCTTGACCGAGCGCAAGTCGCCATGGCGCGAAGACCAGGAAATGGTCTGCCCCGGCTTCAGGCCCAGAAGGGCGACGCCTACGGGCGACGCGATCGAAACGCAACCTGCATCGACCGTGTGGTCGCCGGGATAGACGAGGCGGAGCCTGTCGACGCGGCCGCGCGGACCCATGAGGAATTCGACCTCCGAGTTCATGGTCACGACATCGGACGGGACCCGCTTCAGCGGCAGGATGTCGGCGCGCGTGAGTTCCTCGTCAAGGAAGTCCGCGACCTCGGGCATCACGGTGCGCAGGCGCTCCGCGACATCCGACAGGGCGTCGAAATCCTCTTCCGCCACGACAATCGGCGGACGCTCATCCTGGTCGATCTGCTGAATCTGTGTGTTCATTTCACGCTGCCTCCGGGCCGTCGTCATGTGGCGGTTCAATCGTTCTCTTGCGGGCTTCCGCCTCAGGTTGGAACTCGACTGCAACCAGATTGATTTTGAGCGAACCGCCATCGGCGAGTTCGACATTGAATTTTTCACCCGCCCGTCTTCCGAGAAGCGCAAGGCCCACGGGCGTCAGTACACTGATAAACTGGCCTGTCGGCCGCGAATTTTCCGGCAGCGACAGAGTGCGCCGCTCGATGGCGCCATCCGCAATGCTGTAGCGTACGACACTGCCGATGGTGGCCACGTCGGGCGGCATCTGGGCGCTGTCCTTGATATGGGCAAGCGCCAGTTTGGCCAGGATAGCCTGGCGTGTGGGGCCGCTTTCCTGGAAACCGATGATTTCCAGTCTGGCGAAATCGGAAGACGCCAGCAAGGTAGCGGTCGCATGCTCACCATTTGACCGCGCTTCGGCCGCGCTGTTCCGCTCGTCGCGATTGCTCGTAGACATGGCACACCTCATCTCCGTGGCCCGGCTTGCGCCAGCCAACTGAATCACAACTGAATTGGTGAGGTAGATCCCCCGAACCTCCAGGCGTAACTGTGCCGGGCTCGGGGCTAGACTCCTGCGAGCAACGTGCCGGGAATTCGGAAATAGGGCGCGTGATGCGTGCTCATGGTAGCTGGATGATACCGTTTGTTCCCGTTTTGTCAACCAAGGGGAAGGCTCGACGGGATGCGGGTGGGCGCTGTGCGGCGCGCCACGAATCCGTTCAGAATGACCCCGTGAGAGCGTTCAAGGGGGGAACACCATGCCGAACAGCCCGAAACTTCTGTTGATCCTCATCGCCCTTCTGGAGGGGATCGTTGGCATATTGCTGATCGTGGCCCCGGCGGAGGTCATCGCGGGGAGCATTCCCGGCATCGCAGCCGGGGTCGATGGCGTGGCGATGGCGCGCACGGCCGGCACGGCGCTCGTCTCGCTCGGCGTCCTTGCCTGGCTCGCGCGGAATATGAGCGACCCCGCCACCTTGCGGCCCGTTCTCGGCGCGCTGCTCGCCTACAATGTGCTGGCAACGCTCAACCTGATTTATCAGGCATCGACCATTGCGCCGGGATCGCTCGTGCCCGCCCTCATTCATCTCGCCTTGAGCGGGGCGCTCGTTTTCTACTGGCGGAAGACGGCCTGAGCTTCAGGGCTCCTCGTCGGGCACGTCGACGAAGCGATCGAGCTTCGGGTCGTAGATCGAGAGCACGCCGGTGGCGATGCCGTAGAACCAGCCATGCAGCCGGAGCTTGCCCGCCTTCTCGCGCTCGCTCACGAAGGGGAATGTGCGAAGCATTTCGATCGAGCGGAGAACGGCACGCTGCTCCATCTGCCGGAGCACGGCGTCGCGGTCGAGATGTGCGTGCGTCTTGCGGACGTCGTCGGCCACGTCGCGAACAAGCGACATCCACCCGGCGATGAAGTCGCCTTCATTGACCTTGCCGTTGCCGTTCTCATAAAGGGCCTGGATGCCGCCGCAGCGCGCATGCCCCATGATGATGATGTCGGCGATGTTCAAACCCTTGACCGCGAACTCGATGGCGGCGCTGGTGCCGTGGAGATAGGCGTCCGGCTGGTAGGGAGGGACGAGATTGGCGACGTTGCGGACCACGAAAAGCTCACCGGGGTCGGCCGAAAAGATCATGGCCGGATCGGCGCGGCTGTCGCAGCAGGCAATGATCATCGCCTTCGGCTGCTGACTGTGGGTGCCAAGCTCGCGATAGCGAGCTTCGTTCTGGCGATAGAGACCCGTGTGAAAGTCCCTATAGCCTTTGATGAGGCTTTGGATGGCGTCCATTTGTGCTCTTAGTGACTACGCTTCAGGCCCGCAAACCGCGTTCCGTCTTCGGATAAAGGCGGGACGGGTAGAACCATCGGGAGGCATGCTTTGCCGGTCCGGCTGCATATTGCGATGGGTCGAAAGGTATCCATTCTTCCCTGTCTTCCGCAAGCCTGTCTGCTACCGCAAGGAGGACAAGAGGGTTCACGCCCATGCCGCAATGTGAACAGACGATCTCGATGTTCTCGCGCGGCACGTCGCCCTTGACGTTGAGGAAACGGTTCGGAATTCGCGTTGTCGGAGCCGGAGCAATGCCGTCATAGAGGCTGTAGATCGAGACGAGAGGCACGCCGGGCGGCGGCTCCGAAATATTGAAATTGCGGTCGCGGACCTCGCGCAGATGCTCGTCCACCGTGCGGCCCGTGTAATAGGTCATCACGCGCGCGACCATGGCGTTCACATGCTTCGGCGCTTCGCCGAAATGGGCGGGGCTGCCGAGCGTGATGACGCGATCGACCTCATCGGGGAAGCGGCGCGCAAGCTCGCGCGCGAAGACGCCGCCAAGGCTCTGGCCGACCAGCGAAACGGCTCGTCCGTGCTCGTCGGCAATCGACCGGATGCGGTCGCCGAGGGATGCGGCGATCTCCTCCATATGCTCCATGTCGCGGATGCCGCGATTGGTGCCGAGGCCCCAGGATTGCGCGACGTAACCGTTGGCTCGCAGAAACTGATTGAGCGGCTGAAGCGAGAATTCCGGCCCTGTGAAACCGGGCAGGGTCATGACGGGTGTATTGCCGTCGCCCTTGCGCGCTATGAGCTTCAGATAGGGCTCGGTGAAGATCTTCGCCGCGAATTCGCCGCTGGCCCAGAGCACGTCGCCCTGCAGGCGGAGTAGGTCGAATCCAGTCTCAAACGCCATGTGATGCAAGCTCCCTACAGATGGAGCCCCTCTTGCGGCGGGCCGGGCGAGCCGACTCACCTGACTTCGATCTATGGTGAGTCTGCCCGAATTCAATCGGCTAAACATCCCATAAATACGAAATGCCGGCTGTTTCGGGTTCGCCCGATGGTGCCCGCGCCGCCCGCTGCGAAACCCGGCGGGCCGCTAAATCATGGTAAAAACCCGTGGGATTTTCGGGTTTTTTACCTGTCAGGCGTCATATTCGGCCTTGCCGGCCCAGCTCCATCCGGGTGCGGCTTGCGGTTATGAGGGCGGCGGCTTCGGGCTATAAGAAGGGCCTGATTCTCCGCACGATTCCTGGAGTTCGACATGAGCGTTCTCGTCACCGGCGGTGCCGGCTATATCGGCAGCCATATGGTGATCGATCTCGTCAATGCGGGAGAGGAGGTCTTCGTCGTCGATGACCTTTCGACCGGCTTCGACTGGGCCGTGCAGGTGCCGGAGAACCTTCATGTCGGCGACATCGCCGATGAGGCGCTTATCGACAAGATCATTCGTGAACATCGCGTCGAGTCCGTCATTCATTTTGCCGGATCGGTGGTCGTGCCTGAATCGGTTGCGGACCCGCTCAAATATTATTTCAACAACACGGCCAAATCGCGCACGCTCATCGAACGCTGTGTGAAGGGCGGGGTTCGCCATTTCATCTTCTCGTCCACGGCCGCCGTTTACGGAATGACAGGCAGCGAGGCGGTGAGCGAGGATGTGCCGCTCAATCCGATCTCGCCCTATGGCCGCTCGAAGCTGATGACCGAGTGGATGCTGCGCGATGTGGCGGCCGCGCATGACATGACCTATGTGGCGCTTCGCTATTTCAACGTCGCGGGCGGCGATCCGAAAGGGCGCACGGGGCAGTCCACCGCCAATGCCACCCATCTCATTAAGGTGGCCTGCCAGGCCGCGCTCGGCGCGCGCCCCTATGTCGAAATCTTCGGCGAGGATTATCCGACGCCGGACGGTACCTGCATGCGCGACTATATCCATGTGAGCGACCTTGCGGCGGCTCATTCCGCGGCGCTCAACTATCTCCGCGACGGCGGCGAGAGCATGGTCGCGAATTGCGGCTATGGGCATGGCTTCTCGGTGCGTCAGGTTCTCGACTCGGTCCAACGGGTGGCGGGCCGCGCCATAGAGGTGCGCAGCGCGCCGCGCAGGCCCGGCGATCCGGCTTCGGTCGTTTCCGATCCGGCTCGGATCAAGGCGAGGCTCGGCTGGACGCCCGTCCATGACGATCTCGACACGATCGTCGGCCATGCGCTTGCCTGGGAGAAGAAGCTGAAGGAGCGCAATCGCTAGGCGGTGTGGCGCAACATACTGAAATATAAATTCATTTCTGCACTTGGCACGCGACGTGCCAAGTTCCACGCGGCAGAATAGGCAAGCCGCCTCGCCCGGCACGCCGTAACCGACATGAGCGAAACCAAGAGCCTGATGTCAGACGCAGTAACGACCGTCATTCTTGCCGCAGGCAAGAGCACGCGCATGAAATCGAGCCTGCCCAAGGCTCTCCATCCGATCGCCGGCCGGCCGATGCTCGGCCATGTGTTGTCGACAGTCGCCGCCATCGAAGGCGGGCGCGCCGTCCTCGTCCTTGCGCCGGGCATGGACGAGGTGGCGGAGTTCGCGCGACGGTTTTATCCCGCGCTCGACATCGCCATTCAGGAGCGTGCGCTTGGAACGGGCCATGCCGTTCGCGCCGCCGAGCCGCTCGTCGTCGAGAAGACAGGCGTCGTGCTCGTCATTTTCGGCGATACGCCGCTCGTCCGCAGCGAGACGCTTTCACAGATGATCGAAGCATGCAGCGGCGGCGCGCAAGGCGGAGCCGATGTGGTCGTGCTCGGTTTCGAGGCGTCCGACCCCACGCCTTACGGCCGTCTCATCCTCGACGCCCATGGCGCGCTGACGCGGATCGTGGAGCGCAAGGATGCGAGCGCGAACGAACTGCGGATCCATCTGTGCAATGGCGGTGCCATGGCGGTGCGGACGGAACATCTCTTCCGCCTTCTCGCTCACGTCACCAATGAGAATGCCAGCGGCGAATATTATCTGCCCGATGTCGTGAAGCTCGCCCGCGCCGAGAATTTGCGCTGCGCCGTCATCCGCGCGCCGGAAGAGGATATTCAGGGCGTCAACAGCCGGATGGAGCTTGCCTCCGCCGAGGCGGTGATGCAGCGCCGGTTGCGCCGCGCGGCGATGGAGAAGGGCGTGACGTTCTCCGATCCCGAAACCGTCTATCTCTCCTTCGATACGTCCTTCGGGCAGGACGTGACCGTGGGGCAGAATGTCGTCTTCGGCCCCGGCGTCACCATCGGCAGCAATGTCACGATCAAGCCCTTCTGCCATATCGAGGGCGGGCGGATCGAGGATGGCGCGCAGATCGGTCCTTTCGCGCGTATCCGGCCGGGTTCGGAAATCGGGCGCGACGTGCATATCGGCAATTTCGTGGAGACGAAGAAGGCCAAGGTGGAGGAGGGTGCGAAGATCAATCACCTCTCCTATATCGGCGATGCGCGCGTCGGCGCGAAAGCGAATATCGGCGCGGGCACCATCACCTGCAATTATGACGGGTTCGGCAAGCATTTCACGGATATAGGCGCGGGCGCCTTCATCGGCTCCAATTCGTCGCTCGTCGCGCCGGTCAAGATCGGCGACGGGGCCTATACGGGCTCCGGCAGCGTCATCACGAAGGACGTGGCCGCGGATGCGCTTGCGGTCGAGCGCAACAAGCAGTTTGAAAAGCTGGGCTGGGCGGCGGCATTCCGCGCCAGGCACGGCGGACAGAAGAAGGCAGGCGAATAGATATGTGCGGCATTGTCGGCGTCATCGGCTCCAGGCCGGCCGCCCCGATCATTCTCGAAGCGCTGAAGCGGCTCGAATATCGCGGCTATGATTCAGCGGGCATTGCGACGCTCGCGGACGGCGCCATCCTGCGCCGCCGCGCCGAAGGCAAGCTCTTCAATCTGGAGAAATCGCTCGACGGCGCGCCGCTCGACGGCACGATCGGCATCGGCCATACACGCTGGGCAACACATGGCGCGCCGACCGAACGAAACGCGCATCCCCATGCGACGGAGCGCGTCGCCATCGTGCATAACGGCATCATCGAGAATTTCCGCAGCCTGCGCGACAGGCTGACGGCCGAGGGAGCGAAGTTCGAGACGGAGACGGACTCGGAAGTGGTCGCGCATCTCGTGACCAGCTATCTCGACAAGGGGCTGGAGCCGCGCGCCGCCGCCGCTGCCGCGCTCAGGGAGCTTGAAGGCGCGTTCGCGCTCGGGATCATTTTCCGCCGCGACGAAAATCTCATCATCGGCGCCCGGCGCGGCAGCCCGCTTGCCGTGGGCCATGGCGACAATGCGATGTATCTCGGCTCCGACGCTTTCGCGCTGGCGCCGATGACGAACCGCGTCTCGTTTCTCGAGGAGGGCGACTGGGTCGAGATCACGCGGGAGGGCGCCGTCTTCCATGACGCACAGGGCCGCGTGGTGGATCGTCCCATCCGCATCACCGATGTTTCGACCGCGCTCGTGGACAAGGGCAACCACCGCCACTTCATGGCGAAGGAGATTTTCGAGCAGCCCGAAGTGATCGGGCACACGCTCGCCGAATATGTGAATGCGGTGGACGAGACGCTGCGCCTTCCCGCATTGCCGATCGATCTCGCATCGGTTCCGCGCATCACCATCATCGGATGCGGAACGGCCTATTACGCGGCTTCGGTGGCGAAATACTGGTTCGAGCGGCTTGCGCGGATTTCGGTCGATGTCGATATCGCCTCGGAATTCCGCTATCGCGAGGCGCCGCTGCCAAAGGGCGGGCTTGCCGTCTTCATTTCGCAATCGGGTGAGACGGCGGACACGCTGGCCGCGCTGCGCTACTGCAAGGCGGAAGGGCAGACGATCCTCTCGATTGTCAACGTGACCGAGTCCTCTATCGCGCGCGAGTCCGACGTCATCATGCCGACCTATGCCGGGCCGGAAATCGGCGTCGCCTCGACCAAGGCGTTCACCTGCCAGCTCATCGCTCTCGCGGCGCTCGCCATCAGAACCGGGCTCGCGCGCGGCGCGATCGCGGCGGAAGACGAGCCGCGCCTCGTGCGGGCACTTCTCGAAACGCCGCGGCAGGTCGCGGACACGCTGTCGAAGAACAGCGATATTCTCACCCTCGCGGCGGAGATCGCGAAGGTACGCGACGTGCTCTATCTCGGGCGCGGCCATTTCTATCCGCTGGCGCTCGAAGGCGCGCTGAAGCTCAAGGAGATTTCCTACATCCATGCCGAGGGCTATGCGGCGGGCGAGCTGAAGCATGGGCCCATCGCGCTCATCGACGAGGCGGTGCCCGTCATCGTGATCGCGCCGGTGGATGCGCTTTTTGAAAAGACGGCCTCCAACATGCAGGAGGTCATTGCACGCGGTGGCAAGGTCGTGCTGATCTCGGATGCGGAGGGGATTTCGCGGGCGGGGAAAGAAGCCTGGGCGACCATCGAAGTGCCGGCCGTGCCCGCGCTCATCGCGCCCATCGTGGCGGCGGTGCCGATCCAGCTTCTCGCCTATCACGCGGCAGTCTCCAAGGGCACGGATGTCGACCAGCCGCGCAACCTCGCCAAGTCGGTGACGGTCGAATAGGCGATTCGAGCGCGGTCAGCTCGATCAGAGGTTGAATTCAGGCGCTCAAGTACCTGATTTTTACATCATTTTGGAGATGTATGGCTTGCCCTCCCGTGGCTCGTGGTAAACTTGGCCGCGGGGAGGACAGGGCATGCGGCGAGATTATCTCAGACGGCTGACGGTCGGCGCGGCGCTCGCCATGCTGACGTTTCTGCCCGGCTCGGTCATTTCGGCTCCCCCCGATACACCGCCCGCGTCGGCCGCCGCGGATGCCGAAGCTCTCCGCATCGTCGACGAAGCCGCCGAGGCGATTGCGGCGGGACGACATGAGGAAGCGATAGCGGTGCTCGATGCCGCCATTAATGGCCACAAGCTCACAGGCATGCCATTGGCCGTCGCATATCATCATCGCGGCATGGCCCATCAGAAGTCCGGCGACGGCACGGCGGCGATCGCCGATTACACGAAGGCGATCGATCTCGGCACGCTACCCGAAGAGATGAAGGTGCGGGTCCACTACAACCGCGCGCTCGCGGAAGCGGCAACGGGAAACAAGATGGCGGCCGAACTCGATTATTCGCGCGCCATCGAACTTGCGCCGAGCTACGCGCCCGCCTGGCACAACCGCGCCAATCTCGAACGCGAGCGCCGCGACTATCCGACGGCGATCCGCGATTACGGCGAGGCCATGGCAAGGCTCGATGGCGACAAGCGCAAATTTCCGCTGCTCGGCCGCGCTCTCGCCTATGAGCGGAGCGGAAATCTGCCCGCGGCCGTGGCCGATCTGAGGGAAGCGCTGGCCATCGATCCGCAGTTTCAGCTGGCGCAGGCGAAGCTCGATGAATTCGAACCGATGCTGGCGGAGGCAGAAGCGGGTGCGGAGGGGCAGGAGAATCTCGCCACCGGCTCGATCGGCTCGGGCGAAATGGCGCCAGCCTCCCGGCAGGTGCCAGTCTCCCGACAGGTGATCGAGGTGGCACCGAAAAACGGCTGGACCACGCAAGCGCGCCGCTACGGGGCGGAACCAGTGGCTGAAACGGAGACGGAGAAGCCCCGGCGTCTCGCCTCCCTTCCGCCGGCGGAGCCCGTGGCGCGGCAAGCGGCGGCGAGCGGGAAGGGAACTTATCGCATCCAGCTCGGCGCCTTCCGCGCGCAAGGCGACGCCAGCAAGGCGTGGAACGACATGCAGGCCCGCCATCCCATCCTCGCGCCGCTCGATCATCGGATCGAGGAAGCCGATCTCGGCGAAAAGGGCGTCTTTTTCCGGCTTCAGGCGGGCAGTTTCAAAACCCGCGCCGAGGCCCGCGCCTATTGCGAGAGACTCAAGGCAAAGCGCCTCGATTGCCTCGTCGCGGGCGGGTGAGCCAGAATTGACGTAGCGGCCAGGCGGCTAAAGCCCCTCGCGCAGACGGGCTGTTGTCCCGCATGGCTTTTGGTCGCTAAACTCGGGCCAACAACAACACTTCGCAGCAAGGGGAAATGATGGCCCAGCAGTCAATCGGGCTTACAGCCTTTGGCGGTTACGTTCCGCGGCTTCGTCTGCAACGCAAGGCAATCGCGCAGGCCAATGCCTGGATCGCTCCGAACTTTCTCGGCAAGGGGAAGGGCGAGCGTTCCATGGCGAACTGGGACGAAGACGCGATCACCATGGCGGTGGAAGCGGCGCGCGACCTGCTCGGACCGGATGACGATCGCTCGCATGTCGATACGCTCTATTTCGGCTCGACGACATTTCCCTTCGTGGACCGCCTCAATGCGGGCATCGTGGCAGCCGCGCTGACGCTCGACGAGAATGTGCGCGCGGTCGATGTGGCATCGACGCAGCGCGCGGGCACCTCGGCGTTGCTTCAGGCGCTGACAGCGGTGAAGGCGGGAGAGGCGAAACACGCGCTCGTCCTTGCCTCCGACCATCGCAAGGCGCGGGCGGCAAGCGCGCAGGAGCTCGACTTCGGCGACGGCGCGGCGGCGGTTTCCATCGGCAGCGAGAATGTCATCGCCACCTATCTCGGGGGCACGAGCCTGACGGTCGATTTCGTCGATCACTATCGCGGCCAGGGCGAGGACTTCGACTACAACTGGGAAGAGCGCTGGATTCGCGACGAGGGCTACTCGAAGATCGTGCCGCGGGCGGTGAAGGCGGCGCTCGAGAATGCGGGCGTCAAGGCCGAGGACATCAAGCATTTCGTCCTGCCCTGCATGTTCGGCGACAAGTTCGTGCAACAGCTCGCCAAGCGCTGCGGCATCGCGCCGGAAGCGGCCCGCGACACGCTGGCGACAAATTGCGGCGAGACGGGCACCGCACATTCTCTCGTCATGCTCGTGCATGCCTTGCAGAAGGATGTGAAGCCGGGCGAGAAGGTTCTCCTCGTCCATTTCGGCGGCGGCTGCGACGCGCTCGTCTTCGAGGCGACCGACAAGCTCTCGAGCATGGCCGACAAGCGCGGCATCGTCGGGGCGCTTGCGAACCGCAAGGAGGAGACGAACTATCTCAAGTTCCTCACCTTCAACGGTCTGATCGAGTGGGAGCGCGGCATGCGCGGCGAGCAGGACAAGAAGACCGCGCTCACCACGCTCTACCGCAACGAGGACATGATCATGGGTCTCGTCGGCGGACGCTGCAAGGAAACGGGTGTTGTGCAGTTCCCGCGCTCGCGCATTTCGGTCAACCCGAACAATCACACCGTGGACACGCAGGAGCCTTACAAGTTTGCCGAGCGCAAGGCCAAGATCCTGTCCTGGTCAGCGGACTTCCTTTCGTTCAGCATGAACCCGCCCAATCATTACGGCATGGTCGTTTTCGACGAGGGCGGCCGGATCATGATGGACTTCACCGATGTGGAGCAGGGCAGTGTCGATAGCGGCATGGATGTGCGCCTCGCCTTCCGCATCAAGGACTTCGATGAGAAGCGCGGCTTCCGCCGCTATTTCTGGAAGGCCGTTCCGGTTACCGGCAGCAAATCGTCAGCGAAATCAGGGCAGGCCGCCGAATAGGTGCAGCCGAAGCGATCAGGGAAGGACAAAATCATGGCTTCAGGTATCAAGGACAAGGTTGCGATCCTCGGCATGGGCTGCTCGAAATTCGGCGAGCGCTGGGACGCGGGCCCCGAGGAACTGATGGTCGAGGCCTATCTCGAGGCGATGCAGGATGCGGGCATCGAGCCGACGCAGATCGATGCGGCATGGTTCTCGACGCATATCGACGAGGTCGGCACCGGCAAGGGCGGCACGCCGCTCTCGCTCGCGCTGCGCCTGCCGAACATCGCGGTGACGCGCGTCGAGAATTTCTGCGCTGGCGGATCGGAAGCGCTGCGCGGCGCCGTCTATGCCGTCGCATCGGGCGCGGCCGACATCGCTCTCGCGCTCGGCGTCGAGAAGCTCAAGGATACCGGCTATGGCGGCCTGCCGGTGGGTGCCGCCGGCACGCTCATTCCGCAATGGGCGCCTTCGGGATCGGCGCCGGGCAACTTCGCCCAGCTCGCCTCCGCCTATCGCGCGAAGCACGGCGTCGCCAAGGAAGACCTCAAGCGCGCCATTGCGCATGTCTCGGTCAAGAGCCATGCCAATGGCGCCAAGAATCCGAAGGCGCATCTGCGCAACGTCGTGACCGAAGAGCAGGTCATGAACGCGCCGATGATCGCCGAGCCGCTCGGCCTCTTCGACTGCTGCGGCGTCTCCGACGGCGCGGCGGCGGCCATCGTCACGACGCCGGAAATCGCCAAGGCGCTCGGCAAGAAGGACATCGTCACGGTGAAGGCGATGCAGCTTGCGGTGTCGAACGGGCTTGAGTCCCAGCACAATTCCTGGGACGGCAGCTATTTCCACACGGCGCGGATCGCGGCACGGAAAGCCTATAACGAGGCAGGCATCCAGAAGCCGCGCGAGGAAGTCAGCATGATGGAAGTGCATGACTGCTTCTCGATCACCGAACTCGTCACCATGGAAGACCTCTTCATCTCGCCGGAAGGCGGCGCGGTGAAGGACGTCATGGACGGCTTCTACGATGCCGATGGCAAGGTGCCTTGCCAGATCGACGGCGGCCTCAAGTGCTTCGGCCACCCGATCGGCGCTTCGGGCCTGCGCATGGCCTATGAGATGTATCTTCAGATCCTCGGCCGGGCGGGCGAGCGGCAGCTCAGGAATCCGCGGATCGGCCTGACGCACAATCTCGGCGGCGCGCCGTCGTCGAATGTGTGCTCGGTGACGATCATCGGCGCCTATGGTGCGTGATCGTATGATTGCGTGATGAGCGAGGGCCGGGAGAAATCCCGGCCCTTTTTTTGTTGCGGGGACGAATGCTTTTCAATTCGCCTGTCTTTCTCTTCGCCTTCCTGCCGGCAGTGACGCTGCTCTGCTTTTTCATCCGCTCCCGTCTCGGCCGGGAGGCGGCGCTCGGCTTTCTCGTCCTTGCATCCCTCTTTTTCTACGGCTGGTGGAACCCGGTCTATCTGCCGCTTCTGATCGTCCTCGCGATCTTCAATTTCGTTCTGGCGCGTTTCATTCTCGCCGAGCGGATAAAACCGGAAGGCGGGCGTGCGGCCGCTCTCGTGGCCTTCGGTGTGACGGTCGATCTCGCTGCGCTCGCCTATTTCAAATATACGGATTTCTTCATTGGTACGCTGAACAATATGGTGGGGACGGAATTTCCACTCCAGCACATCGTCCTGCCGCTCGCGATATCCTTCTTTACCTTTCAGAAAATCGCCTATCTGGTCGATGCCGGGCGTGGCCGGGTAGAGAAGCACAGCTTTCTCGAATATTGCTTCTTCGTGATGTTCTTCCCCCAGCTCATCGCCGGACCCATCGTTCATCATCACGAGATCTTCAGCCAGACGAAGCGGGAGCGGAGCTTTCGTTTCGACCGCATGAACCTCGCCGTCGGCCTCACGATCTTCTTCATGGGGCTCTTCAAGAAGGTCGTCATCGCGGACAATCTGGCGCCGCTCGCCAGCGCCGTATTCGGCGATGCCGGAAGCGGCCATGAAATCTCGTTCCTCCGCGCCTGGGAGGGAATGTTCGCCTACACCTTCCAGCTTTATTTCGATTTTTCAGGCTATTCGGACATGGCCATCGGCGCGGCCCGCATCTTCGGCATCAGGTTGCCGCTCAATTTCAATTCGCCCTATCAGGCCGTGAACATCACCGAGTTCTGGCGGCGCTGGCATATGACGCTGTCAAGGTTCCTGCGCGACTATCTCTATATCCCGCTTGGCGGCAACAGGCGCGGCAAGGCGCGGCGCTATCTCAATCTCTTCCTGACGATGGCGATCGGTGGACTCTGGCACGGCGCGGCATGGACCTTCGTCCTCTGGGGCGCGATGCACGGCCTCATGCTCATCGTCAATCATGGCTGGCGAGCGATCTGGACGAAGCCCATCGACAAATGGTGGTCGCGGGGCATCGCGCGCGCGATCACTCTGCTCTTCGTTGCGCTGGCATGGGTTCCCTTTCGCGCACCTGACCTCGATGCGGCAATCGCTATCTATCGCGGTCTGGTCACATGGTCGCCGGACGCGTCGTTTCAGGCGCTCGGAGGCGATCTCTTCTGGCTCATGTTCTGGGTGAGCGTCGCCTGGTTCTGGCCCAATACGCAGCAATGGATGGCCATGGCGCGGCCTGCCTTCAACTATTCGCTGAAGGAAAGGCGCAGCGACCCGCTGTTGCTGCCGTTGAAGGGTGCCGTTGCGCGGCGTCTCACCTATTGGCGGCCGGGCGCTGCCTATGCCGCCGCCATTGGCCTTTGTGCGGCGGCTTCCTTTCTCAGTCTCCAGCGTGTCAGCGAGTTCCTCTATTTCCAGTTCTGAACGATGACGAAGTTGCCGCTCGAAGCCAGATCCTATCTTCTCATGCTTGGCAGCGTGATCGCGCTCTCTCTTGGCGCTGTCCTCGCGCTCAACGCCCTGGTCGATCCGCTCTGGTATTTCGGCGGCAACAGGCTCGGATCGGTCAATTTCGCCTTCAACGAACGTATCTCGAAGGCGAACCGCATCGCCGGCCATGAAAGGGACTATGACTGCATCATCTTCGGCGACAGCCGCGTGACGCTGCTGCCGGAGCGCCTGATCGAAGGCTATCGCTGTTACAACATGGCCTTCTCGTCCGGCACGGTCAGCGAATTCGTGGACTACGCAAACTGGCTCCGCGGGCGCGGCTTTTCACCAAGGCTCGTCATCGTCGGATTGAGCGCGACCGATTTCCGCGTGTATGTATCGCCGCGCAATACGCCGGACTTCGTGCGCGAAGGGCGCGCGCCGCCATCTGCGGCCGTCTCCTATCTCTCGCTCGACGTGGCGGGCATGTCGCTTCGCTCGCTCTTCGGACGCTCCCCGGTCGATCGCGTCTATGATCGGGAGTTCCGCTGCCATGCGGCCTTTCCGGCTCTTCGCTACGATCCGCAAGTTCCTGTCCGCGATCTGCTCAAGGGGCGGTTCGACGAGCGCGCCCCTGTCGATCTCTACGGAAAATTGCGGGCGGTCTTTCCCGAGGCGCGGTTCGTGGGCTATGCGCCGCCCATCTCGGCCTGGGCTATCGCGACTTACGCGCGGATCGGCTGGCTCCAAAGCTACACCGCCGCGCTCCATGATGCGGCAGAGCCGTTCGATCGGTTTCTGGATTTTAGCGCGCCGTCGCCCATGACGGCCGATGCTTCCCAGACCTATGACGGGACGCATTATTCGGAGAGGGCGAATGAGGAGATCGCTGCGTCCCTGCTTGCGTGGCAGGGTGATGTCATCGACCTCAAGCAGGTGACGGCAAAGGAAATGCTCGCCATCTATCGCGAGCGGCTGGCGGCGCTTGCTCCGGCGCTCAGGCTCGCAGAGGAAGCGCAGCCATGAGCGCGCTTTCCTTCCGGCGCTGCGCCTCATGCGCGGCGACGACGAAGATGCGATCGGCCTCTCCGCCAGCGGTCGTCACCGGGAAGACGCCGCGATAGATGTGGATAAAGTCGCGCCCCTGAATGGGAACCTCGGTCCAGGAATAGATCGGCTCGCCGCTTGCCATGACTTGCAGAAATTCATTCCGCCTGATCTCGGCGCCTTCGGCCGTGAGCGCTTCGCCGAGAAGCTTCCCCGTATAGTCGACGCCGAAGATCTCGCGGCAGCCGGTGCCCGCGAGGCGGTAGCGGAACTCGGTGCGGCCATCGAGGCGCAGGGGCTCGAGAAGCAGCAGCCAGGGCACAAGGTCGGGGATGCTGGACGGGCCGAAGTCGGACCGGAGAGGCAGAGCGCCCGTTTCTCGCCCCCGGCTGTTCCAGTATCGGCCGAACAGGGCAACAGGGTGGCTTTCGGGAATGTCGATTGCGGAGAGTTGGCAATATGGCACGGTCGGCTCACCCGGCTGCTGGACGTAATTCGGGATGAGCCTAGGTGAAAAGCCTTACCAACTATCGCCTGCAAACCCTTCAAGTTTTAACAAAACCGGCGTCCGGCGACGAAGGCCGGGACGGAGGAAACGGGGGAGGGGGCGATGCCCGCGCCGCCGCCGGGTCCTTCAATTCGCCATTTCCTCGAGCGCGCGGCGATAGCCGGAATAGTTCGGCTGGTCGATGGCGAGCTTCGTCATGGTGATCGCCCAGAGATGATCGGCAAGGCCGGGCGTTGCCAGCGTGATTCCGCCGGATTCGATCCGTGCACAGAGTTCGCGATTAAGCTCCTCGAGCGAGCCGTCATGGCCGAGGAGCGCCTTCAGCCTTTCGTGCTCTTCGGCATTGGCCTTGGCTGCGACCTGCAACTCACGCTTCACGATGTCGAGCGCATTGGCGGCGACCCGCGCGTGAAAGGCCGCATGGCCCTGAAGCTGGGGCATCGCATGGTTGCGAATGAAATCGGCGACGATGTCGATGAGTTCGGCTGCTGTCGGCTGATCCTGCATGGCTCATTCCTTTCCGAGCGGCGCGAGAAGGCGCATCAGATCGACTTCGGTTTCGGAGGCGCGTCGCCCGATGGTGGCGCGTTCGACCGAGCGGTCGCCGGCCTTGAAGGCCATCACCATGGTCGTGCACATGACGCCCCATTTGAGCGTTCCGAGCACCTCCCAGAACTTCACGCGTTCGGGGTCGACCTTGTGGCCTCCCGCGGCTTCATAGCCTTCGTAGAGATCCTCGCGCCGGCCGAAGCCGCCGACCGGATTGTCGATATTGCCGAAGCGCCAGGAGTTGACGCAGATCCAGCCCAGATCCTCCATGGGATCGCCGATATGGGCGAGTTCCCAGTCGAGAACGGCGCGCACGCCGTCGGGACCGATCATCAGATTGCCGTGGCGAAAGTCGCCATGGACGAGCGTCAGTTCAGTCGTCTCCGGCGGCACGCGCTCCTTCAGCCAGCGGAAGGCCAGCTCGAAGACGGGATGCGGATGGTTGTGGGTCTTGTAGGTCTGGAAGTACTGGTCGATTTCCGCGCGAGCCGGGGAGACGCGGAGCGGCGGCAGCTTCGACTTGTCGACCTTGTGAAGGCGGGCGAGGATTTCGCCGCATTGGCGGGCGAGCTTCGGCCGCGCTTCGGCGAATTCGGGATCGCGGAGGATCTTGCGGGCGATGGTTTCGCCCTCGATCCGGTCCATGACGAAGCCATGGCCCATGGCATCCTTGTCGTCGAGGACGAGGCGCACGGGTGGCACGGCGACGCCAGCCTCACCGGCAAGCCGGATGAGTTCAGCCTCCGTTTCGAGCCCCGCCGCCGTGCCGGAGCGCCCTTGCGTCTGGCCGCCGCCGGGCGCGCGGCGCAGAATGAGGGGGATCGGCTCGCCTTCCGTCGTCGCGTCGAAAGACCATGTCTCCTGGCTCGCGCCGCCGGAGAGCCGGCGCAATCCGGCTATGCCGGTCGCGCCTGGAATCCTTCTGCGCACGGCGTCCGCGAGAGGGGCCGCGATCGGATTTGTCTCTGCACTCATCTCAACCCCCGATGCTCACCGGCTTGCCGTCGACGATCTGGTCGAGATACTCGGAAAGACCGTATCCTACCATGCCGTTGCAGCGATATTCGGTCATGCCTTCGGTGATCCGGGTGTGAAGCTCGCTTCCATCCGGCGCCTGACGGCGATTGCGAAGCGGGATGAGCGACAGAACCTTGCCCTCGACGTCATAGCTCGCGCCCGACTCGGTAACGACATGGGCGCGCAAGGCAGTCTGATACCAGTTCTCGTCCCAGTCGCTGTCGATCGAGACTTGCTTGATGAGATCGTATTTGCCGTCCTTGAGCACCATGCCACCCTGGCGCGGCTCGCCTTTTTCTCCGGCGACGATCGAAAGCATCATGCCGAAGTCGCGGCCGAAATTCATCGGACACCAGCGATACCAGTGGATCGCCTGCCAGTAGCGCGGTCCCCAGCTCTTGTCCCGAAGCCCGTAGCCTGAGGCATCGAATGCCTCATCGCCGATGATGAAGCGGCCGGTTGCCGCCACATGCTGCTCGTAATGCGCCTTGGCGAAGGATTTTTCCGGGTCGATGTCGAGCGCGGAGCCGTCTTCCTTCACGGTCTCGCCGCCGAACATGGGCGAGACGCCCTCATAATCGAGCTCGACCTTGCAGGCGACGACGGGATTGTTCCTGAAAGCGCGCGAAGGTTCTGCCATGTCGTTCGGATTCGAGAGCACGACGACCTTGCCGTCATAGGTCACGCGGAGGCGCTTGAAGGGTTCGATCACCTCGACGCGCAGACCACCGGCATTGAGTTCGCGGTTATGCGTGATCGCAGGCTTCGCATACATGAAGGCGACACGCCCGTCCGGTAGATAAAGGCAGACGGACATTTCGGCATAGCCTTCATTCGGCCGGTTGCCGATGCGGAACCAGCCGCCGATCTTTCGCGCCGGATCGAACATGTTGAAATACATGCTCTCGTTATAGTTCGTCGCGGCGTCGGGCGTGTGCGTGTACTCGTCTTCGGGAGCAAGTCTGATCTTGAAGCCTGCCGGGGCCTTGGCCATGGTTGTCCTTCCTGATCCTGCTTCGCGCGGGCCTTGTCTGGCCGGTCCGCCTGAAATGATAAATACCGGTTACTAATCCTGCCATGAGTGAAGCATGATAGTAAGGGAAACCTCTGGCGCGCGCGTCTTACGCAGCGTGCCGTAACGTCAATCATGGACCGTGGCCGAACATGACCGAACCGAGCAGCCCATCGCCTGAGGAACAAGGCCAAGGCGGCGGCGAGGCGCCGCTGATTCTGCCGCCGCGCAAGCACGGCCTCATGTTCCGCGTGAGGAACTATTTTCTGACGGGCCTCGTCGTCGCCGCGCCGATCGGGCTCACCGTCTACATCACGAGATGGTTCATTGATCTCGTCGACACATGGTTCGTGCCGCTCATCCCCGCGCCTTATCAGCCGGATCACTATCTTCCATTCGAGATCCCGGGCCTCGGGCTCATCATCGCCTTCGTGCTGCTGACAGTGCTCGGGGCGCTGACCGCAAATATTTTCGGCCGGGCGATCCTCGGCTACGCGGAACGGCTCGTCGATCGCATGCCCGTCGTCCGCTCTATCTATGGCGCGATCAAGCAGATATTCGAAACCGTCATCTCCCAATCGAACACATCGTTCCGCGATGTCGGCATCATCGAATATCCGCGCAAGGGAATTTACACGCTGGTCTTCGTGACCTCGCAGGCGAAGGCGCAGGTGGGCGAGCAGATGGACAAGGACCTCATCAGCGTCTTCCTGCCGACGACGCCCAATCCGACATCGGGCTTTCTGCTCTATGTGCCGCGCGAGGACGTGACAATTCTCGACATGACGATCGAGGAGGGAGCGAAGCTCATCATCTCGGCGGGTCTTGTCGAGCCGCCAAGGAAAGACCACGGAGACGCCGGGCCTATCCGGAACGCAGATATCTGATCGCCTCGTCGCGCTCGAAAAGATAGAGCAGGACGCGCAGCGCCTTGCCGCGCGGGCTCTCTAGTTCCGGATCGCGCTCGAGAATGAGCCGCGCATCGTCATAGGCAGCCGAGAGAAGTTCTCCGTGGCGCTCGAGATCGGCGAGGCGAAAGCTCGGCAGGCCGCTTTGCCGCGTGCCGAGCAGCTCGCCCGCGCCGCGCAGCCGCAGATCCTCCTCGGCGATGCGGAACCCGTCCTCCGTCTCGCGCATGATCTTGAGCCGCGCCGAAGCCGTCTCCCCGAGCGGCGACTGGTAGAGGAGGAGGCAGCTCGATTTGTCGAGCCCGCGCCCCACGCGGCCACGCAACTGATGGAGCTGGGCAAGGCCGAAGCGCTCGGCATGCTCGATGATCATGACCGTCGCGCTCGGCACGTTGACGCCCACCTCGATCACCGTCGTCGCGACGAGGATGCGCGTCTCGCCCGCCTCGAAGCGGGCCATGGCCGCGTCCTTCTCGGCCGCCTTCATCCGTCCATGCACGAGACCCACCGAGTTGCCGAAGACGGTCTGGAGGTGGCGATGGCGCTCCTCCGCGGCGGTCACGTCAAGTTCCTCGGATTCTTCCACGAGCGGGCAGACCCAATAGACCTGGGCGCCGCGGGCGAGCGCGCGGTGAAGCCCGTCCACGACCTCGTCGATGCGTTCGAGCGGCAGGGCGCGGGTGTCGACAGGCTTGCGGCCGGGCGGCTTTTCGGTGAGGCGCGATACGTCCATGTCGCCATAGGCGGTGAGGGTCAGCGTGCGCGGGATCGGGGTCGCGGTCATCACGAGAATGTCCGTGCCGGTGCCGCCCTTCGACTGGAGCTGTAGGCGCTGATGGACGCCGAAGCGGTGCTGCTCATCGACGATGGCGAGCGCGAGCGCCTTGAAAGCCACATCCTCCTGAAAGAGCGCATGGGTGCCGACGAGAATGTCGATCTCGCCATTCGCCAGCGCGTCCAGAATTTCCGCGCGGCGCTTTCCCTTTTCGCGGCCGCTGAGAAGGGCGAGCCGGACACCCGCGGCCTCACAAAGAGGTTCCAGCGAGGCGTGATGCTGGCGGGCGAGGATTTCCGTCGGCGCCATCATAGCAGTCTGAAAACCGGCCTCGACGGCCGACAGCATGGCGAGGAGCGCCACCACCGTCTTGCCGCTGCCGACATCGCCCTGGAGGAGCCGGAGCATGCGCCGGTCGGACGCCATATCGGCGTCGATCTCGCGCAGCGCCTGTTCCTGAGCGCCTGTGAGGGCGAAGGGAAGGGCGGCGATCACCTTGGCGCGGAGGCGGCCGTCGCCCTTGACCGGGCGGCCGGGCAGCTTCCGCATGCGGAGACGGACGAGGCCGAGGGCAAGCTGATTGGCCAGCAGCTCGTCAAAGGCGAGGCGCGCCCGCGCCGGGCAGTCCGGCGAGAGATCGGCATCGGATTGCGGTTCGTGGGCAGCCTTTAGCGCCGCGCGCCATGGCGCGAAGCCGCGCGCTTTCAGCCAGGCGCCGTCCTGCCATTCGGGGAGGTCGGGCGCGCGCTCCACCGCCGCCCGCGCCGCCTTTTGCAGAACCTTGAGCGGCAGGCCCGCCGTCAGCGGATAGATCGGTTCGAGGAGCGGCAGCGCGGCGAGGTCTTCCGGCGCGACGATGTGGTCGGGATGCGTCATCTGCGGCTCGCCCTGATAGAACTCGACCTTGCCGCTCACGATGCGCGTCGAGCCTTCCGGCAGGGCCTTCGCCGGATAGTCGCCATGCACGCTGAAGAAGACGATCTGCATCTCGCCGGTTTCGTCATGCACATGGACGCGATAGGGCAGCCGCTTGCTGCGCGGCGCGACGTGCAGCCCCACCTTGACCTCGATCGTCGCGATCTCGCCGTCGCGCGCCTCGGCGATCTTCGGCCGCTGGCGGCGATCGACGAGGCCGGCCGGCACATGCCAGCAGAGATCGACGACCTTCGTTTCGCCCGGCTTCGCGCCGACGAGTTTCGCCACCAGCGTCTCTATGCGCGGGCCGATGCCGGGCAGCGTACGGGCGGGGGCGAAAAGGGGGAAAAGGATTTCAGGGCGCATCGGGTCTTCGGGCTCGCGCTCTGAAGAAATCCGGAGCGCGACGGAGCCGCCACGGACCACGGCCTTGGGGCGGGCGGCAAGTGAGGGCGGCGGATGCGGCCGGGAAGGGGGATTCGCGCATGAAATCAGTCTATCGCGCCCGCCGCGATCCTTCGAGCCGCGCGATCAGGGTCCCCTCGTGATGGGTGAAGATTAGAAAAACGTGACAAACCATTGAGTTAAAATAAATAAATACAATTTTATGAGAATTGAGATTAAGTGCCGAGGGTGGGCTGACAGACGGAGCCCGCCGGTCTATACCCCCTTTCAAACGGGGATATGTGGAAATGACCGACAACGCATTGGATGATCGTGAAATTCGCCTGCGGCGCCTCAAGTTCCGTTCATGGCATCGCGGCATCAAGGAAATGGACCTGATCCTTGGCCATTTTGCCGATGGCGAGCTGGCGGGGCTTTCGCCCGAAGATCTCGATCTCTACGAGCATCTCATCGAGGTCGAGGACACAAGCCTTTACAACTGGATCACGGGACGCGAAAAAACACCCCCTGAATACGACACGGCCCTGCTTGAACGCATCCGAACCTTCAATCATCTGGAAGGGGCGCTCTGGCAGCCGAAGAGCTGAGCGTCACCCATTTGCGAGAACTGAACAGGATCACGACCGCGCCCGGGCGGCTTACGCTTGGCGAAGCGCCTGAAGGGTTCGACGCGCTTGTGCTCGCCGATATGGCACGCGCGCGCGCCGAGGCGGGCGACGGGATCGTGTTTCATATCGCGCGGGACGACGCGCGGCTCGCAGCGATGGAGGAGGCGCTGGCCTTCTTCGCGCCCGATGTGGAGACGGCATCCTTTCCGGCCTGGGACTGCCTTCCCTACGACCGCGTTTCGCCGAATTCGGAGATTGCCAGCCGTCGCATGGCGACGCTCTCCAGGCTTGCAAACCGGAAGGAGAGTTCGCGCCCGCTCATCCTGCTCGCAACCGTCAACGCAACTCTCCAGCGCGTGCCGGCGCGCCAGACCGTCAAGACCTGTGCGTGGTCGACCCGGGCCGGCAATCGCATCGACCTCGAGGCGTTGACGGCCTATCTCGCCGCCAATGGCTATGAACGGACGGGCACGGTGCGCGAGCGCGGCGAATTCGCGGTGCGCGGCGGCATTGTCGACATCTTCCCGCCGGGCTTCGAAGCGCCCGTCCGGCTCGACATGTTCGGCGACACGCTCGAAGCGGTCCGCACCTTCGATCCCGAGAGCCAGCGCACGACCGGGACGCTGCACGGGATCGAACTCGTGCCTGCGAGCGAAATCCATCTCGATGCCGAAGTCATCCGCCGTTTCCGCGCCGCCTATGTCGCGACATTCGGCGCCGTCACCGACAATGATCCGCTCTATGCGGCGGTGAGCGAAGGCCGCAAGCAACAGGGCATGGAGCACTGGCTGCCGCTTTTCCACGAGACGCTGGAAACGATCTTCGACTATGTGCCCGGCGCGCTCATCGCGCTCGACAGCCTCGCGGAAGAATCCCGCGCCGCGCGATGGGACCTCATCCGCGACTATTACGAGGCGCGTGTCGCCGCGCGCGAGGTCAAGACGCTGGAGGCCAGTTCATACAAGCCGCTGAAGCCGGAGGCGCTTTATCTCGCCGATGACGATTGGGCAGCCGCGCTCGAAAGCCATCCGGTCCGGCTTTTCTCGGGCTTCTCCGTACCCGCGCAGGACGCCGTCAATCTCGGCGGTCGGCAGGGTCGTAATTTCGCGCCCGAGCGCGCCCAGGAGGGCGTCAACATTTTCGCTGCGCTCGGCGCGCATATTGCCGGGCTTCGTCAGGCGAACAAGCGCATCGCCATTGCGAGCTGGAGCGAGGGCGCGCGCGACCGGCTTTCCCATGTGCTCGGCGATCACGGCATCAAACATGTGGCGATCGCCGATAGCTGGAGCGATGTAAACGCTGTTAACAAGGTCACGATTTCGCTGATTGTTCTCGGTCTTGAGGCCGGTTTCGAAACGGACGATCTCGCGGTCATCAGCGAACAGGACGTGCTGGGCGACCGGCTGGTTCGCCAGCGGCGCAAGAAGAGAGCGGAGAATTTTCTCACCGAGGCGTCGAGCCTCAGTCCCGGCGACCTCGTCGTCCATGTCGATCACGGCATCGGCCGTTTCGACGGATTGCAGACGATCGAGGTCATGGGCGCGCCGCATGACTGCCTGCTGCTCCTCTATCACGGGGGCGACAAGCTCTATCTGCCGGTCGAGAATATCGAGCTTCTGTCGCGCTACGGCTCCGACGAAACGAATGCGCAGCTCGACCGCCTCGGCGGCACCGGCTGGCAGGCGCGCAAGGCGAAGCTCAAGAGCCGCATCCGCGAGATGGCGCAGGAGCTGATCAAGATCGCGGCGGCGCGCGAGCTGAAAACCGCGCCGGTCATGGAGCCGCAGCCCGGCGTTTACGACGAGTTCTGCGCGCGCTTTCCCTTCCAGGAGACGGAAGACCAGGAACAGGCGATCGCTGCCGTTCTGGAGGATGTCGGAAAGGGGCGGCCGATGGACCGGCTCGTCTGCGGCGATGTCGGCTTCGGCAAGACCGAGGTTGCGTTGCGCACGGCCTTCGTCGCCGCCATGTCGGGCTATCAGGTTGCCGTCGTCGTGCCGACAACGCTGCTGGCGCGGCAGCATTTCAGGACCTTCGCCCAGCGCTTTCAGGGCTTCCCGCTCAAGATCCGGCAGATGTCGCGGCTCGTTTCCTCCAAGGAGATGTCGGAAACCAAGGCCGGGCTTGCGAGCGGCGATATCGACATTGTCATCGGCACGCATGCGCTTCTCGGCAAGACGATCAAGTTCAGGAATCTCGGTCTGATGATCGTCGACGAGGAGCAGCATTTCGGCGTCGGCCACAAGGAGCGGCTGAAGCAGATGCGCGCCGAGGTGCATGTGCTGACGCTGACCGCGACGCCGATCCCGCGCACGCTGCAGCTTGCTCTTTCCGGCGTACGCGAGCTTTCGATCATCGCGACGCCGCCGGTCGACCGGCTCGCCGTCCGCACCTATGTTTCGCCCTTCGATGCCGTGGTCATTCGCGAGGCGCTGCTGCGCGAGCATTATCGCGGCGGCCAGAGCTTCTATGTCGTGCCGCGCATCGCCGATCTTCAGGAGGCGGAAGAGTTCCTTTCGGCCTATGTGCCGGAGGTTAAGACCGTGACCGCGCATGGGCAGATGGGGGCGGGCGAGATCGAAGACAAGATGACGGCATTCTATGACGGCAAGTACGACGTGCTCGTCTCGACCACCATCGTCGAATCCGGCCTCGATATTCCGACCGCGAACACGCTCGTCGTGCATCGGGCGGATATGTTCGGCCTCGCGCAGCTCTATCAGCTTCGCGGTCGCGTCGGCCGCTCCAAGGCGCGCGCCTATGCCTATCTCACCGTGCCGCAGAACCGGACAATGACGTCGACCGCCGAGCGGCGCCTCAAGGTGCTGCAATCGCTCGACTCTCTCGGCGCGGGGTTCACGCTCGCAAGCCACGACCTCGATATTCGCGGCGCGGGCAATCTCCTTGGCGACGAGCAATCGGGCCATATCAAGGAAGTCGGCTTCGAGCTTTATCAGGAAATGCTCGAGGAGGCCGTTGCCGCGCTTCGCGGCGGTGGAACGGCTGCCGACGAGGAAGGCCAGTGGTCGCCGCAGATCAATGTCGGCGCGCCGGTTCTCATCCCCGAGAGTTACGTGCCCGATCTCGATGCCCGCATGGCGCTTTATCGCCGCCTCTCCGATGTCGAGACGAGGACCGAGATCGACGGCTTCGCGGCCGAACTCATCGACCGCTTCGGCAAGCTGCCGGAGGAAGTGGAGTTCCTGCTGAAGATCGTCGAGATCAAGGGCATGTGCCGCGCGGCCAATGTGGAGAAGATCGATGCGGGGCCGAAGGGCATCGTGCTCACATTCCGCGGCAACAGCTTCCCCAATCCCGGCGCGCTGGTCGAACTCATCAATGACGAGCGCGGCAATGCAAAGCTGCGTCCCGATCACAAGCTCGTCTTCAAGCGCGATTGGGAGACGGCCGTGGAGCGGCTTTCAGGCACCTATCGCCTCATGAAAACGCTGGCGACGCTCGCCCAGCCTGCCAAGGCAGCCTGAAACGGCATTTCTCTTCACGCGAACGCGATTTGTCGTGAGCCGCGGCTTTCTGCGATACTTGCGGGTGAAGGAGCGTTTCGCATGTTGATCGGAAAGAAGCCTGACATCGCCTCTTCGGAAATTACGCCGAAATCTCTCTGGCTCGATCGCCGCCGCTTCATCGCGGGCGCCGCGGCGCTCGGCGCGGGGCTCGCCATTCCTCGCGGTGGGGCGAATGCCGCGCCGCTCAAAGCGATGAAGAGCCCGCTTTCGACGCAAGGCGAAGAGCTGACGCCCTTCAAGGACGTGACCGGTTACAACAATTTCTATGAGTTTGGCCCGGACAAGGGCGACCCGGCTGCCTATGCGGGCGCGATGAAGACGCGGCCTTGGACGGTCGAGATTTCGGGCGAAGTCATGAAGCCGATGACGCTCGGCATCGAGGACATATTGAAACTCGCGACGATCGAGGAACGCATCTATCGCCATCGCTGCGTGGAAGCCTGGTCGATGGTGGTGCCCTGGAACGGCTTTCCGCTTTCGGCGCTTATCAAGCGCGCCGAACCGACCTCGAAAGCGAAATTCGTCGAGTTCACCAGCCTTGCCGACCGCGAAACGATGCCGGGTCTTGCCTATTCCTATCTCGACTGGCCCTATCGCGAGGGGCTGCGCATGGACGAGGCGATGCATCCGCTGACCATTCTCGCCGTCGGTCTTTATGGCGAGACGCTTCTCAATCAGAACGGCGCGCCACTGCGTCTCGTCGTGCCGTGGAAATATGGCTTCAAGGGCGCGAAGTCGATCGTTCGGATCAGGTTCGTCAGCGAGCAGCCGGCCACAGCGTGGAACACGGCAAACCCGCGCGAGTATGGCTTCTATTCCAACGTCAACCCGGAAGTCGATCATCCCCGCTGGACGCAGGCCAAGGAGCGCCGCATCGGCGACTTCTTCCGTCGCCCGACGCTGATGTTCAACGGCTATGGCGACGAGGTGGCGAGCCTTTACAAGGGAATGGACCTCAAGGTCTTCTTTTGACAGTGACCGAGAGAAACCGCCGCATACTCTGGTTTACGATCTTCGTCGGATGCCTGTTGCCGGCAGCGGATCTGCTGTGGCGCCTCATTGCCGGCGATCTCGGCGCCGATCTGGTCGAAACGCTGATCCGCACGACCGGCGACTGGGCGATCAAACTCCTTGTGGCGGGGCTTCTGCTGACGCCTTTGTCACGCATTCTAAAGAATCCGCTGCCGGTGCGCTTCCGGCGCATGGTCGGGCTCTATGCGTTTTTTTATGTCTGTCTGCACCTGACGCTCTATCTCGGCGTCGATCAGGGGCTCGATCTTTCCGCGATCATCAAGGACGTTCTCAAGCGGCCCTATATCACCGTCGGCATGAGCGCCTTCGTGCTGCTCGTCCCGCTCGCCATCACATCGACGAAGGGCATGGTCGCGCGCCTTGGGCCGAGAAGGTGGCGGCGGCTCCACCGCGCCGTCTATGCGGCCGCGACGCTCGGCGTCATTCACTACTATCTGCTGGTGAAGCTCGATGTCACCTGGCCGCTCATCTATGGCGCGATCCTCGCGGCGGCTCTGGGCTGGCGCGCCTACAATGCCATTCCGCAGCGGAAGGCGATGCGCGCCAGCGCGTGATGTCCGCTATTGCGCGGCGTCCTCGGCTTCCTTCGCGAGGAGCTTCTCGAACATGCGGACGAGCGCCTGCGTTTCCTGCGCGCCGACCATCACCCATTTCGAGTTGATAACGAAGCTCGGCACGCCCTGAATACCCATCTGCCGGGCCATGGCGTCTTCACGCTGAATGAGTTCGCGATCGGCGCCTTGCTCCAGCAGGTCGTTGACGATGTCTGTGTCCATGCCCGCTTCGGCGGCGGCGTCTATAAGCACGTCACGCCGTCCGATGTCTTCGGCATCGGTGAAGTAACGGCGGAAGAGGATATCGACCATCTCGCCCTGGCAGCCGGCCGTGCCCGCCCAGCGGATCAGGCGGTGGCTGTCGAGCGTGTTCGGAGAAATCTCGATCCGGTCGAAGTTGAAGGTGATGCCGAGCGCGTCGCCATATTCGCGGATCGCCTTGACAACGCCCTTCGCGCGGTCGGGATCGGAGCCAAACTTCTTCTCCATATAGGCCTTGCGGTTGACGCCCCCGTCGGGAATGGAGGCATCGAGCTGGAATGGGCGCCAGCGCAGCGTAATTCCTTCGCCGCCATGCAGCGCCAGAGCCTGATCGAGCCGCTTCTTGCCGATGTAGCACCAGGGACAAACCGTGTCCGATACGACGTCAAGCTGCATGGGGCCGCTCCCTTCTTTGATTATCGTTGGCCCGATTATGCGCCGCACCGGGCAGGGCGCAAGAGCGCCGTCTGCTTGACCCGGACGAGTTCGCTTCTAGGATGCGCTCAACCTCGGAATTGTCACATCGAAGCAACATCGGAAGACCCCATGAGCGACGCCAGCGAAATCGCACTTCCCTCGTTCAATCTCAGCGGCAAGACGGCCCTTGTCACCGGCGCGACAAGCGGGCTGGGGCGGCGCTTCGCGCTGGTTCTGGCCAAGGCCGGCGCTCAGGTCGCCATTACGGGCCGGCGCGTCGAAAGGCTTGCGGCGCTGAAAGACGAGATCGAGGCCAATGGCGGGCGGGCGCTCTCACTGGCGCTCGATGTGACCGATGCAAAAAGCATTTCGCAATGCGTCGAGGCTTGCGAGCGCGACCTCGGGCCGGTGGACATTCTTGTCAACAATGCCGGCATGAATGTGGAGGCGCTCCCGCATCAGGTGACGCCGGAAGGTTTCGACACCATGTTCGACACCAATGTCCGCGGCGCTTTCTTCATGGCGCAGTCGGTCGGTGTACGGATGATCGAGCGCGGCGCTGGCGGACGGATCATCAATATCGCGTCCATCGGCGCGCATACGGTTCTGCCGGGGCTCACCATTTACTGCATGACGAAGGCGGCGGTCGCGATGATGACGAAATCGCTGGCGCGGGAATGGGCGCGGGCGAACATCAACGTCAATGCCATGTGCCCCGGCTTCATCGAGACGGAACTCAACTCCGACTGGTTTCATTCCGAGGGCGGCCAGAAGCAGATCAAATCGTTCCCGCGCCGCCGCCTCGGCGTCGAATCGGACCTCGACGGAACGCTGCTTCTGCTCGCTTCCGACCATTCGAGATTCATCACGGGATCGCTTTTTACCGTCGATGACGGGCAGTCCTTGCGGCCCGCGTAAGGTCATGTGACCAATACCCAAGTAAAAAGCGCGTTTTTGTTTCAGTTTGATACGGGGAAATACAAACTACACAATCGCTTGCTTGTTATTTCCGCGCCCCAGCCGCAGACTGGAAACGTTGTTTCGTCCGTGAGTTCTTGGGTTGAGTGGCATGACCAATTTTGTGATTGGCGCCATCGTCGGGTTTCTGATCTGCGTGTGGGCGGTCGATACGACGCCCAATGCCGCGTTTTCGGCGCTGTGGACGAAGCTCGAGCGTGTG
Source organism: Parvibaculum sp. (assembly GCF_035325945.1). Lineage (GTDB taxonomy): Bacteria > Pseudomonadota > Alphaproteobacteria > Parvibaculales > Parvibaculaceae > Parvibaculum. Next base: position 53,457 of record NZ_DAOKYX010000015.1, read on the forward strand.
CAGGCGATGAGCGCGGCGGCCAACCAGGCTTATGATGCGATGAAGTCAGCTACGCAGGATGAGCGGCAAGGGACGCATCCCTTGCTTCTTCCTGCCGAGCCTAGGGCCGACCCCGCGGTCTATCGCTGAGGATTTCCGGCGCTCAAGGCGCGGCGCATGACCTTGCCGTTTGCCGTGCGTGGAAGCCCATCGACGAAGATGACTTCTCGCGGCCGTTTGTAGGCGGCGAGCTTCCTCTCCGCATGGGCGAGAATGGACGCCGCATCCGGCTCGGAGGCATCCTTCGGCACGATGAAGGCGGCGATGACGCTGACATCGTCGCGCACGCGCATCTCCGTCACCGCAACTTCAGCAACATCCGGATGATCGGAAAGCACCGCCTCGACCTCCGCTGGCGAGACGCGATAGCCCATCGCGTTCATCACATCGTCGGCGCGGCCATGGTACCAGAGATATCCGTCCTCATCGAAAGAGGCGAGATCGCCGCCGATGAACCAGTCGCCACGATAGACCTCGCCTTCTTCCTCCGGGCGCTGCCAGTAGCCGAGCATAAGGCCGGGATCGCTGCGGTGGACAGCGAGGAGGCCCGTTTCTCCGGCGGGCAGAGGTTCCGTTCCGCCTTCGAGAGGCAGGGCGGCGACAGAGCGGCCGGGCTGCGGCCTGCCGGGGCTGCCGGGGCGTATCTCCATGTCGGGCCCGGTCGAGATGTAGGTCGAACACTCGCTCATGCCGAGCGCTTCATAGAGGTTCTTGCCGGTCGTCTTTCGCCACAAGTCGAGTAGCGCGGGCGAAAGCGCCTCGCCCGCCGTCAGCCCGTGGCGCAGCGCTGAAAGGTCGTATGCTGACAGATCGCAATATTTGAGGATCTGGCGGTAGAGCGTCGGCACGGCGGCAAAGAGCGTCGCCCTTGTGTGCTCAAGAAGCTTCGGCCAGATCTGCACGTCTTTCGGGCCGTTATAGAGAACCGTCGTCGCGCCGTTCGCCCACGGATCCGTGAGTCCGACGCCGAGCGTATAGGTCCAGTTGAAGGCGCCCGCGTGAAGCACGATGTCGTCGGCGCTCATGCCGTACCAGCCCCGATACATGGGCCTGCGCCCCCAGGCGCTTCGCTGCGCGTGCAGCACGCCCTTGGGCCGGCCGCTCGTGCCGGAGGTGTAGACGAGAAAGGCCGGATCGTCCGCTTCCGTATCGGCATAGTCCGACATCGGCGCGTGCGATTTGAGGCGCTCGACCATCCGCTCGTCGATGACGCGCGCGGCGCCGGGCGCGACCGCCATGCCGCTTGCGACCGCCACGGCCGACGCGCGCGAATCCTTCAGCAGAAACTCCGCTTCCGCCTCGGTCAGTTGCGAAGACGAAGGCAGCGGCACGAGGCCCGCGGCGATGGCACCGAAGAAGAGAAGCGCATAGTCGCTCGTATTCGGCATGCGGATCATCAACCGCTCGCCGGGGAGAAATCCTTCGGCGAAGAGCCCGGCCGCAATCCGGCGAACGGCATCGTCAAGCGCGGCATAGGTCCAGCGCTCGGCTCCCTCGAGCGGCGCATCCGCGTCGGAAACGACGACGAGCGCAATCTTGTTCGGATGCTCGGCCGCGCTCCGCGCAAGGCAATAGCGCGCCATGTTGAAGTGCCGGGGCGGCTGCTCGCCGGTGAACCCGCGAGCCTGTTTCGGAGCGGAATGGGACATGAATGTCTTCATACGGTCGGCCGCCGATGGAGGCAAGCATATCCCCTCAAGGCCGACCCTACGTCAGTCCACCGGGCGTTTACGCCCCGCGCGTCTGCGGCTAAAAGAACGGACTACGAATAGCCAACCAAGGGAGCGAGATAATGGGTAGCGGGCCGCTGTCAGGCATCAAGGTCGTCGAATTCGCAGGCATTGGGCCGGGCCCGTTCTGCGGCATGCTTCTGGCGGATATGGGCGCGGAGGTCGTTCGCATCGATCGCAAGGGCACGCGCGGCGGCTCGAAGTTCGACATTGCCAGCCGCGGCAAGCGCTCCATCGCGCTTGATCTGAAGAAGCCCGAAGCGGTCGAAACCGCGCTCAAGCTGATCGAGAAGGCCGACATTCTCCAGGAAGGATTCCGCCCCGGCGTCATGGAACGCCTTGGCCTCGGGCCCGATGTCTGCCTCAAGCGCAACCCGAAGCTCGTTTACGGCCGCATGACCGGCTGGGGCCAGACGGGCCCCCTCGCGCCGACGGCGGGCCACGACATCAACTATATTTCGCTGACGGGCGCGCTTCACGCGATCGGCCGCCCGGGCGAGAAGCCGGTGCCGCCGCTCAACCTCGTCGGCGATTTCGGCGGCGGCGCGCTCTACCTCGCAATGGGTATGCTCGCGGCGCTTGTCGAGGCGAACAGGACCGGCAAGGGGCAGGTCGTCGATGCGGCGATGACGGATGGCGCCACCTCGCTGATGGCGATGTTCTACGGCTTCACCGCTTCGGGCATGTGGCAGGAGCCGCATGGCACGAACATGCTCGATGGCGGCGCGCATTTCTACGACACCTATGAGACGAAGGACGGCAAGTGGATTTCGATCGGTTCGATCGAGCCGCAGTTCTACGCCATCCTGCGCGAGAAGGCCGGGCTCACCGACGCCATCTGGGACGCGCAGATGGACCGGGCCAAGTGGCCGGAGCTGAAGGCGAAGATCGAAGCCGTCTTCAAGACCAGGACGCGCGACGAGTGGTGCGCGATCATGGAGGGCACGGATATCTGCTTCGCGCCGGTTCTCTCGATCACGGAAGCGAAGGATCATCCGCACAACAAGGCGCGTGAGACGATCGTCGTCGTCGATGGCGTGGCGCAGCCCAACATCGCGCCGCGCTTCTCGCGCACGCCCTCCAAGATTCAGGGGCCGGTGCCGCAGGTCGGCGAGAACACGCTCGAGGTGCTGAAGGGCTGGGGCTTCTCCGACGGCGACGTCGAGAGCCTGAAGAAGGCGGAAGCAATTTGACCGCCACGCCGGGGCTGACGGGCCGGCGGCGCATCTATCTGATGCGCCACGGCCATGTCGATTATTTCGGACCGGAGATCGCCGCCGCCGGCGGAGATACAAAGGTCGTTCCGTTGACATCGCGCGGTCAGGAGCAGGCGATCGCGGCAGGCCGGGCCCTGTCGCAAGTCCGCTTCGACCGGGCGATTTCATCCGGTGTTCCGCGCACGAGGGAGACGGCCGGTTTCGTGCTGGCCGAACAGCCCGCCGATGCGTGCCCGCAACTCGAGACGGAAGGCGAACTCGTCGAGATTCACGGCGGCCGCTTCGCCAATGTGAAGAGCCGCGCGGAGCTTGCCGCGCAGATGGCCTTTCATTTTTCCTATGCGTCGGACCCCGGCGCGCGAATGCTCGAGGACGGCGAGCTTTTCACCGAGGCCGAGCGTCGCGCCGTCGGCGTCATCAGGCGGCTTCTCGCGGAGCCGGGCTGGCAGACCATGCTGATCGCGGCGCATGAGGGCATCAATCGGCTGATCCTCGGCTGGGCGGCGCTTGGCGCCCGCGGCAGCGGGCTTGCCGCCGTTCACGCTTTCGAGCAGGACCCGGCCTGCATCAATGTCATCGATTTCGACATGGTACCGAATGCCGACGGAAGCCCCGGCACGGAGATCGAGCGGGCGCTCATCAAGGCCGTCAATGTCACGCCCTATAACTACGTGAAGCACGGCATGAACATGACGAGCCTCGAGGCGATCTTCGCACGCACGCCGCGCTGAGAAAGCGCGCCGCTTTCATCTCACGGCTGCGTCCCGATCCACCAGGCGTCGATCCGGTAGCCATAGAGCGATATGCGCGGGGGAACCTTCACCCGGTTCCAGAGCGCAACCCATTGCGTCGGCGAATAGAAGAGGGGAATGACGTAATTCCCGGCCATGAGCACGCGATCGAGCGCGCGGACGGCGGCCACGAATTCCTCATGCGTCCGGGCCGCCAGCATCGCCTCGATCATGGCGTCGACGGCCTTGCTCTTCACGCCCATATAGTTGCGCGTGCCGTTCTCGTCGGCGGCGGCCGAGCCCCAATAGAAGCTCTGCTCGTTGCCCGGCGACAGCGACTGCGACCACTCATAGAAGATCATGTCGTAATCATAGGCATCGAGGCGGCCCTGATACTGGCTCGCATCGACGTTCCGCACGCGCGCATCTATGCCGGCGCGGCGGACCATATTCGCATAGACGAGGGCGAGCCTCTCATCGGCCGGCGTCGCCACGAGGATCTCGAATGAAAGCGGCGCATTGGTCGCGGCGTTCACGACCTTTCCGTCCCGAATGTCGTAACCGGCCTCGCGCAGCAGCGCCAATGCCTTCTGGCGGTTCATGCGGTTCTGGCCCGAGCCCTCGCTCACCGGCGCCTCGTAGCCACGCGCCATGATATCGGGGGTGACGGCATCGGGAAACGGCGCCAGAAGCTCGCGCTCACGCAGACTGGCGGCCCGCGCATGCGACGAGAGTTCGGAATTGTCGAAGTAGCTCTCGGTGCGCTTGTAGGCGTTGTGGTAGAGCGTCCTGTTCGTCCACTCGAAGTCGAAGAGAGAGGTGAGGGCAACCCGCACGCGCCTGTCGGCAAAGAATGGACGGCGCGTATTGAAGACCAGCGCCTTCATGCCCGAGGGCATGGCCGTTTCAAAAGCGATCTTGCGCACTTGCCCGGCTTTCGCCGCCGGAAAATCATACTCGCCCGTCCAGCGCCCGGGGTCGGTTTCCGGCCGCGCATCGTAGAGCCCGGCCTTGAACGCCTCGAAGGACGAATTCGTGTCGCGATAGTAGTCATAGATAACGCGGTCGATGTTGTAGCGGCCCCGGTTCACGGCAAGCTCGCGCCCCCAGTATTTCGGGTCGCGGCGATAGGCGATGCGCGCGCCGGGTTTCACCTCGTCCACGACATAGGGACCGCTGCCCACGGGCGCCTCCAACCCGGACTGATCGAACGATCTCTTTTCGTAGACATGTTTCGGGATGATGGGCATGAGACCGAGAATGAGCGGCATTTCACGGTCGGGCGTGTGGGTGTCCCCGCTTGGGGCGAGAATGAATTTGACGGTTCTTGCGTCCGGCCGTTCGATCCTGGTGACCTTGGAATAATAGGTCCGGTAGTTGGGCCTGCCCTTGTCGCGCAAGGTTTTGAGCGAATAGACGACATCGTCGACCGTGACCGGCGTGCCGTCTGAAAATCGCGCCTCCGGTCTTAGGCGGAAAGCGACCCAACTCCTGTCCGGCGGCGTCTCTATGGTTTCGGCGAGAAGCCCGTATAGGCTGAAGGGCTCGTCATAGCCGCGCGCCATGAGGCTCTCGAACACCTGTTCACGCAAGCCGACGGCCGCCGTTCCCCTGACGATGAACGGATTGAGGCTGTCGAAGGTTCCGACGGCGGCGAAACGGATGGTTCCACCCTTGGGCGCGTCCGGGTTGGTGAAACTGAAATGATGGAAATTCTCGGGATAGAGCGGCTTGCCATGCATGGCGATGGCGTGGCTGGGGCCTGCCTCGGCCGGCATCGGCAGCGCCAGGACGCCGAGAGCCATGATGGCGCCGAACAGCACAAGACAAAATCTCACCCGGTCCGCCTCCGTCTTGCCGCAATCCTCCGGCACCTCTACCAGAATCGGCAGTAAGGTTACTTCAAATCTTTCCCGTTTTCGGGTTGATCAAGGCAATCTGGATATCTCTATAATCCGCGGCGGCCCGGCCGGTGCGCCTGTCGCGTTTTGCAGGCCGATCTGAGGCCCAAGAAAGGATCACCCCATGTCTTTCCGTCGCGCGGCGTTCGGCGTATTCGCCGCAGCACTCATTGCGCCCTTTGTCGTTACGGCTTCGATGGCGGCAGAGCCCGCCAAACCTGATGCGTCCGCCGCCACGGCGGAGCAGGCGCCGAAGCCGGTCATCAAGAAATTTGGCGTCTGGGCGACGCGTTGCGACCTCAATCCCAAGGACGCCAAGCAGAAGGAATGCCACGCCTTCGTCGACATTCGCGTCGAGGATGGCAAGCAGCGCATCCTTTATCTGGGCGTCGGCTACATTCCGAAGAAGACCGACGGCAGCATGTTCATCTTCGCGGTCACGCCGCTCGGAACGATCCTGCCGCCCGGCCTCGGCATCAGCATCGACAACAAGACCAAGTTCGGCGGCCCGTTCCTCTTCTGCCTGCCGATGGGGTGCCAGGCCGAGGCGCCGTTGACGGCCGAGCAGTTGAAGGCGCTGAAAAGCGGCAAGGAGCTTGACGTCATTTTCAAGCATGCCGGGCAGGGCGATGTGAAGGTTCCGGTCAAGCTTGACGGCTATTCCAAGGCCATCGCCGATCTGCCGAAGCCGAAGGCCTAATCCTCACGCGTCGGGGAGAATACGCTGCGGAGCCATCCGAACAGTGTGTTCTCCCGAAGCAGATAGCGCATCAGCCTGTCCATGTCGCGCTCGCCGAGCGCCGGATCGTTGAAGAGATCGGCGCGCTTGCGCATGGCGCGCGACGTGTCGAGTTCGCGGACGACGCGAGCGGGATTTCCGGCGGCGATCGAGTTGGCCGGTATGTCGCGCGTCACGACCGAGCCAGCGCCAATGATGCTGTTCTCGCCGATCCTGACGCCCTTGCCGACGATGACGCGCACGCCTAGCCAGACATTCTCGCCAATGACGATCGGGGCGTGCTTGTCCAGCTCACGCGTCCGGTCATAGGTGTCGTGCCAGTCGGAATCCGAGATGTAGCAACCGCTCGCGATCATTGTGTTGGAGCCGATCTCGATGCTTTCCGAAGCGATGATCTGAGTTCCCGGACTCACCAGCACATAGTCGCCGAGCGTCAGGCGTCCTTCGCGGCCATCCGTCGTCCATGTGCAGAGGCGGGTGGGGTTGCCGCGCGAGGCGTGGATATGGGCACAGGCGCCGACGCGGATATTACCGCCCCAGATCTCTATGTCGCGCGGACTGGTGACCGAGAGGCCCGGGCCGACGGCATCGAATGCGGGGGCGATGTATTTCTTCGTATAGAAACGAAGCCAACCATTCTGCAGCCGCCGAATGAAATATGGCCTTCTGTCGCGCCGCACCGCTTGCCCTCCCATATGGAGGGGCAAGGCGCCGGCGGGGCCCGTCCCTCCCGCGCCTGTGACGGCGCCAGAGACCGATAGCACGAGCCGCCGGCCCGCTTCATCCGAATTCGTCGCCGGGGAGGGTGGGGCTCAGTGAGCGTTCTTGAGACGGATGGTATAGGCGCCGTCGCGCATCGGGCCGAACATCTCGTTCACCTGCGGGTGGCGGACAGGCTTGCCGGAATCATCTGCGAGGAGGTTCTGCTCGGAGACATAGGCGACATATTCGGTTTCGGAGTTCTCGGCGAGCAGGTGGTAGAAAGGCTGGTCCTTGCGCGGACGAACCTCTTCGGGGATCGACTGCCACCATTCTTCCGTATTGTTGAAGGTCGGATCTACATCGTAGATGACCCCGCGGAAGGGATAGATCCTGTGGCGCACGATCTGGCCGATCCTGAATTTCGCCTGCCGGTTGATCTCCATGGCGTTGTTTGCTCTCCAGAAAAACACATAAAGAATATCAGGTGGGCTGGGTCACCGGGAAGCCCTATCGCGCGGGCATGATCCCCTGCAACTCGCGGCAGCCGATGAGGTGAACGCCACGCGTGGAAAGCGCGGAACGGACGCGCCCCGACGCCAGCAGTTCATAATCGCTCACGCGGGAACGCCAATCGGGGCAGATGGCGCGTATCTCCTCCGTGTCATGGGCGGGGTGAAAGACGACATAACCGATCTGCCCGGGCTCGATGTGCCGGACCATGTCGAGGGTGCGGTCCAGCCGATCCTCCTCGATCGAAAGCGAGAGCTGGAGGATACGATCGAGCATGGGCACGCCCTCGGCCTCGAGCGCCATCGTCCTGGCGGTGAGTTCGGTCGCGGTCGGTTCGTCATAGCCGCCCTTGCGCCATTGCTCGGGCCGGAGCCTGAGGCCGAAGGGCGGAACGCCGGCAGAGAGCGCCGCCTCTACGAAAGGCTCGTAGAGCCGCGAATCCATGACCGATCCCATATGCGTGTCGAGATGGGTGGGCTCGATCCCGGCCTCGCGCGCCATCGCGATCTGGAGGCCGAGTTCGGTGCCGACGGCATCCGCCCGCGCATTGGCCGCGACTTCCGCCGATGTGCGGGGGAAGCAGCGCTCCGCATCCATGAGGCCGCTTGCCGGATCGCGCGTCGAAACGGGGCCCCAGCGATAGCCGGCCCATTCGCTCGTCAACGTGGCATGTATGCCAAGATCGGCGTCGGGATGCGCGCGCGCCCAGGCAGCCGTCGCGCGAAACCAGGGGCAGGGCACCATGACCGAGCCACAGGTCACTTCACGCCGTTCCCACAGATCGGCAAAGGCGCTAAGTGAAGCTCCACACATACCCACATCGTCGACATGGAGAATGGCGACCCGGTCGCTTTCCGCAAATCCAAGTTTCGCCAGTGCCGGATTGGGTTCCATGCAGCGCTCCCCCCTGTTCGATTTTGACGCCCCGATCTGCAAAGCGGCGATTGCGCTTCGGTGCCGGTGAGCCAATATGACATCAATTGAAATTTGCCGTGAATCCCAAGGTTCCACGGCGCCAATATGGAGAAACTGATGAGCCGATCCGTCGCCCCTCTGTTCCGGCCCTTCACGATCAACGGCCTGACGCTCGAAAACCGCATCGTCATGGCGCCCATGACGCGCTCGAAATCGCCTGGAAGCATTCCGGGACCTGAAGTCGCGGCCTATTACCGCCGCCGGGCCGAGAACATGACGGGCCTCATCATCACCGAGGGCACCACGGTCAACGATCCCGTGTCGTCGATGGATGTGAACATTCCGAATTTCTACGGCGATGCGCTCAAGGGATGGAAGCGCGTCGTCGAGGAGGTTCACGGCGTCGGCGGCAAGATCATGCCGCAGCTCTGGCATGTCGGCATGGCGCGCAACCCGAAAGGCAATGTCGCCAATCCGGACGTGCCGAGCGCCGGTCCCTCGGGCCTGTCGAAGCCGGGCAAGCAGGTCAGCGAGCCGATGACGAAGGCGCATATCCAGAGCGTGGTCGATGCCTTCGCCCGCGCGGCCGCCGATGCGCGCGAGCTTGGTTTCGACGGCGTCGAGCTGCATGGCGCGCATGGCTACCTCATCGACCAGTTCCTTTGGGAGGGGCTCAACCAGCGCGACGACGAATATGGCGGCAGCATGCTGAAGCGCGAGCGTTTCGCCATCGAGATCATCGAGGCGGTGCGGCGCGAGGTCGGCAAGGACTATCCGCTCATCCTGCGTCTTTCACAGTGGAAGCAGCAGGACTACACCGCGCGGCTCGCGCCGACGCCGGAGCTTCTCGGCGAATTCCTGAAGGTGCTTTCGGAAGCGGGCGTCGATTGCTTCCATTGCTCGCAGCGCCGTTTCTGGGAGCCGGAGTTCGAGGGCTCGACGCTCAATTTCGCGGGCTGGGCAAAGAAGCTCACCGGCAAGCCGTCGATCACGGTCGGCAGCGTCAGCCTCTCGGGCGAGTTCATCGGCTCCTTCCAGGGCCAGTCCTCGGAAGCGACGGGGATCGACGATCTTCTCGCGCGACTGGAGAATGACGAGTTCGATCTCGTCGCGGTCGGCCGGGCGCTGCTCGTCGATCCGGAATGGTCGCGCAAGATCCATGAAGAGCGCTATGAGGCGCTCATGCCCTTCAAGCCTGAAGCGCTTGCGACGCTTTACTGACGGGCTTTCGTTCTGCCATGCGCGGGAGCAATCCCGCGCATGGCGCGACGAAATTTGCGGCGGTCAGAAGCCGTAGGCCTTGGCAAGCTCGGGGTCGCGCGCGGCGACGCGCCGGGCCAGATCGACGATGACCTTGGCCTGTTTCCAGGTTGCATCGTCCTGCATCTTGCCGTCGATCATGGCGACGCCGCGACCATCCGGCATGGCTTCGAGTATCTTCTTCGCGAAGAGAACTTCGTCCGGCTCCGGGCTGAAGACGCGCTTGGCGACGGCGATCTGGTTGGGATGCAGCGTCCATGCGCCGACGCAGCCCATGAGGAATGCGTTACGGAACTGCTGCTCGCAGCCTTCGAGGTCCTGAATATCACCGAACGGGCCGTAGAACGGACGAATGCCGTTCGAGGCGCAGGCATCCACCATCTTGGCGAAGGTGTAGTGCCAGAGATCCTGCTGCGCCGAAGCGCGCGGGCCCCCGTCGGTGCGCGTATCCTCGAGCACGCGGTAGAAGGGATGGCCGCCGCCGACGCGGGTCGTCTTCATCTTGCGCGAGGCGGCGAGATCGGCCGGCCCGAGGCTCATGCCATGCATGCGCGGGCTCGCGCTGGCGATCTCCTCGACATTCTTCACGCCCTGCGCCGTTTCGAGAATGGCGTGAATGAGGATCGGCTTCTTCACGCCGTGCCTTGCTTCGAGCTGGGCGAGAAGCTGATCGAGATAGTGGATGTCCCATGGGCCTTCAACCTTGGGCAGCATGACGACGTCGAGCTTATCGCCCACTTCCGCGACGATCTCGGTCACGTCGTCGAGCATCCAGGGGCTGTTCAGCGGATTGATCCGTGTCCAGAGTCCCGTCTGGCCGAAATCATGCGCCTTTGCCGTCTCGATGAAGCCGCGTCGCGCCGCTTCCTTGGCATCGGCCGGAATCGCATCTTCAAGATTGCCGAGAAGCACGTCGACCTGCGGGATCATCTCGCCGATCCGTGCGCGCACCTTCTCGTTATGACCGGGAAAGAAGTGGATCATGCGTTCGAGCGCTACGGGAAGCTCGCGATAGGGCTCGGGCGCGCCGATGGCGAGGGGCTGATAGAAATTGGACGGCAATTTCATTGGAAATCCACTGCTGGAACATGGGGATGCGGCAGTCTAGCCACGATGAAGCGGCGAATCCATGCGCGATTTTGGGCTTGCGGGAGAATGGGCTAGAATTCCGTCCGGGTCAGGAAATCGCTTTCATGGTGGAGGACATCATGCCTGCCAATTCGATTCCCGGACGTCTCGCTCATTTTTCGATCGGTATCGCCGTTGCGCTTGCTTGCGCCGGACTTGCGTCCGCCGCGGACGCTGCGATGGGCAACAAGGAACAACTCGTCGTCGTCGAGCGCGCGACGAGCGACGCCACGCTCGACCTTGGAGCAAAGGGCGACAGTGTCGGCGACGTGCTGACCTTCTCGAACGAGATCTACGACAAGACGAACAAGACGAAGATCGGTTCGGATAACGGCTACTGCGTGCGGATAGTTGTCGGCAAGGCATGGGAGTGCATATGGACGCTCATGCTCGAGAAGGGGCAGCTTACAGTCGAGGGGCCGTTCCTCGATGCTGGCGATTCCATGCTCGCGATCACGGGCGGCAGCGGCATTTACGCCAATGCCCGTGGCGACATGCTTCTTCATGCGCGCGACGCGAAGGGCAGCGAATACGACTTCACGTACAATATCGTTCGCTGAAGCCAATCGGCCTGGAGGAAATCAGCCTTGCGCTGGCTGGCGGACGGGCCCGGCGGCGGTGAGCGCGGCTATGCCGATGACCGACGAGACGGCGATGACGAGATAGGCCGTCTGGTAGCCGCCTGCGCGCTCGTAAAGGAAGCCTAGAAGCGCGGGCCCCGTCGCATTGGCGCAGGTGACGATCATCTGCGAGAGCGAGAGGATGCGCGCATAGGCCTTGAGCCCGAACGCTTCCGCCGTGATGAGCGGCTGCATCATCTGCAGATTGCCGACCGTCGCGCCGAACATGACCGAGATGATGAGAAGCGCCGTCGTTCCTTCGGCGAAGGCGAAAAGCGTGAATGACGTCGCCTGAAGGACGAAGACACCCTGTAGATAGCGCTTGGAGGAAACGCGGCTGAGCGCCCAGCCGCCGACGAGGCGGCCCGTGATGCTGGCCGCCGCCATGACCGAGACGGCCAGCGCCGCGACATGGTTGTCTCCCGTCCGCGTCAGCACCAGGCGGAACTGGTGCGCGAGGCTGCCGACCTGGGCGAGCATGGCGAAGACGTAGGACGTCGTCAGCAGGATGAAGAAGCGCGTCCGGATCGCCTCGGAAAAGGACATGCCGTCCGGCGGCGCGATGCGGCCGGTGGCGTCGCGCACGGGCTCGTCGCCATCGGGAGCGAGCCCCATGGAGGCCGGGCTCGGCCGCAGGAAGATCCAGGAGACGGGAACCGTGCCGAGGATCAGGATGAGCGAGAGCCAGTAGGCCGCATGTTCGAGGCCGAGCTTCTGGATCAGCGTCACCGAGATCGGCGTGAAGATGATGCCGCCGAGCGAGAGGCCGGTGGAGGAATAGGCGATGGCGCGCGAACGCTGGCGGTTGAACCAGCGTGCGACGAGCGTGGTGCCCGGAATGACGGCGACGGCCGCATTGCCGATGCCGAAGACGATGTAGAACGCGTAGAGCTGCCAGAGGTTCGTGATATGGCCGGTCGAGGCGAGCGCGCCCGCGGAGCAGAACGCGCCGAGGGTGATGAGGATGCGCGGATCGATACGATCCATCAGCCAGCCGACGCCGAGCCCCGCAATGCCGCCAGCGACGAAGAATGACGCTGTGGCGGCCGAGGTCGCCTCCACCGAAAAGCCGTTATTCGTCGAGAAGGCGTTGAGGAGGACGGACAGATTATAGAAAATGAGGCCGCAGGAGACCGTCTGCAGGGCAAAAACCGCGCCGACGATGTACCAGCCATAGAAAAGACCGCCATTCTGGCGGTCTGGAGAGGACCTCTCCGCGCTCATTTCTCGCAGACTCCAGCGGAACGCAAGCATGCCGCCGGATGGGGCCGCCGCTGCCGGCTTACTTAATCATTCGGCAGCGCACGACAAGCGAAATCTCTGCGCACCCTAATTTCCGGCGGTGAGGCGGGCGAGTTCGGCGGCGATGGCCTGCTTGAATTCCTCGCTCTCGGTGATGCGGTGGTCGCCCCGCGCATAGGCTTTTGCGTTTTCGTAATAGAAGGCCGCGTTCATGATGTTGGCGACCCTGTTGTCGCGCGTCCTGATGACCTTGGCCGGCGCGCCGGCGACGATTGAGTTTTCAGGGATCACGGTGCCCTCGGTCACGATGGAATGCCCCGCGACGATGGAGTTGGCGCCGATCTTCGCGCCGTCCATGAGCGTCGAATTGATGCCGATGAGGCAATTGTCGCCGATCTCGGCGCCGTGGATCGTGCAGTGATGCGTGATGGAGCAATTATCGCCGATGATCGTCGGCGTCGTGTTGCCGACATGGATCATCACGAAATCCTGAATGTTCGTCCGCTTCCCGATGCGCACTTCGTGCATCTCGCTGCGTATGACGACATAGGGCCAGAGCGACGAGCCTTCGCCGAGGTGAACCTTGCCGTAGACGAGCGCCGTTTCGTGAATGAAGGCCGGATTGTCGAGGACGACGCCGGGGCCGAAATCCTTTTGCATTGTCATCTTGAACTTTCGATTGGCGCGCGGACCGGGCCGGCCGCCGCGACGAGAAGAAGCGCGAGCATCGAGGCGCCCGCCATGGTGAGGTATGAAGCCTGATAGCCGCCAGCATTTTCATAGAGGAAGCCCATGACGGCGGGGCCGCTGGCCACGCCCGCCACCATGAAGAGCTGGTTGAGGGAGAAGATGCGGCCATAGGCCTTGAGCCCGAAGGCTTCGGCGAGGACCAGCGCCTGCATCATCAGGAGATTGCCGACCGTGCAGCCGAAAAGAGCGGCGACGACGAGAAGCGTTGATCCCTTGGCGAGAGCGAGAAGAACGAGCGCGATGCCCTGGCCGAACGCCAGCGCTAGGACGAAGCCGCGCGAGGAAATATGGACGAGCGCCCAGCCGCCGATGAGGCGCCCGACAATGCTCGCACCTGCCATGACGGCGACGGCGAGGGCGGCCATGCTGTCGTTCGAGCGTCCGGCGACGAGGCTGAAGAGATGGGCGATGGAGCCGACCTGCGCCATCATCGCGAAGATGAAGGCCGCCGTGATGAGAATGAAGAAGCGGCTTCGGATCGCGGTCTCGAATGCGACGCCATCAGCTGGAAGCGGTGCGCCCCGATCGTCCCTCTCGATCGGATCGCCATCGGGCCCGAGCCCGAGCGACATGGGATCGGGCCTTATCGCAAGCCAGGAGATCGGAACGATGCCAAGCATCAGGATGAGGGCGAGCCAGGGCGCGGCACCGTCGAAGCCGAGGCGCTCGATCATGCTCGCAGAAAGTGGCGTCAGAAGAATGCCGCCGAGCGAAAGGCCGGTCGATGCGATCGACAGCGCCTGCGAGCGCCGCCGCACGAACCAACGCGCGACGAGCGTCGTGCCGGGAATGAGCGCGCAGCAGGAATAGCCCATGCCGAAGAGGATGTAGAAGCCGTAGAGCTGCCATGGCGTGGTCACATATCCCGCGGCGAACATGGCGAGGCTGCAGATGAGCGCGCCCGCCGTCAGCATCCAGCGTATGTCATAGCGCTCGATCAGCGCCGCGACGCCTATGCCCGTGATGCCTGAGGCGATGAAGAAGCAGGCTGTTGCAGCCGAGGCGCTCGAAACAGAAAAGCCGCCATGCGCGACGAACGCCTTGAGATAGACCGAGAGATTGTAGAAGCCGAGGCCGGAGGCGACCGTCATCACGACCATGGTCGCGGCAACGACATACCAGCCGTAAAAAAGCCCGCGGCCCCGCATGGGGAGTTGCTTCTGGTCGCTCATCTGTCGCTCATTCTATCGCCACGGTCGCAATGAGGTGCCTTCGGAGGAAGGGCCGGCGATAGTCATTCGGGTTCCCGGCGCTGGCAAGGCCCAAATCCGGACGCAACGCTCTGGCGAAGCGATCCTCGATCGGATAAGCATTTTGCATCGGCACATGGACCGGACGGTCCGGCAACAAGAAAAGGGAGGACGTCAGTGAAGTTCTATAATTCGATCGGACCCAATCCGCGCGTCGTCAAGATGTTCATGAAGGAGAAGGGCATCGAGATTCCCTTCGAGGAAGTCGACCTGCTCAAGGGTGACAACCGGCGCGAACCCTATCTCTCGAAGAACCCGGCGGGCCAGATGCCGGCGCTGGAACTCGATAACGGAGCCGTGATCGCGGAGATCACCGCAATTTGCGAGTATCTCGACGAGGCGTTTCCGGCGAACCCGCTTGTCGGCGTGACACCGGAAGAGCGCGCGGAGACGCGCATGTGGACGCGCCGCGTCGATCTCAATATCTGCGAGCCGCTGACCAGCGGCTTCCGTTACGCGGAAGGGCTCGGCCTCTTCAAGGAGCGGATGCGCTGTCTTCCGGAAGCGGCCGCCGGCCTGAAGGCCATCGCGCAGGACAAGATCTCCTGGCTCGACAAGCAGCTCGACGGACGCGAATTCCTTGCCGGCAAGCGGTTGACGCTCGCCGACATCTTGCTTTTCTGCTTCCTCGATTTCGGCGCCTCGGTCGGCCAGCCGCTCAACCCCGACAACAAGAATGTGGTCGCCTGGTTCGAGCGCATGAAGGCACGGCCGAGCGCTGCCGCCAGTGCGTGAGCCAGCATCGGCATGACGCTTCAAGGAGCCGGCCCCCTCGGGGGCCGGTTTTTTGTTGTGGACGATTTCGGGCTGAGGCACGCCGAGGCTTTCACGCATGACGGCATCAGGCTAGGATAGTAAAGGCATCTTACTATCGGGAGGTTGGAGGATGATGTCGTCTGCGAAGTTTCTGATGGCGATGCTGTTCGCGCTGGCGCTGACGGCAGTGGCCGGGCAGCCGCCCGCCCATGCCGTCTCGGACAAGGACGAGGGCGTGATCGAATGCCTGATGTCGACCCGGGTCAAGAACAAGGACGGCGCGCAGGGCTGGTGGAACCGGCGCACGGACCAGCAGCGGCGCCTCATTCTCGCTCTGCCTTGCAACGAACGATACATCCCCATGGTCTGCATTTTCCTCTACGACCCGGATCTCGTCGGTTGCACGAACAAGGGGGTCGCGGAATCCCGCGCCACGGCGGCATGTCAGGCCAAGGGTTACGATCTGATGTCGCAAGAGCTTGCGGACTGCAAGGCGGAATTCAAGAAGACGTTCAAGCCGCCATTCCCGCGCGTCTCGAGTTGACGGCGGTATCCGGCGAATTCAGGGGAGGAGAACGGATGAAGTGGTTTGTCAGGGCATGCGCGATCATCGGCGCATTGGTGGCGGCGGATATGGCGATGCCGCAGGCGGCGCTCGCCGACAAGGCGCCCGAATGCATGCAGAGCGACACGCGCAAGATACCCGACCAGCGCATGCAGGAATGGTGGGACAAGCGCACGCCCGAGCAGCAGAAATATATTCGCGAGCTGCCCTGTAATGAGCGCTATATTCCCATGACCTGCATCTTCCTTTTCGATCCCGATCTCAAGGGATGCACGAACAAGGCCGTTGCGGAATCGCGCGCGAATGCCGCCTGCCAGGCCAAGGGGCTCGATCTGATGTCCGAGGAGATGGCGGACTGCAAGGCGGAATTCAAGAAGACCTTCAAGCCACCCTTCTCCTGAGAGGCCGCTTTTCATGTCACCCGCACCCGCCGACACGCTCGATCCCGATTGGGAGTCGCCAGCCGCCGTCACGCTTGGCAAGAAGGTGCTGGCGCTCGATCCCGAGCGCGGCTATGTGCGCGCGTCGTATGTGGCGGGTGACAATTTCATCAACCGGGGAGGGCGCATCTATGGCGGCTTCCTCGCGGCGATGCTCGATGGCCTGTGCGGACATGCGGTGAGGCTCACGCATCGCCAGCCGGGCACGCCCCAGGTCACGCTCGAACTCAAGACGAGCTTCCTCGGACGCGCCGACAAGGGCACGCTGATCGGGGAGGGGTGGGTTCGCCATCGCGGCAAATCCATCGCCTTCGCCGAGGCCGAGTTGCGCGACGAAGCGGGTGAGCTTGTCGCCAGGGCGAGCGCGACTTTCAAGATTGGCACCTGAGCGCAAGATCGGCACCTGAGGTCGCCGGAGCTTTTTCCTTTCGCCGTTATCGTCACTGCGCCGTGGGCTCCTCCGTGGTGTCTTTGATGCATGTGCCGATGCGGGCCATGCCGCGTGAGCGCAGGTCAAAATCTCCAAAGAGGCATTTCGGACCTTTGATTTTCCGGCGATCGAGTGCACCCTGTTCGTCTGTACCCGAGTCGATTGCGCGTTCAGGGGCTCATGCCCTTTCGTGATTGCATGCCGTCAGCAGGGGGGACCAGATGACAAATGCTTCGCTTGCCGATCCCGTCGAGGAACTCTCGCCCTGGTGGGGGCGGGCCGTCGCTGTCACATTCGCTCTGGGCTTTGCGGTTCTGATCCTGCTGACGGTGAAGGCCTATCAATACGCGCCGCCCATTCCCGATCGCACGGTCGATACGTCCGGCAATGTCATCTTCACCGGCGACGATGTGCGGGCCGGGCAGGAAGTGTTCCTCAAATACGGGCTGATGAACAATGGCAGCATCTGGGGCCATGGCGGCTATCTGGGCCCGGATTTCAGCGCGGCCGTGCTCCACAACTGGGCGCTCGATCTCGCCGAACGGCGGGCGCAGGAGCGCTTCTCGAAGGGCTATGAAGCCCTTTCACCAGAGGATCGCGCCGCCGTCGACGGCGAGGTAGGCGCGCTGCTGAAGGTCAATCGCTACGACCCGGAAACAGCCACGCTGACAATGCTGCCTGCCGGTGTCGAAACCTTCGCGAAAGAGATCGAGCACTGGAAGACCTATTTCGAGAAGCCTGAACTCAATGGCGGTCTGACGGCCAATCTCATCACGGACCCGAAGGAGCTTCACGACCTCACCGCCTTTTTTACATGGGCGGCGTGGGGCTCCGTTGCCGAACGGCCGGGAGTGAAACATTCCTATACGAATAATTTTCCCTACGATTCCCTCGCCGGCAATCATCCGACGGGCGCTGCCGTGCTCTGGTCGGCGATCAGCTTCATCTTCCTTCTCGGCGGCACGGCGATCGTGCTTCTCGCCTTCGGCAAGTTCGATTATCTCGGCTGGCACGGCGCGGCCGCCCCGGTCGAGAAATGGGTTCTCAGCGATGCGCAAAAGGCGACGCTCAAATATATGGCCGTCGCCTCTGTTCTCTTCCTCGGTCAGACCTTCTTCGGCGCGGGCGTCGCGCATTACCGCGCAGATCCCGGCTCCTTCTACGGCATCGACCTCGCGGACTACTTCCCGAGCAATCTCCTCCGTACATGGCACCTTCAGTCGGCGATATTCTGGATCGCGACATCCTATGTCGCGGGTGCGCTTTTCGTTGCCGAGCTGCTTGGGCGGGCGAGCCCGCCGCGGCAGAAGCTCGGCATTCATCTCCTGTTCGGCGCGGTCGCCATCGTCATCGTGGGCAGCATGCTCGGCGAATGGGCGGGTATTCTGCAATGGTTGCCGCGGAGCTGGTTCTGGTTCGGCAATCAGGGCTGGGAATTTCTGGAGCTTGGCCGCTTCTGGCAGATCCTGCTCGCCATCGGCCTTCTGTTCTGGTTCTTCCTCGTATGGCGCGCGGTTGAGCCCGCCTTGCGCGATCCGCAGAGGAAAGGCTTTGCGAAGTTCTTCCTCATCGCGGCCTTCGCCATTCCGCTCTTCTATCTGCCGGCACTCTTCTTCGGCTCACAGACGAATTACACGGTCGTCGATGCGTGGCGCTTCTGGATCATCCATCTCTGGGTCGAGGGATTTTTCGAGTTCTTCGTCACCGTGGTGGTGGCGGTCATCTTCTATCAGATGGGGCTCGTGCGGCGGATCACGGCGCTCCGCACCATTTATCTCGATGCGATCCTCTATTTCGGCGGCGGGCTGATCGGCACGGGGCATCACTGGTACTGGACCGGGCAGACCGAGGTGAACATGGCGTTCTCCGCCACGTTCTCGGCGCTCGAAGTCGTGCCGCTCACGCTCATCACGCTTGATGCCTGGGATTTCGTGCGGACGACGCGCGGGAGCGACAGCATGGTCGTGCGCCATCGCTGGACCTTCTACTTCCTGATGGCGGTCGGCTTCTGGAACTTCGTCGGCGCGGGCGTCTTCGGCTTCCTCATCAACACGCCGATCATCAGCTATTACGAGGTTGGCACCATTCTGACGCCCAATCACGGCCATGCGGCGATGATGGGCGTCTTCGGAATGCTGGGCGCGGGGCTCATGGTTTTCGTTCTGCGCGAAATCGTGGCCGATGACATCTGGCCGCGGATCGAGAAGCTGGTGCGCGTCGCCTTCTGGGGGCTGAATATCGGCCTTGCGATGATGGTGCTCTTCAGCCTTTTCCCCGGCGGGGTGCTGCAGGTTCTCGACGTGACCGAGAACGGCTATTGGCACGCGCGCAGCCTGGCCTATACGGGCACACCCACCGCGCGCTTCCTCGAATGGATGCGAATGCCCGGCGATCTGGTCTTCATGTTCGCGGGCGCGCTGCCTCTCGCGCTGGCGCTGGTCTGGGGCTATTTCGCGCGCTGGCGGGCAACGGGCGACGCGCGCTGAGCCACACGCGAACCGGCGGCGCGATCAGCATTGCGTCGCCGGTTCAGCCGCCTCGGCGCTGCGTCATCTCGAGGCGCTCGGGGCCATCACCGTCCGAGCGAGTAGAACTCGGCATTGGGGCGCATGCTGGTGACGTTCGCCATGCGGTTTGAAAGGCCGAAGAAGGCCGAAATGGCGGCGATGTCCCAGACGTCTTCCTCCGTGAACCCATGCGCCTTCAGCGTCTCTATGTCGGCGTCGCCGACCATATGGGCCTGCTGCGAGACCTTGACCGCGAAGTCGATCATGGCCTTCTGCCGCTCGGTGATGTCGGCCTTCCGGTAATTCGTCGCGACCTGATCCGCGATGAGCGGGTTCTTCGCCCGGATGCGCAGGATGGCGCCATGCGCCACGACGCAATACTGGCACTGGTTCATGCTGCTTGTGGCGACGACGATCATCTCGCGCTCCGCCTTGGAAAGATTGCCGGGCTTTTCCATCAGCGCATCGTGATAGGCGAAGAAGGCGCGGAACTCATCCGGCCGGTGAGCGAGCACGAGAAAGACATTCGGAATGAAGCCGGACTTCTCCTGCACGGCCAGAATGCGCTCCCGGATGTCATCTGGCATCTCGGAAAGCTCGGGCACGGGAAAGCGGCTTATGGGTGCCTCGGTAGCGGCCATCGGATCGTCTCCACGTTTTTTGGACTGCATCGCCCTGGTTTTCCGGACGATGAATTGTTCTTTATGCGGATATATGTCCGCTCTCGGGTTTCTCTATCAGAATGGCTTTGAACAGGTACTATCGCTTTCAGGTCCCCACGGGCCGCTTTTCAAGAAGGTTGAAGAAGCCCGCGGCAAACTGGTCGAGAGGCGCCGCACGGCGTTCGAGCTTGGCGCGCAGCACCGCGCCCTCCCAGCCGATCCAGAAGAAGGCGGCCAGCGCATCGCAATCGGCATCGGGCGCGATTTCGCCAGCCGCCTGTGCAGCCCGGAGACAGGCGGCGGTGCGCGCCTGCCAGTCCTCGAACACAGAAATCAGACGTTCACGGAATATTTCCGGAAGCGCGCCCATCTCCTGTCCGAGATTGCCGACGAGGCAGCCGCGCTTGAAATCATGCCGCTCCATGCCCCGGCGCGCATCGGCGATGAAATCGCGCAGGCGCTGTAGCGGCGCGAGCGTGGCATCGGTGAACCAGCGGTCGAGCTTGTCCGCAAAGTAGCTGGCGTAGGATTCAATCAGTTCGAGGCCGAGCGCGTCCTTGCTCGGGAAGTAGTAGTAGAACGACCCCTTCGGCACGCCGACCGAGCGGAGGATTTCATCGAGGCCGGTCGACGAATAACCCTTCTCCGTCAGGATCGCGACGCCTGCCCGCAAGAGCCTGCCGCGCAGCTCGTCGATCTCGTCCGCCGCCTTGGGAGGCCGCCCGCGCCGTCGTGTCGCTACTGGATGAATCTTCGTCATGGGTGTTTATTAGACCGATCGTCTATAAAATAGCAAGCGCGCAAGTCGGGACGCAGTCGCGCGCACCTCCCCCTTTCGGGGCTGAACGTTTCTTCGGGAATCGGCTGGCGGAAGGGGTGGGATTCGAACCCACGGTGAGCGTGAACCCACGCCGGTTTTCAAGACCGGTGCCTTAAACCACTCGGCCACCCTTCCTGAGAGGACGGCTTAAGGGTTCCGGCTGATCCAGACAACTGGAAAAAGCATCGTTGGCTGGCGCGACGTCACCAGCGAAGGGGACGACCAGCCGTTCCTCCTTCAGTCGCCTGA
>NZ_DAOKYX010000016.1:0-68080 GCF_035325945.1 Parvibaculum sp.
GACGGCCGGCGACCTCGAACACCTCCCAGATCGTCCGGTCCTTGCGCTCGGGACGCGCCGCGAGCCCAGCATGGGCGAGGAAGCGGTCCTCCAGCCAGGTGTTGAGCTCGGCATGGCTCTTCAACCGCAGCCGGGGCGTGCCGAAGCGCTTGCGCCGCAGGCCCCCCTGGTTCTCGACGTGCCCCTTCTTCCAGCCCGATATCTGCCGCCGCGATCGTGCTCCATCGTCTGCCGGTGTTGTCCGGATGCGTCATGCCGCCCGGGAAAGATGACCCGGCAAGGGATACGTCCGTTTCTGACGCATCCTGCCATCATGCTCTTCTGAAATATCCCGGAGAAGACGATGGTACGCAGCAATCGAAAATCACCACGCAAGGCATCGAACAAAACAGGCGACACCGCCCGCCGGGAGCTGGGCTGGTACGTCCGGAATTGCGCGATGGGTCCTGCGGCGGGGACACTTGAGAGGATCATACTGGAGCGTCTCAATCGGCTGAAAGAGCTCAGGACGGAAGGCGAACCGGACCTGGACGTTGGCGAGGATTATTTTCGCGCCGGGGACCTCGCCCGCCGTCGTCGAGAATTGCGGCAGGTGCTCAAGCATTTTGCGGTCTTACCGCCCGGCGATGAAAGTCTCGACATCAACGCGATTTTTGCTCGCGATGAGTTCGGGCTGGACGAGGTCGATACCGAGACTTTTCTTTTGCTCCTGCGCATGGAGCGCAACAGCGACCTCGAACGGTTTGCCGACGAGGTTCTGGAACGGCTTCACGAACCTTCACGTGCCCTCTCGGCTCTGCTCGGAATCGATCGCCGTGAAGCTCGGCGCCGGATCGCAGCCGATAGTCCGCTGATCAGCAGCGGTCTTCTGTGTCTGGGGGAAGGCAGTTTCTGTAGCGGGCTCGGCGGGCATAGCGGGTACCTCCAGCTCTCACCTCCTGTTCGCAGGGTCATGCACCGCTCTTATGCCTCCCGGCGGGAGTGGGTTGCCGCGATCGTTGGACAGCCGCTTGTAACACCGCTGGCATGGGACGATTTCGCGCATCTGGGTGCGGTGCGCGATCTGGCGGCCAAGGTGATTGCAGGCGCAGGCAAAACCAATGCCAGTGGTGTCAATCTACTGCTTCACGGACCGGTCGGCACGGGCAAGACGGAGCTTGCCAAGGTGCTGGCGGCACAGGCAGGCATGAGCATCTGGTCGGTCGGAGAAACGGACGACGAAGGCGGCGAGCCGACGCGCGGCGAGCGCCTCGCTGCGCTGAGGTTGGCCCTCCAGCTTCTCGGCAAGCGGAAAGACGCGCTTATCCTTCTCGACGAGGCAGAAGATATTCTGGCATCAGACACTCCCTTTTTCGGATTTCTGGCTCCCCGTCAGCGGGATGGATCAAAGGTCTATGTCAACCGGATGATCGAGAAAAATACCGTCCCGATTGTCTGGACATGCAATGACGTCGCGGGGATCGAGCCGGCAGTCCTGCGGCGCATGACGATGGCCGTCGAGGTCAGGACGCCGGACCGGCTGGTGCGGACGCGCATCTGGCGGCAGATTCTGAGCGAGACGGGGCCGGAACTCAGCGAGGAGGGTGTACAACGTCTCGCGGACCGCTATGCGGTTCCTCCGGCGGTGGCCGCCAATGCCGCGCGGGCGGCCGCTCTCTCCGGCGGCGGCGAGGCCGCGGTCGAGGAAGCGATGGGCGGTGTCCTCCAGATTCTTGGAATTGGGCCATGCGCCCCGGATGCCGATGCGCGCGATTTCGACCCGGCGCTTGTCAACTGTCAGAACGATCTGGAGGCGCTTGTGGAACGGCTCATCCTTCCGGGAACCTCACGTCAATGGTCGCTTTGTCTTTACGGCGCTCCGGGTACGGGAAAATCGCAATTCGCCCGTTATATCGCCTCGCGTCTGGGCATGGAGGTCATGCAGCAGCGGGCGAGCGATCTTCTGTCCCGCTGGGTCGGCGACAGCGAAAAGCAGATCGCCGCAGCGTTCCAGACGGCGCGCAGAAGCCGCGCCATGCTGGTTATCGACGAGGCGGATTCCCTGCTTTCCGACCGGCGTAGCGCCGCGCGGAGCTGGGAAGTCACACAGGTCAACGAGATGCTGACCTGGATGGAAAATCATCCATTGCCGTTCATCTGCACCACGAACCTGATGGATCGGCTCGATCAGGCCTCGCTTCGCCGCTTCACCTTGAAACTGCGTTTCGATCCGCTGACCTCCGCCCAAGCCGATCTCGCTTTCCAAAAGTTCTTTGGCATAGCCGCGCCGCGGGCTCTGGCCGACGACCTGACGCCAGGCGATTTTGCCACGGTGCGCCGCAAGCGCGACCTCTTCGGTGTCGCAACTCCGTCTGTGCTCGTCGACTGGCTCGATGAGGAAGCGGATGCAAAAGGAATGCGGGCCAGAGCGATCGGCTTCGCCGTCGGGCGAAACTAAGCAGAGGGTAGGCAGGAGAACATGGCGGACACCAAAGCCATATTTTATGGCTGCGAGGTCTCTTCTCTGGAAGGAACTCCCATCGAGATCGGTCGTGCCTTCGCTGATGCAGGGACAGACTTCATGACTTCCGGAAGCCATTTCAATAATCGCCGCCAATCGTGGCCTGAACAAAAACCTGTCTGTGAGCCAGAACGGCAGCGGCCAAGCGGCGCCACAACAGCGCCGGCGGGAGCAGATGCTTGCCATCTTGCGCCCCTCTGGACCATAGTTGCAGGGAGAACTTCAGTACAATGACGGCAGCCCGCAAGATTGGCGGATATGAGCCGAAACGGGGGGCTTGCGGGGGACCGGTGCGTTACGAAAAAGCGGATACCATTCTCCGGATCGCTCTGGATATGCAGGGGACGGCCGAAGGCCTGTCGCTTGACGATATCCGGCTGAACTATTCGGACAGGCCCCTCAGTCGGCGCACGGCGGAGCGATTGCGGGATGCCATCGAGCGGGTCTTCCCGCAAATGCAGCAGGCCAATTCCGGCGAGGTTCCCAAGCGCTGGAGGCTTCCGACAGGGACCGTCTCCGGCTTTGCCTCTGTCTCCGCCGAGGAGCTTGCCGATCTCGCAGCAGGCGTGTCGCTGCTGCGACGCGACAACATGCTCGTGCAGGCGGAGAATGCCGGACGCGCCATCTCGAAACTGCGCGCCCACATGAAGCCTGACGCGCTGACGCGGGTTGCGCCTGATCTGGAAGCGCTCACGGAAGCCGAAGGCATCGCCATGCGTCCCGGCCCGCGGCCGAAGATCGATCCGGAGATTGTAGCGATCTTGCGCCAGGCGATTCTCGCCGGCCGCAAGATCAAGCTTCATTACAGGTATCGGGGCTCGGGCAAGATCGGGTTCGATACCGTACATCCCTATGGCTTCCTCTATGGCAACCGCCATTACCTTGTCGCCTGGAGCGAGAACATTCAGGCGCGCGACTTCCGGAATTTCGCACTATCGAATATCGAGCGTGTGGAATTGCTCAATGGTGCTTTTCGACGGCGGCGTTTTTCCCTTCAGGACTATGCCGAGCGATCGTTCGGCGTGTTTCAGGAAAAACCCGTAGACGTCGTCTGGAAATTTTCAGCAAAAGCTGCGGGTGACGCGAAGGAATACCTGTTTCATCCTTCCCAGACGATGGAAGAGCAGCCCGACGGATCGCTTGTTGTCAAATTCCGCGCGGGAGGGCTTCTCGAAATGGCATGGCATCTGGTGACATGGGGAAGCAGCGTATGCATTGTCGAGCCGCCACGGCTAAAGCAATGCATGACCGAGTTGGCTGCCGATATTCGGAATACGACGCAGTTGACGACTTCAAGGCAGAAGCGCCAGCGAAAGACGCCGATACGCAGGACTGTCATGGGTTAAGTCACGCAGGCAACGCGTCGCGCAGCGCGTTCAGCTGTGCGTTGTAGGAAGTGACGATGATGATTTCCGATTGGCGCATGCGTTGCGTTGCGCCGTCCTTCTCCCTTCATGCGCCCAACAAAAGATCGCACACGGCACTGCGGATGGCCGCATCCCGGCGCGATGGAGTCAGCCTAGAGGACATTTGCTCCGGATTCGGAGTGTCGTATCGAACGACACAACGAATGATGGAGGCGCTGGCAAGCGCCTCTGCCAACGTGATAACGATAGATGCCGAGGATAGGTGAAGGTACTAGCGGCTTGAGATGCCCCCGCCCGAGCGCCTGCAACCGTGACAGGGAACTACGATCGTAGCATTGGAATTAGCTGCACGGGCCGCAAGGGATCAGGCGAGACACGCGCCACGCCCACGGACTTGACGATCTGAGCGACGGACCAACAGCGCGGCCGAGACCGCGTGATGCGACCCGAACCGAAGCCGACGCGGTGCTGGCTGGTCTGGGTCATGCGTCCCGGTCCGACCGTCACCATGTGCGCCGAGTTGACCGATGCAGTGATCGAGGCGCTGCGAGGACGGTTTCGCCTGCGGGTCACCTATGGCTCGTAGACGCTGCACCCCGGGTGGTCGAGCCGCATGGGTTGTTGTTCGGGCACCGCATTTACCACGTTGCGCGACAACCGGCGCGCAGAAAGACGATACTGAACTTCCGTATGGACCGGCTTCATGCTGCCGAGGTGATGGGCGAAAGTTTCGCCTTCGCATCGGAGTTCACTTTGGAGGACGGCGCCGGCTCGCCCATCGACCTCTACCAGGATCCAGCGCAGTATGGTGAGGTCCTCTGGTGTTTCGTGCCCGAGGCCGCAGAGTGCGCGGCTTGATTTTGCTTCCATCCCGCGCAAAGCCTGGAGCCCCAGGATGATCGGAGCCAGGTCGTCCGGTTCAAGGCAGCGGGGTGGCTCGAAATGGCTGGCGTCTCTCTCAGTGCGGCGACAAGATCGAAGTCATCGCACCTGAAGGACTGCGCGCCTTGGTCGATGGATATAGAAGGCCGGGTTTCGACGCCTTGCCTTGATTGGATCTTGTCAAGGGGGCTGTGAATGGTGGATGTTCTCGACCACGCGACATTGAAAGCCAAACAGCGCGCAATCCGCGATGGCTTTCCTGAAACAATGGGCCTGCGCGCTCATCGTGCCATCAGCTGGATCGGCCGGGCAGAGGCTTGCGGCGACGACGAAGATGCCCGCTTCATCTTTCTTTGGATTGCATTCAATGCCGCCTATGCTGACGAACAGGAGTTTCAGTCCGCTGCCTCCAGCGAACGTGCGGCTTTCGTCGATTATTTTCGTCGGGTCGTAACGCACGACAAAAATCGGCGAATCTACAAGGCACTATGGCAACGGTTTTCCGGACCGGTGCGGATGCTCATGGACAACCGCTATGTTTTCAACCCGTTCTGGCAACATCACAATGGCATTGATGGGTTCGAGGACTGGGAGGAAAAGTTCAGGGCCTCATTGCGGAGCTTCGCACAGGCATTCCAGGCTGGTGACAGTGTCCGCGTTCTGAGCTTCGTTTTTGACCGGCTCTATGTCCTGCGCAATCAATTGGTCCATGGCGGGTCGACCTGGAACAGCGGGGTCAACCGCGCGCAGGTGCGAGACGGTTCCGCAATCCTCGCCTTCCTAATGCCGGTTTTCGTGGACTTGATGATGGACAACCCTCAGGAGGATTGGGGGCGGCCATTTTATCCGGTCGTCGATTAAGGGCGGGGGTAACCCGATTCCAGCTGATAGGACGAGACCAACGCCATCTGATGCAGAGTTATTTTACGTAACGGCGTGTTCGCGAAGAGGAAGCAAAATCAATTACCTAACTGTTTTGTGTCAGGCGAACTTGAAAGATACCCCATCTGAATCACATTAAGTCTGCGAAACGATTCACTGGCTCCCGAAAAAATTCAATGAAATCAATGGTTGGCTGATTCATTTCCAACCTGTCCCCACAGTTCCTGTGACGCATGCAAGCCAATGAAGGCAAGGAGGCGCGACTTTAGGTGCTGGCCGAACAGGCAGGGCTCGAAGGTGCGTACCTTCTTGCGCCGCCTGCAAAGTCTTCATCCGATCGTTGGGCTGACGCCCGGGGATTGCCGGCAAAGGTTCCATACTTGAGGAAATCCATGGCACCATTATTGAGAGCGGACACGTCATTGCCGCCCGTCGCAGCGCCGGATGCTTGAACAGATCAATATTCCGATGCGCAAGTAAGGGGTAGTTAATCAACATCAACTTTCACTTAACGGCACCAACAATTCAAAGGTCTGATCAAGAAACTGCCGCAACTTCTTTTGGCTCGTTCCGGAAAATTTCAGCCGGATGATGACAAACGCGCTACCCAGCCAAAGTTGAACAAAGGTCTCCACAGGCTGAACGCGGGTGCCTGTGGCGACGAACGGCAGCGCTTTCACTCGCCGAGTTATCTTCTTTTCCAGATAGTTGATGTGCTCCAGAAACATGTCCCAGATGCCATGCTCATTTCCGACTGCTGCCGCCCATTGCAAAAATACAGCCGCATACTGAGGGTGGGTGTCGATCGAGTCCACGAAGGCATTGCCATACTTTTGCAAGTCGCCGGGAGAAGCGTCGCGCCCCTTGAGATATTGGTCGCATTGCTCACGGTAAAAAATCCCGACTTCCTCGACGACCGCGCGCACCAGACTCTCTGCATCGGGAAAGTATAAGAAGACGGTCGCAACAGCGACCTTGTTGGCGCGTGCTATTTCCGCATGAACCAATTTTCCCAACCCTATATCCGCCGCGATCTGGACGGCGGAGGCCAACAGCTCTTTCTTCCTGTCCTCACGCAACAAGCGTCTTCGTTTGGGTGCGGGTGCAGTCGGGTTCGCTGACATCTATTGATCCGAAGACATGGCTGAATCGGAAAACATAAGGCAGGTGAAGTCGGGGGAGAAAGACCTGGAGAGAAATCCAGACATGCGCGGGTCAATCCTTGAGATGTTGCCGCCGATAATGGCAACACCAAAAAGCCTTTTCATAAATGATTTCCCTTACCTTTGGGCGACTGTCGCCAGTAATGATAGAAGTATCATTATGCCTTGACAATCCCTTTTAATGATAGAAAACTCATTAGTAGCAAGCGAGATTGGCTCTGAGAGTGGGGAAAGCCGTGCCGAAGGAAATGCTGCTGTGTGCGTTCGACATGAATTGCGTTGGACATCAATCTCAGGGTTTGTGGCGTCACCCGCGGGATAATTCATCAGAGTTCAACACAATGAAGTATTGGCAGGATCTGGCGCGGACGCTGGAGCGCGGCCTGTTTGATGGCATTTTTCTGGCTGATGTAACGGGTGTTTATGATGTCTTTGGCGGAACACCTGACGCCGCATTGCGCGCGGCGACGCAGGTTCCAGCCAACGATCCATTTACGATAGTCCCTGTCATGGCGTCGGTGACAGAGAACCTTTGCTTCGGAGTCACGGGGTCAATTCCCTATGAGCCGCCCGTCAGCTTTGCGCGCAAGATTTCTTCGCTTGATCACCTGACGAGCGGACGTATGGGCTGGAACATTGTGACCGGTTATTTGGACAGCGCCGCGAAAGGTGTGGGAGCGAAGCAACAAACCGCACATGACACGCGATATGAAATCGCCGCTGAATATATGGAAATTGTCTACCGGCTTTGGGAACAGAGTTGGGAAGAGGGTGCTGTTTTGAAGGATAAGGAAACAGGTGTTTTCACTGATCCTTCCAAGGTTCACGCGATCAAGCACGATGGCAAGTATTTCAAACTTGAGGCTGTGCACCTTTGTGAGCCGTCGCCGCAGCGTACACCAGTATTGTTTCAGGCCGGCTCATCTGACAAGGGGCGGGCCTTTGCGGGCGCTCATGCGGAGTGTGTGTTCATTGGTGGAAACTCCCCGGAAGCGCAAGCCATCGCTGTCAAGAAATTACGCCAGGAGGCCGTCAATAACGGACGCAAACCGGAAGACCTCAAAATTTTCTCTGTCGTTACTGTGATTGTTGCACCTACCGACAAGGAGGCAGAGGAAAAACTGAATGACTACAAGAAATATGGTGACAAGAAGGGGGCGTTGGCATTGCTCTCAGGGTGGACGGGCATGGACCTTTCCAAACTGGATATGGACGCGACCATTGAGCAGGTTGAGTCCAATGCAATTCAGTCCGCTTTGAAATCTCTTGGCGCGGCAACGGTAGGCGAATGGGCAGACGCTTTGACGATTGGCGGAGCTGGAGAACTATTGGTTGGGTCTCCGCAGGCCGTCGCCGACAAGCTTCAACATTGGTTTGAAGTGTCGGGAATAGACGGCTTCAATCTTGCCTACACCGTGATGCCTGAATCAGTCGATAGTTTTGTCGATATGGTGGTGCCTGAGCTGCAAAAACGGGGCATCTACAAAACCGCATATACGAACGGCACCATGCGACACAAACTGTTTGGAGAAGGCGCCCGAGTTTCCGCCTCGCACCCGGCGGCACGATATCGCGCTTGATCTTGACCCTGTAGTGTCACGCTCGCTGGACGACCACCCCACAGTCCAGATCTCACCCTTCCCGGCACAGAGGCCGTTTTGAAGCTCATAATTCTGACTGCAATCGCGATGATTGCATTTGCAGCGAACTCTGTTCTGTGCCGCCTGGCGTTGGAGGGGCATCATATTGATGCTGCATCATTCACATCAATTCGATTGGTAGCCGGTGCAATTGCGCTCTTGGGTATCCTTCTTGTCCGTCGGTCAACATTTGTAATTCATCGGCCAAACTGGAAAACCGTCGGATCTCTTTTTGCCTATATGGCCTGCTTCTCTTTTTCATACCGATATCTGGACGCAGGAACGGGCGCCCTCATTCTTTTTGGTGCCGTCCAGCTGACGATGATCGGCGCAGCGCTCTTTGCCGGAGAGAGACTCTCTCTGATGATTTCTTCGGGTTTAGTCATCGCTGTGGGCGGGCTTGTGGTGCTTCTGCTCCCCGGGGTTTCTGTGCCCAATCCCGTTGGCGCGGTCCTGATGGGAATCGCAGGAATGGCCTGGGGTTTCTATTCGCTAGGCGGTAGAGGAGCCGTCGACCCGACCGCAACGACCGCGACGAATTTCTTGTATGCGCTCCCCCTTGCGTTGGTCTTGAGCATTCTGAGTTTTGGTTCTGCCTCACTGGAGCCATATGGAATTGCATTGGCGATTGCCTCTGGCGCAATCACGTCCGGGATGGGTTACGTCATATGGTATGCGGCATTGCCCTTGTTGAGTGCCACGCGGGCGGCGAGCGTCCAGCTGTCTGTTCCGGCGATCGCTGCAGTCGGCGGCGTGCTGTTCCTGGGCGAACCGATATCCTTGCGGCTTGTCATTGCAACAATCCTACTGATAAGCGGAATATCGCTCGTGCTCTGGAGCCAGTCGATGAAAAGCGCCCGATGAATCGCTGGGGCTTCGTCTGCATGTCCATATGCATAATTACCGGCAATCCGCCTATGACCGCTTTGGCGCAAGGCGGGCAGATTTAACGATAGCAGGCGTCCAGAAACTCGCTGACAGCACGTGAATGAAATCAAACATTTACGACGTCCAAGTCAATTCAGCCTGCACCAGCGATCTTTTGAATCACTTTGAGCCCGTGAAACGAATCTGTGACTGTCAGAAAAGCTAACCATCTCGATGATGGGATGAATCAGGGTCAATCTGTCCCTACAATTTCAATCGGCGCTTCGTGAAGCAGACTTATTCGCTGGATTGACGAAAAAAAAGCTCAGGCAGCATTGCTCCAGGCCACCGCACCGGCCTTGATGACGTACTCCAGAGCAGTTTCCGGCGTTGCGAGATCGGCGATCTTCTTCAAGGGATCGACCCTTGAAAGTACGATGTCCGCATATGCTCCTTCGGACAGAGTGCCGATTTCACCCTCCATCCGACAAAGAACGGGGTTGATCTGGTACATCGATCGCAGGATGTCGGTTGCGGGCTCCACTTCCGCGCGAATTGCAAATTCCCTGTTCTGACGAGATTGCGTCTCACCGATCAGGTCGGTGCCGAATCCCATGGTCACATTCGCGGCCCGTCCAATTTCGAGCGATGTGAGGCCGGCGCTGAGAACCTGCTTGTTCTTCTTCAAATTCTGCTCGGGTAGCCCTAGCGATGGGCCGAACGCCTCCATGGCCTCGTATGTCGCCAGGGTCGGCACCATGATCGCCCGATGAGCCGCAATCGCCGCCGCGGAATCCTTGTCGAGCATGTTGGCGTGCTCGATCGAACGAACACCGTTAGCGACCGCCATTATGATTGCTTCCGGCAGATAGGCGTGCGCCGCCACATACGTTCCCCGATGACGCGCTTCGGTGACGACGGCCGCAATCTCTTCGGGCGTATACTGAATGGATTCAAGCGGGTCGGTGGGCGTCGCCACGCCGCCTGAAACATGAATCTTCAGGAAGTCCGACCCTTCCTTCAACAGATGTCGCGCGCCCTTTCTTACGGCGTCCACTCCGTCCGCGATGATGCCGAAGGCGGAATGCGGCATGTGGCAAGCGCAGGACGGAACAAGGCGCGTGTCGCTGTCGACATCCCCGTGACCTCCGGTCTGGGACAGCATACGTCCCGCCCGGACAATGCGCGGTCCTTCCGCCGCGCCTGCAGCAATCGCGCGGATGAGCCCCGTCACATCGCCACCGAGGTCGCGGACGGTTGTGAAGCCGCGCTCCAGCGTTTCTCGTGAAAGCGTCGCCATAACGATGCCGAATTCCACCTCGGACCACCGGCTGAGACGCGCGAAATTCAGGGTGGCCAGACGGAAATGAACATGAGCATCGATAAAGCCGGGCAGCGCAAAAAGCCCCCGTGCATCGATCGTCCGGTCCGCCGTGCGTGTTTTCTCGCCGACGGCGACAATCCGGCCGTTTTCACATACGAGCGGAGCTTCTCCCGTGAATGTCAGTTTGTCCGTGTTGAAGATATTTGCATTCTCGATCAGTAGCCGCATCGTACGCTCCATGTCGCCGGCGAGCCGTGCCGCAATTACCGCGGGCGGCCAGAGGCGAACTGTTTGTTGATAAGGGCTTTGTGTCAATGCGCAGCGTTAGCGTCCGGTGCGTGAAGCCGGAATTTGGAAGCCGGGATGGTTCAGGGTCGGGGCCGGATAGCATCAGCCCCGAAACTGGACAAGCTCATTCTCGCTGAGGCTGCCAGCGGAACATATAACGCGCCGCATGCCGCCATGCCGAGGGCGCAGATCAGCCAGTCACCATGAGCTACCCCTGACGGCGTACCCATCTTTATACGTTCTTTATTGATCGAGCCCGAAGTCCCTCTCGAATTTTGATGGTGTGATCGCCGACAATCGTTGCGTTCGCCAAGGTTGAAGCGCGCCCGGCGCGTCGCGGCAAGGCAGAGGCTCACCATGCTCGATCTCGGAATGCTTGCCCTCGCGCTGGCCTGTTTCGCGGCCTTCCTTGGCTATCTCTTTCTTTGCGACCATTTGTGAGGCGCCATGAGTTTCGAACTCGTTCTGGGCGGTTGCGTCGCTCTTTTCATCCTGGGCTATCTTCTGGTCGTGCTCGCCATGCCCGAGAAGTTCTGAGGGCGGGTCATGACAGCGAACGGCCTGCTCCAGATCGCGATCTTCTGCGTGATCGTCGTTCTTATCACCCGCCCGTTCGGCGGATACATGACGCGCGTCTTTGCGGGAGAGCGCGTCTTTCTCTCGCCCGTCCTGCGGCCTGTCGAGGTGTTCTTCTACAGGCTGGCGGGCGTCGATGAGAAGGACGATCAGCATTGGCTGCGCTATGGCGGAGCTATGCTTTTCTTCAACCTCGCCTGTTTCCTTCTTCTCTATGCCATGCTGCGGCTGCAGGCTCATCTGCCGTTCAATCCGCAACGCCTCGGGAATGTTGATCCGCTGCTTGCCTTCAACACCGCCATTTCCTTCGTCACCAATACCAACTGGCAGAACTACGGCGGCGAAACGACGCTGAGCTATTTCGTGCAGATGGCGGGCCTCACTGTGCACAATTTCGTCTCGGCGGCGACCGGCATCGCCTTGGCGGTCGCCTTCATTCGCGGTTTCTCACGCGCATCGGCAAGCGGCATCGGAAACTTCTGGGTCGATCTCACACGCTGCTCTCTCTATGTCCTTCTGCCCGTATCCATCGTTGTCGGCCTCTTCTTCGTCTGGCAGGGGATGCCGCAAACGCTCGCCGCCTATGTCGATGCGACGACGCTTGAAGGCGCACGTCAGACCATCGCCGTCGGTCCCGTCGCGTCGCAAGAGGTGATCAAGATCCTGGGAACCAATGGCGGCGGCTTCTTCAATGCGAATTCGGCGCATCCCTTCGAGAACCCCAATGCCCTCACCAATCTCGTCGAGATGGTTCTTATCTTCGCCATCGGCGCGGCGCTCACAAATGTCTTCGGGCGCATGGTGGGGCAGGAACGGCAGGGCTGGGCGCTGTTCGGTGCCATGGGCGCGCTCTTCCTCGCCGGCGCGCTCTTTGCCTATCATTTCGAGGCCGCGGGCAATCCGAACATCGCTGTGCTCGGTGTCGATCAGGCGCAGACTGCGCTTCAACCGGGCGGCAATATGGAAGGCAAGGACGTCCGCTTCGGCATCGTCAATTCCGCGCTATTCGCAACAGTGACGACCGATGCCTCCTGCGGCGCGATCAATTCCTGGCATGACAGTTTCACGCCGCTCGGCGGCCTTGTGCCTCTCGTCAACATGGAGCTTGGCGAGATCATCTTCGGCGGGGTTGGCTCCGGCCTTTACGGCATGCTTCTTTTCGCCATCGTCGCCGTCTTCATCGCCGGGTTGATGGTCGGGCGCACGCCGGAATATGTCGGAAAGAAGATCGAGGGCTATGATGTGAAGATGACGGCGCTTGCCATCATCATTCTGCCGTTCTCGACGCTAGGTTTCACCGCCCTTGCAAGCGCCCTGCCGGCAGGTGTCGCGGCGATTGGCAATCCGGGACCGCACGGTTTCAGCGAGATCCTTTACGCCTTCTCCTCGACCACGGGCAACAATGGCAGCGCCTTCGGCGGTCTTTCCGGAAACTCGCCCTTCTACAATATCACGCTGGGTCTCGCGATGGCGCTCGGCCGCTTCGGGATGATCGTCCCGATGCTTGCAGTCGCGGGTTCGCTCGCGCGCAAGAAGCGGGTGGCTTTCTCCGTGGGCACATTTCCGACCGATGGCGGGCTCTTCGTTGCGATCCTCGTCGCCGTGATCATCATCGTCGGCGGCCTTACCTATTTTCCCGCGCTTTCGCTTGGTCCGATCGTCGAGCATTTTTCGATGATCCGGGGCACGCTTTATTGAGGATGGATCATGTCGCTCGTTCATCACCCGGCAGGCGGTGAGGCATCGTCCCATCGGCTCGGCACGGCGTCGCTCTTTCAGGGCGATCTCGTCAGGCAGGCGGCGATCGATGCAATCGCAAAGCTCAGCCCGCGAAAGCTGGTCAGAAACCCGGTCATGTTCGTGGTCGAGATCGTGGCCGGGCTGACAAGCGTGCTTCTGCTGCGCGATGTCGCTGCCGGCGGCGCTCATATCGGTTTCACCGCCCAGGTCGTCTTCTGGCTCTGGTTTACCGTGCTTTTCGCCAATTTTGCGGAAGCGCTCGCCGAGGGGCGCGGGAAGGCGCAGGCCGACGCGCTCCGCCGCACGCGATCGGAAGCCATCGCCAAGCTGATAAGCGGGCAGGGCGCAGGCTACGAGATCGTCCCTGCATCCCGGCTCGCGGTCGGCGATATCGTGCTTGTCGAGGCGAACGATCTCATTCCGAGTGACGGCGAGGTCATCGAGGGCGTGGCCTCTGTCGATGAATCCGCCATCACGGGCGAGTCGGCGCCTGTCATCCGCGAGAGCGGCGGCGACCGTTCCGCCGTCACAGGTGGCACGCGCGTTCTGTCGGATCAGATCAGGGTTCGCATCACCGCCGCGCAGGGTTCGACCTTCCTCGACCGGATGATCCATCTCGTCGAGGGCGCGGAGCGGCAGAAGACGCCGAATGAAATCGCGCTCAACATATTGTTGGTGGGTCTGACCATCATTTTCCTCTTCGCGACGGTCACGATCCCGAGCTTCGTCAGCTATGCGGGCGGCGCCGTTCCGGTCACGGTGCTCGTCGCGCTCTTCGTCACGCTCATTCC
Source organism: Parvibaculum sp. (assembly GCF_035325945.1). Lineage (GTDB taxonomy): Bacteria > Pseudomonadota > Alphaproteobacteria > Parvibaculales > Parvibaculaceae > Parvibaculum. The sequence goes on from NZ_DAOKYX010000016.1 coordinate 14,021, forward strand.
GACGACCATCGGCGCGCTTCTCTCAGCCATAGGCATCGCGGGCATGGACCGGCTTGTGAAGTTCAACGTGCTCGCCATGTCGGGCCGCGCGGTCGAGGCCGCGGGCGATGTGGACACGCTGCTGCTCGACAAGACGGGCACGATCACGCTCGGAAACAGGGTGGCGAGCGAATTCGTCGCCATGCCGGGCGTGAGCGCGATGGAGCTCGCCGACGCGGCGCAGCTTTCCTCCCTCAGCGACGAGACGCCGGAGGGCCGCTCCATCGTCGTGCTCGCCAAGGAAAAATATGGCCTGCGCGGCCGCGAGCTCGCCGGTCTGCATGCGAAGTTCATCCCGTTCTCTGCGCAGACGCGCATGAGCGGCATCGACATGGAAGGGCACAGGATTAGAAAGGGTGCCGCCGACTCGATTCTTGGTTTCATTCGCGCCGAGGCGCCGGATGCCGTGGTGCCGAAGGAATTTCAGCAGGCCGTCGACCGCATCGCGCGCTCCGGCGGCACGCCGCTTGCGGTCGCGAAGGATCAGGCGATCCTGGGCATCATCCATCTCAAGGATATCGTAAAGGGCGGTATCCGCGAGCGCTTTGCCGCGCTGCGCCGCATGGGCATCCGCACCATCATGATCACGGGCGACAATCCGCTGACGGCCGCGGCCATCGCGGCGGAATCGGGCGTCGACGATTTTCTTGCGCAGGCAACGCCCGAGGACAAGCTGCGGCTCATCCGGGAGGAGCAGGCCAAGGGAAAGCTCGTCGCCATGTGCGGCGACGGCACCAATGATGCCCCCGCGCTCGCGCAGGCCGATGTCGGCGTCGCCATGCAGACGGGTACGCAGGCCGCCCGCGAGGCGGGCAACATGATCGATCTGGACAGCGATCCGACCAAGCTCATCGAGGTCGTCGCCATCGGCAAGCAATTGCTGATGACGCGCGGAACGCTCACCACCTTCTCGATCGCCAATGACGTCGCCAAATATTTCGCGATCATTCCGGCCATGTTCGCGGCCTTCTATCCCGGCCTCGGCGTTCTCAACATCATGCACCTTGCGACGCCGCAAAGCGCGATCCTGTCGGCGATCATCTTCAATGCGCTCATCATCATCACCCTGATCCCGCTCGCCCTGCGCGGCGTCCGGTACACGCCGCGCAGCGCCGCCGCCTTCCTCATGCGCAATCTGCTGATTTACGGGGCGGGCGGAGTGATCGTTCCCTTCATCGGCATCAAGCTCATCGACATTCTCATCACCGCCATCGGTCTTGCATGAGGTGCAGGTCATGCTGAAGGAAATCCGTCCCGCCATCGCTCTCACGATCCTCTTCACCGTGGTGCTTGGCATCATCTACCCGCTCGGCATGACGCGCCTTGCACAAGCGATCTTTCCTCATCAGGCGGAGGGCAGCCTCATCCTGCGGAACGGAACGGTGATCGGCTCCGGGATCATCGGGCAGGAATTCGTCCGTGCCGACTATTTTCACGGGCGCCCCTCGGCGACGACGGGGACCGACGAGAAGGGTAACACCATTGCGCTTCCAGACAATGCCGCCAATTCGATGGGGTCCAATCTCGGGCCCACGAGCAAGGCGCTGATCGAGCGTATTCGGAGCGATGCCGAAAGGCTGAAGGGCGAAAATCCCGGCATGGCCGTCCCGGTCGATCTTGTGACGACCTCGGCAAGCGGTATCGACCCGGACATCACGCCCGCCGCCGCGCTCTTTCAGGTGCCCCGCGTCGCAAAGGCCCGCAATCTCGATCCAGCCCGGCTTCAGGCGCTTGTCGGTCAGTTCACGCGGCCGCGGACTCTCGGTATTATTGGCGAGCCGTCGGTCAACGTCCTGCAACTCAACATGGCGCTCGACGCCGCGACGGCAAAAATGGTGCGCTGATCCGACAGGGCCATATGGCAGGCATCGACCAGACGGCGAGACGACCCGCACCCGAAGCCCTGCTCGTGGAGGCGGCAGCGGAAGGGCGGGGCAAGCTCAAGATCTTCCTTGGCGCCGCCCCCGGCGTCGGCAAGACCTATGAAATGCTCAGCTCCGGCGCCGAGCGCCATAGGGAAGGCGCGGACGTCGTTGTCGGTATCGTCGAGACGCATGGCCGCGCGGAGACGGAGCGACTGGCGCGCGGCCTCGAAACGCTGCCCCGGGCGCGTGTGTCCTACAAGGGCCGGATATTGGAAGAGATGGATATCGACGCCGTTCTCGCGAGACGGCCTTCGCTCGTTCTCGTCGATGAGCTGGCGCATACCAATGCGCCCGGATCGCGCCATCCCAAACGCTATCAGGATGTTGAGGAACTGCTCGATGTGGGCATCGACGTCTACACGACGCTCAACGTGCAGCATGTCGAAAGCCTCAACGACGTCGTGGCCCAGATCACGCGGATTCGCGTGCGCGAGACGGTACCGGATTCGATTATCGACCGGGCGGACGAGATCGAGGTCGTCGATGTCACGCCAGAGGTGCTGATCCAGCGCCTACATGAAGGAAAGGTCTATGTGCGCGACGCAGCGCAGCGCGCGCTCAAACATTATTTCTCGCCCGGCAATCTGACGGCGCTGCGCGAGCTTGCGCTTCGGCGGACGGCGCAGCGTGTCGACGAGCAGATGCTGAACTATATGCGCGCTCATGCGATCGCGGGCCCGTGGCCGACGGATGAGCGGCTTCTCGTCTGCATCGACGGCGGGCCCGCATCGACCGGCCTTGTGCGCTATGCGCGCCGCTCGGCGGACCGGCTGCGCTGCAACTGGGCGGCGATCCATGTCGAGACGCTCGGTCACGTTCCGGTGAGCGAGGCCGAGCGCGACAGGTTGAGCGAAGCCTTCCGCCTCGCGGAAAAGCTCGGCGGGAAAGCCGTCATGCTCTCGGGCGATCATGTGGCCGACACGATCCTCGACTATGCGCGCGAAAACAACGTGACGCAGATCGTTCTCGGGCGGCCGGCCGGCGGTCGTTTCCTCGCGGCCTTCCGGCCCACTCTCGTAGGCTCGCTCATCCGCAATGCGGGCATGATCGGCATTCATGTGGTGCCGGGCGATGCCGGGTCCACCGAAAGGGCCATCCGCACGCGCGCCGTCGGCGACGGCATCGACCCGATGCCCTATGCGGTGAGTACACTGACCATCGGTCTTGCGATCGTCTTGGGAAGGCTCATCCAGCTCGTCGCGCCGCTTCCCAATATTTCGCTCGTCTTCCTCGCGGCGATCCTCTTCACGGCCGTCAATTACGGTTTGTGGCCGTCGCTTTTTGCCTCGCTCCTCAGCACGCTCGCGTACAATTTCTTCTTTCTGCCGCCGCTCTACACATTCACGATCACCGATCCGGCGAATGTCCTGGCGCTCATCTTTTTTACCGTGGTGGCTGTTCTCACCAGCAATCTGACGGCCCGCACGCGTCGCCAGATCGTCGTCGCGCAGGCGCAGATCAAGACGACGACGGAACTCAACTCTTTCAGCCGCAAGCTCGCCGGGATCAACGATCTCGACGATCTTCTCTGGGCCGCATCCTTCCAGATCGCCTCGATGCTGAAGCTGCGCGTCGTCTTTCTCTTTCCCGCCGACGGCCATATGAGCGTCGCGGCGGGCTATCCGCCGGACGATGTCGCCGACGAGGCGGACCTCGCCGCCGCTCGCTGGGCCTTCGATCACCAGTGCCCGGCGGGGCGCGGCTCGAACACGCTGCCCGGAGCGAAGCGGCTCTTTCTGCCGATCAGGACCGCAAGCGGAATGCTCGCCGTTGTCGGTCTGGATCGCGAGGCGCCGGGCCCGCTCTTCACCGCCGACGAAGGGCGGCTCCTCGATGCGCTGCTCGACCAGATCGCCGTTTCGATCGAGCGCATCCGGCTTGCCGAGGATATCGACAATGCGCGCGTCATGAGTGAGACGGAGCGGCTGCGCGGCGCGCTCCTCACCTCCATTTCGCACGATCTCAGAACGCCGCTCGCCTCGATCATCGGCGCTGTCTCGAGCCTCAGAAGCTATTTCGACCGTTACGATGCCAAGCAGAGGGGTGAATTGATCGCGACCATCGAGGATGAGGCAGAGCGCCTCAATCGCTTTGTCGGAAACCTGCTCGATATCACGCGGCTAGAGGCGGGCGCACTCAACATCCGCGCCGACCGCGTCGAGATCGGCGAGCTTGTCGAAACGGCGTTGCGCCGCGCGGCGCGCCTGCTGGCGAGGCATCGCGTGGAGGTCGATCTGTCGCCGGACCTGCCACCTGTTCGCGCCGATTCCGTTCTGCTCGAACAGGTGATCTTCAATCTCCTCGACAATGCGGCCAAATATTCGGGCCCCGGCAGCCTCGTTCGCATCAGCGCGGAGCGCGCGCATGACGAGGTTCTCATTCGCGTGAGCGATGAAGGCGAGGGCATCCCGCCCGACGAGATCGAGCATATCTTCGACAAGTTCCACCGCGTCCGCGCGGGTGATCAGCGTCCGGCAGGAACGGGGCTCGGGCTTGCTGTCTGCCGCGGCTTCGTCGAGGCCTTTGGCGGGCGCATCACGGCCGCCAATCGGACGGACAGGCGCGGGGCGCAATTCACCGTCATGCTGCCCGCAGCCATGGGCGGAGGTCAGCCATGAGCGCCCAGACGCATATTCTTGTCGTTGACGACGAGCCGCAGATCCGGCGCTTCCTGCGCACGAGCCTCGGCGCGCAGGGCTACCGGCTTTCAGAGGCGGCGAGCGGCGCCGAGGCGCTGGCCAGGGCGCAGAAGGACGAGCCCGATCTCGTCATTCTTGACCTCGGCCTGCCGGACGGTGACGGCTTTTCGGTTATCGAAAGACTTCGCGAGAAGTCGCAGGTCCCCATCATCGTTCTCTCTGTGCGCAACGACGAGAAGGGCAAGGTGCATGCGCTCGATCTCGGCGCCGACGACTACGTGACCAAGCCGTTCGGGATGGAGGAACTGGTCGCCCGCATCCGGGCCGCCATGCGCCACAGGCTTCAGGCGCAGGGCGAGGCGCCGGTCTTCCGCAGCGGTGATCTCGCCGTCGATCTCGTGCGACGCATCGTCACGGTCGGGGACCGGGAGGTGAAACTCTCGGCCCGCGAATACGATCTGCTCCGCATTCTCGTCATGCATGCGGGCAAGGTGCTGACGCATGGTTTCCTGCTTCGTGAAGTCTGGGGGCCCGCCCATACGGAAGACGTGCAGTATCTGCGCGTCTATGTCCGTCAACTTCGCGAAAAGCTCGAAGCCGACCCGACGATCCCGCGTCATATACTGACGGAAACGGGAGTGGGCTACCGGCTGAGAGCGGAATGACGGCAGGCCTGCTGCGATTGGCGTCAGTTCGTCCGGATATGCCGCGATGGTCCGCTTGCGGTCATCAGCACTTTATTTGTGCGTCTGCATAAATCATCCACATAATTTTTATTCAAATTGGGGCATACGGCTGTTCGTCTGACGCACATTCCGGCAAAAGACGTGTTATTATGTCAAATTGTTAGGATCGCTGCGAAATTGAAGCGGGGGCGTGCTGTCAGCATGAGAGGCGACGAAACAAGAGACCGTATCAAGTTGGCCGCTTTGAAGCTCTTTGCGGAGCGCGGCGTCGATGGGGTCTCGATCCGCGAGATCGTTTCGGAAGCCGGGCAGCGTAATGTCGGCTCCCTGCATTACTATTTCCGCACGAAGGAAGCGCTGGTCCGCGAACTCGTGATCGACGGCGCGAAGGTCATCAATGAGCGGCGCAACGAGATGCTCGCCCATCTTCACCGCGATGGCGGGCCGAAGACGCTCCGCGAAGTCATCGAGGTGCTCGTCTGGCCGTCGATCGGCGGCACGGATACGAGGGAGCAGGACGGCACCTATATGCGCTTCGTCGCGTCCCTTTCGATGAACCACCGCGAGATTATCGTCAGAGCGCTGCAAGGCGGTGAGTGGGATTCCGGCTATCGGGAGTGCCTGAAGTACATAAGGGAGCTGTTGCCACATATTCCCGAACGGGTTCTCGATCAGCGCCTCGTCTTCATGGGCATCTATCTTGGGGCGACCGTCGCGACCCGCGCTTCGGCGGTCGATGCGGGTGGCAAGGCCCGCGATTTCTGGATGATCAAGTCCACCATGGACAATTTCATCGACACGATCGAGGCGCTGCTTGAAGCGCCGGTCGAGGGGGAAGCCGGGTTGCACCGGCCCGAGCATGCGCGCCCCGGCGAGTTTTCCGAAATTCGGGCGTCGATCGAATTGCGCAACCAGGCGGCGGGCCTGGCGGGCGGACGCCGATGAAGCGCGCATAACCCTCAGGCGCTTCCGTTCGGGCTCGCAAACTCTTTCATTCCTGCTACAGAATCCGGGTCCCGGTTCGGGTGAGCCTCATGCCTGCCGGACAATGAGGGCGTTGCCGCAACGAAAATTCCGGAACGGGTGGCTTTTGAAATGAGCAGCGAGGCGGGGCGGCAGGACGGCTGGCGCGATCTGTTGCGGGAGGGGCGTTTCGCCCGGTTTGCGCTTCTCTGCCTCGGGGTCTGGCTCAATGCAGCGGACGCATTGATGACGGCCACGATCATGCCGAGCGTGGCGCGCGACATTGGCGGCTATGCCTATTTCGGCTGGGCGATTGCGGGCTATCTGCTCGGCTCGATTGTGGCGGGCGCCAGCGCCGGGCAATTCTCCATGCGGTTCGGCGTGCGGCGAGCCCTGGCGATGGCGGCCATCGTCTATGCGGCGGGATGCGTCGTCAGCGCGATCGCGCCAGAGATCGCGAGCTTCCTTGTCGGCCGGCTCCTCCAGGGCGTGGGCGCAGGCTGGGTCGTCGGCCTTTGCTATGTCGCCATCGGAACGATGTTTCCCGAGCATCTATGGGCGCGGGTGCTTGCGTCCATTTCGGGCGTCTGGGGCGTCGCCACGCTGCTGAGCCCGTTGATCGGCGGCATATTCGCGGAAGCCGGCATCTGGCGGTGGTCGTTCTGGCTCTTCGCTGTGCAGGGGACAGGCTTTGCGGCGGCGGCGCTCGCGCTGCTTGGAGAGGGGCATCCGCAACGGGACGACCATCCGCTTCCGATCCGGCAGCTTGCGATCCTGACGTCTGGCATTCTCGCCATCGCGGCGGCGGGGCTCCTTCCGGACGCCGCTCGCGCGCTTGCTCTCGGCGCGGCGGGTCTTGCGCTCCTCCTCTGGTTCGTTCGCTTCGATGCGCGCTCTCGCGCGCCCCTTCTGCCGCGCCAGACCGGGAACCCCGCAACGGCCGCCGGGGCAGGCTATGCGATGATCTTCCTTCTCGCGGCCGGAACGATCAGCTTCAGCGTCTATGGCTCGGCGATCATGCAGGCGCTCTACGGGAGTTCGCCGCTTGCCGCCGGATATATCATCGGCGCGGAGGCCATGGCCTGGACGCTGGCGGCGCTCGCCGTTTCAAGCCTGCCCGACAGGTGGCACGGCTTCTTCATCCGCCTCGGCGCGAGTTGCATCGTTGCAGGCGTGGCGGGGCTTGCGATCGCGATGCCGCGCGGCCCCGTGGCCGCCATCGTCGCCAGCGCCATAATCATGGGATGCGGCTTCGGCCTTGCCTGGGCGTTCATGGCGCGGCGCATTCTTTCGAGCGTCGACGGAGAGGAGAGGGCGGTCGCCTCTTCCGCCGTGCCGACGATGCAGCTTGTCGGCGGCGCGGCCGGCTCGGCGGGCGCAGGCGCCATCGCCAATCTGCTCGGCTTCGTCCATGGCATAGACGCGACGACGGCGGCGGCGGGGAGCTTCTGGCTCTTCGCGGCCTTCGTGCCCGTGGTCGGGCTCGGCTGGCTTGCAGCCTGGCGGCTTGCGGGGCTCGAGCGCGGCTAGATGAGGCCGCGCGCGGAAAGCTCGTCCTTCACATAGGCGTAGTAAATCGGCGCGGCGATGACGCCGGGCACGCCGAACCACGCTTCCATCGCCAGCATTGCGATCAGCATTTCCCATGCGCGCGAGCGGATCTGCGTGCCGATGATGCGCGCATTGACGAAATATTCGAGCTTGTGGATGAGGACGAGGAACAGGAGCGATCCGATGGCGGCCGAGGCTGAAACGCTGAGGCTCACGATCACGATGACCGTGTTCGAGATGAGATTGCCGATGACGGGAAGAAGTCCGGCAATGAAGGTGACGGCGATCATGGTCTTCACAAGCGGAAGATTGATGCCAATCGCAGGCAGGATTGCCGCCAGATAAAGCGCCGTCAGGGTCGTGTTGAGCGCGGAGATGCGGACCTGCGCGAAGACCACGCGGCGGAAAGCATTGCCGAGGATCTGCGCGCGCCCGAGCAGCGCTCCCCGGAGCGGGGGCAGATTGGCGGGCGTCGGCGTCGCCTCGCCCAGCACGGCGAGACCGCCGATGACCGCGCCGACGATGATGTGAACGACGATGCGGCCGAAATTCTCGCCGACGCTTTGCAGGACGCCGGCATGCGCCCGCAGCCATTGCGCGGCTTCCCGTTCCCAATCCTGCGCCGTGGCGGGAAGCATGTCCTGCGCCCAGGCGGGGAAATGGGTTCGCGCCGTCAGCACGATATCCGCCATTTTCTGCATCAGGATGACGACGTTGTCGGAGCTGTCGGTGAAGAAGGCGGTAAGGCCCGCGACGCCGGAGGAGAGGATCAGCGTTGCGATAAAGGCGAGAAGCGCCAGCGCCACGGCCTTGCCCGTCCGGTGCGTGAGGCCCGGAATGTGAACATAGGGCGCCATCATGTGCACCAGCTCATAAACGAGCACGCCGGCGAGGAAGGCGGCGAGAAGACCGAGATTGAGCACGGCATAGAGCGCCAGCCCCATGAGAGCGAGGGCCGCGATCTCTATCCTGCGGGTGCTGGCCAGTTCGAAGGCCGTCGGTGCAGTCATTCTGTTTCTTCCCGCCTTGGCGATGTCCGGATGCCTTGTCCCGGCGGCGAGCATATAACCGCCCGCCGCTTCGGCCTACAGCCAAAGGGACGGCCGGGCGGCGAGGGCCGATTTGCCGCCCGTGGCGCGATCGGCTAGAAGAGGCCCGACATTCCCCAGACCGTCGAGAGCGAACCGCCTATGGCATCCTATCAATATGTCTACGTTATGGACCGCCTGTCCAAGACCTATCCGGGCGGCAAGCAGGTTCTGAAAGATATCCGCCTGTCCTTCCTGCCGGGCGTCAAGATCGGCGTCGTCGGCCTCAACGGCGCGGGTAAATCGACGCTGCTGCGGATCATGGCCGGGGTGGACAAGGATTACACCGGCGATGCCTGGGCGGCGGATGGCGCCAGGATCGGCTATCTCGCGCAGGAGCCCGAACTCGACCCGACGAAGGACGTGTTCGGGAACGTGCTCGACGGCGTGAAGGAGAAGCGGGCGCTTCTCGACCGCTACAACGAGATTGCGGTCAACTATTCCGACGAGACCGCCGACGAGATGGCGAAGCTCCAGGACACGATCGACGCGCAGAACCTCTGGGATCTCGACAGCCAGATCGAAATGGCGATGGATGCGCTGCGCTGCCCGGCGGGCGATGCGGATGTGGCGAAGCTTTCGGGCGGTGAAAAGCGCCGCGTTGCGCTTTGCCGCCTGCTGCTCGAGGGGCCCGATCTCCTGCTTCTCGACGAACCGACCAACCATCTCGACGCTGAATCCGTCGCCTGGCTCCAGAACTATCTGAAGGAGTACAAGGGCACGGTCATTCTCGTCACTCACGACCGCTATTTCCTCGACAATGTGACGGGCTGGATCCTCGAACTCGATCGCGGCCAGGGTATCCCCTATGAGGGCAACTATTCCTCATGGCTCGAGCAGAAGCAGAAGCGGCTCGAGCAGGAGGGCAGGCAGGACGAAGCGACGCAGCGCACGCTGGCGCGCGAACTCGAATGGATCAGGCAGAGCCCGAAGGCCCGCCAGGCCAAGAGCAAGGCGCGTATCCGCGCTTATGACGAACTGCTCGCGGAGGCAGGCCGCCAGCAGGAAGGCAAGGCGCAGATCGTCATTCCCGCAGGTCCGCGCCTCGGCGGCGTGGTGGTGGAGGCGGAGAACCTCTCCAAGGCGTTCGGCGACCGTCTGCTCATCGACGACCTCTCCTTCAAGCTCCCGCCCGGCGGCATTGTCGGCGTCATCGGCCCGAACGGCGCCGGCAAGACGACGCTCTTCCGTATGCTGACGGGGCAGGAGAAGCCCGATAACGGTACGCTCAAGGTCGGCGAGACGGTGGTGATGGGCTATGTGGACCAGAGCCGCGACGATCTCGATCCGAACAAGACGGTCTGGGAAGAGATCTCCGGCGGCACGGACATTGTGGAGCTTGGCAAGATCACCATGCCGAGCCGGGCCTATGTCGGCGCCTTCAACTTCAAGGGCAGCGACCAGCAGAAGAAGGTCGGCGTTCTCTCCGGCGGCGAGCGCAACCGCGTGCATCTGGCGAAGATGCTGAAATCGGGCGCCAATCTGCTTCTCCTCGACGAGCCGACCAACGATCTCGACGTCGATACGCTCCGCGCGCTCGAAGACGCGCTCGTGGCTTTCGCGGGCTGCGCCATCGTCATCAGCCACGATCGCTGGTTCCTCGACCGCATCGCGACGCACATCCTCGCCTTCGAGGGTGACAGCCATGTCGAATGGTTCGAGGGCAATTATCAGGACTATGAGGAGGACAAGAAGCGTCGCCTCGGGCCGCAGGCGGAAATCCCGCACCGGATCAAGTACAAGCGCTTCAGCCGCTGAGAAGGCGGACAGGATCGAAGACATAACGGCGCGGGGGTTTCTCCCGCGCCGTTTTCTTTTGCGCCTCGTCTGGCATCAGCGCCGCGGCGCGGCGGTCATGTCGAGAGCGATATAGGCCGTGAGGACGTTCTTGAATTCGCGCGAGAGAGTGCCGAGCGCCGATTGCGGCACGCGCACGACCTCGATCACATAGGCATCGAGCATGATGGTGGCGATCCGTGCCAGCGTCGAGGCCCGGCGCTTCGCAATGCCCATGGCTTCGAGGAGACGGGTCAGTTGCCTTGCTACCTGCGTGTTGATGCGGTCGTCGAGCTTGCGAAGTTCGGGATCGGCCTTGAGCGCGTGCAGGATGACGGCGGTGACGGGCGCTGCGCGATAGGCTTGCGTGAGGTCGTCGATCAGCGTGTCGACGATGCCCGGCCAGGGCTCGCCCCGGTTCGCGCGCTCGATCAGCATGTCGAGATCGCTCTTGCGGTGCCGGACGAAGTGCCCGGTCAGCTCCGCGACGATCGCCCGCTTGTTGGCGAAGTAATGATAGAGCGACGTGACGCTGATGCCCGCTTCCTCGGCGACGCGCGTGGTCGTCAGCGCGTCATAGCCTGCTTCCACCAGGAGCCTGGTGGCGGCTTCGAGGATCCCCTGGACGCGGATGCGGGCGCGCCCCTGGCGCGGCGTCGTTCTCTTCGCAAGCGTTGCGGACATGGATGCGATTCTTGATCGGGCGGCTGGCTTTTGACCGGAATTTGAAAGCTACACAAATTGTTTGACCGCGAACAGGGCACCCACTTAGATTTCTAAAGTTGAATGGTATTCAAAATAAGGCGCGAAGCCTTCACGCCATGACAAAGGGAGACCCCGCGATGAGCGACCGCCTGGCCAATCTGCCCGCGCCACTCGAGGCTGAGGGCGTCTGGAAGAACGTGTTTTCCTATCACCCGATGGATGTGGAACTGGCGCGAGCGGAGGGGGTTCATCTCTTCGACACCAAGGGCAATCGCTATATCGACGCGTCGGGTGGGCCGATGGCTGTCAATCTGGGGCACAACGATCCCCGCATGCGCGCCGCCGTCGAGGCGCAGATGCGCGACTTCGCCTATGTGCATCCGGTGCTCGCCAACCGTCCGCGCGCGGCGCTCTGCAATGCCATTGCGGAGGTCGCGCCCGAGGGGCTCAATGCGACCTATCTCGTCTCCGGCGGTTCGGAGGCAGTGGAAACCGCCGTCAAGATCGCGCGGCAATATTGGGTCGGTGCGGGCAAGCCCGAGAAGCACAAGGTCATTGCCTGTTACGAATCCTATCATGGCATGACGCTCGGCACGATGGCGCTGTCGGGAAATGCGGCGACGATGCGGCCCTTCGACCCGATGCTTCAGAAATGGCCGCATGTCCGTCAGTATTCGGACCATCTGAAGCCCGCCCATCTCGACCGGGACGAGTGGGCGGTCGAATGCGCGCGCGATCTCGAGCGGCTCATCCATTGCGAGGGCGCGCATTCGGTCGCGGCCTTCATCGTGACGCCGCATGGCTGCGGCTCCGAATATGGCGTCGTAGCGCCCGCCCGCTATTGGGAGGAGGTGCGCCGCATCTGCGACGAATACGAGGTTCTGCTGATCGCGGATGAAGTCGTGACCGGCTTTGGCCGGACGGGCGAATGGTTCGGCATGCAGCATTTCGGCGTCGCGCCGGACATCATGACCATGGCCAAGGGCATCTCCTCCTGCTTCCTGCCGCTCGGCGCCGTCACGGTGAGCGACGCGATCAACGAGGTCTTCCGCGCCGGCACACCCTTCATTCACGGCTTCACAAATGGCGGCAATGCGCTTTCCTGCGCGGCGGGGCTGCAGGTCATCGACATCATCAAGGAAGACGGGCTCATCGCCCATTGCCGCGAGATGGGGGAGCGGCTCTTTGCCCAGAAGGAGCGCCTGCTTGCGCATCCGACGGTTGCCGATGCGCGCGGCTGGGGGCTCTTCATGGTTCTCGAAATGGTCGAGAGCAAGGCCAGCCGTGAATATTTCGCGCCCGAGAAGCAGGCGGAACAGTTGTTCCAGAGCCTCGCGCTCAAGAACGGGCTTGTCTTCTATTCCACTCTTTACGGTGCGCGCCGGCGTCCGCTCTTTCGCCGCGGTCTGCCGCTCTGGGTGTCGCCGCCGCTCACCATTTCGGCGAGCGAGATCGACGAACTCGTCGACCGGCTCGACCGCACGCTCGGCGAATGGGAGCGGATGCTGGGCGTCGCTGGCGTGTAAAACGCCGGAGCTCCAAAATGCGAACGCCCCCGGATTTTGTCCGGGGGCGTTTTCAATTCGATGGGAGGCGTCTCAGGGGGCGGTGCTTGCCGAGCCGGTCGCCGGGAGCTTGCCCGCATCGGCATCCGCGATCTGGTGGCGCAGGTGGTCGAGCAGGGCGTTGAAGTCGCCATTGTGATTGTTGATCACCGAGGTGAAGGCGGAGCGCTGCTCCTGAGCCAGCCACACGCCGACGACATTGACGTCGAAGATCTTGTAGCCATTGTCCTTCTTCAGGAGCCACCAGGTGACTTCAACGGGCTGACGGCCATTCGTGAAATTGATCCGGCTCTGGACGATGGCCTGGTTCGTGCCCTTGGGCTGCGAGCCGGTCACCTGCAGCTTCTCGTCATGATAGTCGGAGAGGCGCGTCACATAGACCTTCACGACGAAATTGTCGAAGAGCTTGAGATATTCGTCGCGCTGATCGGGCGTGGGCACACGGAGGAACTGTCCGAGGCAGAAGGCGGCGATCTTCTGCATGTCCGCATTCTCGGTCAGGAGCTTGTTGAAGGCGGCTTCGCGCGCCGTCTTGTCCAGGCTCTTGTCGCTGATGATCTGGATCGCCTTTGCGGAGATGTCCGAAACCCATGCCTCGGCGGCGGGATCGGCATTCGCGGCCCTTGCGGGTGTGCCTGACATCGCGATTGCGCCGAGAAGGGCGAGCGCGAGCGCGAGTGGTGCGAGGGCGGGACGCATGGACTTGAGCGAAATCATTGCCTGTCTCCTTCAGACGAACACGTCGAAGCGGCCGATCATGGCTTCGGAGGGCACCGAAACTGTCGCTCCTACTTCTCGGGAGCGACAGTCTGGGGTTCGTTTGTGTCGAAATTCAGATTGTCGATATCCGGCAGATTTTGCGTATTCGTCTTGCCGTTCGCAATCTCGTTGGCGCGGGTCTGTCGATAGAGGCTGCGCACGGTCGCGTAGTAATCGACGGATGTCCGCTCGATCTGATCCAGCGTCGCGAGGTTCCGCGAGCGCACGTCGATGCCGTTCACGACGAAGCGCGTGACGGGAACCGTGTACGGACCACCCCAGTAGATATAGGTGAGCGGATCGAAGAACAGTTCATCGACGGCGAAGCCGGCGAGATCGCGGGGCGGCGAGGGGCCTAGCACCGGCAGGAAGAGATAGGGGCCTTCAGGCGTATCCCAGGTCGCGAGCGTCTGGCCGAAATCTTCCCTGTGCTGCGGATAGCCCCAGCCGGTTGCCGGGTCGAAGAGGCCGAGAACGCCGACCGTCGTATTGATGCCGAAGCGCGAGGCCGTGGTGCCGGCGCGCGACCACTCGCCCTGCAGCGCGTCGTTGGCGAGGACGGTGGGAGCGGCCAGATTGTCGAGGAAATGCCGGATGCTGTTGCGCGCCGGGTCGGGAACGACGCCCTGATACCATGTCGCGACGGGCTTCAGCAGAATGATGTCGAAGAAGCGGTTGAGCTCGAAGAAATAGCGGTTCAGCGGCTCGACCGGATCGTTTGCCTCTTCATAGGCCTGAACGGCCGCCTTGTTCGACGGATCGGGGCGTGTGGCGCAGGCCGCAAGCGTGATCATGAGCGCGATGCAGGCCGCGCGTGCCGCGAAATTCGCTGTCCTGGCCAGTAAGTCCATCGTTCCCCACACCCAGCGCCGCCATGACCGTGAACCGGTCGGGACCAAGGCGCCCGCCTCGCAATACAAGGCTCCGATCGGGAATTCCCGTCGGAGCCCCAGTTTCTGCCATGAGCGCCGCGTCCAGAATTCGTCAACTTGCTTAATACGCGGTAAATGCCGCCAGAATGTGGCGCATTCCCTGCCGTCAATCCAGCGGGCTCAAGCGACAAGTTGGTATCACAGCCCCCAGCCGTTAACCAGCGGAGCGGGCGCCCCTCTTATGCCGATGTGGCTCAGGTGTTGCCCGATTGCTGCAGCGAAATGGCTAGAATCCACTTGAATTTGAACATAAAGATATGTTTATGTTTGATCAGAGCGGAAATCTGGTGAGTAGGCATGGATGAGCTGTTGACAGGGCTGAGAGCGGCGGGCGAGCCAACGCGCCTCAGGCTGCTTGCCATCCTGATGAAGAGCGAACTCACCGTAACCGAACTCACCCAGATCCTCCGCCAGAGCCAGCCCCGGGTCAGCCGCCATCTGAAGCTCATGTGCGAGGCTGGGTTGCTCGACCGCTTTCGTGAGGGAAGCTGGGTTTTCTACAGGCGTGCCCAGTCGGGCGCTGGAGCGCGGCTCGCCGCATTGCTGACCGGCCTCATCCCGGCGGGCGATCCCACCACCGCGCGCGATCTGGAGCGGCTGGAGGCCGTGCGCGCCGCCCGCGCGGAACGCGCCGCCGAATTCTTCCGGGCCAACGCCGAGCAATGGCGCCGCATCCGCTCGCTCTATGTGCCGGAGGCGAAGGTTGAGGAGGCGCTGCTCGATCTCGGCGCGCGCGAGCGGATCGGAACGCTCGTCGATCTCGGGACCGGCACGGGGCGCATTCTCGAACTCGTCGGCGCGCGGGCGGAAACGGCGATCGGCATCGACCTGAGCCCGGAAATGCTCGCCTTCGCCCGCGCCTATCTCGAACAGTCGGGCGTCGAGAGCTGCTCGGTCCGGCAGGGCGATCTCTACGATCTGCCGCTTCAGGACGAGATGGCCGATCTCGTCACGCTGCACCAGGTGCTGCATTATCTGGACGATCCGGCGGCGGCGGTCGGCGAGGCCGCTCGCGTCCTCAAGACCGGCGGGCGGCTTCTCATTGCCGATTTCGCGCCGCATGACCTCGACTTTCTCCGGGAAGAGCAGGCGCATCGCCGCCTCGGCTTCTCGGAAGAGGAAGTCAGGAGCTGGCTCGATCAGGCCGGGCTTGAACTCAGGGAGCTTCGCCGTCTGCCGCCCGAGGGCGGGGACGAGGCGAAGCTGACAGTTGTGATCTATGCCGCCGATAAGCCGCGCGCCGCGCTTGCACATGCGGCAGGCCGCGCGGAGCGTGGAAGCGAACTCGAGGGAGTCGAAGGATGAGCGGAGAGCCCATGAACAAGGCGCAGGCGACGCGCGTCTCCTTCGAATTCTTTCCGCCGAAGACGCCGGAAATGGAAGAGACGTTGTGGCGTTCGATCCGGCGGCTCGAGTCGCTCCGGCCGGAATTCGTTTCAGTCACCTATGGCGCGGGCGGATCGACGCGCGAGCGCACGCACGCCACGGTCAAGCGGATCGTGCAGGAAACGGCGCTCACGCCGGCCGCGCATCTCACCTGTGTCGGCGCGAGCCGCGAGGAAGTGAACGAGGTCATCCGCAGCTATTGGGACGCGGGCGTGCGCCACATCGTGGCGCTGCGCGGCGACATGCCGGAACTCGGCGCGCCCTATCATCCGCATCCGCAGGGCTACCAGTCGACGCCTGAACTGATCGATGGCATCAGGAAAATCGCCGATTTCGAGGTCAGCGTCAGCGCCTATCCGGAAGGCCATCCCGAATCCGCCTCCATCGACGCCGATATCGAACTCCTGAAGAGAAAGGTGGCCGCCGGCGCCACGCGCGCCATCACGCAATTCGCTTTCGACACGGAATGCCATGCCCGCTTTCTGGAACGCGTGCGACGCGCGGGCATTACCGTGCCGATCGTGCCGGGCATCATGCCGACGACGAATTTCAAGGGCACCAGGCGGATGGCCGAGCGCTGCGGGGCGAGCATCCCAAAATGGCTCGCCGACTATTACATCGGGCTCGACGACGACCTCGAAACGCGCAAGCTGATCGCGGCCTATGTCGCGGCCGAGCAGGTGAGCCGCCTGCGCGCTTACGGCTTCGACCGCATTCATTTCTATACGCTCAATCAGGCCGATCTCACTTTCGCCATCTGCCACGTGATCGGGCTTCGGCCCGAGCATGCGCCAGTTCTCGCGCAGTGAGAGAAAGGATCATCATGACCAGAGACGAACGCATCGCGAAGCTCAAGGAACTCGTCAAGGAGCGCGTGCTCGTGCTCGACGGCGCCATGGGTACGATGATCCAGGGCTACAAGCTCACCGAGGCCGATTTTCGCGGCGAGCGGTTCAAGGATCATCCGGTCGATCTGAAGGGCGACAACGAACTGATCTCGCTGACGAGGCCCGACATCCTGCGCGACATCCATCTTGCCTATTACCGGGCGGGCGCGGATTTCGCCGAGACGAACACGTTCAGCGCCACCGTGATCGCGCAGGCCGACTACAAGCTCGAGGCCGTCGCCTATGAGATGAACGTCGAGAGCGCGCGGATCGCGCGTGAGGCCGCCGACATCGCGGAGAGCGAGACACCGGGCCGCGTCTGCTTCGTCGCGGGCGTGCTCGGGCCGACGAACCGCACCGCGTCGATCTCGCCCAAGGTCAACGATCCGGGCTTTCGCAACGTGACCTTCGACGAACTGCGCGAGGCTTACAAAAGCGCCACGCGCGGCCTCATCGAAGGCGGGGCGGACACGATCCTTGTCGAGACGGTCTTCGATACGCTGAACGCCAAGGCGGCTCTTTTCGCCATCGACGAGGTTTACGAAGAACTCGGGGTCGAGCTGCCGGTCATGATCTCGGGCACGATCACGGATATGTCGGGCCGGCTTCTTTCGGGCCAGACGCCGGAGGCGTTCTGGAACTCGGTGCAGCATGCGAAGCCGTTTTCGATCGGCCTCAACTGCGCGCTCGGCGCCAAGGAGATGCGCCAGCACATCGACACGCTGTCGCGCATCGCCAATACCAATGTCAGCGCGCACCCGAATGCGGGCCTTCCGAACGAGATGGGTGAATATGACGAGAGCCCGGAGCATATGGCGCGGCTCGTCGGCGAGTTTGCCGCGTCGGGGCTTGTCAATGTCGTTGGCGGATGCTGCGGCACGACGCCCGCGCACATCAAGGCAATAGCCGAGACCGTCAAGGACAGGACGCCGCGCCCGCTTCCCCAAATCGAGCCGCGTCTGCGCCTCTCGGGTCTCGAAGCCTTCACCGCCCCGTGAGGCGGCCGGCCGAACATCAGCATGCGCTCAAGACGACGTCAGGCGCAGGAAGAAAAGTAAAATGACAAATGCCTCCGCGAATTTCATCAATGTCGGCGAACGGACGAACGTCACGGGCTCGGCGCGCTTCCGAAAACTGATCGTCGAGGGCAACTTCGACGAAGCACTGTCAGTGGCGCGCCAGCAGGTCGAGAACGGCGCGCAGGTGCTCGACATCAACATGGACGAGGGCATGCTCGACAGCAAGCAGGCCATGGTGACGTTTCTCAATCTCCTCGCCGCCGAGCCTGACATCGCCCGCGTGCCGATCATGATCGACTCCTCCAAATGGGAGATCATCGAAGCCGGACTCAAATGCGTGCAGGGCAAGGCGATCGTGAATTCGATCAGCCTCAAGGAAGGCGAGGCGCAGTTCCTCGAACATGCGCGAAAGATCCGCCGCTACGGCGCGGCCACCGTCGTGATGGCCTTCGACGAGGAAGGCCAGGCGGATACGGCGGCGCGCAAATTCGCCATCTGCGAGCGGTCTTACAATCTGCTCGTCGAGAAGGTGGGATTTCCGCCGGAAGACATCATCTTCGATCCGAATATCTTTGCCGTCGCCACCGGCATCGAGGAGCACAACAATTACGGCGTCGAGTTCATCGAGGCGACGAAGCGCATCCGGCAATGCCTGCCTTACGCGCATGTCTCGGGCGGCGTCTCCAACGTCTCGTTCTCGTTCCGCGGCAATGAGCGCGTGCGCGAGGCGATGCATTCCGTGTTCCTTTATCATGCCATTCAGGCAGGCATGGACATGGGCATCGTCAATGCGGGGCAGCTTGCCATCTATGACGAGATCGAGCCGGAACTTCGCGAATGCGTGGAGGATGTGATCCTCAATCGCCGGCCGGACGCGACGGAGCGGCTGCTCGAGATTGCCGAGCGCTACAAGGGCGATGCGGGCAAGAAGAAGGAGGAGGATCTTTCCTGGCGCGAACTGCCCGTGAAGGAGCGGCTCACCCATGCGCTCGTGAAGGGTATCAACGCCTTCATCGAGGAGGATACCGAAGCCGCGCGCAAGGAGGCGGCGCGGCCGCTCGATGTCATCGAGGGTCCGCTGATGGACGGCATGAACGTCGTCGGCGATCTCTTCGGCGCCGGCAAGATGTTCCTGCCGCAGGTCGTGAAGTCCGCGCGTGTGATGAAGCAGGCGGTCGCCTATCTGCTCCCCTTCATGGAGGAGGAGAAGAAGCGGACGGGCGCGGCGCAAAAGGAAGCCGCGGCCAGGATTCTCATGGCGACGGTCAAGGGCGACGTCCACGATATCGGCAAGAACATCGTGAGCGTCGTGCTCCAGTGCAACAATTTCGAGGTGATCGATCTCGGCGTCATGGTTCCGGCGCAGACGATCCTCGAGACGGCGCGCAAGGAAAAGGTCGATGTGATCGGGCTCTCGGGCCTCATCACGCCGAGCCTCGACGAGATGTGCCATGTCGCGGCGGAGATGGAGCGCGAAGGTTTCGACATTCCGCTTCTCATCGGCGGGGCGACGACGAGCCGCATCCATACCGCCGTCAAGGTTCATCCCAACTACAAGCGCGGTCAGGCGATCTATGTCACCGATGCGAGCCGGGCGGTCGGCGTCGTCTCGAGCCTCGTATCGGAAACGGCGAAGGACAAGTACATCGCCGATACGCGCGATGAATATGCGAAGCTCGCTGCCGCTCACGCCAATGCCCGCAACGCCAAGGATCGCCAGACACTCGTCGCCGCGCGCGAGAACCGGACGAAGATCGACTGGACGAATTACAAGCCGACGCGGCCGAGCTTCCTCGGCACGAAGGTCTTTACGGACTATCCGCTCGAGAATCTCGTTCCCTATATCGACTGGACGCCCTTCTTCGCGACCTGGGAGCTTGCGGGGCAATATCCGCAGATCCTGAAGGACGACAAGATGGGCGAGGCGGCGCGCACGCTCTATGCCGATGCGCGCGAGATGCTCCAGCAGATGATCGAGGAAAAGTGGCTCAGGGCCTCGGCGGTCATCGGCTTCTGGCCGGCCAATGAGATCGGCGGCGACGATATCGAGCTTTACACCGACGACAGCCGCAAGGAGCGCCTCACCGTGCTTCATACGCTGCGCCAGCAGATGATGCGGCGGAACTCCGACCGCCCGAACATGGCCATCGCCGATTTCATCGCGCCGAAGGAAACCGGCATCGCCGATTACATCGGCGGGTTCGCGGTCACAGCCGGGCATGGTGAAGACGAAGTGGCGAGCCGCTTCCAGAGCGCCAACGACGATTACAAGGCGATCCTGTCGAAGGCTCTTGCCGACCGTCTGGCGGAGGCCTTTGCCGAGCACATGCATGAGCGGGTGCGGCGCGAATTCTGGGGCTATGCGAAGGATGAGCGGCTCTCGAACGAGGAGCTGATCGCCGAGAAATATCAGGGCATCCGGCCCGCGCCCGGCTATCCGGCGCAGCCCGACCACACGGAAAAGCGCACGCTCTTCGATCTGCTCGACGCGGAGAAGGAAGCTGGCATCAAGCTCACCGAGAGCTTTGCCATGTGGCCGGGAGCGGCTGTCAGCGGGCTATATATAAGCCATCCACAGTCGGAATATTTCGGTGTCGGCCGGATCGAGCGCGATCAGGTGAAGGATTATGCCGCACGCAAGGGCATGACCCTTGCCGAATGCGAACGCTGGCTTGCCCCGATCCTCAACTACACGCCGGGATCGGAGGAGGAAGCGGCCTGAGCCATCCGATCGGCGTCAGAAGACGCCGATCGTGATCGCGCCGACAAAGATGAATGCGAGACAGGTGGCCAGGTAACCAACTTTTGCGGACAAGGTCATAGCAGTGGCCTCCCGAAGTGGTTGCCGCCGGGCTGTGCCCGACCGTTCACGGCGAAAAGTTTCGCAAGGCTGATGTTCCGCGCAAGCGGAATCGCGGGCGCGGTAGGCGGGCCACATTGTGGCCTTGTTGCAAGAGCCGGGAAGGGCGGAATTCGGCCATCCGGGGCGTGGCTGTGCTCTGGAGGCCATGTGCCGTTTCGCGCCACAAGGCTGGCTCAGACGGCCGCCGACTCGAAAGAGTTACATTTCACGTGGACGGCTCGCCAAATCCCCCGCCGCCCGGCGTCCTTATGACGATGGTGTCGCCCGCGTCGAGTTCCACCTGATCGGAGCCCGCGAGCGTTTCGATGCGTCCGTCCGCGCGGCGAATGAGATTTTCTCCGCAGGCCGCCGCTTCGCCGCCATCGAGGCCGAAGGGCGGAACGATGCGATGCGTCGAAAGGATCGAGGCCGTCATCTTTTCGCGGAAGCGGATGGCGCGCACCGCACCGTCGCCGCCCCTGTGCCGGCCTTTGCCGCCGGAGCCCCGCCGGATCGAAAATTCCTCGAGGATGACGGGAAAGCGCCATTCGAGCACTTCGGGATCGGTGAGGCGTGAATTCGTCATATGCGTGTGGACGGCATCCGCGCCGTCGAAGTCCATGCCCGCGCCTGCGCCGCCGCAGATCGTTTCGTAATATTGGTAACGCGCATTGCCGAAGGTGAGGTTGTTCATCGTGCCCTGCGCGGATGCCATGACGCCGAAGGCGCCGAATAGCGCGTCCGTCACAGCCTGGCTCGTCTCCACATTGCCGCCGACGACCGCCGCGGGATAGCGGGGCGCGAGCATCGAGCCCTCGGGAATGACGATCTCGAGCGGCTTGAGGCAGCCTTCATTGAGCGGAATGTCGTCGTCCACCATGCAGCGAAAGACATAAAGCACGGCAGCCCGCGCCACGGCGGAGGGCGCGTTGAGATTGGTGGCGAGCGTCGGGCTCGTGCCGGTGAAGTCGATCTTCGCCGAGCGCGTTCCGGCATCGACCGTCACGGAAACCTTTATGAGCGAGCCGTCATCCATCTTCTGCTCGAAGGTCGCATCCGTCAGCCGGCCGATCACGCGGCGGACGCTTTCCTCGGCATTGTCCTGCACGTGCCGCATATAGGCTTCGACCACGCCGAGGCCGAATTGCGCCACCATGCGACGTAGTTCCTGCGCGCCTTTCTCGCAGGCCGCGATCTGGGCGCGGAGATCGGCGATGTTCTGGTCCGGGTTGCGGGCGGGCCAGCGCCCTGAAGCGAGCTGGGCGCGCATCTCCGTTTCGCGGAAGCGGCCGCGCTCGACGAGCCGGAAGTTGTCGATGAGGACGCCTTCTTCCTCGACGCTGCGCGAATGGGCCGGCATGGAGCCCGGCGAGATGCCGCCAATGTCGGCATGATGGCCCCGCGCCGCGACATAGAACAGCCGCTCGCCGCCCGTCTCGTCATAGACAGGTGCCACGACAGTGACATCGGGCAGATGCGTGCCGCCATTATAGGGCGCGTTGAGCACGAAGACGTCGCCGGGGCCCATGTCCGGGTTCTGCTCGATCACGGCGCGCACGCTGGCGCCCATGGAGCCAAGATGCACGGGCATGTGCGGCGCATTGGCGACGAGCCCGCCCTCGCGGTCGAAAACAGCGCAGGAGAAATCGAGGCGTTCCTTGATGTTGACGGAATAGGCGGTCTTTTCGAGCGTGAAGCCCATCTGCTCGGCGATGGACATGAAGAGATTGTTGAAAATCTCGAGCATGACCGGGTCTGCATCGGTGCCGATGGCGTGGGCGCGCGTCTTCTTTTCGCGGCGCGTCAGGACGATGTGATCGAGGGGCGTCACATCGGCGCGCCAACCGGGTTCGATGATGATGGTCTGGTGCGGTTCGATGATGATGGACGGGCCTTCCAGGGCGTCGCCCGCCGCCAGCGCTTCGCGCAGATAGACTGGCGCCTCGTGCCACCTGCCTTCGCTGAAGAAGCGGACCTGCCGCGCGGGGCGCGCCTCGCCCTCGCCGCGCGGGGTTCGCCGCGCTTCCGATGCTTCAGCATCGCGGCCGACCGCCTCCACCGAAACGGCTTCGATGACGATGGGCTTTTCCGTAGCGATGAAGCCGAAGCGCTTGCGATGCGCGCTCTCGAAGCGCGCACGGAGTGCATCGAGCGAACCATGTTCGATGATGAGCGCCGTATCGGTGCCGGCATAGCGAAGATGAAGGCGGGGCACGATGGCGATCTGCGCTGCCGCGACGCCTTGTCCGGCGACTTCTGCCGCCGTCTCCTGCCCGAGTTCGCGGATGGTTGCAGCGAGCGCGGCAAGGCTTTCTTCTGCCAGCGCTTCCTCGACGGCGCGCTGGCGGCTTGCGCGAATGTCGGCGAGCCCCATGCCATAGGCTGAGAGCACGCCCGAGAGCGGATGAAAAAAGACCTTCGTCATGCCGAGCGCGTCGGCGACGAGGCAGGCATGCTGGCCGCCAGCGCCGCCATAGCAGGCGAGGGCATAGGCGCTGACATCGTGGCCCCGCTGCACGGAGATCTTCTTGATCGCCTGCGCCATGTTCTCGACGGCGATGCGGATATAGCCGTCGGCCGTTTCCTCCGGGCTGCGGCCGATCTCGCGGGCGAGCGCCGTGAACTTCCCGCGCACGATTTCGGCATCGAGCGGCAGATCGCCGCCAGGGCCGAAAATCTGCGGGAAGAAATCGGGGAGGAGCTTCCCCACCATGACATTCGCATCGGTCACGGTGAGGGGGCCGCCATGCCGGTAGGCGGCGGGGCCGGGTTCGGCGCCCGCGGAATCGGGGCCGACGCGAAGCCGCGCGCCGTCATAATGGAGGATGGAGCCGCCGCCTGCCGCGACGGTGTGGATCTGCATCATGGGCGCGCGCATGCGCACGCCCGCCACCTCTGTCTCGAAGCTGCGCTCGAACTCGCCGTCATAGTGGCACACATCGGTCGAAGTGCCGCCCATGTCGAAGCCGATGATGCGCTCGAAGCCGGCGAGGCGGCTCGTCTCGACCGCGCCCACCACGCCGCCGGCGGGCCCGGAAAGGATGGCATCCTTGCCCTCAAAGAGGCTCGCGTCGGTGAGCCCGCCCGAAGACTGCATGAAAAAGAGGCGCCTGCGCGCTTCCGTGCCCAGCGCCGCCGCCACGCGATCGACATAGCGCCGAAGGATCGGCGAGAGATAGGCATCGACGACGGTGGTGTCGCCGCGCGAGACGAACTTCATCAGCGGGCTTACATGATGGCTCGCCGAGACTTGGCTGAAACCGACCTCACGCGCCATCCGCGCGGCGGCCTGTTCATGTTCGGGATGGCGATAGCCATGCATGAAGCAGATGGCGACAGCGCGAAAACCGGCGGCATAGGCATCCTTGAGGATGCGGCACGTCCCTTCCTCGTCGAGGGGCGTCAGCACCTCTCCCTCGGCGGTCACGCGCTCGTCGACCTCCGCCACGCGCTCGAAAAGCATGGAGGGCTTTTCGATCCTGAGCCTGAAAAGGTGCGGCCGGTTCTGATAGCCGATGCGAAGCGCATCCGCGAAACCGCGCGTCGTCAGGAAGAGCGTGCGCTCGCCTTTCCGTTCGAGCAGCGCATTGGTGGCGACCGTCGTGCCCATCTTGACGGCGCCGATCCGCGCCTGTGGCAGAGGTTCGGTGGCGGGCACGCCCAGAATGTCGCGAATGCCCTGAAGCGCCGCGTCCTCGTAGCGGTCGGGATTTTCCGAGAGGAGCTTGCGGGCGATGAGGTGTCCGTCCGGTGCGCGGGCGACAATGTCCGTGAACGTCCCGCCTCGATCGATCCAGAAGTCCCAACGGCTTGTCATGATGGAAACTCTGCTGCGTGTCGTTGCGGAATGGGCGGGACGGCGCGCGGATATCGACACGCTTCAGGCGATTAGACCCATCGCGGGAGCAAAATCAACCCATGCGGGGCGCAGCGGCTTGGCAGCCCTTGCATGACGGTTGCGTGACGTCTGCGTCATGAAGCGCCTTCACAAAGCCCCATGCAGATTTGCGAAGTGCGGGGCTGGCTGAATCGTCTTACTCTTGACCAATGTCAATCTGGGGAAAAATAGCAGGCGCAGGTGTCGGTCTTGCCGTGGGCGGGCCGCTCGGCGCGCTTGTCGGGGCGGTCGCCGGCCACCTCGTGATCGACCGCGCGCTCGAAGACAATGACGTCGTGTTCACCATCGCGCTGATCGCGCTTTCGGCCAAGATGGCAAGGGCGGACGGACAGGTGACGGATGCCGAGATCCGCGCCTTCGAGGAGGTGCTGAAGGTACCCGAATCCGAACGGGCGAACGTCAAGCGGCTCTACCGGATTGCCCAGCAGGACGTTGCGGGTTTCGAGAGCTATGCGGCGCAAGTGGCGCGGATCTATCGCGGCAAGCCCGCCGTGCTCGAGGACGTGCTCGACGCGCTGTTCCATATCGCCATGGCCGACAAGGTCATCCATCCGGCCGAGGTCGAGTACCTGCGGACGGTTGCCGATATTTTCGGCTTTTCGGAAGTGGAGTTCGCGCGCATCCGGGCGAGCCATCTCGGCACGCCCCGGCTCGATCCCTATCTCGTGCTCGGCATCACGCCCGACATTTCCAACGACGACCTGAAAAAAGCCTACCGGCGGCTCGTGCGGGAGAACCATCCCGATACGCTCATCGCGCGCGGCGTGCCGGAGGAACTGGTGCAGATCGCCAATGACAAGCTCGCGGCCATCAATGTCGCCTATCAGAAAATCCTGAAGGCGAGGGGGCTCGACAGCGCCACCTGAGGGGCGCTTTCCGGCCTGTGGCCAAGGGGCCGGGCGACGCCTGAAAATGAAAGTCGGGCGCTTTTCGATGTTGCCGCTGGCGGCGCCTGCGGGGCTGCGCTAACAAGGGCGGGCGCCCCGCCGTTCCGCACCGTCAGCCCGTCCGACATGACCCCCCAGCACCTCGCGTTCATGATGCTCATCAACCTCATCTGGGGGTTCGCGCTGGTCGCGGCCAAGGTGAGTCTCGAGCATTTTCCGCCGATGATGTTCACGGCGCTGCGCTTCACGCTCATCGTCATGGTGCTCTTTCCGTTCCTGCGCCTCCATGAGGGGCGCATGAAGGAGGTGCTCATCATCGCCCTTTGCGCTGGCCCGATAGGGTTCGGCTTCTTCTTCGCCGGGGTCGCGCTCTCAAATCCATCCGTCGTCGCCATTGTCGGCCAGCTCGGCGTGCCCTTTTCGACCATCATGTCGGTGATCTTTCTGAAGGAGAAGGTTTACTGGCGGCGCTGGTCCGGCATCGGCCTCTCATTCGCCGGGGTCATGGTCATCAGCTTCGACCCGACGGTCTTCCATTTCATCTGGGGCCTTGTCTTCATCGTCGCCTCCTCGCTCGTGGGGTCGGTCGGCACGATCTATCAACGCCAGATCAAGCGCGTGGGCGTCTTCGAGCTACAGGCCTGGATCGCGGTGGTGGCCGCGCCGGTCATGCTGGTCGGCTCGCTTCTTTTCGAGCGCGACCAGATCGAACTCATAACATCCGCGACCATGCTGCAATGGTCCGGGGTCTTCTATGTCGCCTTCGCCTCGAGCCTCGTCGGCCATGCCGGCATCTACTATCTGCTGCAGCGCTATGAGGTGTCGCAGACGGCGCCATTGACCTTGCTTTCGCCCATTTTCACGATCATTTTCAGCGTGGCGCTGCTTGGCGACGTGCTGACGACGCGCATGATTGTCGGCACGCTGATCGCGCTGACAGGCGTGCTCATCGTGTCCCTGCGGCAGAAACAGATCGTCCGGACGGACCCCTGAATGACCATTGTCACCCAAGAAAGGCTGTCGCCCAATTTCAACGACCGGCCCGAGCCCGTCCGTATCGACATGCTCGTGCTCCATTACACGGGCATGGCCTCCACGGCGGATGCCGTCGATCTCCTTTGCAGCCCCGAGGCGAAGGTTTCGGCTCATTATGTGGTCGATGAGGACGGGCAGGTGCTCCGCCTCGTGCCCGAGGAGAAGCGCGCCTGGCATGCCGGGGTTTCGAGCTGGGCAGGGGTGAGCGATATCAACGGCCATTCGATCGGGATCGAGATCGGCAATGGCGGGCATGATTTCGGCACGCCGCCCTTTCCGGAAGCGCAGATGAAGGCGGTCGAGACGCTCTGCCGCGAGATACTGGCGCGCCATCCGATCCCGCCGCGCCATGTGCTCGGCCATTCGGACATCGCGCCGGAGCGCAAGTCCGATCCCGGCGAGCGCTTCGACTGGGCGCGGCTCGCGCGGGCGGGCGTCGGGGTCTGGGTCGAGCCGTTTCCGATTGTCGAAGGGCCCTCGCTCATGCCCGGCGATCGCGGCGACACGGTCGCGGAATTGCAGTTCCGGCTCGCGACCTATGGCTATGGCGTCGAGGTGCTTGGTGTCTATGACGCGAAGACCGAGGCAGTCGTGCGCGCCTTCCAGCGTCATTTCCGCCCGGAGCGGGTGGATGGGGTGGCTGATCTTTCGACCGTCGCCACCCTTCACCGTCTTCTCGAAGCAGTCTGATCCTCAGGGGATCAGCAGCACGCGGCCGACAGCCTTTCGGCTCTCGATATATTCATGCGCGGCGGCTGCCTCCCTGAGCGGGAAGCTCCGGTCGAGCACGACCTTGAGGCTGCCCGCCGCCACATCGTCGATGAGGCGCTGAATATTGGCGCGCACCCGCTCGGTGCCGATCTCCGCGCCGAGAAAGACGCCGGACATCGACTGGTTGCCGCCCATCATGGTCTGCACATCGACCGTCATGGGCTCGCGGCCCGCGCGGCCCACGAAGGACACGCGCCCGCGATAGGCAAGCGAGAGGATCGACTTCTGGAGCGTCGAGCCGCCGACCGGATCGACGACGAGATTGACGCCCTTGTTGTCGGTCAGGCGCCTGACCTCGGCGACGAGATCCTGGGTGCGGTAGTTGATGCCGTGGTCGAGCCCGAGTTCCTTGAGCCGGGCGAGGCGCTCGTCGCTCGACGCGGTGGCGATCACCCTCGCGCCCGCGCGCTTGGCGAGCTGGATCGCCGCAAGCCCGACAGCGCCCGCGCCCGCCTGCACGAGCACGGTTTCGCCCGCCTTGAGGCGCCCGAACTCGAAGAGGCAGTCATCGGCCGTGCCGAAGGGAACGGGGATCGCCGCCGCTTCCCTGATATCGAGATTGTCCGGCACCGGCCAGGCGGTGAGCGCCGGCACGGCGCGATATTCCGCATGGCTTCCATAGGCGTTGACGGTCGTCACCCTCTGGCCGGGTTTGAGGTTCTTCACCTCGGCGCCGACCTCGACGATGGTTCCGGCCGCCTGATAGCCGACGATGTGCGGCTTCGAGGCGAGCGCGCCGCCAGCCCGGTTGAGCGTGTCTCCGCCCTCGATGCTTACGGCCTCTACCTTGATGAGAACCTCGTGCGGCCCGCATTCCGGGTCGGGCACATCCTCATATCTGAAGACGCTGGGCGGTCCGTTTTCATAATAGACGGCGGCCTTCATCGGTATTTCCCCTGTTCATGTTCTGTCGGATGACTATAGGCGCAATGTCGGCGCTCGATTGACCGGCTGCAAGCCCCTCGCGCCGCTTGCCTTCGCCCGGAAAGGCCCCTATCTCCAAAGGGTCAGATGGCCGGATGGCCGCTGTCCGCAAGGGCAGAGGAAAGTCCGGGCTCCACGGAAGCACGGTGCCGGCTAACGGCCGGCGGGGGCGACCCCAGGGAAAGTGCCACAGAGAACAGACCGCCTGAAGCGGGCTTCGGCCCTCAGGTAAGGGTGAAACGGTGCGGTAAGAGCGCACCGCGCTGCCGGTAACGGGAGCGGCACGGCAAACCCCACCGGGAGCAAGACCAAATAGGGGCGGCAGGTCCCGGCTTCGGCCGGGCGGGCCTGTTTCCGGGTTGCCGCCCGGGTTGGTTGCACGAGGCGTCCGGCAACGGGCGTCCCAGATGAATGGTCATCGCCCGCAAGGGTACAGAACCCGGCTTACAGGCCATCTGACATTGCTTTCCCGCATTGCCGCCTGCCCCCGTCCTGCCACGGGCCCGACCTTGTGGCGCCAAACTTCCCTGCGAGGGTTCGAGCCTTCCCCCATCCCGGCCGATTTTGCGGTTCGATGTTTTACTTTTGTTCTCAAATATTCACGTTGTTGAATCCTGCTTCGAGACAGCCAGATACCGCGGAAAACCGCGAAATTACTAGGCTTTCCCGTTGACGCCCATACTTTCCCATGTTATCCCATGATGTCCCGGATGGTAGCCAAGCCGACCCGGCTGGCACTCGCCGCTCGGGCGGGGAGATTGGGCAAACCCGAGGGGACCGGGTGGCCCGAAAGAGGGAATGAGTACGGCCTATGGAGTCGTTCCGGGGACGCTTCACCAACAAGATCGATGCGAAGGGCCGCGTCTCGGTGCCGGCGAAATTTCGCGCGATCACGGTCGCCCAGGGGTTCGGCGGCATCGTCTGCTTTCCTTCGATCCAGGGCGCCTTTGTCGAGGGCTGCGGCCCGGCCTTCTCCGCCGTGATCGACGAGATGCTCGACCGGCTCGATCCCTTTTCGCGTGAGCGCGACCTGCTTGCCTCCGTGCTTCTTGGCGACAGCGCCGAGCTGAGCTTCGACAGCGACGGCCGCATCGTCCTGCCGGAGGATCTGCGCGCCCATGCGAACATCACCGACGAGGCGACGTTCGTCGGCATGGGCCGGAAGTTCCAGATCTGGGAGCCGCGTGCCTATGAGGCCTTCCGCGCCGAGGCGCTGGAGCAGGCGCGGGCGCATGGCGATCTCCTGCGCTCGCCGCTGGCGCTCGGTCCGGGCGGAGGCGCGCGATGAACGCCCAGGCCCCCCATATCCCCGTCATGCTCGCCGATGTGCTCGCCGTGTTGCAGCCGAAGGATGGCGGCGTCTATGTCGACGGCACGTTCGGCGCGGGCGGCTATACGAGCGCCATTCTCGGCAGCGCCGATTGTGCGGTGCTTGCGATCGACCGCGATCCGAACGCCATTCTGCGCGGGCGCGAGCTTCAGTCGAAATTCGGGGAGCGGCTTACCCTGGTCGAAGGCTGCTTCGGCGACATGGCGCGGCTCGTCCGCGAGCTTGGCCATGCGACGGTCGATGGCGTCGTGCTCGATATCGGTGTCTCCTCGATGCAGATCGACGAGGCGGAACGCGGTTTCTCGTTTCAGAAGGACGGTCCGCTCGACATGCGGATGAGCGGGGCGGGGCTTTCCGCCGCCGATGTCGTCAACACGTTCGACGAGCACGATCTTGCGCGCATCATCGCCGTCTATGGCGAGGAGAAGCGCGCCCGCGCCGTTGCGCGCGCCATCGTGGCGGCGCGGGAGACGGCGCATTTCGAGCGCACGCTCGCGCTTGCCGACACGGTCGCCCGCGTCGTGGGCCGCCGCCCGCAGGATCGCATCCATCCCGCCACGCGGACCTTTCAGGCGCTGCGCATCTTCGTCAATGACGAGCTGGGCGAGCTTGCGCGCGGCCTTTCCGGCGCGGAAGAGATGCTGCATGAAGGCGGGCGCCTCGCCGTCGTCACCTTTCATTCGCTCGAAGACCGCATCGTGAAGCGGTTTCTCACCGCGCGCACGGGGCGCGCGGCGCGGGCGAGCCGTTACATGCCCGAGCGGAGCGAGGTCGCGCCGTCCTTCCGCGAGATCGCGCACAAGGCGCTGAAGGCATCGGAAGCCGAGGCCGAGGAGAACCCCCGCGCGCGCTCCGCGAAGCTGCGCGCGGCGGAGCGCACATCCGCGCCCGCGCTGCCGCTCGATCTTGCCGCGCTCGGCATGGCGCGCATGCCCGCCCTCATGGAGGGCCGTGCATGATCCGTACCTTCAACATCGTTCTCATCATCGTAGGCATCGCGCTCGCGGCCGGCCTTTACGACATCAAATATCGCGCCGAGGCGGCGCAGAAGCGCGCCCAGCGGCTCGAGCGCGATATTGCAAGCGAGCAGGAGGGCATTCGCGTGCTGCGCGCGGAGTGGAGTTATCTGAACCAGCCCGAGCGGCTCCAGCAGCTTGCGCAGCGCTACACGTCGCTCGAAGCGCTCAAGGCATCGCAGATCGGTTCCTTCAGCGACGTTCCGGTGCCGCACAAGACCGATGACTTCTATGTGCCGAGCCGCAAGGCGCTGGGCGGCTATGCCGGCTCGCTGCCGCAGGATATCGGCGCGGCGGAAAGGACGGTCAGATGATCGGCCGCCGCAACCAGTCCGCCACTCGCGGCCGCGTCGTGCTTGCCGGCTATGACGCGGTTTCGCGCGCGCGCCAGCCGCGCGGCGTCGGGCAGGAGGGCGTGCGCTCGCCGTCCGAGCGGCGCATCTTCCTCGCGCTCGCCGTTTTCGCGGCCTGCTTCTCGCTCGTCGGCGCGCGTCTCATCGAGCTTGCGATCGTCGGCGGCGACCGGGGCGCACGCGTCGCCGCGGCGGATGTGGTCGACCCTATCCATCGTCCCGACATTGTGGATCGCAACGGCGAGATTATGGCGACGGATATCGTCACAGCCTCGCTCTTTGCCGACGGGCGTGCGATCGTCGATCCGCAGGACACGGCGCGCCAGCTTGCAACCGTGCTCCCCGATCTCAATCCGGAGGCAGTGGCCGCGAAGCTCGAAACGGGCCGCGCCTTCATCTGGCTGAAGCGCGATCTGACGCCGAAGCAGCAATATGCCGTGCACTATCTCGGGCTTCCCGGGCTCGGCTTCCGCCGCGAGCAGCGGCGCGTCTATCCCAACGGGCACAACGCATCGCATGTGCTCGGCACCGTCGATCTCGACAATCGCGGCACGTCGGGCATCGAGCGCTATATCGACAAGGTCGATTTGCTTGGCAAGGGCGGGAGCGGCGGCGAGCGTTCCGCGCCGATCGCGCTTTCGATCGACATGCGGGCGCAGTTCGCGCTGCGCAACGAGCTTGAGAGCGCGCTCGCCGAATTCAAGGCCAAGGCCGCCGTCGGCATCATCATGGATGTCTATACGGGCGAAGTGGTGGCGCTTTCCTCGCTGCCCGACTTCGATCCCAACGACCCGATGCTGGTGACGGATGAGGCGCGCTTCAACCGGGCGACGCTCGGCGTCTATGAACTCGGCTCGGTCTTCAAGGCTGTCACGCTCGCTTCGGCGCTCGATTCCGGCAAGGTGCGGATGACGAGCCGCCTCGATGCGACGCAGCCCATCCGCTACGCGCGTTTCACCATTCACGACTTCCACGCCGAAAACCGTTGGCTCACGCTGCCGGAAGTCTTTATGTATTCCTCCAATATCGGCACGGCGAAGGTCGCGCTCGAGCTTGGCACGGAAGCCTATCGCGAATATCTGCGCCGCTTCGGCCTTCTCTCGCGGCCGCAGATCGAGCTGCCGGAAGCGGGCGATCCTTTGCTGCCGCCGCGCTGGAGCGAATTGTCTACGATCACGGTTTCCTACGGCCAGGGTATCGCCGTGACGCCGA
The DNA here is from genome assembly GCF_035325945.1 of Parvibaculum sp. Classification (GTDB taxonomy): domain Bacteria; phylum Pseudomonadota; class Alphaproteobacteria; order Parvibaculales; family Parvibaculaceae; genus Parvibaculum. Next base: position 46,209 of record NZ_DAOKYX010000016.1, read on the forward strand.
TTCAGGTCGTGGCGGCGCTTGCGAGCATCGTGAACGGCGGCACCAGGGTCACGCCGACCTTCATGCGCCAGACGAACCCGCAGGCCGGCCCGCGGCTCATCTCGTCGGAAACGAGCAGGGACATGCAGGCGCTGCTTCGTCTCGTCGTTACCGACGGCACCGGCAAGAAGGCGGATGTGCCGGGCTATCCGGTGATGGGCAAGACCGGCACGGCGGAAAAGGCGGTTGCCGGCGGTTATGCGAGGCACAGGCTGATCTCGTCGTTCCTGAGCGCGTTTCCGGCGAACAATCCGCGTTACGCGATGCTGATCATGTTCGACGAGCCGCAGGGATCGAAAGCGACATATGGCTATGCGACAGCCGGCTGGAACGCGGCGCCGGTGACGGCACGTGTCGTCAAGCGCGTTGCGCCGCTTCTCGGGCTGCCGCCGATGGTGACACCGCAACCCAACGACATGATCCACGAAGCGAAGCTCGTGTCATACGAGCCGGGGAATGGAAATGCAGGCGATTAGGAATGCTGGCTGACATGCAGCTCGCGGCGCTCATGGGCTCCGATCTCCCGCCGCTCTCCGAAGGGGGGGCGACGGAGATTGCCGGCCTGACGGCGGACAGCCGCGAGGTGAAGCCGGGTTTCCTCTTCGCAGCGTTGCCGGGAACGCGTGTTGATGGAACGCGCTTCATTCCGCAGGCCATCGCTCAAGGGGCGGCCGCCATCCTCGTTTCCACGGGCGCGGATGTCGGGGCGGGCGTGCCCGTCATTGCCGACAGCAATCCGCGCCGCCGCCTCGCGCTCATGGCGGCGCGTTTCTTCGGCAAGCAGCCGCGCACCGTCGTCGCCGTAACCGGCACGAACGGCAAGACCTCGATCGTCACTTTCGTTCGCCAGATCTGGACGTCGCTCGGGCATGAGGCGGCGAGCCTCGGCACGGTCGGCGTCGTGACCGCAAGGGGCGAGCGCCCGCTCGGCCACACGACGCCCGATCCCGTCACCCTTCAGGCGGGGCTTGCCGAGCTTGCCGATGAGGGGGTCACGCATCTGGCGATGGAGGCTTCGAGCCACGGGCTTGCGCAATTCCGCCTCGACGGGGTGAAGATCGCGGCCGCCGCCTTCACCAACATCACGCGCGATCATCTCGACTATCATCACACCTTCGACGACTACGCCTATTCCAAGCTGCGCCTTTTCGGAGAGGTCATGGCGCCGGGCGGCGTCGCGGTGCTCAATGCGGATGCCGAGCACTATGCGGAATTCGAGGCGGTGTCCTGGGCGCGTGGCCACCGCGTGATTTCGATCGGCCGTCGCGGGCGCGACATCTGCCTTCTCGGCACGAAGCCGACCGCGCGCGGGCAGGCGCTCGAACTCGTTCATGATGGCCGCAACTACAATGTGAACCTGCCGCTGATCGGCGGGTTTCAGGCGTCGAACGCACTGGTGGCGGCCGGCCTCGTCATCGGTTGCGGGGGGCAGCCCGCGCGGGTCTTCGCGGCGCTCGAAACGATCCGGGGCGCGAAGGGGCGGCTCGAAGAAGTCGCGCACCTCCCCAATGGTGCCTCGATCTATGTCGATTATGCCCACACCCCCGATGCGCTGATGAACCTGCTCGAGGCGATGAGGCCGCATACGGCGAGGCGTCTTGTCGTCGTCTTCGGTTGCGGCGGCGACCGCGATCCGGGCAAGCGCCCGCAAATGGGCGAGGCGGCCGCTCGCCTTGCAGATAAGGTTTATGTGACCGACGACAATCCGCGCAGCGAAGACCCCGCGTCGATCCGCGCCGCGATCATCGCTGCCGCGCCCGGCGCCATCGAGATCGGGGATCGCGCGGCGGCGATCGAGGCGGCCACGCGCGATCTGCGGGCGGGCGATGTGCTCGTCATTGCGGGCAAGGGGCATGAAACGGGCCAGATCGTCGGCACACGCACGATCCATTTTTCCGATCATGAGGCAATCGAGGCCGCGGTGCGGCGGATCGGGGGTGCGCAATGACCTCGCCTCTCTGGACGCGCGCAGATGTCATCGCCGCCACGGGCGGCAAGGCCGAGGGTGGCGACTGGGTCGCCAAGGGCGTTTCGATCGACAGCCGCACCATCGAAGCGGGTGATCTCTTCGTCGCGATCAAGGGCGAGAACACGGACGGCCACGCCTATGTCGAGGCGGCCTTCAGCCGTGGCGCGGTGGCGGCCATCGTTTCGGATGTGACGCCGGCGATGCGCGCGGGTGGACCGCTCGTCGTCGTTCCCGATGCGCTGGAGGCGCTGAACGCGCTCGGCCGCGCGGCGCGGCATCGCACGGAGGCGAAGATCGTCGCGGTCACGGGTAGCGTCGGCAAGACCGGCACCAAGGAAGCGCTGCGGATGATCCTTTCGCAGCAGGGTGCGACGCATGCTTCGGCGGCGTCCTACAACAATCTCTGGGGCGTGCCGCTTTCGCTTGCGCGCATGCCGGCCAATACGCGCTTCGGCATTTTCGAGATCGGCATGAGCGCGCCGGGCGAGATCACGCCCCTGTCGAAGCTCGTCGAGCCTTTCGTCGCTCTCGTCACCACGGTCGAGGCGGTGCATATGGCCTTCTTCAACTCGGTCGAAGAGATCGCCGATGCGAAGGCTGAGGTTTTCGATGGATTGCAGAAGGGCGGCGTCGCGGTCCTCAACCGCGACAATCCGCATTTCGCGCGGCTCGAGAAGCGCGCGCGCGCGGCTGGTGCGGGCCGCATCATTTCCTTCGGCGAGGACGAGAAGGCGGATGCCCGCCTCGAGAAGGTCGTGCTCAAGGACGATTGCTCCTGCGTTTCGGCGACGATCTGCGGCGAGCCCGTGACCTACAAGCTTGGCGTGCCGGGCCGGCATATCGTCATGAACAGTCTCGCCATGCTCGCCTGCGTCAAGGCGGTGGATGCGGATCTCGCGCTGGCGGCACTCGCGCTCGCCAATCTCAAGGCGCCCAAGGGGCGCGGCGAGCGCCATCACATTCTGGCGCCGGGGCGGCCATTCCTGCTCATCGACGAAAGCTACAATGCCAATCCCGCTTCGATGCGGGCGGCCATCGAGACACTGGGCAGGATCGAGCCGGGAAGGCGCGCGCGCCGCATCGCCGTGCTTGGCGACATGCTTGAACTGGGCGAGGAGTCCGTCGCGCTTCATCGCGCGCTCTCGATCCCGCTCGCTCATGCCGATATCGACCTCGTTTTTGCCAGCGGTCCGGATATGCGTGCGCTTTTCGATGCGCTGCCTGCGGACCGGCAGGGCGCCTATTCGGAAAAGTCGAGTGGATTGATTGCGCCGCTCGTCGAGGCTCTTCACGACGGCGACGTGGTGATGGTGAAGGGCTCGAACGGATCGCGCATGGGTCTTGTCGTCGAGGCCCTTCTGGCGCTCGGCGAAGACGACAGCGAAAGCATTCGGCGCAACAGGGGGGAGGCCTGATGCTTTACGATCTTCTTGCGGGCATGTCGAAGGATCTCGCGGTGCTGAACGTGTTCCGCTACATCACGTTCCGCACCGGGGGCGCCACGCTCACCGCGCTTCTCATCACATTCCTCTTCGGGCCGCGCATCATCGCGCTGCTCAAGTCGCGCCAGCGCAGGGGGCAGCCGATCCGCGAGGACGGGCCGAAGACGCATGTGATCCAGAAGCAGGGCACGCCCACCATGGGCGGCTTTCTCATTCTGGTCGGTCTTGTGCCTTCGGTTCTCATCTGGGCCGATCTTTCCAACCGCTATGTCTGGATCGTGATGCTCGTCACGCTGGGCTTCGGCGCCGTCGGCTTCGCGGACGATTATCTCAAGGTGTCGAAGATCTCGCCGAAGGGCGTGCCGGGCCGGGTCAAGCTCTTCTTCGAGTTCATCATTGCCGGGCTCGCCATGTGGGCGCTCGTGTCGATCACTCGGGAGCCGCTTGCGACCGCGCTCACCATTCCCTTCTTCAAGGGCGTGCTCATCCAGATGGGCGCTTTCTTCTTTCTCTTCGGCGCGCTCGTCATCGTCGGCTCGTCCAATGCCGTCAATCTGACGGACGGGCTCGACGGGCTCGCGATCGTGCCGGTGATGATCGCGGCGGCGAGCCTCGGCCTCATCGTCTATCTCGTCGGCAACGCCGTCTTCGCCGATTATCTGCAAATCCATTTCGTGCCGGGCACTGGCGAGCTTGCGGTCTTCTGCGGCGCTCTTATCGGTGCGGGGCTGGGTTTTCTCTGGTACAACGCGCCGCCTGCGATGGTGTTCATGGGCGACACGGGATCGCTCGCGCTTGGCGGCGCGCTCGGCGCAATTTCGGTTGCGGCCAAGCATGAACTCGTTCTGGCGATCATCGGCGGCCTCTTCGTTCTCGAGGCGATCTCGGTGATCGTGCAGGTCGCGTCCTTCAAGCTTACGGGCAAGCGCGTCTTCCGCATGGCGCCGCTCCATCATCATTTCGAGCAGAAGGGATGGGCGGAGCCGACCGTCGTGATCCGCTTCTGGATCATTGCTGTCGTGCTTGCGATGGCGGGGCTCGCGACACTGAAGTTGAGGTGAGTTGAATGATTGCGGCGACTGGCTTCGCTGACCGTACGGTGGCTCTCTTCGGGCTCGGAAAGTCCGGGCTGTCGACCGTGCGCGCGCTCGAAGCCGGGGGCGCGCGCGTCGTTGCGTGGGACGATTCGGAGGCGAAGCGCGCCGAGGCCGCGCGCGCGGGTGTCGCAGTCGAGGATCTGACGAAGCGGACATGGAGCGATGTCGCCGCCTTCGTGCTCAGCCCCGGCGTGCCGCTCACCCATCCCGAACCTCATCCGACCGTGAAGCTCGCCCATGAAGCGGGCGTCGAGATCATCGGCGATGTGGAGCTTTTCCAGCGCGCCGTCAGGGCGAGCGATGCGGGCGCGCGCATCGTCGCCATCACGGGGACGAACGGCAAGTCGACGACAACGGCGCTCATCGGTCATATGGTCCGGCGCTGCGGCGCCGATGCGCAGGTCGGCGGCAATATCGGCAAGCCCGTGCTCGAACTCGATCCGCCGAAGCCCACGACCGTCTATGTCGTCGAGGTTTCCTCCTACCAGATCGACCTTGCGCCCAGCCTTGCGCCGGATGTCGGCGTGCTCCTCAACATCACGCCCGACCATATCGACCGTCATGGCTCGATCGAGAATTACGCGGCGGTGAAGGCGCGCCTCTTTGCCCATCAGCCGGCCGATGCGACCGCGATCATCGGCGTCGACGACGTCTATTCGATGGATATCTGCACCGCGGTTTCCGCGTCGCGCGGGCCGAGGGTCGTTCCGATCTCTGTCGGCAAGACGCTTGGCCGCGGCGTCTATGTGCTCGACGGCACGCTCTATGACGGCACGGGAACGCAGACGGTCAAGGCCGGCGACTTCCGGCCGCTGCGCACGCTGGCCGGCGCGCATAACTGGCAGAATGCGGCGGCGGCCTATGCGGTCGGGCGCGCGCTCGGTTTTTCGCGCGACAAGATCCTCACCGCCTTCGAGAGCTTTCCCGGCCTTGCCCATCGCATGGAGATCGTCGCCGAGGAAGCTGGCGTGCGCTATGTCAATGACAGCAAGGCGACCAATGCCGACGCCGCATCGAAGGCGCTCGCCACTTACGACAACATCTACTGGATCATCGGCGGCAAGGCGAAGGCAGGTGGCATCGAGACGCTCGGCGACTATTTTCCGCGCATCCGTCGCGCCTATCTGATCGGGGCGGCGTCGGACGAATTCGCGCGCACGCTCGAGGGCAAGGTCGATTATGTCCGCTGCCAGACGCTCGACCGCGCGGTCGAGGCGGCGGCGGAGGATGCCGAGGCCGCCGAGGGCGCGCCGCGCGTCGTTCTTCTGTCGCCCGCCTGCGCCTCGTTCGATCAGTTCGCCAATTTCGAGGAGCGGGGCGAAGCCTTCCGCACATTCGTCCTGAAGCATCTCGACGCCGAGGGGAGGGCCACGGCATGATCCGCCTCGCGCGCACCAATCGCAGCCAGCTCGCCGAATGGTGGTGGACCGTCGACAAGTGGACGCTGTTCGGACTCTTCTGCCTCATGCTGATCGGCGGCGTGCTGACGCTGGCGGCAAGCCCGGCGGTCGCGATGCGCATTCATCTGCCGCCGTTTCATTTCGTCTATCGCCAGCTCTTCTTCCTGCTGCCCACGATCATGGTCATCGTCGGCGTTTCGCTGCTCAATGTGCGTCAGGTGCGCCGTCTCGCCGCCATCACCTTCGCCTGCGCCTTCACGCTGATGGCACTGACGATCTTCATCGGCCCGGAGGTCAAGGGCGCGCATCGCTGGCTTCAGATCGGGCCGCTCGCCATCCAGCCCTCGGAATTCGTGAAGCCCTCCTTCATCGTGCTCGCGGCGTGGATGTTCGCTGAGGCGCAGCGCGCGCCGGGCTTTCCGGGCACGCTCATCGCGCTCGCGCTCTACGGGATGGTGGTCGGCATTCTCGCGCTCCAGCCCGATTTCGGCCAGCTCATGCTCGTGACCATGGTGTTCGGCGCGATCTTCTTCATGGCCGGTCTTTCCTGGCGCTGGATCGTTTCGCTCGGCGCGGTGGCGATCGTCGGCGCGCTCGCGGCTTATACGCTGATGCCGCATGTGGCGAGCCGCGTCGACCGTTTCCTCAATCCTGAATCGGGCGACACCTACCAGATCGACCGCGCGCTCGATGCCTTTCATACGGGCGGCTTCTTCGGACGCGGTCCGGGCGAGGGCTCGGTGAAGCGCATCCTTCCCGACGCGCATACGGACTTCATCTTCGCGGTCGCCGCGGAGGAATATGGCGTGATCGTGGGTCTCCTCATCATCGGCCTCTTCTCCTTCATCGTCATGCGGACGCTCAACCGGGCCATGGACGAGCAGGACCTCTTCATCCAGTTCGCCTCCTGCGGTCTCGTCGCGCTGTTCGGGCTTCAGGCGCTCATCAACATGTCGGTGAATGTGAACCTCATTCCCGCCAAGGGCATGACGCTGCCCTTCATTTCCTATGGCGGCTCGTCGATGATCGCGCTCGGCCTCACGATGGGGATGCTGCTCGCACTGACGCGGCGCCGCGCCGGCAGCAATGTGGCGCCGCCCAGTGGAAAGAGGGCGCACGCATGAAGCTCCATCCACAGGGCCCGATCGTCATTGCCGCAGGCGGCACGGGGGGACATCTCTTCCCCGGCCAGTCGCTCGCGCAGGAGCTGAAGCGTCGCGGCCGCCGCATCGTGCTCATGACGGACGAGCGTGTGCAGCATTTCGACAGGCTCTTTCCGGGTGCCGATATTTACGCCGTGCCCTCGGCGACGCCGACCAATCGCGGATTCGCGGGGCTCGTGCGGGCCGCGCCTGCGATCGTCTCGGGCATTGCGCAGGCCTTCGGCATACTTGGCCGCATCGAACCTTCCGTCGTGGTCGGCTTCGGCGGCTATCCGACACTGCCGCCGCTTGCGGCCGCGATCCTGCGCGGCATTCCCACTTGCGTGCATGAGCAGAATGCGGTGCTCGGCCGGGTGAACAGACTTGCAGCACCCTTCGTTCATGCCATCGCCTCGACCTTCGCGGCGCCGAAATTCCTGCGGGCGCGCGATGCCGGCAAGCTCGTCGTCACCGGAAATCCCGTCCGCGATGCCGTCATCGAGCAGGCTGGCGCGCCTTATGCGGAACCCGGCGCGCCGGAGCCGCTTCATCTTCTCGTGTTCGGCGGCAGCCAGGGCGCGCGCGTCTTCGCCGATGTGGTGCCGGGGGCGCTGGCGCTTCTGCCCGATCATCTGAAATCGCGTCTCGAGGTCGTGCAGCAGGCGCGGCCCGAAGATCTGGAGCGTGTGCGCGCGGCCTACGAGCGCGCCGGTATCCGCGCGACGCTCGAAAGCTTCTTCGACGACATGCCCGCCCGCATCGCCCGCGCGCATTTCGTCATCGGCCGTTCGGGAGCCTCGACGGTCGCGGAACTTTGCGTCATCGGGCGGCCGTCGATCCTCGTGCCGCTCCCCCATTCGCTCGACAACGACCAGAAGGCCAACGCCGAAAAGATGCAGGCCGCCGGCGCCGCCTGGATGATCGAGCAGAAGGATTTTTCGGAAGCCCATCTCGCGGCGCGGCTGACCGCGCTGCTCGAAGACGGCGCGGCCCTCGCCCGTGCGGCGGTGGCTGCGCGCGCTCAGGGAGAGCCCGGCGCCGTGCGCCGTCTCGCCGATCTCGTCGAGGCACTGGGGCGGGGCGAACTCCACCTGCTCGGGAGCGCCGCGCGGCAGGAAGACGACATTCAATCGCCCGGTCCACTTCTCTTTGCGCAGGGAGGCTGTTGATGCGCCCAGCGCCACTCGACATAGGCACCATTCATTTCGTCGGCATCGGCGGCATCGGCATGAGCGGCATTGCCGAAGTCATGCGCAATCTCGGCTATGAGGTGCAGGGGAGCGACGTTTCCGAAAGCGCGAACGTCAAGCGCCTGCGCACGCTCGGCATTCCGGTGAAGGTGGGCCACGCCGCGAGCAATCTGGGCGACGCGCATGTGGTTGTCGTGTCCTCGGCGATCAAGCCCGACAATCCCGAACTCGTCGAGGCGCGGGCGCGCTTCCTCCCGATCGTGCGCCGCGCGGAAATGCTTGCGGAGCTGATGCGCCTCAAATCCTGCGTCGCCATTGCCGGCACGCATGGCAAGACGACAACGACCTCGCTCGTCGCGGCGCTGCTCGATGGCGCGGGGCTCGATCCCACCGTCATCAATGGCGGCATCATCAATGCCTATGGCACCAATGCGCGGCTCGGCGCGGGCGAATGGATGGTCGTCGAGGCGGATGAATCCGACGGCACCTTCGTCAAGCTGCCGGCGACGATCGCCATCGTCACCAATATCGACCCCGAGCATCTCGACTATTACGGCACTTTCGAGGCGGCGAAGGATGCCTTCCTGACCTTCGTCGAGAATGTGCCGTTCTATGGCTGCGCGGTCATGTGCATCGACCATCCGGAGGTGCAGGCGCTCATCGGCCGCGTGCGCGACCGGCGCATCGTCACCTATGGCACGAGCCCGCAGGCCGACATCCGCGCGACCAATCCACGCGTCGAGAAGGGGCTCAACGTCTTCGACGTGACGATCGCGGATCGCAAGAGCGGCCAGACGCGCGAAATACCGGCGGTGAAGTTGCCGATGCATGGCCGCCACAACATGCTGAACTCGCTTGCCGCGATGGGCGTGGCCCTTCAGATGGGCATTCCCGAAGCGAAGATCCGCAAGTCGCTCGAGAGCTTCGGCGGCGTCAAGCGCCGCTTCACCCATGTCGGCGCGTGGAACGGCGTTGATATCTATGATGATTACGGCCATCACCCGGTCGAGATTGCCGCCGTGCTACAGGCCGCGCGGTCGGCCTGTTCGGGCCGCATCGTCGCCGTTGTGCAGCCGCATCGCTACACGCGGCTTCACAACCTCTTCGATGAGTTCTGCGCCTGCTTCAACGATGCCGACACGGTAGTCGTCGCCGATGTCTATGCGGCGGGCGAAGCGCCCATCGAGGGAGCCGACAAGGCGTCTCTCGTTGCCGGGCTTCATGACCGTGGCCATCGCGATGTGATTGCGCTCGACGGGCCGGAGGCGCTGCCGAAACTCGTCTCCGAGATTGCGAAGCCGGGCGACTTCGTCGTCTGTCTCGGCGCGGGCAGCATCACCTATTGGGCGAATGCGCTTCCCGCCGATCTCGCCGCCCTTTCCACCAAGCCGAAAAAAGCGGCGAAGGGCGACAAGGCGGAAAAGAGCGTGAAGGCGAAAACGAAGAAGGGGAAAGGGAAATGATGGCGGCTCATGCGCCTGCTTCTTCCCTGATCGAAAGGCTCCCCCGGGTGCGCGGTGAGCTTGTCGCGAATGCGCCGCTTGCGCCGTTCACCTGGTTCCGTGTCGGTGGCCCGGCCGAAGTGCTCTTCCGACCGGCGGATGCGGACGATCTCGCCGCCTTTCTCGCGGGCACGCCCACAGATGTGCCCGTGACCGTCATCGGCGTGGGCTCCAACCTGCTGGTGCGGGATGGCGGCGTCGCGGGCGTCGTCATCCGTCTTGGCGGCAAGGGCTTCTCGCATATCGAGGCGCTGGACGGCCACCGGCTGCGCGCGGGCACCGCGGCGCTCGACGTGGCGGTCGCGCGCGCGGCGCAGGAGGCGGGCATTGCCGGTCTGGAATTCTATCGCGGCATTCCGGGTTCCATCGGTGGCGCGCTGCGGATGAATGGCGGCGCTTACGGGCGCGAGACGAAGGATGTGCTCGTCGAGGCCGTCGCCATCGACAGGCAGGGGCGGCGCCAGGTCCTCTCCAATGCCGATATGGGCTACAGCTACCGCCATTGCGGCGCACCGGAGGATCTCATCTTCGTCGAGGCGATCTTTCAGGGCGAGGCGGGCGACAAGGCCGAGATCCAGCGCCGCATGGACGAGATCACCGCGAAGCGCGAGGAGAGCCAGCCCATCCGCATGCGCACCGGCGGCTCGACCTTCAAGAATCCCGAAGGGCACAAATCCTGGCAGCTCATCGATGCCGCGGGCTGCCGCGGCCTCGTCAGGGGCGGCGCGCAGGTTTCGGAACTGCACTGCAACTTCCTCATCAATACCGGCACGGCGAGCGCGGCCGATCTCGAAGGTCTGGGCGAGGAAGTCCGCGCGCGCGTGAAGGCGAAGAGCGGCGTCGTTCTCGAGTGGGAAATCAGGCGGATAGGAGAGCCGGCATGACGCGCAAGCATGTCGCCGTTCTCAAGGGTGGCTGGTCGCCGGAACGCGAGGTGAGCCTCGTCTCCGGGCGCGGCTGCGCCGATGCGCTCCGCCAGCACGGCTACCGCGTGACGGAGATCGACGCCGGCCGCGATCTTGCCGATCAGCTTCTCAAGGTGAAGCCCGATGTCGTCTTCAACGCGCTTCACGGCCGCTGGGGTGAGGATGGCTGCGTGCAGGGACTGCTGGAGATCCTGAGCATCCCCTATACCCATTCGGGTGTGCTCGCCTCGGCGCTCGCCATGCACAAGGAGCGCGCCAAGGCCGTCTTCCGTTCCGCGGGTCTTCCGGTTGCGGAGAGCCTTGTCCTTCCGCGCGAGGAGGCGGCGAAGGGCCATGTCATGGAGCCGCCCTATGTCATCAAGCCGGTGAACCAGGGTTCCTCCGTCGGCGTCTTCATTGTCCGCAAGGGCGAAAATCGTCCTCCGGTAGAGCTGACCTCGTCCGATTGGGATCTCGGCGAAGAGGTGATGGTCGAGCGCTTCATCGCCGGGCGCGAGCTGACCTGCGCCGTCATGGGCGAGGAAATACTGGGCGTCACCGAAATCTTCGCCAGCACCGTGTTCTACGATTATGAGGCGAAATATGCCGCCGGCGGTTCGCGCCATGAATTTCCAGCCAGGATCGATGCCGATGATTATGCGGAGGTGCAGCGCGTGACGCTCGCCGCCCATCGCGCGCTTGGCTGCCGCGGCGTCAGCCGCGCCGACTTCCGTTTCGACGACACGAGGAAGGGAAAGCCCGAACTCATTCTCCTCGAAGTGAACACCCAGCCCGGCATGACGCCGACATCGCTCGTGCCGGAGCTTGCGAATCTCGCCGGCTATTCTTATGGCGAGCTGGTGAGCTGGATGGTGGAGGACGCGTCATGCGATCGATGAGCGGCAATCGGAACAGAACCCCCTCGCGCGCCGGCGTCCGCGCCGTGCCGGGCAAGGGGCGCCGGGCCACGAAAATCGCGCCCGGACGCAGGCGCAACGCGGGCGCCGAGCGCGGCTTCGGCCGCCGCTCCGACCGTCCCGCATCCCAGCTCATGCTGTGGTTCGACGAATTGCGCGAGGGCACTTTCCGCATGCGGCCGTTCACGGCCGCCACGGTCGCGCTCATCGTCGGCGTCGTGCTCTATGGGCTCTTCGTCGGCGGCCATGTATCGTCGGCCGCGCGCGAGGCCGCCTTTCAGGGCAACCGGCTTCTGGCGCTGGCGGGCTTCAGCGTTCAGGACGTCACCGTCACGGGCCGGTCGCATGCCGATCCGCAGGCATTGCTGGCGGCGCTTGGCGTCTCGCGCGGCGACCCCATCTTCGCCGTCGATACCGAGGCGGCGCGCCAGCGCATCGAGCATGTGGACTGGGTGAAGTCCGCGACCGTCACCCGCCTCCTTCCGCATGCGATCCGCATCGATGTCGTCGAGCGTGAGCCCTTCGCCGTCTGGCAGCGCGCCGGCCGGCTCTCCGTCGTCGACAAGGACGGTCAGCCGATCACGGACGAGAATGTTCAGGCCTATGCCAACCTGCCTTTCGTCGTCGGCTTCGGCGGCGCGCGCGAAGCGCATGACGTGCTCGCGCTCATTCAGACGCAGCCGCAACTGCTCGCGCGCGTGCGCGCTTTCGTGCGCGTAGGCGACCGGAGATGGAATCTCCGGCTCGAAAACGGCGTCGATGTGAAACTTCCCGAGGTCGGCGTTGAAAAGGCTCTTGCCGATTTGGCGAACCTCGATCAGACATACAAGATTCTTTCTCGCGATATCGAATCAGTCGACATGAGACTGCCGGATCGCGTGACGTTGGCGTTGACGCCAGAGGCAGCGAGCGCACGGGGCGATGCGTTGGCGGCGAAGGCCACTCGAAAGGTGGGCGCCGTCAGGGGTGGGGGCGATACATGAACATGGTCAGTCTCGGTTCCAGAGGATTCCAGGGACGCCCGGTTGCCGCGGGGCGTGCAGGCACCATTGCCGCGCTCGATGTCGGCTCGAGCAAGATTTCCTGCTTCATCGCCAGGATCGAGCCGGGCCGTCTGGCGAACGGTCATGCGCCGATCCGCGTCATCGGCATCGGGCATCAGGTTTCAAGAGGCATTCGCGCCGGCACGATTATCGACATGGACGCGGCCGAGGAGGCGATCCGGGTCGCGGTCGATGCGGCCGAGCGCATGGCCGGCGTCACCATCAAGGACGTGATCGTCGGCATGTCGGGCGCGGAGCCCAAGAGCCAGACCGTCGGCGTCAAATCCTCCGTGGCCGGACCCGAGATCACCGATGCCGATCTCGTCCGCCTCATCGGCTATGCCCAGGCGAACTTCCAGCCCGAGGGCCGCGACGTTCTGCATGCGCTTCCGACCAATTTCAGCATCGACGGCGCGCGCGGCGTTCAGGACCCGCGCGGCATGTTCGGCGAAACGCTGGGCGTCGACGTCCATATGGTCAGCGCGGCGCGCGGGCCCTTGCGCAATCTCGAGCTTTGCATCGACCGCTGCCATCTCTCGGTCCTTGCCACGGTGGTTTCACCCTATGCGAGCGGCCTTGCCTGTCTCGTCGAGGACGAAATGGACCTCGGCGTCGCCGTCATCGATATGGGGGGTGGCACCACATCGCTCGCCGTCTTCTTCGAAGGCGCGATGGTTTATTGCGATTCCGTGTCTATTGGCGGGAATCACATTACTAATGACATTGCGAGAGGACTTTCGACTCCGCTGGCTCATGCCGAGCGCATGAAGACGCTCTATGGCAGCGCGCTGGCGAGTCCGTCCGACGAAAGAGAGATGATTGACGTGCCTCAAGTGGGCGAGAGCGATGCCGATTCGGCGAATCATATTCCGAGGTCCATGTTGACCGGCATCATTCAGCCACGGCTCGAAGAGACGTTCGAACTCGTCCGTGATCGGCTCGAAGCCTCGGGCTATGCGCGCGTCGCGGGCCGCCGCGTGGTGCTGACGGGCGGCGCGAGCCAGATGAACGGCGCGCGCGAGCTTGCCCATCGCATTCTCGACAAGCAGGTGCGGGTGGGCCAGCCGATCCGGCTGACTGGCCTTGCCGAGGCGACGGGCGGACCGGCCTTCGCGACCTGTGCCGGCCTTCTCACCTATTCGCAGATCTCGCCGCTCGAAACGGCGGGCGCGGATGGCGACGAGGAAGCCAATGGGCGTCCGGGCGGCTTGCGCAAGTTCAGCCGCTGGCTGCGGGAGAATTTCTGATGAGGGGCGTGGCGGAATCTCATGCTTGCGCTGAATGCGGGGCCTTGAAAGGGGCAAAGAACCGGCGTCGCCGAAGGCGAGGATTGAGCCGGTTTGCAGCGCCACCGGGCCGGGTGGTTGCTGCACCGCCGGAAAATGCGGCTGGACGGACCCCGATTATCCAATCTGTTTCGAGGAGGCTGACATGAGCATCAAATTGACGGTACCGCAGGCGAAGGAACTGAAGCCCCGGATCACGGTGTTCGGCGTCGGCGGTGCCGGCGGCAACGCCGTCAACAACATGATCGAGTCGGGTCTCGACGGCGTCGAATTCGTGGTGGCGAATACCGATGCCCAGGCGCTCCAGCTTTCGCTGGCCGAGCGCCGCATCCAGCTCGGCGCCTCCATCACGGAAGGTCTGGGCGCGGGTTCGCGTCCCGAGGTCGGCTGCGCGGCGGCGGAAGAAGCCCTTCACGAGATCGTGGAGCACATCCAGGGCGCTCACATGGTCTTCATCACCGCGGGCATGGGCGGCGGCACCGGCACGGGCGCTGCGCCCGTCATCGCGCGCGCGGCGCGGGACGAGGGCGTGCTCACGGTCGGCGTGGTGACCAAGCCGTTCCAGTTCGAAGGCACGCGGCGCATGCGTCTTGCCGAAGAGGGCATTCGCGAGCTTCAGCAATATGTCGACACGCTCATCATCATCCCGAACCAGAACCTCTTCCGGGTGGCGAACGAGAACACGACCTTCGCGGACGCCTTCGCGATGGCTGACCAGGTTCTCCATTCGGGCGTTGCGGGCATCACCGACCTGATGATGAAGCCGGGCCTCATCAATCTCGACTTCGCGGACGTCAGGACCGTGATGAACGAGATGGGCAAGGCCATGATGGGCACCGGCGAGGCGACGGGCGAGAAGCGCGCCGTGGAAGCCGCCGAGGCCGCCATCTCCAACCCGCTGCTCGACGAAGTGTCGATGAAGGGCGCGAAGGGCGTTCTCATCAACATCACCGGCGGCATGGACCTCACTCTTTATGAAGTGGATGAAGCGGCCAACCGCATCCGCTCCGAGGTCGATCCGGATGCCAACATCATCGTCGGCTCGACTTTCGATCCGTCGATGGACGGGCGCATGCGCGTGTCCGTCGTCGCGACCGGCATCGAGGTCGAGGAGCGCACGCAGCAGCGTCCGGCGGCGGAAGCCGCTCCGGCTCCGAAGGCTGTCGCGGCCGAACGCGCGCCGGTCGTCGCCGCGGCGACTTTCGCCAAGCCGGCACGCACCGTTGCCCAGCAGCCCCAGCCCCAGCCGCAGATGCAGATGCACCAGATCGCCGAGCCCGAGCTGCCGGTGGTCGAGCGCGCCGCACCGCCGCTCTCGGCCAATTACGACCCGCGCGAATATGAGGCCGAGGTCATCATCCACAAGCCCGAACCGCGCATGCCGCAGCAGGCAAGGCGCGACGAGCCGGTCGTGAACCCGGCCGCCGTGCTCGCCGAGCCGAAGGCGCAGCCCTTCATTCCGGGCGATCTCGACCGTGTGCAGACGGGTAACGCGGAAGTTCCGGCCTTCATCGGCAACCGGGCGGCCCAGATGCCGCAGAGCCGGGCGCCGCGCAAGGGGCCGAGCTTCTTCGAGCGTCTGACGGGCGGCGGCCGTCGCCGCAATGAGGAGCAGCCCCAGCCGCCGCGCCGCGAGCCGGTCGCCGCTCGCGAGATGAGCAGGCCCCAGCCGCCGCAGCAGCCGGAGCAGCCCCGGCCGCAATCGCAGGCGCAAAGCCTCACTCAATCCGCCGAAGGGCGTCTCGTTCAGCCCTCGTCCTATGAGGAGGAGCAGCTTGAGATCCCGACCTTTCTGAGGCGTCAGGCCAACTGACGCTTCCACTGACTGCGCCCGCGGGGGGCGCTGCGCGCGCGAGCCCCGCCTGTTCCGGACTTGTCCGGGGCAGGCGGGGTTTTGCTTTGCAAGCAATGGGTTAGCGCCCGTTTCAGAAGGTAACATTCTGAAAGAAACTGTTATTTGAGGCGACTTTTGCGCGCTGCTAGAACCATAAGTGGGGTTCTCGGGGTGAAGGATAGTCCGGTGCGCAAGGCTGAGTTCGAAACCATCACGCTTGAAGAGGCGCGGGCGCATCGCCGCCAGCGCGCAGGCGCGCCCGCATGTCCGCAGATGACGCTGGCCGCACCCGTGGCTCTGGAAGGCGTCGGACTTCACTCGGGCCATGCGATCCACATGACGCTTCATCCGGCCGGGGCGGATTTCGGCATCGTCTTCCGCCGCACCGATCTCGACGGTGGCGAGGCCGCGACCGATATTCGCGCGCGCTACGATCAGGTCGGCGACACGATGCTGTCGACCGCGATCCGCAACGAGGCGGGAGCCTCGATCAGCACCGTCGAACATCTGATGGCGGCGCTGGCGACGCTCGGCGTCGACAATGCCTTCATCGAGATCGACGGGCCGGAAATTCCGGTCATGGACGGCAGCTCGCAGGTCTTCGTCGAAGCGATCGAGGCGGCTGGCCTCAAGGCGCTTGCCGCGCCGCGTCATGCCATTCGTATTCTGAAGCCGGTCATCGTCGAGGACGGGCTGAAGCGCGCCGCGCTGCTGCCGGGCGAGGGGTTCACGCTCGCCTTCGAGATCGAATTCGAGAATCCGGTGATCGGGCATGAGGTCATCGAGGCGGATTTTCATGCGCAGGATTTCCGCGAGAGCATCCTCTCCGCGCGCACCTTCGGCCTTCTCAAGGATGTCGAGGCGATGTGGAAGGCCGGGCTCGGCCTTGGCGGCACGCTCGAAAACACGGTCGTGGTGGATGGCGATCGCGTGCTCAACGAGGAAGGCCTGCGATTCGACGATGAGTTCGTCCGGCACAAGGTGCTCGACGCCGTGGGCGACCTCGCGCTTGCGGGCGCTCCGTTCATCGGCCGTTATGAAGGGCTGCGCGCCGGCCATGCGATGAACAACCGGGTGCTCCGCGCGCTTTTCGCGGACAGCTCGGCTTACGAGATCGTCGAGCTTGGCGCCCCCGCCACCGAAGCCCAGCACAAGGCCGCTATTCCCGCCGAATGATCGGCTGCCCAGCGCCATGTTGCCCCCTTTCGTACTGCGAGGGCGGGCGTAGCCTGCCTTGCCTTTCGTGCCGGCCCGCTATGGTTTCCGCACCCTATTTAGGCTAGAAACATGCACTGGCCCGATTGGGCGCCGGCGGCCAGTGCCGGCTTCCATGAGCCTCCGGACTCGCTTCGATATGGCCTTGTCCCGAAAACGGTTTTCGGGCAATCCTGCCGGGTGACCGAACGAAATGGACTTTGACCGGCATGCGTGAGGCTCTTCTGACTATCAGCGGCTCCAAGGCAAAGGCGACTTCCGGCATCGGCCTCGAAACGGGGCGGGTGAGAAGCGCGGTGATCGGCGCTTTCCTCGCCGGTGCGCTCGTTCTTCTCGGCGGCTGCTCATCCGATGACGAGCTTCCCTATCAGGAAAGGCCGGTCGAGCAGATCTACAACAAGGCGATGGATTACGTCGCCGATGGCAGCTACCAGAAGGCGGCGCAGGAATTCGACGAGGTCGAGCGCCAGCATCCCTATTCGATCTGGGCGCGCCGCGCGACGCTGATGTCGGCCTACTCGCATTACAAGGTCAATGAGTATGACGACGCCATCGTCACCGCGCAGCGCTACATCGCGCTCCATCCGGGCAGCAAGGATGTCGCCTACGCCTACTACCTTGTCGCGCTCTGCTATTACGAACAGATTTCCGACGTCGGCCGCGACCAGAAGATGACGGAAGACGCGCTCGCCTCGCTGACGGCGCTCATTCAGCGATTTCCGCAAAGCGAATATGCGCGCGACGCCCGCCTGAAGCTCGATCTGACGCTCGATCATCTCGCCGGCAAGGAGATGGAAGTCGGCCGCTACTATCTGAAGAAGCGCGACTACATCGCCGCGATCAACCGTTTCCGCATCGTCGTGGAGCGCTATCAGAGCACGACCCATGTTCCGGAGGCGTTGCATCGTCTCGTCGAGGCGTATCTGTCGCTCGGTGTCAAGCCGGAGGCGCAGACGGCCGCGGCGATCCTCGGTTACAACTATCCCGGAAGCGATTGGTATCAGGACAGCTATGCGCTCCTCGCCGAGCAGGGGCTGAAGCCCGAGGAGAACAAGGGGTCCTGGATCAGCAGGGCGTGGCACACCGTCTTCTAGAGGCGTTGCTCAATGCTGTCGGCGCTGTCGATCAGAGATATTGTCCTCATCGATAGGCTGGAACTCGCGCTGGCCCGCGGGCTGTGCGCGCTCACGGGTGAAACGGGCGCCGGAAAATCCATCCTTCTCGATGCTCTGGGGCTTGCCATCGGCGCGCGCGCCGATGCGGGGCTTGTCGGCCAGGACGCCGAGCAGGGAAGCGTCACCGCTGTTTTCGACGTGCCGGACGATCATCCCGCCCGCGCCATACTCCGCGATGACGGGCTCGATGCGGAAGGCGACCTCATTCTTCGCCGCGTGCAGGCGAAGGACGGGCGCACGCGCGCCTTCATCAACGATCAGGCGGTGAGCGTCGGCCTTCTGCGGCAGGTGGGCGATGCGCTTGTCGAAATTCACGGGCAGCATGACGAGCGCGGCCTCCTCGATCCATCGGGCCATCGGGCGCTTCTGGACAGCTTCGGCGGGCTCGATGCCGCCGCTGCCGAGGTGCGGCGGCTCTGGGGCGCGGCGGCGGAAGCGCGGCTTGCCTTTACCGAGCATGAAGCCTCGCTCGCGCGGGCGCGGGCGGAGCAGGATTATCTGCGGCATGTCGTCGGCGAGCTCGACGAGCTTTCGCCGGAGCCCGGCGAGGAAACGAAACTCGCCGAAGAACGCGCTCTCATGATGCATTCGGAAAAGATCGCGGGCGATCTCGCCGAGGCGGCGGATGCGATTTCGAGCGATAGCGGCCTTGAGGCGCGGCTCAATCAGGCATTGCGGCGCCTTTCCCGCGTGGCGGAGCAGGCGGGCGGGCGGCTCGATCAGGCCATTGCCGCGATAGATCGCACGCTGGTCGAGGCGGCGGAGGCGCGCGATGAAATCGAACGCGCCATGCGCGCCCTCGAATTCGATCCCGCGCGGCTCGAGAAGGCCGAGACGCGGCTCTTCGCGCTGCGCGCCGCCGGTCGCAAGCACAATGTTGCCGTCGACAATCTTGCCGCGCTCGCCGACAGGTTGCGCGAGCAGCTTGCGGATATAGAAGGCGGCGAGGCGAAGCTTGCGAGGCTTTCACAGGCGGCCGATGCGGCGCGCGCTACCTATCTCAAGGCGGCGGAGTCGCTTTCCGCCCAGCGTATCAAGGCGGCGGCAAAGCTCGATCAGGCGGTCGCGCGCGAGCTGAAGCCTCTGAAGCTCGAAAAGGCGACATTCAAGACCGAGGTGAATGTGCTCGCGGCGGAAGATGCGGGGCCGGACGGGCTCGACCGCGTGTCCTTCCTCATCTCGACCAATCCGGGCGCCCCGCTCGGGCCGCTCATCAAGATCGCTTCGGGCGGCGAGCTTTCGCGTTTCGTGCTCGCGCTCAAGGTTGCGCTCGCTTCCCGCGGCAGCGCGCCGACGCTCATTTTCGACGAAGTCGATTCCGGTGTCGGCGGGGCCGTTGCCGAAGCGGTGGGCCGGCGCCTCGCGGAACTTGCCAGGACGGCGCAGGTGCTTGTCGTCACCCATTCGCCGCAGGTGGCGGCCCTGGCGCGCCATCATTTGCGGATTTCCAAGGGTGGGGACAACAGAACCAGGAATGCGCGCGTCGCAACCCGCGTCGATGTGCTCGATCATGTGGATCGCCGCGAGGAGATCGCGCGCATGCTGGCGGGCGCAACCGTGACCGACGAGGCGCGCGCCGCCGCCGACCGATTGATTGAGAACCGTCCGTGACCGCGCGCGCCAATGACAAGCCTGTGGGGCAACTGACCTTCGAGGAAGCCGCGGAGGAACTGGAGCGGCTCGCCGGGGAGATCGCGCGTCACGACAAGCTCTATTACCAGAAGGACGCGCCCGAAATTTCGGACGCGGAATATGATGCGCTCCGCAGGCGGAACGAAGAGATCGAGAAGCGCTACCCGGAACTGATCCGCGAGGACAGCCCGTCGAAGCGTGTGGGCATCGCGCCCGCCGAAGGCTTCGGCAAGGTCCTCCACAAGGTTCCGATGCTTTCGCTCTCGAACGGCTTTGCCGACGAGGACGTCACCGAATTCTGGGCGCGGGTCCGCCGCTTTCTCAATCTGTCGGACGGCGTCGAACTTGCCGTGACGGCGGAGCCGAAGATCGACGGGCTATCGGCCGCGCTGCGCTATGAGCGGGGGCGGTTCGTGCTCGGCGCGACGCGGGGCGACGGGCGCGAGGGCGAGAACGTCACGGAGAATCTGAAGACGATCGTCGATGTGCCGGAGAAGCTCAAGGGACGCGACCTTCCCGATGTCTTCGAGGTGCGCGGCGAGGTCTATATGAGCCATGCCGACTTCGAGAAGCTGAACGAACGGCAGATGGAGGCGGGCAGGCCGCCCTTCGCCAATCCGCGCAATGCGGCCGCGGGCTCGCTCCGCCAGCTCGACGCCCGGGTGACGGCATCGCGTCCCTTGCGTTTCTTCGCTTATGCCTGGGGCGAGGCGACCGAAATTCCCGCCGACACGCATTCGGGCATGATCGAGCGCTTCCAGCATTGGGGTTTTCATGTGAACCCCTTTTTCCGCGTCTGCACCTCGGCGGATGAATTGCTCGGCTTCTATCACGAGATCGAGGAGAACCGCGCCAGTCTCGGCTACGACATCGACGGTGTCGTCTACAAGGTGAACCGGCTCGACTGGCAGCATCGGCTGGGCTTCGTTTCGCGCTCGCCGCGCTGGGCGCTGGCGCACAAGTTTCCGGCTGAAAAGGCGATGACGGTGCTCGAAGGCATCGACATTCAGGTCGGCCGCACGGGCGCGCTGACGCCGGTCGCGCGGCTGAAGCCGGTGACGGTCGGAGGCGTCGTCGTCTCCAACGCGACGCTCCACAATGAAGACGAGATCGAGCGCAAGGACATCCGAATCGGCGATACGGTGGTCGTCCAGCGGGCGGGCGACGTCATTCCGCAGATTGTGAGCGTGGTCGAGGAGAAGCGTCCCAAGGGCGCCCACAAGTTCCATTTTCCGGATCGCTGCCCGGAATGCGGAAGCCATGCGGTGCGTGAAATGAACGAAAAGACCGGCAAGGTCGATGCGGTGCGGCGCTGCACGGGTGGCCTCATCTGCCCGGCACAGGCGATGGAGCGGCTTCGCCATTTCGTTTCGCGCAACGCCTTCGATATCGAAGGGCTCGGCGAGAAGCAGATTGCCGGCTTCTATCAGGACGGGCTCATTGCCCAGCCTTCCGATATTTTCACGCTGGAGGAGCGCGACAAGAAGAGCCTCAAGAAGCTGAAAGACCGCGAGGGCTGGGGCGAGACTTCGGTGAGCAATCTCTTCCGCGCGATCAATCTGCGCCGCGAGGTCGATCTCGACCGCTTCATCTTCGCGCTCGGCATCCGCCATGTGGGAGAGACGACGGCGCGCCTCTTCGCGCGGAGCTACGGCACGCTCGAACATTTCATCGACCAGATGGAAAAGGCCGCCGATCACGACAGCGAGGCATGGCGCGAACTCAATGCGATAGGCGGGGTCGGCGAGGTGCTTGCCGAAGCTGTCGTCGATTTCTTTGCCGAGAAGCACAATCGCGAAGTGCTGTCCGCGCTGCACAAGGCGGGCGTTCGCGCCATGCCCTTGCCGGCTCAGGAAACGGCTTCGCCGATTGCGGGCAAGACGGTGGTTTTCACCGGCTCGCTCGAGCGCATGACGCGCTCGGAAGCGAAGGCGCGCGCCGAGCAGATGGGCGCGAAAGTGGCGGGCTCCGTCTCCGCCAAGACCGATCTCGTCGTCGCCGGGCCCGGCGCCGGGTCGAAGCTCGCCAAGGCGACGGAACTCGGCATCGAAGTCATCAGCGAAGACGAATGGATGGAGATGGCG
>NZ_DAOKYX010000017.1:0-15251 GCF_035325945.1 Parvibaculum sp.
GATCGCGCGCTCGTCATGAGCCGCCGCGGTGACGACGAGGCCGGGCTTGCCGCGCCTCGCGGAGTGGAACATATGTTCCGTGGACGGAGATTTGAGCCTGTATTGCGGAAGGTGCAGGCCGCCGACCCCGAGCCCCCGCGCCGCCCTGTCATCGCCCGCGACGAGAAGCAGAATGTCCTTCCGTGCCGCCATGCGTCCCAGCGCGCGAAGACGCGCCGGGTCGGGTCGGGCTCCATAAGCGCGGAAGATGACGCCCGCCCCGCGCGGCGCCTCGGCAATCGCCTTTTCCGGGTCGGGCTGGCGGGCCGGATCGGTCAGAAGCAGGAGGCGCGGCCATCTCCACGGCTTGCCAGTCTTTTCGCGGGCCACTAGCTTCGGCTCCAATCGGACGGAGAAGAGATGAGCAACAGCCTAAAGGATCGGCAAGCCGAGAGCGAGACGCCCGCATCGCGCCTTGCGGCCATCAGGGCACGCATCGACAAGGCCGCGCGCGCGGCGGGGCGCGATCCGCGCGAGGTGACGCTCGTTGCCGTCTCCAAGACCTTCGGCGCGGAGGATATCTCGCCGCTGATCGAGGCCGGTCAGCGCGTCTTCGGCGAGAACCGCGTGCAGGAGGCGGCGGCGAAATGGCCGGCGCTCAAGGCGGGCCATGCGGATATCGAACTCCATCTCATCGGCCCCTTGCAGACGAACAAGCTCGCCCAGGCCCTTTCGCTGTTCGATGCGATCCATACGCTCGACCGCGAGCGGCTCGCCGCCGCGCTCGTCAAGGCGCGGGCGGAGGGCGCGCGGCTTCCGCGGCTCTTCATTCAGGTCAACACGGGCGAGGAGCCGCAGAAGGCGGGCGTCGCGCCGCGCGAGGCCGATGCCTTCATCGCCCGCTGCCACGATGTGCATGGGCTCGCGATCGAAGGGCTCATGTGCATTCCGCCGGTCGATGAGGAACCGGCGCTGCATTTCGCCCTTCTCGACAAGATCGCGCGGCGGAACGGCCTTGCCCGCCTCTCCATGGGCATGAGCGGCGATTTCGAAACGGCGATCGCCCTCGGCGCCACGCATGTGCGGATCGGGAGCGCTCTTTTCGGCTCACGCAGCTAGCGCGATCTCCATCTCGGTCGCGGGCGCCACGCGGGCGAGAAGCACCAGCATGTCGGCCAGCCGGAGCGCCACGCAACCTTCCGTCGCGCCGAGTTCGCCACCCTTCTCATTCGCCAGATGGAAGAAGATCGCGCTGCCAGCGCCCGGCACCACGGGCTCGTCATTGTAGCCGAGCGGAACGAGGAGATCGTAGAGGTGGTCGTCGCGCCAGAGCGTTTCGGCGCTTGCCCTGTAAGGCAGCGCCACCGGGCGATTATAGGCGGGATCGGATGGCGCATCGCACCAGCCGTCGCTCCTTGCGATCAGCCTCCGCCTGAGCGCGGTCGCGGGCGTCGAGAGCCGGTCCGCGCGCCAGTGCAACTCCCGCAGCGCGAAGCGGCCCTCAGGCGTGCCGCCATCGCCCTCGCGTTTCGTGGCGACGATGCCCGACCGGCCGAGAGCGCAGGGAAAGTCGAGATCGCCGAATTTCAGCCGCCCTATATGCGCGCCGGGCTTCGCGCTTACGTGAATATACATGGCGCGAGCTTAGGCCCTGCGCCCGGCCGCCGCCAAGGGATTACAGGTTCAGAGCCCGCTCGCGCCGGGCGGCGCGAAGGCAGCGACGGGCGGCATATCCGGATGCTCACGCCGCAGCGCTTCGAGCTGGTCGAGAGCATCCTGCATGGTGCCCGCGAGGTCCTTCGGCATGGCGGGCTTCGCTGGCGTCAGATCGAGCGGCTTTCCGGCGGATGGCGTCGTGGCGGTTGCGAGCTGCGGCGCGGGTTTCGCCTTCACTTCAGGTTTCGCGGGCTTCGCCGCGTGGGGGGTCTCGAATGAGTTCATCAGCGCGTTGAAGGCGTCCGCGCTCAGTTGCGGCATGGCTGATGGAACGGGCTTCGGCGCGGCATTGGCGGGCGCGGCGGGTTTCGCGATCGAGGCCGTCGTTTCCGGTTCGGCCGCCGCCATTTGCGGGGGCGCGCGTTCCGGGCCCGTCGCGGGCGCTTCGTCGCGCGGGGCAGCGGCGATTTGCGTATGCGGCGCCTCGCCCGTCAGGCCCGCGAACATGTGCTCGCCGATGTCGCTGCCGGTCTTTTCGGCGACGGCCGCGTCGATCATCGAGGCGATGAGCCCGATAGGCCCGCCATAAAGCGCGCCGCCCGCCACGCGGGCCGCCGGGCCGATCGTGTCCCCCGTCACATGGCGATAGATCTGGGCGACGACCGGAATGTGCTGGAGCGGGTTCAGCGTATCCAGAAGGTCGGAGAAGCCGAGTTCCTGACCGGCGGGCGCGGTGCCGTTCGCCCGCGCTGCGCGCAGGGCCGCGAAGGCATCGGAAGCCATGTTGTGCTTGCCATGCGTGAGGTGCGGAACGGTGAGCGCGGCTTCGGTCATGAGGGCCCTGCAGAAACTCAGTCGCCATCCATGGAGCAAGAGACGAGCCAGAGCCAGAGCCGCATGAATTCAATGGCTTGCGGGCCTCGGCCCGGGAATAAGCCGCTCCGCCCGGCAGAGCTTGCCGGGTCGGAACGGGTCCGGCTATGAGTGTGCCCTCGCGGTTTGGAGCGCGCCGGACCCTGTGGCAAACTCCGCCCGCAACGCCGAAGGACCAAAGCCCCGATGAGCAAGCGCCCGCCCAAGCCCGGCCAGAACCCGTTTCCCCTCCGGCCCGGAGCGCGGCCGACAGTGCCCCTGCCGCCTAGCGCCATGGGCAGCGCAATGGGCAGCGCCACGGGCCAGGCGCGGCCCACCGTGGGACTGCCCTTCTCCGCCTATGGGCAGCCCGTCCGCACGCGCCGTCCCACGGCCGAGGAGCTTCTGGGCGGCGTCAAGGCGGCGGCCGAGCGTTTCGAGCGGCGCGACTATGCGGGCGCGGCCGCGATCCTCAAACAGGTTCTCAATTTCGATCCAGGCCAGCCCGACGCGCTCCATCTTCTCGGCCTCATCGCCTTCGATACGGGCAAGCCCGAGGATGCCGAGGAACTCATCCTGCTGGCGCTCAGGAGCGGCAAACCGCACGCCAATATCCTCGTCAATCTCGGCAACGCCAGGGCGGCGCTCGGCAAGACGGACGAAGCGCTCGCCTCTTACGCACGCGCGCTCGACATGACGCCGGGATTCCGGCTCGCGCTCCTTCATCGCAGCCGGGTTTACGAGGCGCTTCAACGGACGGAAGACGCGCTGGCCGATCTTCGCGAGATGATGCGGCTCGATCCGCGGGACGCGCTTCCCTATGTGCAGGCGATCCGCGTCCTCATGCAGCGCGGCGGGTTCCGCGAAGGGCTCGATCTGTGCGAGGAGGCGCGCCGCCGCCTCGAGCGGACGCCTGCGGCGCTTCTGGTGCTGAAGGCCGAGCTTCACGAAAGGCTGACCGAAATGGAGCCGGCGCTTGCCTGCATCGAGGAAGCGATGGCTCTCGACCCCAAGCTGGTCAGCGCACGGAGAATGCGCTCGCGCATCCTGCGCCGCAATGCGTCCGGCGATATGGCTCTCCTCGCGACGCTTCGGACCGAACTCGAAGCCGCCGCCAGGGACGCCCTGCCGGTCGACGAGATGCGCGCGCTCCACGCCGAGCTTGCGCAGATCTGCGACAGGCTCGGCGATACGGATGCCGCCTTCCATCACTTCGTGCAGCAGAACGACGCGGCGGCGAAGGAGGCAGCGGCCCAGCGTTGCGACAAGAACGTCTATCTCGCCCAGGTGGAGCACCTCATCGATACGCTGACGCCAGCGCATGTGGCAACATGGCGGGAGCTTCCACCGCCCTCGGCCGAGCCCGGCCATCGCGCCGCGCCGGTCTTTCTGGTCGGCTTCCCCCGCTCCGGCACGACGCTTCTCGATCAGATCCTCGACGCGCATCCCGATGTGCAGGTGCTGGAGGAACTGCCGCTCATCATTCCGGTGCGCGATGCGGTCGACGCCGTGAAGGGCGGCTATCCGGCGGCGCTGGCGGAGATCGGCGAGGCGGAGCGCGCGCGCCTGCGCAAGGTCTATTGGGCGGCCCTCGAAACGGAGAAGGCGGACTTTCGCGGCAAGGTGGTCATCAACAAGCTGCCGCTCAATCTCATTCACGCCGCGCTCATTCAGCGCGTCTTTCCGGAGGCGAAGTTCATCCTCGCCCTGCGCCATCCGGCCGACAGCGTTCTGTCCTGCTTCATGCAGGACTTCCAGCTCAATTCCTCGATGGCGAATTTCCTGACGATCGAGGACTCCGCCCGGCTCTATGACCGGGTCATGACGCTGTGGCAGACCTGCGCGGAGCTTCTGCCGCTCAATGTCGTCGAGGTGCGGTACGAGAATCTGATCCGCGATCTCAGGGGCGAGGTGACGCCGGTGCTCGATTTTCTCGGCCTTCCCTGGCACGAGGCGCAGGCCGATCCCGCGGCTCATGCGCTCGCGCGCGGAACGATCCGTACACCCTCCTATGCGCAGGTGATCCAGCCGCTCTATACGAGCGCGGCGGATCGCTGGCGGCGCTATGAGAAACATCTGGCCCCGGCGCTGCCGCTCCTCGAAAAGCATATTCGCAAATTCGGATACGGCCTCTGACACATGCCCAGGAAGAGGATACTCATCGTCGAGGATGACGAGGCGCTTCGGGTTTCCCTGACGGAGCAACTCGAGCTTCACGAGGAGTTCGAGGTCGCCGTCGCGCCGATAGCGGCGGCGGGCGTGGAGCATGTGCGCGCCCATCACGTCGATCTCATCCTGCTCGATGTGGGGCTTCCCGACATGGACGGGCGTGAAGCCTGCCGGCTCATGCGCAAGGCGGGGCTCAAGGCCCCTGTCATCATGCTGACGGGCGCCGATACCGATGCCGACACGATCCTCGGCCTCGATGCGGGCGCCAACGACTATGTGACGAAGCCCTTCCGCTTCGGCGTGCTGCTGGCGCGCATTCGGGCGCATCTGCGAAATTTCGAGCAGAGCGAGGATGCCGTTCTGAATATCGGCCCCTACAGTTTCCGCCCGGGCGCGAAGCTTCTCGTCGACGCGGCGGACAGGAAGATCCGGCTGACGGAAAAGGAAACCAGCATTCTCAAGTTTCTCTATCGCGCCGGGAACAGCATGGTCGGCCGCGATGTGCTGCTCACCGAGGTGTGGGGCTATAATTCAGGCGTGACGACGCATACGCTCGAAACGCATATCTACCGGCTCCGGCAGAAGATCGAAAAAGACCCGTCCAATGCGCGGATCCTCGTGACGGAGGCGGGCGGCTACAGGCTGGTGCCGTAACGGATCAGAGGGAACGAATGGCGGGGGACGAAGCCGAGGTTCTGGCGCTTGCGGAAAGGTTCACGCATGCGATCGAAGAAGGCGACATGGAGGGCGTCAGGGCCTGCTACGCGCCCGACGCGGCGATCTGGCACAATTTCGACAATGCCGATCAGACGGTCGAAGAAAATCTCAGGGTGCTGCGCTGGCTCGCGCGCGCGTTGCCCCAGCGCAAATACAACATCGTGCGGCGCGTCGTCATTCCCGGCGGCTATCTCCAGCAGCATGTGCTGAGCGGCAGGCGGCCGAATGGCGAAGCCTTTTCCATGCCCGCCTGCCTCGTCGTGCAGGTGGCGGATGGGCGCATCACGCGGCTGGAGGAATATCTCGATCCGGCGCAGGCGGCGGTGCTCGCCGCCTAGACGTTTTCGCGCGCGTCAGATGCGGCGCGGCCGCGCCAGCATGACGATGATCGTGAGCATGATGGGCGTGCCGATGAGGGCGGCGATGAGAATGGCCGTCGCGCCCCAGAACATGGCGCCCAGCGCGATCAGGAGAACGATGTTGACGGAAAAGAGCGTGGCGCCGTCGATGCGGTCCATGGCGGCCTCCGGAGTACGAGGAACTGAAGCTCGCCCGTCATGTGCCGGATCGGCCGCGCGGGGCCAAGGGGGCAATTCGCCGCACCGCAGCAAAAGCGCCCGCCTTCAGGCGTCGCCTTCGACCGTCGCCGTCAGCCGGTAGGTCGCGACGAATTCCGCCGGCATGCGGGTCGCCTTGCCGGTTTCGATATTGATGCAGACGAAGTCGGAAAGGCCGCGCAGCAGCGTCACGCCGGTTGCGGCGTTGACCATCTGGAAGCGGCGGCGAAGCCGCAGCCTGCCGTCATTGCCGGTGATCCATGTGGCGACGAGCACGCGATCGCCGGCATGGGAGGGCGCGAAATATTCAAGCTCGTGGCGGCGCACCACCATGCCGCGATTGAGCTTCGCATAGGCGGCGAAGTCGAGGCCGAGCGCCTTGGAATGTTCCCAGGCGGTCTTCGCCATCCAGGTCAGATAGACGACATTGTTCGTGTGCTGAAAATCGTCGATATGATGCGGCTCGACCGTCACTTCATGGATGAAGGGATCGGGAAAATCCCAGATCACCGTGCCAATGTCCTTCATAGCGCGCCTCCTCGCCGGCTGTCTTCATAGCGGCTGGGCGGGCGGAGGGCAAATGAGCCCGGCTCTCGCCTCGGCCTACCCCCCTTCGCCGCCGCCCCTCGTTTCGCTATGCTCGCCCCCATGAACCTTGCAACCGTCATCGCGCTCATGCGCGGGCACGATCTTTTTGTCGGACTCGATCCGGTCAGGCTCGAGGTGATCGCCTTCACGGCGGAGCGGCGGGACTTTGCCGCCGGGGAAACGCTTTTCGAGGCGGGCGAGCCTGCGGACGATGCCTATCTCATCATCGAAGGCGAGGCGGTCATGCTCGCCCATCTGGGCGGGGAGACGCCCGAAACGGGCAAGAGGGCGCTGCGGCTTGACAGGGGCGACCTCATCGGCGAAACCGCCCTCTTCCGCGAGGGGTTGCGCCGCTCGACCGTCAGAGCGGCGAGCCCGGTCAAGACCTTGCGGATCAGCCGCTATCTCTTTCAGAGGCTGATGGAGGAGTTTCCGGAAATGGCGGGCGCGGTCGCGCGGGCCCTTGCGGCCCGCCTCGCGGCGGTCGGCGGCGAAGTTGCCGAGGTCGGGCGGCGGCTCGGAGTGCGGAGAGAGATATGAGCGAGACGAAAGAGAGCGCGCCCAACGAGGCGGAGGCCAGGGACTGGCCGCCGAACATCAAGGCGGTCTTCAAGCGCATGGCGCCGGCAAGCCGCTATCTCGGCCTCGAAATCCTCGACGCGGATCCGGCGGCGCGAACCGTCGAGGTCGCCTTCAATGCGAGTACGGAGCTTTGTAACATGTGGGGCGGCATTCAGGGCGGCATGGTCGCGGCCATGCTCGACGATGTGATGAGCCTCGCCGTCGGCCTCGACCTCGAATGGGGTCAGATCAGCCCCACGCTGGAACTCAAGGTCTCGATGCTCAATCCGGCCCGTCCCGGCCGCATCATCGGGCGGGGCCGCGTCATCAAGCGCGGCAAGTCCGTCGGCTTCATCGAGGGGGAGCTTCTGAGCGAGGACGGCACCCTGCTCGCGACAGGAAGCTCGACCGCAACCTTCGTCACGCTGAAGCGCAAGGAAAAACCGGCCGGTTGAGGATCAGGCCCCGCGAAGGTCCGTGCTCTTCCCCTCAGCCATAGGCGTGTACTTCCAGATAGGCGCGGGCCTCGTCCGTCAGATGGGTTTCGAAGAGCGCGAAGTGATGGCGGATGCCGCCATTGAGCGCTGATTTGTCGAGCTTCACGACGCGGCGCGTCTCGCGCAGAAAGCTCGGCCAGTAGCGCACCACCACCCAGACGTTGTCGGCGAGCGGCGCAATCTGGTCGACCGGCATGGAGAGATGCCCCGCCTCGATCATGTGGCGGAACATCTTCTGAAGCATGGCGGTCGTCAGCTCATAGACGCGGTGCACCTTGCCTTCGAGCTCGGGCGAGGTCCGGCCGAATTCGGCCTGGTCGCGATAGAGGAACTGGTAGTCCCAGACCTCCTGAAACACCATGCGATTGAAGAGCACATAGGCGTCGAGCACGGTTTCGGGCGTCGATTTGATCGCCAGCCGGGTGTCGATGCGGCGGATGAGATTGTGCTGGTGAGCGCGCACCAGGTCCTTCTTGGTGCGGAAGTGATACCAGAGGTTCCCCTCCGAGATGCCCACCTCTTCCGCGATCCGGGCCGTGGTGACGGTATCGTAGCCGTTTTCGTTAAAGAGCCTCAGGCTTGCGACGAGAATCCGGTCTTTGGTGTTCGGTGCCATCGAAGCCCTGTTTCGGAAAAGTCGGTCGGCGGGCATGGTGGGCTCTTGCGTCCCTAGGGTCAACACCCTAATGTTGACCCGCTACCCCGAGCGAAAAGAAATGGCGGCCGGATTCCGGAACGCCATCGCGCCGAGGGAGGAGCCCCAGGAGCGGGCGTCGAAGCGAGGCCACCCTACCCCCTAAGCTGGCTCCCCCCAGCTAGAGCCTCAGGCTTGCGACCACCGGAACATGGTCGGATGCCCGCTCCCATCCTCTCGCCTCTTTCAGCACCTTCATGGATTGCGGCGCGTCGGCGAGCGCGGGCGTCACCCAGATGTGATCGAGCCGCCGTCCGCGGTCGGAGGCTTCCCAGTCCTTCGCCCTGTAGCTCCACCACGAATAGAGCTTCTGATCGGCGGGCACGAAACGGCGCATCACGTCGATCCAGTCATGAGAGGCCATCAGCTCGTTCATCAGGTCGACCTCCACCGGCGTGTGGCTGACGACCTTGAGAAGCTGCTTGTGCGACCAGACGTCGTGTTCGAGCGGCGCGATGTTGAGATCGCCGACAAGGACCATGCGATTTTCGCTCTTGCGCTTCAGCCCGTCATAAAAGGCGGTCATCTCGCGCAGGAAGTCGAGCTTGTGCGCGAATTTATCGTTCACGACCGGATCGGGCTCGTCGCCGCCCGCAGGCACATAGAAATTGTGGAGTGTGAGCCCGCCCGGCACGTCGAGATCGACCGAGATGTGGCGGGCATCGCCCTTGTTGCAGAAGTCGCGCGCCTCGACCTTCTTGAAAGGCACGCGGCTCGCGATGGCGACGCCGTGATAGCCCTTCTGGCCGTTGACCGCGATGTGCTCATAGCCCGCCTTGCGGATCGCCTTCAGGGGGAAGGCATCGGTCGTGCATTTGATTTCCTGCAGGCAGAGAATGTCCGGGTTCTCCCCGCCGAGGAAATCTTCGACGAGATTAATCCGCAGGCGGACGGAATTGATGTTCCAGGTGGCGATTTTGAGGTTCGTTCCGGATTGGGTTTTCATCGCATGGCCGATCAGAAGAGATTGAAGGAAAGGCCGGCAATGCCGATGGGCCAGCGGCCATGTGCGAAAAGCGAGAACTTGTAGCGGAAGGGATGCGTCTCTCCGCTCGCCGCGATAAGCGACAGGGCCGCGCCATGGGCCGCCTGGATGGCGGCGCCGGCGGCGGCATTGGCGAGCGCCTCGTCGTCGATACCGGCACGAAGGCAGGCCTCGCGCGCGGCCGCGCCCACGCGCCCGGCGAGGAGCGCAGAAACATGGGTGAGAGCGATGGACAAGCCCTCCTCCGAAACATGCTCCAGCGCGTCGGCGGTCAGCGCGGCGCGCAGGGCTTCCTCGGCTTCCCATTGGGCGGTGTCGAAATCGAGGTTCGCGGCCGCATCGCCCGCCTCTTCCCAGTCGGTGACGAGCGCGATGTCGGCATCGGGAAAGCCGAGCGTGTCGAGATAGGCCCGCGCGCGCGCTTTCGTTTCGCGGTCGAGCGGTTCGCCGAGATGCGCGAACCACGGCATCGAGGCCGCCTCCTCGGCGAAAAGGCGCACGGCTTTGAGGAGCGGGATCTCGTCCTCCAGCGCGTCGAGATCCTCGTCGCTCAGCGTGATGTGCGGCTCGTCGTCTTCATCGTGCATGGAAAGTCTCGCGCGCGAGGGGCGTTCGCAAAATCATGTCGGGGAGCTTTATACATGGAAGGGAAAAACTTTGCGCCCCGGGCGCGTGGCTGCGCGAAAAGTTGCGCTCCGGCTTCGCTGACTCTTTTGGCGGGCGCGCAAAAAAGTTGCGCCCCGGCTTCGTCGGTTCTTTGGCGGGGGCGCAAAAAAGTTGCGCCCCGCCGGGGGGAGACGGGGCGCAACCGCGCTTCTTCTGCGCTTTGGCGCCGGGAGGGGAATTCCGGCACCCTCGGGGGCCGGAGCACCACAACAGGCGAGCGGGGGGCAGGTCGCCTGAAGGGCATTCGCTCCGCCCTCATGGCAGGTAGATAGGTTTCGCCCCGCCCCGGTTCAATGGGGGGCGGGGCGATCTTTTAACAAATTCCAAATTGGGCGTGGCGACGCCGGATCGGCCTTGAAAACCGCTGCTTCAGGGCCCGGAAAGGTCCGCTATCCGGCCCTGATCCGTGCCGTAACGGGACAGATCAGAGCACGCCGAGATCCCGGGCGACGAGATCGATGCATTTCCGCGCCAGCGCAAAAAGCTCGTCGAGCTCGCTTTCGGTGATGACGAGGGGTGGGCTCAGCACCATGGTGTCGCCGATGGCGCGCATGACGAGACCGTTCTCGAAGCAGTGGACGCGGCAGCGATAGCCGACATCGAGTTCGGAAGGGTATTTCTCGCGCGTCTTCTTGTTCTTCACGAGTTCGATCGCGCCGAGCAGGCCCACGCCGCGCGTCTCGCCGACGAGCGGATGATCGTTGAGTTCGGCGAGCTTCTTCTGGAAGTGGGCGCCCGTCGCTCCGCCGACCTTCTCGACGAGACGTTCCTTCTGCAGCACATCGAGATTGGCGAGCGCGACCGCGCAGGCGACCGGGTGGCCTGAATAGGTGAAGCCGTGCGACCACTCGTCCTTCGCATGGAAGAGCGCATCGCCGACGCGCTGGCCGAGGCCCACGGCGGCGATTGGCTGATAGCCCGACGAGAGCCCCTTGGCCATGTTGATCATGTCGGCCTCGATGCCGAAGGTCTGCGAGCCGAACCACTGGCCCGTGCGCCCGAAGCCGCAGATGACTTCGTCGATATGAAGGAGCACGTCGTATTTCTTGCAGATGCGGTTGATCTCGGCCCAATAGGTCGCGGGCGGAATGATGAGGCCGCCTGCGCCCTGCACGGGCTCGGCCACGAAGGCGGCGACGTTCTCGGCGCCCAGTTCGAGAATCTTCTCCTCGAGCGCACGCGCCGTCTTGAGGCCGAATTCATCGGGCGTCATGTCGCCGCCCTCGCCATACCAGTAGGGGCAGTCGATATGCACGAAGCCCGGAAGCGGCAGGTCGGCCTGCGGATGCATGGCCGAGATGCCGGACAGCGAAGCGGCCGCCAGCGTCACGCCGTGATAGGCCTTCTTGCGGGCGATGAAGATCTTCTTCTTCGGCTTGCCCTGAAGGTTCCAGAAATAGCGGATGATCTTGACCGCGCTGTCATTTCCTTCCGAGCCCGAATTGGCGAAGAAGAAGCGGTCGATGCCTTTCGGCGTGACTTCCGAGAGGCGCTGCGAAAGCTCGGCCGTATAGGGGTTCGTCGTCTGGAAGAAGCTGTTGTAGTAGGAAAGCTCCTTCAGCGCCTTGTAGCCGGCTTCCGCCAGCTCTTCGCGGCCATAGCCCACCTGCACGCACCAGAGGCCCGCCATGCCGTCGATGAGGCGGCGGCCTTCGGAGTCGTAGAGATAGATGCCCTTGGCATTGGTGATGACGCGCGCGCCCTTGGCGGCGAGGTCGTGATGCGTGGTGAAGGGATGGAGATGATGGGCGGCATCCATCTCCTGCCAGCGTTTCGTCTGATTCGATTTCGCAACTGTCTGCGACATGGGATCGCTCCGTACTCAGATTGGTCGAGATGCGGAAAAGTCGAGAGCGGTTCGGCGAACCGCGCCGGAGCGGTTCTATGGGTTGTAGCCGATGCGCGCGCAGAGGATCAGAAGATCGCGCTTCTGGCGGCGGCTGTTATGGAAACCTCTGCGAGACATGCGCTCATTCTAGTGAAATCGTGGCGGCGAGGCGAGTCTCGCGCGCGTCATCCCGGATCGTGTCCGGGTGACGGCGCGAGCCTGCCGGTATCGCTTCACACGTTCAGTAGCAGGTGCTCGCGCTCCCAGGCCGAGATGACCTGCTGATAGGCCTCGTGCTCGGTGTATTTCACGTCGAGATAGACCTGCACGAAGTCGTGGCCGAGGATTTCCTTCAGCTCGCTCGCCGAACGCAGATGGTCGAGCGCGTCGAGAAGATGGCGCGGCAGCGCATAGCGCTTCGATTCATAGGCGTTGCCCTTCATCTCCTTGGTCGGCACGAGATCGCCCATCATGCCGATATAGCCGCAGGCAAGAGAGGCGGCGATGGCGAGATAGGGGTTCGAGTCCGCGCCCGGCACGCGGTTCTCGACGCGGCGCCCGGCGCGCTTCGCCTCGGGAATCCGCAGGCCCACCGTCCGGTTCTCGTGGCCCCAATGCGTGTTGATGGGGGCCGCGAGGTCGCGGACGATGCGGCGGTAGGAGTTGACGTTCGGAGCGATGAGCGGCATCGCGCCGGCGAGATGCTTCTGAAGGCCCGCGATGTAGGACAGGAAGAGCTTGGTGTCGCGGCCCTGCTTCGTCGCGAAGAGATTGTCGCCGCTCTCCACATCGACCACCGACTGGTGAATATGCATCGCGCTGCCGGGCTCGCCCTCATAGGGCTTGGCCATGAAGGTGGCGTA
Organism: Parvibaculum sp.; assembly: GCF_035325945.1. Lineage (GTDB taxonomy): Bacteria > Pseudomonadota > Alphaproteobacteria > Parvibaculales > Parvibaculaceae > Parvibaculum. Next base: position 12,613 of record NZ_DAOKYX010000017.1, read on the forward strand.
GATGCCGTGCTTCAGCGCCGCCTGGCGCATGGTGCGCTTGAAGAGGAACGCCTGATCGGCGATCTCGAGCGCCTCGCCGTGATCGAAATTGATCTCGACCTGCGCCGCGCCCGACTCGTGGATCAGCGTATCGATGTCGAGGTCCTGCGCCTCGCAGAAATCATACATGTCCTCGAAGATGGGATCGAACTCGTTCACCGCGTCGATACCGTAGGACTGGCGCGCGTTCTCGCGCCGTCCGTTGGTGCCGACAGGCGGCTCGAGCGGATAGTCGGGGTCGATGTTCTTTGCCGCGAGATAGAACTCGATTTCCGGCGCGACGACCGGCTGCCAGCCCTTCTCTTCATAGAGAGCCAGCACCCGCTTCAGCACGTTGCGCGGCGCGATCGGCACATGGGTACCATCGCGATAATTCGCCTCGCAGATGATCTGCGCCGTCGGCTCATCGTACCAGGGCACGATGCGGACCGTGCGCGGATCGGGATCGAGAACGATATCGGGTTCCGTATCGGAGAGCACGGGGCTGTCGATGAAGTCGCCCGTCACTGTCTGGCCGAAAATCGATTCCGGCAGGCGCAGCGTGCGCTCCGTCAGGCCCGAGATGAATTTCCTTGTCGGAAGGATCTTGCCGCGTGCGATGCCGGCCATATCCGACACCATCACTTCGACTTCCGTAATGCGCCGGTCCTTAAGCCATTTGACCAGATCGTCCTTGTTATTGACGGTTTCGTTCCCCGTCACCATGGGACACCATTTCTTTCCATTTTGTCCGGCGCGACCCGAATATGCGAAAGCAAGTCTGCGAGAAGATCGCGCTCATCACGATTGAATTCCGGTGCGATGATCCGGCGTGAAGGTCAGCGACCCTCCGTATCACGCACCGAAGCGGCCTCGCGCACCGCGTCACCAAAGGCCCGGAGCAATTTCTGCGAAACCGGGTTTTCCCAATATTTCCATTCGGGATGCCACTGCACGCCAAGTGCGAAGGCGCGGGCATCCCTCACGCTCATCGCCTCCACCGTACCGTCCGGTGCCCGCCCTTCGACGGCGAGGGCGTCGGCAACGCGCGCAACTCCCTGGCCGTGCAGCGAGTTCACGCTGATCGTCCGTGTGCCGAGAATCTTCTCGAAAATGCCACCCGGCGTCAACTCCACCTCATGGGCGGGGCCGTATTGCACGTCGAGCGGATCGTCCTTTTGCTCGCGGTGATCGAAGCGGGGCGCGTAGCCCTTTTCGCTTTCGGTTTCCTGCAAGTGCTGATGCAGCGTGCCGCCGAACGCGACGTTCATTTCCTGAAAGCCACGGCAGACGCAGAAGATCGGAACGCCGCGCGCGACGGAAGCACGGATCAGATCGAGCGTCAGCGCGTCGCGTTGCTCGTCGAGCAGCACGCCTTCGCGCGGGTCCGTGCCGCCATAATTCCTCGGATGGACGTTCGAGAGCGAGCCGGTGAGAAAAATACCGTCGCAAAGGGCGAAAATCTCATCCAGTTCGCGTTCGAGATCGAAGCCGCCATCGGAGAGGCGCGGAACGGGAAGCAGGACTGGCTTGGTGTGAGCGCCACCCTCGACCGCGGCGATGTATTTCTCACCAACGGCATGAAACGGGTGTGCTCCCAGCAGTTTGACGTCGCAGGGCACGCCGACGACCGGGCGTCTGGAAAACTTTCTGGTCATGCCCTCAAGAGCTACCACGACCCCCCGGGGAGTGGTCAAGGCGGGGCGGCAAAATGCGCCCGAAAGTCACGTGAATCGCCAAAAGTGCCCATTTTCCGGGCAAAAATCGGCCAAACCCGTCCGGGAAATGAGTGCTATTGCGGATTGCGCATGCCCGGGCGCTGCTCGTCCTTGAGGACGAAAAGCGAATTGTCGGCACGAAGGCCGGACTGGGTGTTGCGAAGCGCGACGGTTGTCTGGAGCCCTTGCGCGTCGGTCACCACCCATTGGCGAAGCTGGAGGTTGGGCTCGTCGAAGACGAGGGTCAGCTCGCCCGCCGCATTCCGGCCGCGATCGGCGACGGTCACGCGCAGCACGCCGGGCTGGCGCTCGACGGAGCGGACTTCCACCTCTTCGGCGATGTTCACATTCTTGTCGAGCAGGATGCCGAGCGGCGTCGAGCCGATGGGATAGCGCTGAACGGCGGAAAACCCGTCCTTCACCGCAACCCAGGTGCCGTCCGCGACGACGAGGAGTTTGGTCGGCGGCGCATATTCGAAGCGCAGCCGGCCGGGACGGCGCAGATAGAACTTGCCCTCCGTCACCGATCCGTCGGGCCCGACCTGCAGGAAATTGCCCTGGAGATTGGTGAGGCCCGTGAGATAGGCGCTGATGCGGTCGAGATCGGCCCTGTCGGCGTCGGTGAGCGTTCGTGCAGCCTGTGTCTGCGCCGCATGGGCGTGTGTCACCGTTGCCGTCATGACCGCGAGCGCGAGAACGCCGATGCCGACAAGGGCCGCGGCGGCGAGCATCATCTGCCGCATGCGCCTGCTATGGTCGAGGTTTCTCATAAGGCAAAACATGTTGGCCCTTTGTGGCAAAATGAAGAAAGGCGCATGGCGGCCCTGCGGCGGATGGTGGCGGAAGGCTTGCCATTCGGTCTTCCGCCCCTGACTGTGGCCGCGAAGCCGCAGTTTTGTCTCC
>NZ_DAOKYX010000017.1:15351-34213 GCF_035325945.1 Parvibaculum sp.
CCCTCAGTGCTCTCCGATGAGAACCTCGCGTTTGCCCTGATGGTTGGGCGGGCTCACCACGCCCTGTTCTTCCATAAGCTCGATGAGCCTTGCGGCGCGATTATAGCCGATCTGGAGGCGGCGCTGGATGTAGCTCGTCGAGGCGCGCTTGTCGCGGGCGACGATGGCCACCGCCTTGTCATAGAGGTCGTCGCCCGTCCCCTCGCCATCGAGGCCGAACATTTCGCCGTTTTCCTCGGGCTCGGCCGTGATCGCCTCGAGATATTCGGGCACGCCCTGCTTCTTGAGGAAGTTCACCACCTTCTCGACCTCCTCGTCGGAGACGAAGGGCCCGTGCACGCGGCGGATGCGCCCGCCGCCGGCCATGTAGAGCATGTCGCCCTGGCCGAGAAGCTGCTCGGCGCCCTGTTCGCCGAGAATGGTGCGGCTGTCGATCTTGGAGGTGACCTGGAAGGAGATGCGGGTCGGGAAGTTCGCCTTGATCGTGCCGGTGATGACGTCCACCGAGGGGCGCTGCGTCGCGGTGACGATGTGGATGCCGGCGGCGCGCGCCATCTGGGCGAGGCGCTGCACGGCGGCCTCGATCTCCTTGCCCGCGACCATCATGAGGTCGGCCATCTCGTCGACGATGACGACGATGAAGGGCATGGGCGCGAGGTCCATTTCCTCCTCCTCGTAGATCGCCTCTCCCGTCTCGCGGTCGAAGCCCGTCTGCACGGTGCGCACCAGCACCTCGCCGCGTTCGGCGGCATCGACGACGCGGGTGTTGTAGCCGTCGATGTTCCGTACACCGACCTTCGACATCTTGCGGTAGCGGTCTTCCATCTCCTTGACCACCCATTTGAGCGCGACGACGGCCTTTTTGGGCTCCGTCACCACGGGCGCGAGGAGATGGGGGATGCCGTCATAGACGGAAAGCTCGAGCATCTTCGGGTCGATCATGATGAGCTTGCACTGCTCGGGCGAGAGCCGGTAGAGCAGCGACAGGATCATCGTGTTGATGCCGACCGATTTGCCGGAGCCCGTGGTGCCCGCGATCAGGAGATGGGGCATGCGGGCGAGATCGGAGACGACGGGCTCGCCGCCGATATTCTTGCCGAGCGCGAGCGTGAGCCTCGAACTCGCATTCTCGTAATCGGCCGTTTCGAGAAGCTCGCGCAGGAACACCATTTCGCGCTTCGCATTGGGAAGCTCGATGCCGATGGCGTTGCGGCCCGGCACGACCGCGACGCGCGCCGACACCGCGCTCATCGAGCGGGCGATGTCGTCGGCGAGCGCGATGACGCGCGAGGATTTGATGCCGGGCGCCGGTTCGAGTTCATAAAGCGTGACAACGGGGCCCGGCCGCACATTGATGATCTCGCCCCTGATGCCGAAATCGTCGAGCACGGATTCGAGCAGGCGCGCATTCTGCTCGAGCGCCTCGTCGGTCATCGCGGCCGCGCCGCCGATCGATTTCGGCTTGGCCAGCAGGTTCAGCGGCGGAAGCTGGTAGTCGCTTGCGGGCTCGAGGGCGAGGGAGGGCTGCGCTTCCTTCGCGGCGCGCTTGGAGGGCTTGGCAGCCTTGGGCGCGGTGCGGCTCACGCGCAGCGCCGATTTGGGCTCGAGCTTCGGCTCCATCCGCTCGGCCGCGGTCCTGCGGCGGGCGGGGCGCTCCTCCTCGAATTCTTCGTCATCCGGGATCTGTTCATCGTCCGCGGCCATGCGCCGGCCGAAGCCGCCGCGCATCCGCGCCTCAGCGATTTCCTCCGCCGAAAGCGGGGCATATTCGCCCTGACGCATGAGACGGTCGCGCCAGTCGGTGACGAAGTCGCCAACCGTCCAGGCGAGAACGCGAAGGCGGCTCGGTTCGACATCGGGGCGCCGGGGAGACGAGCCCCGCTTGCCCGAACCGCTTCCTTCGAGTTGTGTTTCGTCGCGGCGGCGGCGGCGGAGCGGATAGCTCAGTTCCTCGTCATCCTCTTCGTCGCCCCCTTCCTCGCGCGACCAGAAGGCGGCGCGGCGGGCAAAGGCGCGGATGTCGGCGATTTCGAGATCGGCGGCATAAAGTGCGAGGAAGCCCGCGATGGGCGCGGTGATGAGCGCCGTCAGCGCATAGGAAAGCCCGATGCCGATGAAGGGCGAGAAGAGGCCGCGGCCGAGCGCGGAAAGCGCATCGCCCAGCACGCCGCCAAAGCCGAGGCCGGGCGCCAGCGCCCAGATCTGGAGAAGCGGCAGCGTGCCGAGAAAGGCGGCGGCGAAGAGCGTCGCGAGAAGCCAGGAGGCGACGCGCAGCACGAGGCGCGGCGGCATGTCGTGGCGAATGAGCCGCACGCCCCAGGCAGCCGGCGGAATGAGAAAGACGAGCGAGCCGAGGCCGAGCGTCTGGAGAAGAATGTCGGAGCCATAGGCGCCGGGCATGCCCATCCAGTTCTGCGGCGGCATGCCGGTCGCGTTGTTCAGGCTCGGATCGTGGCGGGACCAGCTCAGCAGCGCGACGAGGCCGAAAAGCGCGAAAAGAATGAGCGCGAGGCCCGCGGCTTCCTCCAGCCGGCGGCTCAGGAAGAGCCGCACGCCCATGGGCAGATAGGCGAGCGGGTTAGCCCAGATCCTCACTCCCGTCCTCCAACCACCGGACGCCGGCCGTTTCGACGTCTTCCTTGTCGCCTTCGGTTTCGGCGCCCGTCCGCGTGCGGCAGCGCCGATCACAGAACCTCCGCCATGCGCGTCAGTGCTTCTTCCGTCGCAGCCTCGCTTTCGACCAGTGCGACGCGGATATAGGCGGCGCCCGGATTGCTGACGCGCCCGAGCGAATCTTCGCGCGAGAGATACTTGCCGGGCAAGACCTTCACGCCGCCCCGCGCCCAGAGTTCGCGGGCCGCCTGCTCGCCATCGCCGACATCGAGCCAGAGAAAGAAGCCGCCCGCCGGACGATAGAAGCCGAAGCGATTGCCGAGAATGCGCTCGGCCATGTCGATCTTGCGGCGGTAGCGCTCGCGATTTTCGGCGGCGTGGGTTTCCTCGCTCCATGCGGCCGCCGAGGCCGCCATGATCGGCAGCGGCACCTGCGGCGCGCCGACATTGCGGAAGTTGCGGAAGCGGATCATGAAGTCGCGGCCGCCCGCGCAGAAGCCCGAGCGCAGGCCCGGAAGGCTCGACCGCTTGGACAGCGAATGGAAGACGACGATGTTGTCGAAAACCTCGCCATCCGGGTTCGAGATTTCGAGCGCCGCCTGAAGCGCGCCCGAAGGCGGCTCGCGGTCATAGATTTCGGCGTAGCACTCGTCGATTGCGAGAAGGATGCCGTGCCGGCGCGCGAGCCGGATCAGTTCCTTCAGATAGTCGAGGCTTGCCACCGCGCCCTGCGGATTGGCGGGCGAGCAGAAATAGATCATCGCCGTCCGCGCCAGAAGTTCTTCCGGCAGGCCCGCGAAATCCGGCAGGAAGCCCGTTTCGCGCGTCGCGGCGACATAGACGGGCTCGGCGCCCGCGGCAAGGGCTGCTGCCGCGTAGCACTGATAGAAGGGGTTCGGCATCAGGATCGCCGGGCGCTGGCCCGCCTTGGCGAGCGGCGTCGCCACGAAGGCGACGTTGAAAAGCGCCTCGCGCGTGCCGTTCACCGGCAGGATCTGAAGGTCGGGATCGAGCGGTCTCTTCGGCCCGATCACGTCGGGGCCGAGGCCGTAGCGCCGTCCGAGCCAGGCGGCGACCGCGGCGCGGAAATCGGGCGTCCCGGCTATGGGCGGGTATTTGCCGAATTCCTTCGCATGGGCGGCGATGGTCTCGGAGACGAAGGCCGGGAAGGGGTGCTGCGGCTCGCCCAGCGACATGACGATCGGCGGCTTGCCCGGGCTCAGCCCCTCGATCAGCTCGTTGAGGCGGGGGAAGGGAGAATCCGGCAGGTCCGCAAAGCGGTTATGGGTCAGGTCGTTCGCGGACATGAGGGCGCAAGCATCTCCAACCGGCGGGCTCGTGCCGCGGCATGGTTAAGCGCCGAAGCAACCTGCTTCGGCGCACCATTTAATCTTACCGGGGCACTTGGAGCCGGTCCAGATGCTTGCCCGGTCCCCATCGGTGGAGAAATCTGTGGAATCTTCGGGCTTTATCCACACAATTGGAAGCAATTCCTCAGAATATCGTTAACCTTTGGGGCGAGTGGCCTCCGCTGGCCGTTCCTATTGCACCGTCTCGCCATGGAGATTGATGTCGAGGCCCTCGATTTCCTCCTGCGGCGACACCCTGAGACCGAAGACCGTTTTCACGATCATCAGCAGCACGAAGGTGCCTATACCCGACCAGACGAGCGTGTAGAGGATGCCCTCGATCTGGGTGAGGACCTGCCCCCAATTGCCATCGATGCCGCCGACGGGCGAGGTCGCGCCGGTCACGGCCATGGTCGCGAAGACGCCGGTGAGGACCGCGCCGACGATGCCGCCCACGCAGTGGACCCCGAAGACGTCGAGCGCGTCGTCATAGCCGAGCGCCCGCTTCACATTGGTCGAGGCGATGAAGCAGATGACGCCGGCGGCAAGCCCGATCCAGAGCGCGCCCGTTGGATCGACGAAGCCGGAGGCCGGCGTGATGGCGACGAGGCCCGCGACCGCGCCCGAGCAGAGGCCGAGCAGCGTCGGCCGCTTGTGGACGAACCATTCGGCGAACATCCAGGAGAGGGCCGCCATGCCGGTCGCGATCTGGGTGACGATGAAGGCGAAGCCCGCCCTGCCATCGGCCGCGAGTTCCGAGCCTGCATTGAAGCCGAACCAGCCGACCCAGAGCAGCGAGGCGCCGATCATGGTGAGCACGACATTGTGCGGCGCCATGTTTTCATGGCCGTAGCCCTTGCGCGGGCCGAGGACGAGGCAGGTCACAAGGCCGGCGATGCCCGCATTGATGTGGACCACCGTGCCGCCGGCAAAGTCGAGAACGCCCGCCGTGCCGAGAAACCCGCCGCCCCAGACCCAGTGGGCGACCGGCGCATAGATGAAGATGAGCCAGAGCGACATGAAGGCGAGGAGGGAGGAGAACTTCATGCGGTCGGCGAAGGCGCCGGTGATGAGCGCCGGGGTGATGATGGCGAAGGTCATCTGGAAGACCATGAAGACGCTTTCGGGAATGGCGCCCGAAACCGCGCCCACCGTGAGCCCCTTGAGGAAGGCCCGGTCGAAGCCGCCGATATAGGGTTGCAGCGCGCCGCCATCGCGGAAGGCCAGCGAGTAGCCGATCACCGTCCAGAGCACCGTGACGAGCGCGGCAATGACGAAGTTCTGCGCCGTCATGGCCACGACGTTCTTCTTGCGGACCATGCCGCCATAGAAGAGGGCGAGGCCGGGAATGGTCATCAGCAGCACGAGGGCCGTGGATGTCATCATCCAGGCGGTCGAGCCGGTGTCGATCTTCGGGGCCTCTTCCGCGAAGGCCTGGCCTGCGGAAACGAGGAGCGCGAGCGCGGCCGCCGAGGCTCCGAGGGGCAGCCTTCGCCAGGCTCCCGATGCATATCCCTTCACAGTCATCCTTTTCTCCATTGTTGCCGGGCCCTGGGTCCCGGCTCCGAGGCGCCGCCCCACGGCTTGCGCGTCAGGGCGCGGGGCGCCGCCTGCAAGGTGGTTCTCAAGAAACGTGCCGGGTTGGGCTGCTCCCGCAAGCTGTTGATCTGAATAGTTCTTTTGGCGCAGCCGCCATTTCGTCGGGTGCACCGCCGCAACTTCTTGCACATTTTTTATGCATACAGACGCAACTGCACATTCATTATGCGTTCGCGGGCGGAAAGAGCCGCAGCCGGTGCGCCCGGCGTCTTTCGCGGCGCGGGGCCTTCCGTTAAGCTTCCGCCCGTGCAGAGGAGGCCGAAGAAAGCCTTCCGCATTCTGCCGCAAGGCAGGACATGGGGAAACGAACAGGGACGGGGAGGAAATGGCCCAACCATCGAACAGGTGGCCCGCGGCAGTCAGCGTCGCGGCATCAGTGGCGCTTGTCATCGCGGTCGGATGGCAGTTCATGGCCGGCGGCGAGCGCGGCGCGGAACCGGAGAAGACGGTGGCGGCCGGCGAGCAGCTGCCGGGCGGCAATGTTCCGGCCACGGAGCAAGCGACCTCGCGGCCTCTCGCCGACGTCGATCAGCAGCGTATCATCAATGCCGACAGCGAACCCGGCAACTGGATGCAGCATGGCCGCACCTTCGACGAGCAGCGCTTCTCGCCGCTCGACCAGATCAACGACAAGAACGTCTCCAAGCTCGCTCTTGCCTGGTCCCTCGATACCGATACGACGCGCGGCCTCGAAGCCTCGCCCATCGTCGTCGACGGCGTCATCTACACCACGCTCACCTGGGGCGTGACCATCGCCGTCGATGCGCGCACGGGCAAGGAACTCTGGCGCTTCGATCCGGAAGTGCCCGGCGAGTGGGGCCGCTATGGCTGCTGCGACGTCGTCAACCGCGGCGTCGCCGTGTGGAAGGGCCGCGTCTATGTGGCGAGCTTCGACGGGCACCTCTTCGCGCTCGACGCGAAGGACGGTTCGATCGTCTGGAAGGTAAACACCGTTCCCGGCGCGCCCTACACCTCGACGGGCGCTCCGCGCATCGTCAACGGCAAGGTCATCATCGGCAATGGCGGCGCCGAATATGGCGTGCGCGGCTATATCACCGCCTATGACGCGGAGACGGGCGCCGAGGTCTGGCGCTTCTACACAGTGCCCGGCGATCCCTCGAAGCCGGTCGAGAACCCCGAACTCGAAAAGGCCATTCCGACATGGAAGGGCGGCGAGTGGTGGAAGATCGGCGGCGGCGGAACGGCCTGGGACTCGATGGTCTTCGATCCCAAGCTCAACACGCTCTATGTCGGCACGGGCAACGGCTCGCCCTGGACGCGCGCCATCCGTTCTCCGGGCGGCGGCGACAACCTCTATCTCTCCTCGATCATCGCGCTCGATCCCGATACCGGCCGCATGAAGTGGTACTATCAGGAAACGCCGGGCGACAATTGGGACTACACCTCGACCCAGCCCATCATCCTTGCCGATCTCGCCATCGATGGGAAGAAGCGCCAGGTGCTCATGCATGCGCCGAAGAACGGCTTCTTCTACGTTCTCGACCGCGAGACGGGCGAACTGCTCTCGGCAAAGCCCTATGCGGTGACGACATGGGCGAGCCATGTGGACATGAAGACCGGCCGGCCGGTCGAGAACCCCGCGCTCGCCTATGACAAGGTCGGCCAGTGGGTCCAGCCTTCGGCCAATGGCGCGCATAACTGGCATCCGATGGCCTTCAACCCGAAGACGGGCCTCGTCTACATTCCGGCGCAGGATCTCGCTCTCTATTACGCGCTCACAAAGGAGTGGAAGGAGAAGCACCACTACACGGCCGAGAAGAACTGGTGGAACCTCGGCCTCGACTACGCCGACCTCATCGATGCGATCAAGGCACTGGGCGACATTCCGCCGAGCCACGGCTTCCTCAAGGCGTGGGACCCGGTCGCGGGCGAGGTGAAGTGGCAGGTCGAGTATCCCGCGCCGCTCAATGGCGGCGTGCTGACGACGGCGGGCAATCTCGTCTTCCAGGGAACGGCCGACGGCTATCTCTATGCCTACAAGGCCGATACCGGCGAGCGCGTCTGGGAGCAGAACATCCAGACCGGCATCGTCGCGCCGCCCGTCACCTACATGGTCGATGGCGAGCAATATATCGCCGTGCTCGCGGGCTGGGGTGGCGTCAACATCACCTCCGGCGATGCGCGCACCTCGGCGGCGGCGAAATACGGTAATGACGGCCGCCTGCTCGTCTTCAAGATCGGCGGCTCGGGCGAATTGCCGAAGCTCGCGCTCCGCGACCAGTCGATCCCGGCCTGGCCGCCGCTCACCGCCGACGAGGCGACGGTGCGCAAGGGCGAGGTTTCGTTCCAGCAGCACTGCGCCTTCTGCCATGGCACCATGGCGGTGAGCCCCGGCATCACGCCGGATCTCCGGCGCATGAACGAGAACACGCGTCAGCACTTCCAGGACATCGTGCGCGGCGGCATGCTCAAGGACAATGGCATGGCGAGCTTCGCCGATCTCATTTCCGAAGAGGAGGCCGAGGCGATCTTCTCCTATGTCCAGAAGCGGGCGATCGAGGATCGCGCGCGGATGGCGCCGGTACGCTGAGAAGCGTGACCCGAAAGACAAAGCCCCGGGGGAAACTCCGGGGCTTTTTCATGGGTGTCAGCGCAAGGCCCGCTCGGCGGCATGCGCGGTTCGGAGCAGGCCTTCCTCCGTATGCGGAGCGGCCTGAAGCATGAGGCCTACGGGAATGCCCGCCTGATCGTAACCCGCGGGCAGCGAGATCGCGCAGAGCCCGAGCTGGTTGCCGATGGTCGTGTTTCTGAGCGCCATGCGGTTCGCGGCGAAATAATCGGGCCCGCCCGCTTCGAGCGCCGCGATGGGCGGCGGCATGATGGCGACCGAGGGCAGCAGCACCGCGTCGAAGCCTGCCGTCCGCGCGAGATAGCGTTTCGTTATCTCCGCGCGTTCCATGTCGGCGCGGGTGATGTCGGCGGCCCTGAATTCCGCGCCCGCCATGACGCGCTCGAAGACGGGCGGATAGATTTCATCGCGATGCGCGGCGAGCGTCTCCGCCCAGAGTGCATGGGCTTCGGCGACGAGCCGGCTTCGCCCCGGCGCCCAGGCGAGCGCGTCGATCTCATCGAGTTCGGGGAGCTTGCGCTCGACGATCCGCGCGCCTGCATGAAGGAGGCGGCGGATCGCCTGATCGAGCGCTCCCGCCACGCCATCGTCGAGCCCCTCCCAGGCGACGCCGCCCGGAAGCCAGAAGACCTTGCCCGCAAGATCGGCGCCCTCGAGATCGGCGGGCTTCGTGCCGTCGAGAAGCGAGAGAAGGGCGGCGGCGTCGGCGACATCGCGCGCGAGCGGCCCCACCGTGTCGAAGGTCGGCGAGAGAGGCACGGTGCCTGCGAGGGGCAGGCGGCCCGCCGTCGTCTTCAGCCCGACAAGGCCGTTCCAGGCGGCCGGTATTCGCACCGAGCCGCCGGTATCCGTGCCGATCGCCGCCGCGGCGAGCCCGCGCGATACCGAGACGCCCGCGCCCGAGGAGGAGCCTCCCGGCACACGCTCGATCGCCTCGTCAAAGGGATTGGCGGGCGTTCCATAGGCGGGGTTGATGCCGAGGCCGGAAAAAGCGAGCTCGGTCATGTTGGTCTTGCCGAGGCAGACCGCGCCCTTGCGCGTCGCGCGGGCAAGAACCTCGGCGTCATGTGGGGGCACGCGGTCCTTGAGCGCGAGCGAGCCGGCGGGCGTCGGGTCGCCGGCGCTGTCGAAAATATCCTTCCAGGAGAGGGCCACGCCATCGAGCGGATGACGGCGCAGGCCGCGTCTTGCCCGGTCGAAAGCCGCTTCGGCCTCGGCCATGGCGCGGCGCTCGGTCAGCCGCGCATAGACGCGGGCGTCGGCATCATCCCTCCGGGCGCGGTCGAGGAAGAATTCCGTCACCTCGCGCGGATCGGCCCTGCCTTCCTCGAAGAGGCGGCCGAACTCAAGCGCCGTCGTCGTTTCGTTCCAGCTTGCGGTCACAGCGTCACGACCAGTCGTTGAAAGCCGCGGAAGGCGGGCAGGTGGCGGCGCACCGGCGCTTCCTTGGCCAGCGCGATGGCGGGGAAGCGCGTGATGAGCGCCTGAATGGCGATCTGCGCCTCGAGGCGGGCGAGCGGCGCGCCGAGGCACATGTGAACGCCGCCGCCGAAGGAATGGTGATGCGTGTCGGCGCGTTCGATGTCGAAGCGGTGCGGATCGGGATAGACGGCCGGATCGTGATTGGCGGCGGCGAGCGAGGTGGTGACGGTGCGTCCCTTCTCGACCGGGCAGCCGCCGACGACGGTGTCCCTTGCGGCGTGGCGGCCCGAATCGGTCACCGGGCTGTCATAGCGCAGCATCTCTTCCACCGCGTTCACGATGAGCGAGGGCCGGGCCCTCAGCTTGTCGAGTTCTCCCCGATGGGTCAGAAGCGCGAACATGCCGTTGCCGATGAGATCGGTCGTCGTCACATTGCCCGCCGTCAGCAGCAGCGTGCACATGCTGAGGACTTCGCGATTGGTGAGCCTGTTGCCTTCTTCCTCGGCGCGGATGAGCTCGCTCATGAGATCCTCGCGCGGGTGGGCGCGGCGCTCGGCGATCGCATCGACGAAATAGGCGCGCATCGCCTCCTGCGAGGCGGCCATGCGGCGCGACGTCTCCTCGCTGCGCAGGGGATCGAAAGCCTGCACGATGTCGTCCGACCAGCGCTTGAATTCGGCGCGGTCCTCGCGCGCGACGCCGAGCATCTCGGCGATGACGATGGTGGGGAGCGGCGCGGCATAGGCGCCGATGAGGTCAACTTCGCTCTTGCCCTCCATCGCGTCGAGAAGCTCGGCCGCGATCGCCTCGATGCGGGGCCGCATCGCCTCGACCGAGCGCGGATTGAAGGCTTGCGAGACGATGCCGCGCAGACGCTTGTGATCGGGGTCGTCGAGGAAGAGCATGCTCGGATTGTAGTCATCGCTCTCGAGGTCCGGCACGAAGAGGCGCACATAGTCGTCCGGCAGCGTGGTGCGCGGATCGACCAGAAGCTCGCGGTCCCTGAGCACGGCCCGCACATCGTCATGACGGGTGGCGAAGACATGGCCGAGTTCGGCATCGCGGTGAACGGGCGCCGCCGCCCGCAGGCGGTCGAGCACGGTGTAGAGATTTTCGCGATAGTCCTCGTCCAGCGCCGTCAGGCGTGCGCCGGTGGGCAGATCGAGGTCGGTTTTTTCTGCAGTTTTCGACATGGCGGCCTCCCGTTCTTCATTCGTTTTTCCGAAGCCTAGTGCGGCCTGAAGGGGAGGGCAAATCGCCGCGCGGGCTGGACTTTGGAGCCCATCCGTTAGAGGCTCTGGCGCATGACGAAAGCGGTTCATGAAAGCGATGTTCTGATCGTGGGCGGCGGCCTTGCCGGCCTGCCGCTGGCGCTCGCGCTCGCGCAAGGGGGCCTCAGCGTCACCGCTGTCGACGCGCAGGATCCGGCCAAGGTCACTGATGCCGGATTCGACGGCCGCGTCTCGGCGATCGCGTTTGCCTCCTGCCGCATGTTCGAGCGCATCGGCGTCACGAAATATCTCGACGGCCAGATGCAGCCCATCAACGACATCATCGTGTCGGACGGGCGCGTGCGCGAAGGAGCCTCGCCGCTCTTCCTGCATTTCGACCACACCGAGATCGGCGACGAGCCGCTCGGCCATCTGATCGAGAACCGGCATACGCGGATCGCGCTGCAAAAGGCGGTGGATGCGGAGCCGCTGGTGCGGCTCATAGCGCCCAATGCCGTGCGGCATGTCGAATATGGGAGCGCGCGCGTCACCGCGACGCTTTCCGACGGCTCGCTCGTTCATGCGAAGCTCTGCTTCGCCGCGGATGGCCGGCCCTCGCCGACGCGCGAGGCGGCGGGCATCAGGACCATCGGCTGGGATTACGGCCAGACGGGCATCGTGACGACGGTCGAGCACGAGCTGCCGCATGAGGGCGTGGCGCAGGAATATTTCCTCCCCGGCGGGCCTTTCGCCATTCTGCCCATGGTCGGCAACCGCGCCTCGCTCGTCTGGACCGAAAAGAACGATATGGCGAAAGCCATCCTCGCGCTCGGCGACAAGGCGTTCGCCGACGAGATGCGCGCCCGCTTCGGCGATTATCTCGGCCAGTGCCGCCCGGTCGGCCCGCGCTGGTCCTATCCGCTCAATCTGCAGCTCGCGCGCGAATATGTGCGTCCGCGCCTCGCGCTTGTCGGAGACGCGGCGCATGGCGTGCATCCGATCGCGGGCCAGGGGCTCAATCTCGGCCTGCGCGATGTGGCGGCGGCCGCCGAAGTGGTGGTGGATGCGGCGCGTCTCGGGCTCGATATCGGCGCGCTCGACGTGCTGGAACGCTATCAGCGCTGGCGGCGCTTCGACAATACGGCGCTGTCGCTGATGATGGACGGGCTCAATCGTCTCTTCTCGAACGATATCGGCCCGCTGCGCCTCGCGCGCGATCTCGGCCTCGGGCTCGTCAACGAGATCGGACCGCTCCGGCGCCTCTTCATGCGCCATGCGGGCGGCGTCATCGGCGATCTGCCGCGTCTTCTCAGGGGTGAGGCGGTCTGAGGGGGCTTCTTCGCAAGGTTGGGGCTCAGCCCCGGCTCAGGCCCTTGGCTTCCAGCGCGGCGAGATATTCCGCCCAGATTGCATCGTGCTCGCGGCCGAGGCGGTAGAGCGTTTCCCACGTATAGAGACCCGAGTCGTGGCCGTCGCTGAAGATGAGGCGCACGGCGTAATTGCCGACGGGCTCGACGCCTTCGATCGTCACGTTGCGCTTGCCGGGCACGGTCTGCTTCTGGCTGGCGCTGTGGCCCTGCACCTCGGCGGAGGGGCTTTCGACGCGCAGATATTCCGCAGGCAGAGCAAAGCGCGCGCCGCCCTCGAAGGCGACTTCAAGCAGCCGCTCGGCCTTTCTGAGCCTGATTTCCGTCGGCCAGGGCCGCTCGCTCGCGTGATCGCTCATCGTCGTCTCCGCCCGGTCATGCCTGCTCGTCGTCGAGAGAACGGGCTTCCTCCGCAAGCATGATCGGAATGCCGTCGCGGATCGGAAAGGCGAGACGCGCCTTGTCGGAAATGAGTTCCTGGCGCTCGCGATCGTAGCGCAGCGTCGTTCGGGTGACGGGGCAGACCAGGATTTCGAGAAGCTTGGGGTCCACTTCCGGGGCGCGCGTTTCGGACATGTCGGTTTCCTATTGGACGGTCGTCTCGCTGGGCGAGGTTTGCTGAAGCGCAATTTCGGTGAGCGCGATGAGCAGCTGGTTGCGGTCCTCGAGCGTCTTCGCCTCGAGCAGCGCCTGCTTCTCGCGGGGCCCATAAGGGCTGATGACGGAGAGCGAGTTCACCAGAGCTTCGTTGGAGGATTGCGTGATGGTGCGCCAGTCGGCCTGAAGCCCGTGCCTGTCGAGATAGGTCTTGAGGATTTCGAGCAGGCGGTCGCGGCTCACCTCGGTACCGCCGAATTCCGGCGTGAGGTCGTCGGCGAATTCGTCCCACTCGACCGTGCAGCGGCGATAGGGCGTCGTCACGTCGAGTTCGCCCGTAATGCGGAAGCGCGCAATGCCGGTGAGGGTTATGAGGTTGCGCCCGTCGGCGGTTTCGGTCCAGGCGGTCAGGCGGCCCGCGCAACCCACTTCGGCGAGCCTCGGCTTCGCCTGCGGGTCGGTGGAGGCGGCGATCGCCGCCTCGTCGGCGGGCTGCACCATGCCGATGATGCGCTCGCCCCTGAGCGCATCGTCCACCATCCGCAGATAGCGCGGCTCGAAGATGTTGAGCGGCAATTGCGTGCGCGGCAGCAGAAGCACGCCCGCGAGCGGAAAGACCGGGATCGAGGCGGGAAGATCGCCGATGTTTCGATAGCGGTCGGTCGGTGCCATGGCCTCGCCTAGCTGAACAGGAGAGAGGAAAGACGGCGCCGGCCCGAAAGGGTCACTTCGTCCTTTGCGCCATAGGCCTCGAAGAATTCGACGAGCTGCTTGCGCGCCGCCTCGTCGTTCCATTTGCGGTCGTAGCCGACAATGGTGAGAAGCTGATCGACGGCGCCTTCCCGGTCGCCGCGCGCATGGAGCGCGAGCGCGAGGTCGAAGCGGGCCTGATGATCCCTGGCGTTCGCCGCGATGCGGGCCTCGAGTTCGGCGGTGTCGCCCGCATCGGCCGATTTCTCGGCGAGCGACAGCGAGGCGAGGGCCGCCGTGATTTCGGGGTCGTTCTTCGCGTCGGGACGCACGAGGCCGAGCGTCTGGCGGGCGCGGTCGAAATCGCCGCTCTCGATATAGCAGCGCGCGAGGCCCGCGACGGCGGCGGGAATGCCGGGCTCGAGCTGGATCGCCTGCGCAAAGGCCTGCGCGGCGCTGGAGAGATCGCCAGCCTCGAGGGCGGCGCGGCCGGCCTCGATCAGCTCCTCGGCGGGCGAGGGGCCGACATCGCCCGCAAGCCGCTCGATGAAGGCGCGGACCTGGCTTTCGGGCAGCGCGCCCATGAAGCCGTCGACCGGCTGACCGTTCTTGAAGGCGAAGACGGCGGGGATCGACTGGACGCGAAGCTGCTGGGCGACCTCGGGATAATCGTCGATGTTCATCTTGACGAGGCGCACCGCGCCGCGCGCGGCCAGCACCAGCTTTTCGAGCACGGGGCCGAGCTGCCGGCACGGACCGCACCAGGGCGCCCAGAAATCGACGATGACGGGCACCTTCATCGATGCGTCGAGCACATCGGCGGCGAAGGTCTGCGTCGTCGTGTCTTTGATAAGCTCGCCCGGCGCGGCGGCAGGGGCCGCGGCCGCTCCCGGCTTCGTTCCGAAAATGGGTTCCATGTCCTGCTTTCCCGTGCGCCGCGTCTCGTGCGGCGGCCTGTCAGCTTCCCCTATGTGGGGCCTGCATTATTTGGAAACAATGGTTTAACGGCAGAAAGCCGCACCGGGCAAGCCTCAGCCCGCCGCTTCTTCCTGCGCTTCGACGAGGTCGAGGATCATCGGCTCATGGCCCGTGAGACGCAAGATGCGCAGAAGGTCGTCGCGGGC
The DNA here is from genome assembly GCF_035325945.1 of Parvibaculum sp. Classification (GTDB taxonomy): domain Bacteria; phylum Pseudomonadota; class Alphaproteobacteria; order Parvibaculales; family Parvibaculaceae; genus Parvibaculum. Next base: position 29,914 of record NZ_DAOKYX010000017.1, read on the forward strand.
GATGGCGGTGGTGGCCGTGTTCTCGAGCGGATGGTAGTGGAGCCGGTCATGTTCGAGCATGGGCGCGTCGAGCACGGGGCGGATTTCGCAGGAGCTGTCGTTCACCAGCGCGAAGGGCGTGACCGAGCCCGGACGGACGCCGAGCTTCTCCCACATGAGATCGGCATTGGCGAAGGATAGCCGGGCGCTTCCAAGGGGCTTCGAGAGGCGGTTGAGCTTCAGCTCGCGATCCTCGAGCGTGACGATGAGGAAGAGCGCGCCTTTCTTGTCCTTGAGGAAAAGGTTCTTGCAATGGCCGCCGCCGGTCCAGGGCGCGCCCCACTGGGCGCGGGCGGCGCGGGCCTCCTCGACGGTGTGGAGCGGTTCGTGCGTCCGTGTCTCATGGGCGATACCATGGGCATCGAGCCAGGCGAGGAAGGCTTCCGGACCGTGAAGTTTCGGGGGCGGGGCGCTGTCGGGCATGGGGGATTTCTGGCATGGAGGGGCCGGGGCGGCAAGCCCTCGCAGGAAGCCTGAAAAGGGTGCGCAATGCCCTCTTGCAATGGCCGGGACGATGGGTCATAACACGGCCCTCACGAACAGCGGCCACCGCTGTTTTCATGGATGCGGGTGTAGCTCAGGGGTAGAGCACAACCTTGCCAAGGTTGGGGTCGAGGGTTCGAATCCCTTCGCCCGCTCCAGATTTGCCGCTCTGTAAAGCCGCCGCCGGGCGGCTTTTCCTTTTGCGGGGGAAGCGAATGACAAATCCCGAAACCTGCCCCTGCCAGTCCGGCAAGGCTTTCGCCGATTGCTGCGGCCCCTATCTTTCGGGCGAGAAGGCGGCGCCGACGCCCGAAGCGCTGATGCGCTCGCGCTATTCGGCCTTCGCCACCGGCAATATCGACTATCTGGAAGAATCGCTTCTGCCCGGCACGCGCGGCGATTTCGACCGCGAGGCAGCGGCCGAATGGGCGCGTTCCAGCGAATGGACCGGCCTCCATATCCGCTCGACCACGGGCGGCGGCGAGGGCGACACGAAGGGCGATGTGGAATTCGTCGCGCTGTTCCGCCAGAACGGGCAGGACCGCGTCCATCACGAGACGGGCAGCTTCGAGAAGCAGGACGGCCGCTGGTACTATGTCGATGGCGTCAGCGGCACCCGGCCGCGCCGCGTCGAGAAGGTCGGCCGCAACGAGCCCTGCCCTTGCGGGTCCGGCAAGAAATACAAGAAGTGCTGCGGCATCGCCGCCTGAGGCGCCACGCTCGCCCCGCGCGGCGCAATTTGCCGTTTGCGCGCCCGCAACCCTTCCATGCTCCCGGCCTTTATGCTCCAATCCTGCACGCGATAGCGGCAAGGCATGGCGGGGCTGCATGCGCGCATCCCTCACGACAAATGCCGTGCTGTCGCGCCGCGCCGGGGAGGGTGTTTCGTGAACGCAGTGAACGATGTGGCGGAGGACGGCGCGCCGTCAGGCGCTCCTGACGGGGCATCCCGTGGCCTTTCGGCTTCCGGCCACAAGGCGGCCGACGCCAAGGGTCAGTTCAGCTGGGCGCTTTTCGAGTGGGCGCGCGATCCGTACGTCATCATCGTCACGATCTATATCTTCGCGCCCTATTTCTCGAGCACCGTGGTCGGCGATCCGGTCAGGGGCCAGGCGATCTGGGGCCATATCAACGGCATCGCCGGTTTCATCATCGCCTGTTTCGGCCCGATCCTCGGCGCCATCGCCGATACGGGCGGGCGGAGGAAGCCCTGGCTCATCGCCTTCGTCGCCATCATGGTGCCGGCGATCTTCGCGCTCTGGTGGGCGCTGCCGGGCGGAGCGGGGCTCTCGATCTTCCAGATCGCGCTTCTCTTCATCACGATCTCGGTCGCCTTCTCCTTCTCCGAGGTCTTTCACAATTCGATGCTGCCGACCGTCGCACCGCATGAGCGCATCGGTTTTCTCTCGGGGCTCGCGCTTGCGCTTGCCAATGCGGGCGCGCTCATCATCCTCTGCTTCCTTCTCTATGCCTTCATGCTGCCCGGCCATGTGGACTGGAGCTTCATTCCCGAGAAGGCGCTATTCGGCATCGACGTCTCGCAGCACGAGAACAGCCGCATCTCCGCGCCTCTGACCGCGATCTGGCTTCTCGTCTTCACGATGCCGCTCCTCTTCTTCACGCCGGACGTGAAGCCCAAGGGCCGCATCCACAAGCGCAAGGCGGTGATGGACGGCATCAGGCGCGTCTTCAGGACGGTGCGCCAGATCAGGCACTACCGGAACGTCGCCACCTATCTCGTGGCGCGCATGTTCTTCAATGACGGGCAGACGGCCGTGCTCATCTTCGGCGGCGTCTATGCGGCGGGCGTCTTCCACTGGAACGCGCTGACGCTCACCATCTACGGCATCGTGCTTTCGATCTTCGCCGTCGGCGGCGGGTTCTTCGGCGGCTGGCTCGACGACACGTTCGGCTCGAAGCGCGCGATCCTCGTCTCCATCGGCGGCACCTCGATCGGCATCGTCCTCGCCGTCTCGATGACGCCGACGTCGATGTTCTTCTTCCTGCCTTACGATCCGGCGAGCCCGCCGATCTGGGATCTGCCCTTCTTCCGCACCGCGCCCGAGCTTGCCTATCTCATCGTCGTTCTCATCGTCGCCGTCTGCATCACGGCGGCCTATGCGAACAGCCGCACCATGCTCGCCCGCATCGCGCCCGTCTCGAAGATGTCGGAGTTCTTCGGCCTCTACGCGCTTTCGGGCACGGCGACGGCCTTTCTCGGGCCGGAACTCGTCGGCTTCACCACCTCCTACTTCCAGAGCCAGCGCATCGGCTTCGCCTCGATCCTCGTCCTGATGCTGATCGGTCTTGCCGGCATGCTCCTCGTGCGCGAACAGCGGTCCGATGCGATCGACTAGAAAGGGCGAAACCGGAAATTGAGCGAGCAAGCGTCCCGGGGCGAACCCGCCTCCAATCTCGCCCAGGCGGCCTGGGTCTGCTACGAATGGGCGAACCAGCCCTATTTCTCGCTCGTCACCATCTTTCTCTTCGCGCCATATTTCAGCGCGACGGTCGTCGGCGATCCCGTGCATGGGCAGGCGGTGTGGGGCTACACGCAGGCGATCGCGGGCATCGTCATCGCGCTTTCGAGCCCGCTTCTCGGCGCCATAGCGGATGCTGCGGGCCCGCGCAAACCGTGGATCCTGTTCTTCACCCTCATCTGCGTGGCCGGATGTTTCGGCCTCTGGATCGCGGTTCCCGGCGTGCCGGTCGAGCCGATCATGGTGTCGCTGATCGTCGCTTCGGTCGGCATGGAGTTCGCCATCATCTTCGCCAACGCCATGTTGCCGACCATCGCATCCGAACGGCGGATCGGTCTTCTCTCCGGCATCGGCATCGGCGTCGGCCAGCTTGCCGCAATCGTGGCTCTCGTCGCGGTGCTGATCACGCTCCAGCTTCCGGGGCTCGTCCATGCCCCCTTCATTCCCGAGGCGCCGCTTTTCGGGCTGTCGAAGGAGGCTCACGAGACGGACCGCATCGTCGGCCCGATCTCCGGCCTCTGGTTCCTCGTCTTCATGCTGCCGCTTCTTCTCGTCGTTCCCGATCAGCCGCGCCGGGGACTTTCGCGCGCGCAGGCGGCGAGGGCGGGTCTGAAGCGCCTGATCCACACCATCGGCAAGGCGTGGCACTTCCGCAATGTCGCGCTCTATCTCTTTTCGCGCATGGCCTTCTATGACGGGATGAATGCGATCTTCATCTTCGGCGGCATCCTCGCCGCGTCGATCTTCCATTGGGGCGCGATGGAGATGGCGGTCTATGGCATATGGGTTACGCTCTTCGCGGCCTTCGGCGCCTTTGTCGGCGGTTGGACGGATCAGCGCTTCGGCTCCAAGGCGACGCTCGTCTGGTCGCTCATCGGCGCCGTCGTCACCTTCCTTGCCCTCATCTCCTTCGACCGGGAACAGATCTTCTTCTTCATCCATGTGCCGGTCGCGGCCGACGCCAAGGCGTTCAGCACGCTGCCGGAGCAGGCTTTCCTCGTCACCGTCGGGCTTTTCGGGCTGATGGCGGGGCCGACCATCTCGTCGAGCCGGACGATGCTCGCCCGCATCGCGCCCGTCGAGATGATGACGGAGTTCTTCGGCCTCTATTCGCTCGCGGGAAAGGCGACGACCTTCGTCGCGCCGCTTCTCATCGGTGTCGTCACCGCCTGGAGCGGCAGCCAGCGCATCGGTCTCATGGTCGTCGTGCCGCTCATCGTGGCGGGCATCATCATGGTGCTCTTCGTGCGCGAAGAGCGCGCGACCGCGATCGAGTAGCGAGAATCAGCGCCGGTCTC
>NZ_DAOKYX010000017.1:34313-60058 GCF_035325945.1 Parvibaculum sp.
AGTGGCGGAAGTGGCGCATGCCGGTGAAGACCATGGCGAGGCCTTTCTCGTCCGCCGCCGCGATCACTTCCTCGTCGCGCACCGAGCCGCCCGGCTGGATCACCGCCGTCGCGCCCGCTTCCGCCGCCGAGAGAAGCCCGTCGGCGAAGGGGAAGAAGGCGTCCGACGCCACGACCGAGCCGATCGTCGCGGGCGCCGCCGCGCCGGCGGCCTCGGCTGCGTCCTGCGCCTTGCGCGCGGCGATGCGGGCTGAATCGACGCGGCTCATCTGGCCCGCGCCGACGCCCACCGTCGCGCCGTTCTTCACATAGACGATGGCGTTCGACTTCACATGCTTGCAGACGCGGAAGGCGAATTTGAGGTCGGCGAGTTCCTGCGCCGAGGGCTGGCGCTTCGTCACCACCTTGAGGTCGAGGAGATCGACGCGGCCATTGTCGCGCGACTGGACGAGAAGGCCGCCCGCGACCGTCTTCACGTTGAGGCCCGGTGCGCCCGCATCGGGCAGGCCGCCGGTGATCAGCAGGCGGAGGTTCTTCTTCGCGCCGATGATGCGGCGCGCATCCTCGTCGGCGTCGGGCGCGATGATGACTTCGGTGAAGATCTTCGCGATCTCCTCGGCCGTCTCCCCGTCGAGAGGACGGTTCGCGGCGATGATGCCGCCAAAGGCCGAAACGGGATCGCAGGCGAGCGCCTTGCGATAGGCATCGGCGAGCGAGGCGCCGATGGCGACGCCGCAGGGGTTCGCGTGCTTGATGATGGCGATGGCGGGCGCCGCCTTCGGATCGAACTCGGCAACGAGTTCGAAGGCCGCATCCGTATCGTTGATGTTGTTGTAGGAAAGCTCCTTGCCCTGAAGCTGGGTCGCGGTCGAGACGCCGGGGCGGTTCTCGCCGGTCACATAGAAGCTCGCGATCTGGTGCGGGTTCTCGCCATAGCGCAGGGTCTGGCGGAGATGGCCGCCAAAGGCGCGCCATTCGGGCGCGTCGTCCTTGAGCGTTTCTGCAAACCAGTTGGAGATCGCCGCGTCATAGGCGGCGGTGCGCGCATAGGCCTTGTGGGCGAGATGCTTGCGCAGCGCGGAAGTGGTGCCGCCCTTCGCCTTGATCTCGCCGATCACGGAAGCGTAGTCCGCCGCCTCGACGATGACCGCGACATAGGCGTGGTTCTTCGCCGCCGCGCGGATCATGGCCGGCCCGCCGATGTCGATGTTCTCGACGCATTCCTCGTAAGCCGCGCCCTTCGCCACCGTCGCCTCGAAGGGGTAGAGGTTGACGCAGAGAAGGTCGATCGCCCCGATGCCATGCGCCTCCATGGCCGCCCTGTGCTCGGCATCGTCGCGGACCGCGAGGAGGCCACCATGCACCTTCGGGTGAAGCGTCTTCACCCGTCCGTCCATCATTTCGGGAAAGCCGGTGAGGTCGGAGACATCCTTCACCGGCAGGCCCGCCGCCGCGATCGCCTTCGAGGTGCCGCCGGTCGAGACGAGCTCGACCCCCGCTTCATGAAGCGCCGTGGCGAATTCGACGAGCCCCGTCTTGTCGGAGACGGAGAGCAGCGCGCGGCGCACGGGCTGGAGGTCGGCGGATTTGGGGGCGGGTTTCGCGGAAACGGACATGGGCGGGCTCTTTTCGGCTGGGAGGGGGCTGGTGCCCGCGCGATAGCACGAAAAGCCTTCGGCCGCCAAGGTTGGCGGCAAGGTTTCGTATCTGTCTCCGGGGTTCCGGCTTCAGTCTTCCGGCGCCGTTTCGGCCGGGTCGAGGTCGGGAAGAACCGGCGCCGCCGTCCCGGCGGCCGGCTTCGCGCCGCCCGGATTCCGGCCCGAAAGCCGCCGCCAGGCCCAGTTGACCCTGGCATCGCCCCGGAAAACCGCCCCGGAAACGACGATCTGCTCGGAGCGGCGGGTGGCGTCGCCCGCGCCGAGATAGACGCTTTCCTCTATCGAGATGGCGGGTTCGCCGCTCTGCGTTCTCGCCTGGAACTGCCATCCCTCGCCATTGGGCAGCCGCACCAGCACGCTCGCACCATCATGGGCGAGCGAGGCGCGGGCATCCGGGTGGAGATGGAAGCGGATGGCGAAGGCGGGGTCTTCGGGCTTCTGCTGCCGGAGAGCGCGCTGCCAGGGGAAGGTCCGCTTCGGCGCCTCGGCGAGGAAGAGCACATCCTCGCCGCGCAGTTCCTCGCCCGCCGCCGAAAGGAAGAGCCGGCGCTTGTGGACGAGGCCATAGCGCTTTTCATAGCCGTTATGGCTCGCCTCGAGCCAGAGGCCGAGTTCATTCTCATTGCGCCGGCTCTCGACGCGGGTCGGGCCTTCCATGGTGCGGGCGCCGAGAAGCGCGCGGGAAACGGGGCTGCGGACGATGCGGGCCGAGGATGTGTCGTCGAGCACCAGTGTCGAATGGGCGGCGGTGGCGCGGCTCGCCGCCTCCCAGTCCGGGCCGAAGATGCGGGTCGTGCCGCAATTGACGACGAGGCGCGAGCGGCCCGCGCTCATCTCGAAGGAGAGGCAGCCCGCATGGGCGTCATGGCTGTAGCGGCCGGGCGGCGGCGGGCCTGTATCGGCGACGACGAAGGAGGGGCCCGCCGCGAGGCGCTGATAGCCGGAGTGAGGGGCGAAGCCGAAGGGGCGCCCGTCGGCGTCGTCCTCGGCGAGCACGGCGTCGATCGCGCCTTCGGGCCCTTCATTGGCGCCGTTGAAAAGGGCGAGCCTGCCATCGCCATGCCGGAAGAAGCGCAGCATCGGCATCATCCGGTCGATCGCGTCGCGGATGGCGCGCGGCACCTCGATGTGGCGGGCCTGCATGGCGTCGCGCAGCGAGACGAGATCGAGCATGATTTCGAGGGTCGCGGCCGGGTTGCGGCTCACATGGCCGCCGTCTGGAAGGATCTGCCGGTCGAGTTCGCGGCAGACGAGCCTGAGCCCCTTTTCGAGGCGCTTTTCGCCTTCCGAGAGGCAGAGACCCGAAAAGGCAAGGCCCAGCGCCGCCGTCAGCCGCTTGCCGCCCGCAGGCGCCATGGAGGCGGTGCGGGCGAGGTGGCGCGCCTGCCGTGCCATGTTGCGCAGGAGCGTCGAGCGATAGATGAGGTCCGAGCCGTCGATGATGAGGGCGCCATTGGCGATCCAGGAGGTCAGGCGGCGGCCGATCACATGTGGCCGCCAGGCGAGCTTGTCCCAGTTGCCGCATTGCCCGATCCATCCGGCGACGAGCGTCTGGGCATAGGTGCGCGCGGCGTCGCCGCCCGCAGCGCTGAAATGGCGGAGCCAGGAGAAGCCGTGCAGTTCCTCCGCCCAGGTCTCGCTTGGCGGCACGGCCGAAAAGGGCGAACCGCCATCGGTCTTCACCTGTCCGCCGGGCAGGAACCAGCGGCCCTGAAAGAGTGCGTCGGCCTTGTCGGCGCCGCCGGGCCGCAGATCGCGCGGATAGTGGACCATGTGGTCAGGCATGGGCCCGCGCAGCGTCTGCCCATAGGTCCAGCTTCCATAGGCCGAGGCGAGCGCGGCGTCGCGCAGCCGCACCAGCGCCGCCGCCGTCAGGTCGATCAGCCGGTTGCCGGGCGGCACGGAATAATGGGACGGAACGGCGTGCGCCTCCGGTATCGGCGGTACGGGATCCGGCGTTTCGACTTGCGCTTCCGTCATGGGCCCCGCCTCCTGGCGGCCTTCCGGCTTCATGCGTTGCCGCTCAGGCGGCTCCGCGAAGGGTCGCAATGTTCTTCGCATAGGCGGTTTCGCCGCCCTTGAAGGTCGCCGTACCGGCGACGAGCACATTGGCGCCCGCCGCGATCGCGCGGGGCGCCGTCTCGAAATTGATGCCGCCATCGACCTCGAGATCGATGCCGGGCTTCTCCGCATCGATCCGCTTGCGGATGATCTCGATCTTCCTGAGCTGGCTCTCGATGAAGCTCTGTCCGCCGAAGCCCGGATTGACGCTCATGACGAGGATGAGGTCGAGATCGCCGAGAAGCGGCCAGAGGACTTCGACCGGCGTGCCCGGATTGAGCACGAGGCCCGCCTTCGCGCCCGCGGCCTTGATCGCCTGCACCGTGCGGTGGGGGTGGGGCCCTGCCTCCGGATGGAAGGAGATGATGTCGGCGCCCGCCTGCACAAAGGCGTCGATATAGGGATCGACCGGCGCGATCATCAGGTGAACGTCGAAGGGCTTGTCGGAATGGGGCCTGAGCGCCTTCACCACATCGGGACCGATGGTGATGTTCGGCACGAAGTGGCCGTCCATGACGTCGATATGGATGTAATCCGCGCCCGCTTTCGAGATGGCGCGCACCTCCTCGCCCAGACGGGCGAAGTCGGAGGCCAGAATCGAGGGCGCGATCTTGATCTGGGGCTTGCCGCTCATGGAATCCGATCTGACGGTCGTTGCCGACCCACTAAATCTTGCTGAATTCCTTGCTTAACAGCTTGAATCTTGTGGCGCAAGGCGCGGTGCTCGCTTGACACCGTGGCGTCCGGGCGCGCGTCGCGGCAAGGCCGTCAGGGACGCGATTCGTTCCGGGACGGTCTCGTGAGGCGGGCGGCGAAGAAGCCGTCGAGGCCGCCCTTGCCGGCGAGATCGCAGGGCAGGGTCCTCAGGTCGCCCTCGGGCGTCAGACATTCGCCGAGGCCGCCGATCTCGGCCGGGGCGATGGGCTGGCGGGCAAAATCCGGGTGGGCGGCGAGGAAGGAGGCGATCTGGTCCTCGCCCTCCGCGCGTTCGAGAGAGCAGGTGCAGTAAACGAGCGTGCCGCCCGGCGCGAGCAGGCCCGCCGCATGGGCGAGGAGGCGCGACTGGAGCGCGGCGAGCCGGTCGCGGTCGGCCGGCTTCTTCAGGCGAAGCACGTCGGGGTGCCGCCTGAAGGTTCCGGTCGCCGTGCAGGGCGCATCGAGCAGGATGAAGTCCCAGAGCCGCCCCGGCGTGAACCGCATGGCATCCGACACGACGATCCCGGCCTCGAGCTTCATGCGGGCAAGGTTCTGCCGCAGCCGTTCGAGCCGCGGCGCGGAGCGGTCGAGCGCCGTCACATGCGCGCCCATGGCGGCGAGTTGCAGCGTCTTGCCGCCCGGCGCGGCGCAGAGGTCGAGCACGTCGCGGCCGCGAAGGTCGCCGAAAAGGCGCGCGGGCAGGGCGGCGGCGGCATCCTGCACCCACCAGGCGCCTTCCTCATAACCGTCGAGCCGTTCGATCCGCCCGCCCGCCGCCAGCCTGAGCGAGCCCGTGGGCAAGATCTCCGCACCGAGCCTGGCCGCCCAGAGTTCCCGCTCCTCCTCGCGCTTGACGCAGAGGTCGAGCGGCGGCTCCTCCCAGAGCGCGCGCAGCATCGCCCGCGTCCGTTCCTCGCCATAAGCCGCGACCCAGCTTTCCCAGAGCCAGGGGACAAGGTTCGCCCGCTCGCGGTCGATGCCTTCGAGAAGCTTATGCCCTTCGCGCGCAAGGCGGCGCAGCACGGCGTTCACCAGCGATTTGAAATGGCGCGCGGCCTCGTCGCGCGAGGCCGCCTCGACGGCGAGCGAGACGGCGGCATGGGGCTTCACGTCGAGAAAGAGGATTTCGGCGGCGGCCGAACGCAGGATCGTTTCGGTGAGGCCCGCCCGCCTGGGCAGCGGCTTTTCCAGAAGCAGGCCGAGCGCATGGTCGATCTCGCCCAGATGCCGGAGCGTGGTCGCGGCGATGGCGCGGGCAAAGCCGCGGTCGGAGGGCGTGAGCCTTGCGAGGCGCCCACGCGCCGCCTCTTCGGCAAGCGCTTCGTCGAGCGCGCGGCCCTGCATCAGCACGGCAGCAACAAGGGCCTCGGCGCCTTCGCGCGCCTCAAGTCCCGGTCCGCTCTCTGCCGCCTCGTTCATGCGCCGAAGTTAGAGCACAGACGGCGGGCGATGAAAAGCGCGGACCTCGCTCGGCATGGCACGGATCATCCGTGACCGGACGATCAGCCCCAGGGATTGGTCCGTGCCTGGCCCTTCGTCGCGGCGATCTCGCGCAGCCGCGCGATGCGGTTCGCGGTCGCAGGGTGGGTGGAGAAGAGATTGTCGCGCCCGCCGCCATGGAGCGGATTGATGATGAACATATGCGCCGTCGCGGGGTTCGCCTCCGCCGCCTCGTTCGGCCGGACATGGGCGGCGCTGTCGATCTTTTCGAGCGCGGAGGCAAGCCAGAGCGGGCGGCCGGAGATTTCGGCGCCCATGGCGTCGGCCTCATATTCGCGCGTGCGGCTGATCGCCATCTGCACGAGGCCCGCGGCGATGGGAGCGAGAATGGCAAGCGCGAGCGTGCCGATGATGCCGCCCTGGTTCTCGCGGTTGCCGCCGAAGAAGAAGGCGAAATTCGCGAGCATCGAGATCGCGCCGGCAATCGTCGCCGTGATCGTCATGGTCAGCGTGTCGCGGTTCTTGATATGCGCAAGCTCATGGGCGAGCACGCCTGCAAGCTCCTCGGGCGAGAGCGTCTCGAGCAGGCCAGTCGTCGCGGCGACGGCGGCGTGCTCGGGGTTGCGCCCGGTGGCGAACGCATTGGGCTGCGCGGAATGGATGATGTAGGTCGCCGGCATGGGAAGGCCCGCATTCTCCGCGAGCCGCTGCACGAGGCGCACATAGGCGGGCGCCGTGCGCTCGTCGACGGCCTCCGCGCCATACATGGAAAGGACCATCTTGTCCGAGTTCCAGTAGGCGAAGGCGTTCATCGCGGCGGCGATGAAGAAGGCGATGAGCGCGCCGTTGGAGCCGCCGATGAGAAAGCCGAGCCCCATGAAGAGCGCCGTCATCGCGGCAAGGAGGATGCCTGTCTTGAGCGTGTTCATGCCTTGCGTCTGTTCTCCGTCATGGGGCCCATTCGGGCTCCGGGTCGCTGCACGTGTCCCGCCGTTCTGGCGCGGCGAGGATCGAGGGCTTATATGTAGCGCCAGCGCCGGGCCTTCAAGCGAGCGGCGGAGAAACGGAAAGCGGAACGGGAACATGAGCGGCGAAAATCCGGGTGAAGCGGTTCAGGGCGAGGCCGGGAGTGCGCCGGAGCCGAAAAAACTCAGCCCCGCGGCCATGCGCGCGCTTGCGGAGGCCGAGGAGCGCCGGCGCATCGCCGATGCGGCCCGCGCGGCCGCGCCCGCGCCCCGGGAGATCAACGGGCCGAAGGGCGCGAGAAGCGGCGCCGAGCCCACGCGCTATGGCGACTGGGAGATCAAGGGCATCCTCAGCGACTTCTGAGCGGGGGCGCCGGCAAGCGTCGATCCGGCCGGCATTGACGTTTCTGTGAATTTAATCCCAATTGTGTGCTTTAAAAGCCGCCCTTGGCATCGAAGCTAGCGAGAAGGCGAGTCTTCCGCGCAACAAATCGCAGAACAGTCTCCAGAAAAAGTAAAAGCGCCTGTGAAGCGGCGTTTAACTGGGCTACATTTCGCGCTGAACAATTTGTTCAATGAGCGGAAGCGCACGCCGTGCGCTTCCTGGCTGGCAATAGGAGCTTTGCGGCCCAGCTCCTAAAGGCACCACGTAGCGGGTGCGCCAGTCATCGCGGACCAAGGGAAGGGTTTGTTGGGTGCGGTGCTGATTACACCGTGCCGCAGCGACAACGGGGCTATAGTAGAGCTGAGTTGCGGGATTCGCGCACTCACGGCGTCGATGCGAGAGAGTTATCCACAGGAAAGTGGTGTGCTGTGGAAGATGCGAGCGGTCAGAACGAAAAGGCGGCAGACGCTAGGCGCGATGCGGAAGTCGAGCCCGATTTCGAACGAACGTTCGGTGCGCTGCTAGCAACGCCGGGTGAGGACTACAAAGGGTCGGACGAAAACGGCGCGACCCGAAGATCGCGCCGTCATGATTCGAACGACGATCAGTTACCTCTCTGATCGTCGTTGTCAGCGGGAGGTACTTCGGGGAATAGCTTCCCCGTCATGATCTCCGAGACGCGGCCCTGGTTGATACCGAACTGGGCTGCTGCTTGATGCTGAAGGTACTTCTTATGGGCCACCAAAAACTTGATGGTGGCCGCCATTTCCGCCGTGAGTGGTGGTGAACGTCGTTTTGTCATGTGTGTTTACCTTTCATGACAGTTTAAGAAACGGTTGGGGCCGATTTTCCAAGACCGCCCCAACCGTTTCATTTTAATCCGAGAATCGCTCTGGCCGCGAGTCCTAGCGCTCATGCGCTAGACCCACCACAACCCATTGATTTTCTTGGTTTGTTCCAGCTGGCAAATGAAGCAGAATAAATTTTCTTATGAAAATTGATTCGGTTTCCTACCAATCAGGCATTGTCGTGAGTTCCTGCTGTGCCCCTTGGCGCTGAGGCGAGGGACGTGATCGCCGGTCCAGTCGTGACCGAGGTCATCCACGTGGTCGATGGCGACACACTCATCGTGCGGGCCCACATCTGAATCTACCAGCCGGTCGACGTGCCAACGCCGACGAGCCGGGGGTCAAGGGCATATGCGCTGAGGAGGCGGCAAGCGCCGAGCCCACGCGCTATGGCGACTGGGAGATCAAGGGCATCCTCAGCGACTTCTGAGCGGGGGCGCCGGCAAGCGTCGATCCGGCCGGCATTGACGTTTCTGTGAATTTAATCCTATAAATGCCGAGGCGGCGGGGGCCGTTTCCGGGTGCGTTTCGGGTGAGCGCGCCTCTCTGCAGGAACCCATGCCCCGCGTCCGCATCGTCCTTCTTTCATGGCTGATCGTTCTTGGCGCGTCCTTTGGCGCCGAGGCGAGGGACGTGATCGCCGGGCCGGTCGCGGCCGAAGTCGTCCGCGTGGTCGATGGCGACACGCTCATCGTGCGGGCCCGCATCTGGATCGGCCAGACGGTCGAGGTGCATGTGCGGCTCGCGGGCATCGACGCGCCGGAGATCAAGGGCAAATGCGCCGAGGAGCGGGCAAGCGCCGAGCGGGCGCGCGCCTATCTCGCCGCGCTGACGCGGAGCGGCCGGGTGCGCCTCACCGGGATCAGCAGCGACAAATATGGCGGCCGGGTCATCGCCCATGTGGCGAGCGACGAGGCGCCAGACCTCGGAGCCGCGCTCAGCGCCAGGGGTCTTGCCCGCGTCTATGACGGCCGCAAGCGCGGCGGCTGGTGCGGGCACAACGAAGGTTAGGTCCGCACCACTGCCGGCTGTCTCATCCCGCCCTGTTCTGGCGGTGGTCGATCAGGTCGCTCACCACGGATGGGTCGGCGAGCGTCGAGATGTCGCCGAGATTGGAGAAGTCGTCCTCCGCGATCTTGCGCAGGATGCGGCGCATGATCTTGCCCGAGCGGGTTTTCGGCAGGCTCGGCGCGAACTGGATGAGGTCGGGCGAGGCGATCGGGCCGATCTCGCGGCGCACCCAGTTCACCAGCTCCTTCTTCAGTTCCTCGGAGGCCGGCTCGCCCGCATTGAGGGTCACATAGGCGTAGATGCCCTGGCCCTTGATGTCGTGCGGATAGCCGACGACGGCGGCCTCGGCGACTTTCGCGTGGGCGACGAGAGCGCTTTCGACTTCCGCCGTGCCGAGGCGGTGGCCGGAGACGTTGAGCACGTCATCGACGCGGCCCGTGATCCAGTAATAGCCGTCGGCGTCGCGGCGGCAGCCGTCGCCGGTGAAGTACTTGCCGGGATACTGGATGAAATAGGTTTCGATGAAGCGCTGGTGGTCGCCATAGACGGTGCGCATCTGGCCCGGCCAGGAATCGGCCATGCAGAGATTGCCCGTGCATTCGCCTTCAAGCTCATTGCCTTCGGTATCGACGATGACGGGCTTCACGCCGAAGAAGGGAAGCGTCGCCGAACCCGGCTTCTGCGCGATGGCGCCGGGAAGCGGCGAAATGAGGATGCCGCCAGTTTCCGTCTGCCACCAGGTGTCGACGATCGGGCAGCGGCCCTCGCCGACTACGCGGTGATACCAGAGCCAGGCTTCGGGGTTGATCGGCTCGCCGACGGAGCCGAGAAGGCGAAGGCTCTTGCGGCTCGTCTTCTTCACCGGGGCCTCGCCTTCGCGCATCAGCGCGCGCAGCGCCGTCGGCGCGGTGTAGAAGGTGTTGACCTTGTGCTTGTCGATGACCTGCCAGAAGCGCGAGCTGTCGGGATAGTTCGGCACGCCCTCGAAGATGAGCGTGGTCGCGCCATTGGCGAGCGGTCCATAGAGAATGTAGCTGTGGCCCGTCACCCAGCCCACATCCGCCGTGCACCAATAGATGTCGCCGTCGTGATAGTCGAAGACGTATTGATGCGTCATCGCGACGAAGACGAGATAGCCGCCCGTGGTGTGCAGCACGCCTTTCGGTTTTCCGGTCGAGCCCGACGTGTAGAGAATGAAGAGCGGGTCTTCCGCGCCCATCTCCTCAGGCGCGCAATCGGTCGAAACCTTCGCCGCTTCGTCGTGATACCAGATGTCGCGGCCCGGCTGCATGGCGATGTCGCCGCCCGTGTGGCGCACGGTGAGAACGCATTTGACGCCGGGGCACTTCTTCAGCGCTTCGTCGGTGTTCGCCTTGAGGGGAATGCGACGGCCGCCGCGCACGCCTTCATCGGCGGTGACGACGACGCTCGAGTCGCAATCGAGAATGCGGCCGGCGAGACTGTCGGGCGAGAAGCCGCCGAAGACGACGGAATGAACGGCGCCGATGCGCGCGCAGGCGAGCATGGCGAAGGCCGCTTCCGGGATCATCGGCAGATAGATGGTGACGCGATCGCCCTTCTTCACGCCCTGCGCCTTCAGCACATTGGCGAAGCGGCAGACCTCGTCGTGAAGCTCGCGATAGGTGATCTTCCTGTCGTCTTTCGGGTCGTCGCCTTCCCAGATGATCGCGGTCTGGTCGCCGCGATCCTTCAGATGGCGGTCGATGCAGTTGACCGTGACATTGAGCGTGCCGTCCTCGAACCATCTGATGTGAAGGTTCTTCGGGTCGTAGGAAACGTCCTTCACCTTGGTGAAAGGCTTGATCCAGTCGATGCGCCCGGCTTCCTCGCGCCAGAAGGTATCAGGGTCCCTGAGGCTCGCCTCATAGAGCGCCTTGTAGCGGGCATTGTCGATGAAGGCTCGGCCTGCCCAGTCTTCGGATACGGGAAAAAGGTCATTGTCGGACATGGACGTCTCCTTCGATCGGCGTGGACCGCCTTGCTGTTTTGGCAATCATTATGGTCCCCCGGCTCAGGGGGTCAATGTTCTGCTCCTGCGGCTTCGATGGCGGAGATGTCGTCATCCACAAGTCCCACTTCGGCAAGCACTTCGCGCGTCTGCTCGCCGAGTCTCGGAGGGTGGCGGCGGATATTCGCGGGCGTCGCGCCGAAGCGCACGGGCGGACGCAGCGCGAAGTAAGGCCCCGCATGCGGATGATCGTAGCGCTGGAAGAAATCGACCGCCTTCAGATGCGGATCGTCCTGAAGATCCTCCAGCCGGTTCATCTTCACGACCGGGATGCTCAGCGGGTTGAGCAGGTCGAGCCATTCCTCGGTCGTCTTGGTTTCAGTCAGTTCCTCGATCATGGCGTAAAGCTCGCGGATATTCTGCGTACGCGCCTTGTAGTTTGAGAAGCGCGGATCGTCGCGGAAAACGCCGGGCCGGCCCGCGATCTCGAAGAATTGTTCCCACTGCTTGTCCGAATAGGGAAGAAGGCCGATATAGCCGTTCTTCGTGCGGTAGGGCCGGCGATCGGGATTGGTGATGCGCCCATAGGTCCACTGGCCCGTCGGCGGATCGTAGACGTGATCGTAGAAATGCTCGGCAAGCACGAAGGAGGTGACCGCCTCCAGCATCGGCACCTCGACGAATTGCCCCTCGCCCGTGCGCTCTCTGTGAAAGAGCGCCGAGGTCACGGCGGAAACGAAGAAGAGCCCCGATACCTTGTCGGCCATGATGGTCGGCATGTAGCGCGGCTTCGGATCGCCATCCATGTAGGGAAGGAGATCGGCCGCGCCGGAGCCGGCCTGAATGAGATCGTCATAGGCGGGAAGCCCCGCATAGGGGCCGTCCGAGCCATAGCCCGCCGCATGGACGAAGATGATGTCGGGCTTCACCGCCTTCACGTCTTCATAGGAAAGACCGAGCCGCTTCATGGCGCTGTAGCGGACATTGGAGGTCAGCACGTCAGCCGTGGAGATGATCTTCATGAGCGCCTTGCGGCCCGCGGGTTTCGCGAGATCGAGCAGCACCGAGCGCTTGTTGCGGTTGATGGTGAGGAAGATCGGGCCGAGATCGGGTGCCGCGCCCTCCGGCACATGCCCTGGCCAGCGCATGATGTCGCCGCCATGTCCGCCGCCGCCGGTGGGCGAGGGCGCCTCGATCTTGATGACGTCCGCGCCATAATCGCCAAGGATCTGGGTCGCATAGGCGCCGAAGACGACGCTTGTCAGATCGACGATGCGCACGCCCTTGAGCGGGCCGGTCGCTTCGGTCGCAAGTTTCTTCGTCTCACTCACGGGGTTGTTCCTCCGATTGCGGGCGGCGCGCCCGGCGGGGCGCGTCGAAGGGTTTTCCCGTTATCGCGTCCCGCGGCCGGTCGCGCAAGCCCGCGCCGTCCTGCCTTGCAAGGCCCTTCAGCGCGCCGCGGCGATGCGGACCGTTCCTTCCACGATCTCGACCGGCACGGGCGTCAGGCTTTTTCCGGCGCAGGGGCCGGAAACGCAGAAGCCGTCCGCGATGCGGAAGAGCGCGGCATGGGCGGCGCAGATGATGCGCGTCTCGTCCAGCGTCAGAAACGTGTCCGGCCAATGGTCGAGGCGCGTGCGGCCATGCGGGCACTCGTTCACATAGGCGCGAAGCTCGCCATCCTTCCGTACAAGGAACATGTGAAATTGCGCCGCGCCCTCGCCGAAGCTGAAGGCCCTCGCGCCCGGATCGTCGAGCGCATCGAGCGGGCAGAGCGGCGTGCCGGGGGCGGGCATCATGCCGGGGTTGCGAAAGCGACGGGCGTCACGGCGCCTTTGCGAGGCCGCCCATCTTGCAGATGAGCTTCCATTCCTCATCGCGCACCGGCGGCACGGAAAGGCGCGACTGCTTCAGGATCGCCATTTCAGCGAGCCTCGGCTCGGCCTTGATATCGGCGAGGGTTACGGGTTTCGGCAGATCGCAGACGGCCTCGACGAGGACGAGGCCGAAGCGCCCCGTTTCGTCCGTGGGATCGGGGCGATGCTCGCCGATGACGCGGACGATGCCGACGATGCGCTTCTCATCGACGGAATGATAGAAGAAGCCGAGATCGCCCTTCTTCATCGCCTTCATATTGTTGTTGGCCTGGTAGTTGCGAACGCCGTTCCACGGTTCGCCCTTGGCGCCTTTCTTCTTCTGGTCGTCCCACGACCAGGCGGAAGGCTCCGATTTGAAAAGCCAGTAGGCCATGCCGCGTCCCTCCTGTTTCTTTCTTGTTTTCGGGCTTATTTCGGTCCGAGAAGCCACTTCCAGGGGCGCACCTCCTGGCGCTCGAAAAGTCCGGCCTTCACGTAAGGGTCGTCCTTGGCGAGGCGGCGCGCGGTGGCGAGATCTTCGACGTCGATGACGAGCAGGCTGCCGTTCATGACGGTGCCGTCGTCATTCGTGAACGGACCGCCGATTTTCACGCATTGGGCATCGGCCCAGTATTTCAGATGCGCATCGCGATTGGCGAGGCGCAGTTCGAGCGCATCGGGCTTGTCGATGCCAGTGATGCAGAAGAGCATTTTCGTCTCCGGTGGATTGCGAGGGATCAGTCCTCGCTCTTGAAGGGGCGGGTGAGAAGCGAGGCGATCGCCTCGTCGACATTGATCTTCGCCGTCACGATCGCGGCGACGGCTTCGGAGATCGGCATCTCGATGCCGTATTTCGCGGCGAGCGCGACGACGGCGGTGGCGGAGAAGGCGCCTTCGCTCACCGAATTGCGGCTGCCGAGAATTTCGTCGAGCGACCTGCCTTCGCCAAGCGCGATGCCGAGCGACATGTTGCGCGACTGGGGCGAATTGCAGGTGAGGATGAGATCGCCGAGGCCCGAAAGCCCGGCGAGCGTTTCGGCCCGCGCGCCGAGGGCAAGGCCGAGGCGCGTCATCTCGGCAAAGCCGCGCGTGGTGAGCGCGGCGCGCGCGCTGGCGCCGAATTTCCGCCCCTCGACGATGCCGCAGGCGATGGCGAGCACGTTTTTCACCGCGCCGCCGATTTCCGCGCCGATGAGGTCGGAGGAATAATAGGGACGGAAGGTCGGCAGGCCGATCGCGTCGACGAGGGCGCGCCCCAGTTCCCTGTCCGCGCAGGCGAGCGTCACCGCCGTCGGCAGGCCGCGCGCGACTTCGCCGGCGAAGCTCGGGCCTGACAGTACCGCGGCCTCGGCCTCCGGCAGCGTCTCGGCAAGGACGTCGGTCAGGAGTTTCATCGTGCCCTGCTCCACGCCCTTGGCGCAGATGAGCACGGGCGTTCCGGGGCGGAGGGTGCGGGCGATGCCCGCGCAGGTCGCGCGCATGTGCTGGGCGGGTGTGACCATGAGGAGCGCATCGGCGCCCGCCACTTCCTCGAGCGATGAGGTGGCGGCAATATTCGCGCCGAGCGCGACGCCGGGAAGGAACATGCGGTTCTCGCGCGAGGCGTTCACCGCCTCCACGACCTCAGGCTCGCGCGCCCAGAGCGTCACGCGCCGAGTGTCGCCATCCGCTCGAGCCGCAACTTGCGCAAGCGCGGTGCCCCAGGCGCCGCCTCCGACCACACCGATATGCTGAAACTGCCGCATGGCCCCCGATTTCCGCCGCCGGGCTCGCTTTCCGGCGTCTTCACTAACGATTGAACGATTCGTTGAATATTTACACCAGCGTTTTACAATCTCCGTCTATGACCGCTCCCGACGATACCCGCCAGAAAATCATCGACGCCGCGAAAAAGCGCTTCGCGCATTACGGTTATAGCAAAACGACAATGGCCGACCTCGCGGTTGATTGCGACATGTCGCCGGGCAATCTCTACCGCTATTTTCCGGGCAAGCTCGACATCGCCGAGGAGATCGCGCGCGAAGCCTCGATACGCACGGCCGAGCAGCTCTCCCATATCCTGACGCAGCCGGGCCGCAGCGCAGCGGAGCGGCTGCACGACTTCCTGTTCCAGGACCTGCGCGAAACCTTCCTCACCCTCGAGCAGGACCCGAAGCTCGTCGAGATGGCCCAGATCATCACGGCCGAGCGCCCGCATTTCCATAATGAAGGCATCAAGCGGGAGCGCGAGGTCCTGCGCCGGATCATCGAATACGGAAACGTCTCGGGAGAGTTCACCGTCGCGGACCCCGAATTCATCGCCGAGATGATCCAGTCGGCAACGCTCAAATTCAGCTACCCGCAGCTTTTCACGCGGCTGCCGCTCGAGCGGCTGGAGCGCGAGCTGGAGGGCGTCTACCAGATCATCATCGCCGGGCTCAGGGCTGGTGTGTCGATCAGCGATTCGCCCCAAAATCTGGTGAACCACTGATCTTTGTTGCGTCGCAGAAATTTTATACTGCCGCGCGAAATTGCCACAAACCACTGTTTTTAAAAAGTTTTTGCCTCTAAGTCGCCACAATGTGTTGCGGTGCAGCAACATTGCACATGAAGATTGAATATTTTTCGTTTCATTCATTGTTTTTCGTTCAGGGCTTCCCTAAATCATCCCTGCCGACGGGAACCCCTCCCCGCCGGCGGGACCGAAGGAGAAGCCGCCATGACACTCGCAGCCAAGAAGCTGACCTTGCCTTTCAGCCACATCGGCGCCCCGGCCCGTGAGCGCCGTGCCCCCTCGCTGACCCTCATCGAGGGTACGGGTGGCGAAAAATCGGCAGCCGCACACGACACGCTCGCCGGACATATCGGCACGGCGGTGATCACGACGTACTCGCTGTTCTTCATAGCGAACGCGATCGTCTCGCTGCTCATCTGAGCCGGATCGCCAGCCGGCCGGCCACCGCAGAGCCGGACCTCGACACAGAACATGGAGCGCGGGTTTCGCCCCCTCACGAGCCCGCAGCCGCCCAAAACCCGATTATGAGAAGGAAACAAGCCATGATGATCCAGCAGAACGCCCAGGCCCAGCGTGCGGAAGTCCTTGTCGGCCGGCTGATCGCCGCCGTTCTGGCCGTCTACACGATCGCGCTCGTCGCGCAGACGGCGGGCGTCTTCCACATCGCCTGATGCATTTCTTCGCCGCCCCCGTCTCCCCTCCCCCGGGGCCCGGCGAACCCGCAGACCTGTAACAGGGTCTTTGACTGCCCCGGCGTGCCTCCCGCGCCGGGGCTTTTTTTATTCCCGGCCGTTGCTCAGGCGGCGTCCGTCCGGGTTCCGGCATCGAGCGGCCAGCGGGCGCGCGGACCGGTATCCAGCGGGTCGGTGAGGCCGAGCGCGAACCTTTCCGCGCCCGCCCAGGCGATCATGGCGCCGTTATCGGTGCAGAGGCGGGCGGGCGGCACGACGAGTTCGTAGCCTTCGGCGCTCGCGGTTGTCTCCAGCCGCTCGCGGAGCGCGAGGTTCGAGGCGACGCCGCCCGCGACGACGAGCCGGCGGGCCTTCAGCGGCATGGAGGGCGCCGCCATCCGCATGGCGTGGCTCGCCCGGTCGGCGAGAACATCGGCGACCGCCTGCTGAAAGGCGGCGGCGATGTCGGCGCGCGTCCGGCCGTCGAGGTCGCCCTGTGCCTCGGCGAGCTGGCGAACGGCGGTCTTGAGGCCGGAAAATGAGAAGTCGCAGCCCGGCCTTCCCATAAGCGGGCGGGGCAGGGCGAAACGGGCGGCATCGCCCTCGCGGGCGACCTTCTCGACAGCGGGCCCGCCCGGAAAGCCGAGCCTCAGCATCTTGGCGACCTTGTCGAAAGCCTCGCCCACGGCGTCGTCGACCGTCGTGCCGAGGCGGCGATAGGCGCCCACGCCCTCGACAACGAGAAGCTGGCTGTGCCCGCCCGAAACGAGCAGCAGGAGATAGGGAAAAGCCACGCGATTGGTCAGCCGCGCGGTGAGGGCGTGGCCTTCCAGATGGTTGACGGCGACGAGCGGCAGGTTCCGCGCGAAAGCGATGCCCTTCGCGGTCATGAGGCCGACAATGACCCCGCCGATGAGGCCCGGCCCCGCCGTCGCGGCGATGCCGTCGAGGTCTTCCCAGCCGAGCTTCGCATCGTCGAGGGCGCGGGCGATGAGCCCGTCCAGATGTTCCACATGGGCGCGCGCCGCGATCTCGGGCACGACGCCGCCATAGGGCGCGTGCTCGCGGATCTGGGAAAAGACGACATTGGAGAGAATGTCGCCCCGGAACGCGCCGTCGCCCTCGTCATGGCGGCGCACGACGGCGGCCGCGGTCTCGTCGCAGCTCGTTTCGATGCCGAGCAGGGTGAGGGTGCGGCGCGTCATGCTGTCCCGCTTCTCCGTCAGGGAAAGGGTTCTTACCGGGGCCGCCTATCGTCTATAAGAGGCGGGCAGGCCCATATTGGCCTTGGCATAACACCCGAAAGAAGGCTCATGCAACGTCGCCTCCGCATTGGCACTCGCGGCTCCAGGCTCGCGCTCATTCAGGCTCACGATGTCGCCGACCGGATCGCGCGCGCGCTCGGCCTCCCCAAGGAGGAGGCGACCGAGGTCGTCGTCATCAAGACGACGGGCGACAGGGTGCAGGACCGCAATCTCTCGGAACTGGGCGGCAAGGGCCTCTTCACGAAGGAAATCGAGGAAGCGCTGACGGATGGCGGCATCGACCTCGCGGTCCATTCGATGAAGGACATGCCGACGGTGCTGCCGGATGGCCTCGTCATTGACTGCACGCTCGAGCGGGTCGATCCGCGCGATGCCTTTCTCTCGCCCAAGGCCGTTTCCATCACCTCGCTGGCGCGCGGCGCCGTTGTCGGCACATCCTCGCTGCGCCGCGCCGCGCAGGTCAGGGCGCTGCGGCCCGACCTTCAGGTCGTGCCCTTCCGCGGCAATGTCGACACGCGGCTCCAGAAGCTCGCCGACGGCGTCGCCGACGCGACACTTCTCGCCATGGCCGGGCTCACCCGCATGGGGCTCGCCGACAAGGTCACCGCGCCGCTCTCGCCCGAAGAAATGCTGCCCGCCGTCGCGCAGGGCGCCG
Organism: Parvibaculum sp.; assembly: GCF_035325945.1. Taxonomy (GTDB): domain Bacteria; phylum Pseudomonadota; class Alphaproteobacteria; order Parvibaculales; family Parvibaculaceae; genus Parvibaculum. The sequence goes on from NZ_DAOKYX010000017.1 coordinate 52,287, forward strand.
TCGGCGTCGAGCGCCGCGAGAGCGACGCGGAGGTGGCCGAGCTTCTCGCGCGGATCCATCACATCGAGACGGGGCTTCGGGTCGCAGCCGAACGTGCGACGCTCGCCGTGCTCGACGGCTCCTGCCGGACGCCCATCGCGGCGCTCGCGATCATCGAGGGCGAGCGGCTCTCCATGCGCGCCATGATCCTGACGCCGGATGGCAGCGAGGTCATCGAGACGTCGCGCGAAGGGCTCGCCAGCGACGCGGCGGCGCTCGGGCGGGATGCGGGCGAGGAATTGAAGCGCCGCGCGGGCCCTCATTTCTTCGAAGGCTCGTGAGACCGATGCACCTGCTCGTAACCAGACCGGACGAGGATGCCGGCTCCCTCGTCGAGCTTCTGGCGGAGATGGGGCATGAGGCCGTTTCAGCGCCGCTCATGGAGATAAGGCTCCAGCGCGACGCGAAAATTCCCGATACGCCCTATCAGGCCATTCTCATCACCAGCGCCAATGGCGCGCGCGCCATCGGCGAACGCCTCGAGATCGCAAGGCTGAGTAACATTCCCGTCCTCGCGGTCGGGGGCGCGAGCGCCGAGGCGTCCCGCGAGGCGGGCTTTCTCGATGTCGAGGCGGCGGGCGGCGATGTGACATCGCTCGTCGATCTCGCGCTGAGGCGTCTGGAGCCCGGCGCGGGTCCGCTTCTCCATGCGGCGGGCAGCGTGGTCGCGGGCGATCTCAAGGGCGATCTCGAAGCGCGCGGCTTCAGCGTCGATCGCGTGATCCTCTATGAAGCCGTCGCGGCCGAGCGGATGCCGGAGGCCGCATCCGAGGCGCTGAAGTCGGAAACGCTTTCGGGCGTTCTTCTCTATTCGCCGCGCACGGCGCGCATCTTTTCAGCGCTGGTACGCGAGGCAGGGCTGGAGGACACGCTTCGGCCTCTCGCCGCCTATTGCCTGTCGCAGGCGGTGGCGGAGGCGCTTGCCGGGCTTCCATTCGCGCGGGTCCATGTCGCGCGCGAGCCGAGCCAGGCCGCGCTTCTCGAATTGCTGGAACCGGAATTTCGCCCCGGCTGAGGCGCATCGCAACGTGTCGCGACCATCTGTCTTCGGCATGAAAAGGCGGAATTCAGCCAATCGTGCCTTTCCGGTGCCATGATCCCCTTTATAGTGAGGTAACGAATTCCGGAACGAGGGCCGCACTTTTCATGAGCGACGCGAAGGGCACCAACGACAAACCCGATATGCCGGACGCCGATCTGCCGGGCGGAGAAGCCGAGCTTCTCGGACCGGAAAGGACCGAAAAGCCCGAGCCTCAGCGCAAGGAACCGCCCGTCATCGACGGCGAGGCGGAAGACGTGACCCCGGCGGGCGAGGCCGGCAAATCCTCATCCTCCGCTTCTTCTCCTTCTTCCTCTTCCACACCCTCCGCGCCCGAAACGGGGCGAGGCGGCGGGCGCGCCGCTCTCTGGCTCGCGGTCGCCGTCATTGCAATCGGGGCCGCCGGCGCTGGCGCCTACTATCTCGGCATCGGTCGCGAGAGCGGACCTTCGCCCGAGGCGGAGGCCATTGCGGGGCTCGACGGGCGTCTGTCGCTCGTCGAACGGAAGGCCGAGACGGAAGCGAGTTTCGTTCGTGGCGAGACGAAGCGTCTCGACGAGCGGCTCGGCACGGCCGAGCAGAAGATCGCCGCCGAGGCCCAGTCGCCCGACAGCATTTCCTCGATCAACCAGCGGCTCGACAGGCTCACCGCCGATGCGGATGCGCTGAAGCAGAGTTTCGGCGAAACGCAGGGCGAGTTGCAGACAAGCCGGCAGAAGATCGACGAGCTTCAGCGCAGCATGCCGCCCGCGGGCATTGCCGATCAGGTGGCGCGGCTCGATGCGATGCTGAAGGCGCTCAGCGGCGCGCTCGATACGCTGCAGCCGCGCGTCGCCGAAATGGAAGCGCGCGTCGCCGCCCTCGAAGCGAAAAAGGAAGACCCCGACGCCGCAGCCCGCGCGGCACTCGGCCTTGCGCTCGCCAATCTCGCTCGCGCCGCCGAAACCGCCTCGCCCTTCAGGAGCGAGCTTGATGCCGTCGCCTCCTTTCTGCCGAACGAGCCGGGGCTTGCGGCGCTTGCCGGTCCCTCGGCAACGGGCGTTGCAACGAAGGCGAGCCTCAAGGAGAGGTTTCCGGCGCTCGTCCAGTCCGTTCTCGATGCCGAGCGCCGCGCGGGCGCGAGCGGGCTCTGGGCGCGCTTCGTCGCGAATGCGCGTTCGCTCGTCACGGTGAGGCGGACCGGCGAGATCGCGGGCGAGGACACGGAAGCCGTGATCGCGCGCATGGAGGAGCGGCTCCGCGCCGACGATCTCGCGGCTGCGGTCGATGAGGGGGCGAAGCTCAAGGGCGCGGCGGCGGAGGCAGCGGCCCCATGGCTTGCCGAGGCGCGGGCGCGGGTCGAGACCGAAGGGCTCCTGCGCGAACTCTCCGCCCATGTTGCTGCGCGGCTGTCGAAGGCGAAGGGCTGATGCTGCGCGCGCTCTACATATTTCTCGTCATCGCGGCGCTCTCGGTGCTGGCGATCTGGCTTGCCGACAATCCGGGCGACCTCGTGCTTCACTGGCGGGGCTATGAGGTGCGGACAAGTTTCGTCGTCGGTCTCGGGCTGATGGTCCTCGTCGCCTTTCTCGTGCTCTTCATCTATCGCGTGACGGCGGGTTTTCTCAGAAGCCCGGCCGGTCTTTCCTCCTTTCTCGACATGCGCCGCCGCAGGCGCGGCTACCTTGCGCTTTCGCGCGGCATGGTCGCGGTGGCGGCGGGGGATGCGGGCGAGGCAAGGCGCTTTGCGGGCCGTGCCCAGCGCCTTCTCGACGGGACGCCGCTCACGCTTCTGCTTGCCGCGCAGGCCGCCCAGCTCGAAGGCAAGGAAGACGCGGCGAGCGAATATTTCGAGGCGATGCTGGCCTCGCCGGAGACGGCCTTTCTCGGCTTGCGCGGGCTTTTCGTGCAGGCGCGCCGGGCGGGCGATCGCGACCGGGCGCTCGAGCTTGCGCGCCGTGCCTTTTCGCATCGGCCCAAGACGCTCTGGGCGGCGCAGGCCGTCTTTGAAATCGAGACGTCGCAGGAGGATTGGGACAGTGCCCTTCAGACGCTCGACCGCATGCTGTCGGCAAAGCTCATCAGCCGCGATGCCGCGCGGCGGCGGCGCGCCGTTCTTCTCACCGCGCAGGCGCTGACGGCGGAAGAAGCCGCGCGCGGGCAATTCGGGCCTGCACGCGAGGGGGCGCGCGAAAAGGCGCTGTCGCTCGCGCTCAAGGCCGTTTCGCTCATGCCCGATTTCGTTCCGGCCGTCGCGCTCGCGGCGAGGCTTTGCGGCGAGACGGGGCGGGTGCGGCGTGGGGCGAAGCTCATCGAGGATCTCTGGGCGCGGACGCCGCATCCCGATCTCGCCGACGCCTATATGAACCTCGTCGCCGGAGAGAGCGCCTATGACCGCTGCAAGCGCGTGCGGCTTCTCGTCGGGCGCAATCGCAACCATATCGAGAGCCGGGTGGCGCTGGCGCGGGCGGCCATCGGCGCGCGCGACTGGCTGACAGCGCGCGGCGCGCTCGAACCTCTCACCGCCGGGCAGGTGGAGGAGGCGCCGACACAGCGCATCTGCGAACTCATGGCGGAGATCGAGGAAGGCGAGCATGGCAATCGCGGCAGCGCGCGGGAATGGCTCGCGCGCGCTCTCCATGCGCCCGAGGATGCGGCCTGGACGGGCGAGGGCTATCGCTCACGGCGCTGGTCGGCGATCAATCCGGTGACGGGCGAATTCGACGCGCTCGAATGGAAGGCGCCGGGCCTCAGGCTTCCTTCCCTCGTGGCCGCGCCCGCGCCCGAAGCAGCCCCAGAGACAACGCCTCCCGCCACCCCGGAACAGCCCCTTTCGCCCGTCCCGCAGGCGGCCGCGTCGGCCGCTGCCGTGGCGCAGGCGCCCGCCGGGCGGATGACGGAAGGGCCGGAGGCGCTTGCCTTTCCCCCGCTCCTGCCGGACGATCCCGGTCCGCTCACGGATGATGCGGAGGAAGAAGGAGAGCCCAAATGGTGAAGCGCATTTTCCAGGGTGTCGGCATTCTCGTGCTGCTCGCGCTGGTCGTGATGGCGGTTTCGGTCGTCCGCTTCGACAAGAGCAAGGAAGAGCTGCTGCCGAAATATGCAAGCCCCGCCTCGCAGTTCATCGCGCTGCCCGATGGCGCGGTCGCCCATGTGCGGGATGAGGGGCCCCGGGAGGCCCCGGCGCTCGTTCTCATCCATGGCTCCAACGCCTCGCTCCACACATGGGAGCCATGGGTGAAGCTTCTCGGCGGCAAGTACCGCGTCGTCACCATGGACATGCCCGGCCATGGGCTCACCGGCGCCGTGCCCGGCGACGATTACAGCCGCACGGCCATGGTCGCCTTCACGCATGAGGTGGTCGGGAAGCTCGGCCTCACCCATTATGCGATCGGCGGCAACTCGATGGGCGGAGGCGTCGCCGCCGAATATGCGGAGACATATCCCGCCGAGGTTTCGGCGCTGGTCCTCGTCGATGCGGCGGGCATTCCGAGAAAGGCCGAGGCGGGCGAAAAACTGCCGCTCGGCTTCCGCCTCGCGCGCATGCCGGTGCTGAACAAGATCCTTCTTTATGTGACGCCGCGCTCGATCTTCGCCGAAGGGCTGCACAAGGTCTTCGTCGATCAGTCGAAAGTGACCGAGGAGATGATCTCGCGCTATTACGATCTGGCGCTCTACGACGGCAACCGCAAGGCGACGTCCATCCGTTTCCGCACCCCGTCCAATGACGAGGCGGTGGCCGAAAGACTCGGCGCCATAAGGGCGCCGACGCTCATTCTCTGGGGCGACAAGGACACGCTCATCCCGGTCGAAAACGCGGCCGAGTTCGCCCGGCGTATTCCGGGCGCCAAGGTCGTCATCTATCCCGATGTCGGGCATGTGCCGATGGAGGAGGTGGCGGAGAAGAGCGCGGCCGATGTGGCGGCCTTCCTCGACGGGGCGCTTGCGGGCGAGAAGGCGGCCGAGCCCGGCCTGCCGGCCGAAACGGCGCCGGTGCATCACGATGGCCAGATCGAGGTCCTGCCGCTGAGCCCGGAATAGAAGGGGCCGGAATTCGCTGCCCCTGCCGGCCTCAATCCTGTTGCCAAAGCGCCTGCCTCGGGGTATCTGAAGGGCCCCGAGAGGCAGGTGCGCCTGCGCTTCCGGCGCCGCTTTAGCTCAGTTGGTAGAGCACCTCATTCGTAATGAGGGGGTCGGGTGTTCGAGTCACCCAAGCGGCACCATTAATATCAATCACTTACTCCTTGATGCGGCAATCCCTCGCCCGAAGGGTGCATACCTCATGGCCGCAACGCACGACGACTGAACCATAATCTGGTTCCTGACGTTCAGATGCTGTAAGAGGGAATCTTCTGCCAATGCGGCGATGAAGCCGGGCACAGGCCGAACGGCCTTGCCTCGGCACCTGATTCGCCAATCGCCAATGGGGGGTTGCGATTGCATCCGCGCTACAGACGTACCTGCCGCGTTTGCGGTTCGCCGGATCTTGCGCCGGTCATTGACCTGGGAGGACAGTATCTCCAGGGCTCCTTCGTGAAGCCCGGCGTATTGATGCCGCCGACGCGCAAATTGCCAACGCAGCTTGTACGTTGCGACGTGACGCGCAATGAAAATGGTTGCGGCCTGCTACAGCTCGCGCATTCGTTTCCGCCCGAAATTCTTTATGCGAATTATTGGTATCGTTCGGGCACCAATGCGACGATGCGGAACCATCTTGCAGGCATCGCGCAGAGTGCATTGTCGCTGGTGCGCAAATCCAACCCGACGGTTCTGGATATCGGGTGCAATGACGGCACGCTGCTTGCGAATTATCCCTCCGAAAGCCGACGCTACGGCGTCGATCCGTCCGACATCGCGCGGGAAATCAAGGACGGTACGGTGGTCATCAACACGATCTTCCCCTCCGAGCAGGCGATCGGCATCCTGCCCGAGAGAGGCATAGATATCATTACATCCATCGCGATGTTCTACGACCTCGAGTCGCCCGTCGATTTTGCGATGAGCATCGAGCGGCTTCTCAGCGAGGAAGGCATCTGGGTTTTCGAGATGTCGTACCTCCCGTTGATGCTCCTGCAAAATTCGTTCGACACGATTTGTCACGAACATCTCGAGTATTACAGCCTTGCCGCTCTCGAGGAGATCGCCCGGCGAGCCGATCTGCGCATCTTCAAGGTCGCCATCAACGACATCAATGGCGGCAGCATCCGCTGCTATGCATGCCGAGCATCAAATTCGAAATACGGGACCCCGGAGGATCGTGCCGGGCTTCACAGGCTGAGGATCAGAGAGTTCGAGATGGAACTCGACACTGACGCGCCATATGTGATGTTCCAGAACCGGATCGACCAGCTAAAGGACGAGCTCAATTCGTTGCTCTTCAACATCCGTGCGCAGGGGAAGCGCGTGCACATCTATGGCGCGTCGACCAAGGGCAACGTCTTGCTGCAATGGTACGGCATCAATCGCGTCATGGTCGATTGTGCGGCCGACCGGAATCCAGACAAGGCCGGATCCCGTACGCTTGGGACCGACATACCGATCGTTTCGGAAGAAGAATCCCGCGCGGCAAAGCCCGACTACTACCTCGTGCTTCCGTGGCATTTCAAACGCGAGTTCCTCGAACGCGAGCGCGAAATGATTTTCGCCGGCACGAAGATGATATTTCCTCTGCCGGAAGTGGAGGTCGTGACAAGCGACAACTACGAGACGTCCCTGGCGGCTGCGAAGCAAGGGACCGAATACCTCACACAACTCCTGCTCGGCTGACAGGCAAGGCCCGTGCCCCGATCTCTCGTCCTCGGCGTCAACGGCCAAGACGGCAGTTATGTTGCGGAAGCATTGCTGCGCAGGGGGCATGAGGTCATTGGTATCGGCAGGGGCGGGGCGAGCCGCTATGTCGGGTCATCCCCGAATTTTAGCTATGCCGATCTCGACCTGAGAGACAATGATGCACTGGCCGGATTTGTTGCCGAGGTCCGGCCGGATTTCGCCTTTCACTTCGCTGCCGTCCATGGGGCCGCAGGGTTTCATTACGAGCCGGTCGTGGCGGACATGCTGGCGGTCAATGTCACCGCTCTGCATGTCCTGCTGGAGCATGCGCGGCGCGAGGCGCCCGGAATGCGAATCATCTATGCCGGCTCGTCAAAGATCTTTCCGGCGCCGCTTGCCGGTGTGATCGACGAGCTGACGCCTGCAAGAGCGACCTGTCTCTACAGTATCGGTAAACTTACAAGTCGGGACCTGATCTCCTTTTATCGGTCGCAACATGGCATTGCCGCGACGAACCTCATCCTTTTCAATCATGAATCGGCAAGGCGGCCGGCGCGGTTCTTCCTCCCGACAATTGCCCGGGGTATCGCAGAAACTCTGAGCAATCCCCGACACAGCTTCAGGGTGCATACGCTCGACTTCTGGATCGACTGGAGTGCGGCCGAAGATATCGCGGAGCTGGCTGTCGAGATTGCCGAGCGGTCTGACGAGGGCGAATTCGTGTTGGCCTCGGGCATCGTCCGGCACGCGCGTCTGGCCGTAAGCGAATTGTTTGCGAAGTACGGACTTGACGCCGAGCGCCATGTCCTCACGTCTCTTGAGCGGTCTGATCCCGGCCCGTCTTTCAGTGTCTCGCTTGCTCGGCTCGAGCGGGCCATCGGACGCCGGCCGGCAAAATCGCTGCAGGACATTGTCGCTGACATGATTGCGTCCGTTTAACTGCGTC
>NZ_DAOKYX010000017.1:60158-61457 GCF_035325945.1 Parvibaculum sp.
TGCGTCCGTTTAACTGCGTCGAGTAGGTGAGGGTTGTAAAGTGGAGCGTGTACTTCTTGCGCAGCTCGGCGCCAAGGGTGACTGTCTTTATGCAACCATCCTCGCCCGGCAACTCCGACAGGACTTCCCGGATGCGCAAATAACCTGGGCGATCTTCGATCAGAATGCGGACCTGCTCGCCAATAACCCGCATGTCGACAAGATTTGGGAGATACCGCTGGCAGATCGAGGCCAGACAGAGACCATGTGGCGGATTTTTGAGCGTGAAGCGCTTCGGCGTTGCGCAGGCGGGGAATTCGATCGCGTCATTTTCTCCCAGATCGCCCCGGAGAACTTTCAGAATTATGACGGCACCGTCCGGCCGAGCATATTGCGGGCATATGGCAGACCGATCACTGTCCCGATCGAAAGTGTGATCAACCTCACCAGTGATGAGATAGACCGTGTCGAGCAATATGTTCGCGACCAGTCACTCGAAAAATTCCGGCACCGAATTCTTTTCGAATGTACAGCGCAGAGCGGGCAGTCCTTCGTGAACCCCGATCTCGCGCAGGCAGTCGCTGCCGAGGTCTATGCGAGGCTTCCCGATGCGACGGTCATATTCACCACGCATCTTCCGATGAAGCTCAAGGACGACCGATCTCGTTACGCGGGGACGTTGTCTCTGAGGGAAGCAGCGCATCTGACCCATCACTGCACGCTCTTCGTAGGTTCCGGCAGTGGCGGCACCGTAGCGGCGTCGTCGACGGCTTCGGCCCCGCTGCCAATGATTCAACTGTTGAAGAAGTCCACCTATGTCTATGCGTCATTCGCCCATGATTTCGAGTATTTCGACATAAGAGATCGTACGGTCCTCGAAATGACGGATGAACACCCTGCCAGGATCGCCGACTGCATCGCAGCAGTTTGCCGAGACGGGATCGCATCGGCTTTCGAGCGTTTCGACGCCCGCATTCCCGTCAGGTTCGATCATTACTTCAAGAGTATCGAGACGTACCTTTTGAGCCGGCACCGCTATCTCGACGCCGCCCGTTCGCTGACGGCGACGGCCCGCCGATATGGCTGGACCGTGGAACTCATCCGCTTCGGCGAGGAGCGCGTGGCCCGAAATCTGGCTCTCGATCCTCGGTGGCTGTTCCTCTCCAACCGTCATGAAGGCGAACGGTTCAGGGCGTCTCTCGCAGATGCGCGGGCGAACCCTGTCTGTGTCGCCCGGCAGGGACGATGGCGGGACGAAAACGGGAGGTGAGAGCGATGATGCGAGACCCGATTACAAGACTATTTCGTCGAAGGCGCAGG
>NZ_DAOKYX010000018.1:0-15043 GCF_035325945.1 Parvibaculum sp.
AGGCTGACGCCGAACCTCGCCGCGATCCAGATGGTTGCGAGATAAAGCAGCACGGTGAGCAGGCAGGAGACGGCGAGCGCGAGCCAGAAGCCGGTTCCGTATCTGAGCAGCGCCGGCAGCACGAGAAACATCGGCAGCGTCGGCAGCACATACCAGAAGGTCGCCTCGGCGTGGCTCGCAATGCGCTCCTTGTCGCCCGTATCGTTCCAGAGCCAGATGATGGCGAGAATGGAGATGAGCGGCAGAGAGACCACGAGCGCGCCGAAAGACGGGCTGCGCTTGGCGATCTCCGAAACGGCCATGATGATGAAGCCGGAGAGGAGCGCCTTCACGATTGCGTAGAGCATCGGCGTTCCTCCCTGGCCGGTTGGCGCCGTTCAGGCCTTCTGCGCGTGAGCGGCGAGGCGCTTGTCGAGATAGGCGCCGGAGACGCTGGTGAGCTGCTCGAGATGCGAATCGAAGAAGTGGTTGGCGCCGTCGATCGTCGCGTGCTCGATGACGATGCCCTTCTGCGTCTTCAGCCTGTCGACGAGCTTCTGCACATCCGCCGCCGGCGCGACCTGGTCGGCGCTGCCATTGATGATGAGGCCCGAGGAGGGGCAGGGCGCGAGGAAGGTGAAGTCATACATGTTGGCGGGCGGAGCGACCGAGATGAAGCCCTCGATCTCCGGCCGGCGCATGAGCACCTGCATGGCGATCCACGCCCCGAAGGAGAAGCCCGCGATCCAGCACTGGGAGGCGTCAGGGTTCTGCGCCTGAAGCCAGTCGAGGGCGGACGCCGCGTCCGAAAGCTCGCCAATGCCCGAATCGAAGGCGCCCTGGCTGCGGCCGACACCCCGGAAGTTGAACCTCAGAACCGAGAAACCGCGCGCGACGAAGCCCTGAAAGAGCGTGTAGGTCACGGGGTTGTTCATGGTGCCGCCGAACTGGGGGTGCGGATGCAGCACCAGCGCGATCGGCGAATTGGCCTTGCGGCTGTGATGGTAGCGGCCCTCGATGCGGCCGGCAGGACCATTGAAAATAACCTCAGGCATGCCCGTCTCACTTCACCTTGCTATTAACCGACTGTCACTGTCGGAAATTTTCCGTCGCAATCGGCTCTTTTCCTCTGGAAATCTTTCCCGGAGGCAGCTAAATAGTTGACTAAGGCGCTCGGGATAGGCCGGGCCGAAGTGCAAGAGCCTCCCCCCGAACTCATGCCGGGCCCGAAGGAGAGGCGCACGTTCTTAACACAGGCAAGTCCCGGTTAGGCAAGGGTTTTGGCCCTTTGCGCCGCCAGGAAGCCCTGTTTCGAGAGGAGAAGGTCCGTGAAACTCACGACAAAGGGTCGTTATGCGGTCATGGCCATGGCCGATCTCGCCCGCTACAGCACGGGCCGTCCTGTGGCGCTGGCAGACATAGCCGAGCGTCAGGAGATTTCTCTGTCTTACCTCGAGCAGCTTTTCGCCAAGTTGCGCAGGGGCAATCTGGTGAAGAGCGTTCGCGGCCCCGGCGGCGGCTATCTGCTCTCCCGCCATGCGGACGACATTCGTATTTCGGATGTCATCCTCGCGGTGGACGAGCCGATCAAGGCGACGCGCTGCGAAGTCGGCTCTCCCAAAGGGTGCATGGGAAACAATTCCAGCCGCTGCATCACCCACGATCTCTGGGCCGAGCTTAGTCACCATATTCAGCTTTTCCTCGGCTCGGTGTCGCTCGGCGATGTGATCAACGGCCGCGTGGTATCGACCGCGAGCCCGCGTCCCGCACCCGAGCAGGCGATTTCCAACGCCGCCGATTGAGCGAAAAATCCTGACGCCACGAGGCACTGAAGGCATGACGATCGAGCGCGCCTATATGGACCACAATGCCACCGCTCCGGTTCGCCCCGAAGCGGTGGAGGCGGTCGCGCGCGTGCTCGCACTGACTGGCAATCCGTCATCGGTGCATGCCGAGGGGCGGGCGGCGCACAAGATCGTCGAGGATGCGAGGGTGGCGGTCGCCGCGCTGGTGAAGGCGAAGCCGGCTGAAATCACCTTCACGAGCGGCGGCACCGAAGCGGCGAACCTTGCCCTTCACGCGGCGAGGAACGCGCTCGGCATTCGCCGCATCGTCCTGTCCTCGGTGGAGCACGACGCCGTGCGTGTTGCGGCGGCCCATTCCGGCCTCGAGGTGGAGGTGCTGCCGGTCAACGAAAACGGCATTGCCGATCTTGCGGCGCTGGCCGGACTTCTCGATGCGCCGGGCAAGGGCAGGACGCTGGTGGCGCTGATGCTTGCGAATAATGAAACGGGCGTTATCCAGCCCGTGGCCGAGGCGGCCGCGATGGCGCGCGCCGCAGGCGCCTTCATGCTCACGGATGCCGTTCAGGCTGTGGGCCGGATGCCCGTCGATTTCGTCGCGCTCGGCGCCGACATGATGCTTCTTTCCGGGCACAAGCTCGGCAGCCCGCAGGGCATCGGCGCACTCGTCTGGCGCGATGAGCTTGCATTCGAGCCGCTCATTCGCGGTGGCGGGCAGGAATTGCGCCGCCGCTCCGGCACCGAAAATGTGCCGGGCATTGCCGGGTTCGGCGCTGCGGCGCGCGCCGCGGCGAGAGACGCAGATGCCTATACGCGCATCGCCGAGCTGCGCGATGCGCTCGAAGCCGCCTTGAAGGCGGCGGTTCCGGATGTTCGGATTTTTGGCGAGAACGCGCCAAGGCTTGCCAATACGAGCCTTTTTTCGTCGGCGGGGCTCAATGCGGAAACGCTGCTCATGATCCTCGATCTCGACGGATTTGCCGTGAGCGCGGGTTCCGCCTGCTCGTCGGGAAAGGTGGCGCGCTCCCATGTGCTCGAGGCGATGGGCGTCCCGCCCGAACTCGCCAAAGGCGCGATCCGCGTCAGTCTCGGCCTTGCGAACACGCGCGCCGAGATCGAGCGGTTTGTTCAGAGCTGGGCCCGCGCGGCTGTAAAAGCGCGCGCCCATGAGAGTGATGTAAAGACCGGCGCGCCGGAGAGCGCATCGGTGCGGGCGGCGGCCTCTTCGGCCGTGCCGGCTTGAGAATGAAGTGGAGAGTACGAGATGGCAGCCGTTAGCGAGACGGTCGATACGGTCGATCAGGTTGCAGCCGACAAGTACAAGTACGGCTTCACCACCGATATCGAATCCGAGAAAGCTCCCAAGGGCCTGAACGAGGATACGATCCGTTTCATCTCGGCCAAGAAACACGAGCCCGAATGGATGCTCGAATGGCGGCTGCAGGCCTATCGTCGCTGGCTCCAGATGGAGGAGCCGAAATGGGCGAAGGTCGCCTATCCGCCGATCGACTTCCAGGACGCCTATTATTTTGCCGCGCCGAAGCAGATGGCGAAGCCCGCGAGCCTCGATGAGGTCGATCCGAAGCTTCTCGAGACTTACGAGAAGCTCGGCATTCCGCTCGCGGAGCAGGAAGTGCTGGCGGGCGTCGCCGTCGATGCTGTGTTCGATTCGGTGTCGGTCGTCACCACCTTCCGTGCGAAGCTCATGGAAGCGGGTGTGATCTTCTGCCCCTTCTCGGAGGCGGTGCGCGAATATCCCGAGCTTGTCCGCAAGTATCTCGGCACCGTCGTGCCGTACTCGGACAATTATTATGCGACGCTGAATTCCGCTGTCTTCTCCGACGGGTCCTTCGTCTACATTCCCGAGGGCGTGCGCTGCCCGATGGAGCTTTCGACCTATTTCCGCATCAACGAGAAGCAGACGGGCCAGTTCGAGCGCACGCTCATCATCGCCGACAAGGGCTCTTATGTGAGCTATCTCGAAGGCTGCACCGCTCCGCAGCGCGACGAGAACCAGCTTCACGCCGCCGTTGTCGAGCTTGTCGCGCTCGACGATGCCGAGATCAAATATTCGACGGTTCAGAACTGGTTCCCCGGTGACGAGAACGGCATGGGCGGCATCTATAATTTCGTCACCAAGCGTGGCGATTGCCGGGGTCCCCGTTCCAAGATTTCCTGGACGCAGGTGGAAACAGGATCGGCCGTCACCTGGAAATATCCAAGCTGCATCCTGCGCGGCGAGGGATCGAGCGGCGAGTTCTATTCGATCGCCATCTCGAACCATTTCCAGCAGGTCGACAGCGGCACGAAGATGATCCATCTCGGCAAGAACACGTCGAGCCGCATCGTCTCGAAGGGCATTTCCGCCGGGCGTTCTTCGAACACCTATCGAGGGCTCGTGAGCGTTCACAAGAAGGCAGAGAACGTCCGCAACTTCACGCAGTGCGACAGCCTGCTCATCGGCTCGAATTGCTCGGCGCACACCGTGCCCTATATCGAGGCGAAAAATCCGACCGCGATCCTCGAACATGAGGCGACGACCTCGAAGATCAGCGAGGAGCAGCTCTTCTATTGCCGCCAGCGCGGCGTCCCGGAGGAAGAGGCGGTCGCGCTCATCGTCAACGGTTTCTGCCGCGAAGTGTTGCAGCATCTGCCGATGGAATTCGCAGTCGAGGCGCAAAAGCTCGTCGGTATCAGTCTGGAAGGAAGCGTAGGATAATGCTCGAGATCAAGAACCTGCATGTCGTCGTGGACGGCAAGGAAATCCTGAAGGGCATCGATCTCACGGTCGGCGCGGGCGAAGTCCATGCCATCATGGGGCCGAACGGTTCCGGCAAGTCGACGCTTTCCTATGTGCTCGCCGGGCGCGAAGGCTATGAGGTGACGGAAGGCTCGATCACCTACAAGGGCAGGGACCTCCTCGCCATGAATGTGGACGAGCGCGCGGCCGCGGGCGTCTTCCTCGCCTTCCAGTATCCGATCGAGATTCCGGGCGTCACCAACATGATGTTCCTCAAGACCGCGATCAACGCGCAGAGGAAGGCGCGCGGCGAGGCCGATCTCGACGCGCCGCGTTTCCTGAAGCTCGTTCGCGAGAAATCGAAGCCGCTCAACATCAGCGAGGACATGCTGAAGCGGGCGGTCAATGTCGGCTTCTCGGGCGGCGAGAAGAAGCGGGCGGAAGTGCTCCAGATGGCGATGCTGGAGCCCTCGCTCGCCGTTCTCGACGAAACCGATTCCGGTCTCGACATCGACGCGCTCAAGGTCGTCGCCGATGGCGTGAACGCGCTGCGCTCGCCCGAGCGCGCGATGATCGTCATCACCCATTATCAGCGTCTGCTCGACTACATCGTGCCGGATGTCGTCCATGTGCTCTCGAAGGGCCGGATCGTCCGTTCGGGCGGCAAGGAGCTTGCCGCGGAGCTTGAGCGGACCGGCTATGCCGAGTTTGCGGCGTAAGGATCTGAAATGACAGGCGAAGCCGAACAGCTTTTCATCGATGCCTATGAGCGGCAGCGCGCGGCGCTTCCCGGCGCGGGCATCGGGTGGCTTTCCCAGCGCCGCGACGAGGCGCTGCGCGTCTTCAGGACGGCGGGACTTCCGCATCGCCGCCTTGAGGACTGGCGCTACACGGATCTGCGTCAGGCGCTGGGCAGGGCATCCCTTGCGCCTGCGCCGGAGCATCGGGGCGCGGTGCTGCTCCCGGCTGCGGAGGCGCGGGCTTCCGCTGCCGCCTTCAACGCCATCGACCGTCATGTTTTCGTGTTCGTGAACGGCCGGCTGCGGGTGGATCTGTCGGATGCGGCGCTGCCTTCGGGCGTCGAAGTACTCCCGCTGGCAGACGCCCTCGACAAATCCTGGGTGCGGCTGCTCGTCGAGACGAGCGCGGCCACGACCGGCGCCACCAATGTCATCGCGCTCAATACGGCGCTGATGCAGGGCGGGGTGGCGATCCATGTCCACAAGGGCGTCAGGCTCGAAAAGCCGCTGCATCTCCTTTTCCTCGCGGCCGATGACGGCGCCTTTCACGCGCGCAATTTCATCCGGCTCGACGAAGGAGCGTCGGCGTCGATCCTCGAAACACATGTCAGCGCCGGTGCTTCGCGCTACTTCGCCGATCTCGTGACGGATGTTTCGCTGGCCGATGGCGCGAGCCTCGATCATGTGAAGGTGCAGGACGAAGCGCCGAATGCCATCCACCTCGCGACGCTTTCGGCGCATCTCGACGCGCGGTCGAAGCTCTCGACATTCTCGATGACGCTTGGCGGCGGCGTTTCGCGCTCGCAATCGTTCATTCGTTTCGAGGGTGAGGAAGCCAAGGCCGAGGTCAATGGCGCAACGGCGCTGCGCGGCTCGCAGCATGGCGATCACTTCGTGCTCGTCGATCATGCCGTGCCCCATTGCACCAGCGGCACGCTCTTCAAGAGCGTTCTCGACGGAACCTCGACCGGCGTGTTCCAGGGCCGGGTCGTCGTGCGCGAGGGCGCGCAGAAGTCCGACGGGCGGCAGATGACGAACGCGCTTCTGCTCTCCCGCGACGCGGCGATGAATGCGAAGCCGGAGCTTGAGATTTACGCCGATGACGTCCAGTGCGCCCATGGCTCGACCATTGGCGAACTGAGCGCGCAGGCGATCTTCTATCTGCGTTCGCGCGGCATAGACGAGGCGACGGCGCGTCAGCTTCTCATCTCGGCATTTCTCGACGAAGCCTTCGAGAGCGTGCCTCATGAAGCTGCGCGGGAAGCCTTGCGTGCGCTTGCCGCGGGTTGGTTCCAGCCGGGAAGCGAGGTTGCGTCATGACAGGTCAGCCATTGAAGCGCGTTGAAGCGGGCTATGACGTCGCAGCCATCCGGGCGGATTTTCCGATCCTGAGCCGCGAGGTCTATGGCAAGCCGCTCGTCTATCTCGACAACGGAGCCTCGGCGCAGAAGCCGAAGGTCGTGATCGACACGATGCGCGAGGTCATGGAGCACGAATTCGCCAATGTGCATCGCGGCCTCCATTATCTCTCCAATGCGGCGACGCAGCGCTTCGAGGATGCGCGCGAGAAGACGCGCGCCTTCATCAACGCCGCCTCGACGGACGAGATCATCTTCACGTCGGGCTCGACCGATGCGCTCAATCTCGTCGCATCGAGCTTCGCGGCGCCGATGATCGGTCCGGGCGACGAGATCGTGCTTTCCGTCATGGAGCATCACTCGAACATCGTTCCCTGGCATTTCCTGCGCGAGCGGCAGGGCGCCGTTCTCAAATGGGTACCGGTGACGGATGAGGGCGATCTCGACATGGAGGCGTTCGAGAAGCTGCTCGGGCCGAAGGTCAAGATCGTCGCGATCACCCATATGTCGAATGTGCTCGGCACGGTCACGCCGATGAAGGAGATCGTGCGCCTTGCCCACGCGCGCGGCATTCCGGTCGTGGTCGATGGTTCGCAAAGCGCCGTCCATCTCGAGATCGACGTGCGCGATCTCGATGTCGATTTCTACGCGGTGACGGGACACAAGATTTATGGGCCCACGGGCATCGGCTTTCTCTACGGCAAGAAGGAATTGCTGGAGAAGATGCGGCCCTATCGCGGCGGCGGCGAGATGATCCGCGAAGTGAGCCTCGATGCCGTGTCCTATGCAGCGCCGCCTCATCGCTTCGAGGCGGGAACGCCGGCGATCGTCGAGGCGATCGGCCTCGGCGCCGCGCTCGATTATGTGCATGGCGTCGGCCGCGCGCGCATCGCGGCGCATGAGGCGAGCCTGCTCGCCTATGCGAATGAGCGGCTTTCGGAGATCGACGATCTGCGGATCATCGGCACCTCGCGGAGCAAGGGTGGCATCATCTCCTTCACCCTCGGTTCCGCGCATGCCCATGACATCGCAACCGTGATCGACCGCGCGGGCGTCGCGGTTCGTGCCGGGCATCATTGCGCCCAGCCGCTCATGGAGCGTTTCGGCGTGACGGCGACGGCGCGCGCCTCCTTCGCCATGTATACGACGCATGAGGAAATCGACCGGCTGGTCGCAGCCCTCATCGATGCGAAGAAATTCTTCGCCTGAGGAATGGAAATGTCAGAAGACGTGAACATGGCGGTCGGCGAAAATCCACCTGACGCGGCGGCGGAAACCTCCGCGCTTCCGCCGGAGGAGCTGGAGCGGCTGACCGACGACATCATCGACGCGCTCAAGACGGTTTATGACCCTGAAATCCCGGTCGACATCTATGAGCTTGGCCTCATCTACAAGGTCGATATTTCGGATGATCGCGACATCACCATCGACATGACGCTGACGGCGCCGGGTTGTCCGGTTGCGGGCACGATGCCGGAAATGGTGGCCGATGCCGTGCGTTCGGTCGATGGCGTGGGCGATGTGAAGGTCAACATGGTCTTCGATCCGCCTTGGGACACGAGCCGCATGTCCGAAGAGGCGCGCGTCGCGCTCAATATGTACTAGCCGCTTGAACGGACTGACCTGGATAGCCACCTGAAGCCTGAGGATGAATGACATGGCAAGAGAACGCCCAAAGGCAATCAGACTGACCGACAGGGCCTCGGAACATCTGCGCGCCATCATGGTGCGATCCGAGGGGAAATATGTCGGCCTGCGCGTCGGCGTGAAGAATGGCGGCTGCGCCGGCATGGAATACACCATGGAATATGCCGAGGACGTGAAGCCGCTCGACGAAGTGATCGAGGACAAGGGGGTGAAGATCCTGATCGACCCCAAGGCCATCCTCTTTCTCATCGGCACGGAGATGGACTACGTCACCGAGAAATTTTCCTCCGGCTTCAAGTTCAACAATCCGAATGTGACGGATGCCTGCGGCTGCGGGGAGAGCGTCACCATAGAGCCCGCCGGCGCCTGACCAGAGCCGTCGGGAGGGACGCATGGCCGTCAGCGCCGAATACAAGGAATTCGTCGCCGAACAGCTTGAGAGGCTCGGGCCCGTGCGCATGCGCGGCATGTTCGGCGGCGCGGGCGTCTATCTCGACGATCTGATGTTCGGCCTCATCTTCGAGGAAACGCTCTACTTCAAGGTCGATGACACCAATCGCGCCGACTTCGAGGGGGAGGGGATGGAACCCTTCACCTACGAAATGCGGAACGGAAAGACCGGCGCGCTCCATTATTACGAAGTGCCCGAGCGCCTCTATGACGACCCGGACGAACTTGTGCAATGGGCGCGGAAGTCTCTCGCCGTCATGCGCGCCGCAAGGTCGGCAAAGCTTGCGAAGGCGGCGCGGACGGCAAGCCGGAAAAAGCCTGCCGCGAAGCGAGCGCGAAAAAAGACTCCGAAGGAATAGGGCGGACATATTGCGCCATTGTCATTGGCCGGCGGGCTGGTCAAACTCCCGCGCATGAAGTCGCAAATCGCAGTCTGGGGCGCCATTCTTTCGGTTCTCGCCGCCGTCCTATTCGGCGCGGGCATGCATGCCATGCCGCTCTCCGGCGCACACTCCGAAATGCTTTCGGAAATGGCCGCCGCCGACGGCGCATGCGACGCATGTTCGCGGCATGAAGGAACCGTTCCGGCTTCCCCCTCCTGCCAGCTTTCCTGTGGCGTGCCGGCCGTGATCCCAATGGCGGCGATCGCGCTCGGCCTTGCCGGTATGAACGAATTCGAGGCGGAGACGCCTGCGGCGATGCGGCCCTGGACCCTCGCGCCTGAGCAGTCGCCACCTTGGCTTTCGGCCTGATCGGATTATTCGCTACACCATCAGGAGAAAGTCATGTTTCGGAAAATGAAGTTCGCGCGGCCACGCGCCACGCGCCGCTTCGCCATCGCCGTTCTGCTGTCGGCGGTTGCGGTCGCGGCAATGCCCGTCGCCGGTTTTGCGGCAAAGTCCGCGCCGCGCATGGCGACGCTTTACAAGTCGCCCGATTGCTCATGCTGTGAAGGCTATGCCGATCACCTCAGGCAGAGCGGCTTCCATGTGACGACCGTCGATGACGAAAATCTCGCAGCGAGGGCACGGGCGCTCGGCGTGACCGACGCTCTCGCCGGGTGCCACACGACCGTCATCGACGGTTATGTCGTCGAGGGGCATGTGCCGATCGAATATGTTCACCGGCTCTTGCAGGAACGCCCGAAGATTGCGGGCATCTCGGTTCCGGGAATGCCGATGGGCGTTCCCGGCATGCCAGGCGCGCGGCAGGGGCCGCTCAAGATCTTCGAGATCGCGGCGCCCGGCGCGGTCGCGGGCGAGCCCCGGATCTACGCCATCGATTGACGGAAAAGGGCGTCCCCGGCCGGGGACGCCCTTGTCTTCTTGCTCATCGATGAGCGGCGGCGCCGCACCGAGGAGACTTAAGCCTTCATCATCGCCGCAAGGCGCTCGGCCATGAGCGAGTGCAAAAGGTTGATCGCTTTCAGCGGCCGCACCATCACCTTGAAGCGGTCGATCTTGCCTTCCTTGTTCCAGCCGATCATGTCGATGCCGTTGATGACGATGCCGTCGATCTCCGTCTCGAATTCCAGAATGGCGGAATCCGGCCCGAACCATTCGCCGACATAGCGAAAGCGGTCGTCATTGCTCAGGACATGCATGGCAGCCGTCAGATAGGCCATGGTGATCGCCTTGCCACGTTGCGGCGTGTGCACGACAGGCGATTGAAACACCACATCGTCGGCGAGAATGTCGTCGAGGCCTTTCGGGTCTTTCGACTTCACCACCCTGTGCCAGTTTTCAATCGCCGCCGGCTGCATCGTCACTCTCCCTTGAATTGCGCGGGGCGCTTTTCAAGGAAGGCGCGCACGCCTTCCTTGAAGTCGCGGGAGTTGCCGGCCGTCCGCTGGTTCTGGCGTTCGAGGTTGAGCTGCTCCTCATAGGTGTTGTCGGTGCTCTCCCAATAGAGCTGGCGGATGAGGCCGAGCGCCACGGTCGGGCCGTTGGCGAGATCATGCGCGAGCTTCTTCGTCTCCTCGGCGAGCTTCGCATCGTCGAAGACACGGTTGACGAGGCCCCATTCGAGCGCCGTCTCGGCGGGCAGCTTTTCGCCGAGCAGCGACAACTCCATCGCGCGCGCCTTGCCGACGAGGCGCGGCAGGATCCATGTCGAGCCGCCATCCGGCACGAGGCCGATGCGCCGGAACGCCTGGAGGAAATAGGACGAACGCGCGCAGAGCACGAGATCGCCCATCAGCGCGAAACTCATGCCCACACCCGCCGCCGGTCCGTTGACGGAGGTGACGAAGGGCATCTTCAGATTGCGCAGGCGCCGCAGGAAGGGGTGATAGGCCGTCTCCAGCGCCGAGCCCGCATCCGTCCGTCCGGCATTGTTGTCGCCGCGCCCCTGCAGATTGGCGCCGGTGCAGAAGCCGCGTCCTTCGCCCGTCATGACGAGGCAGCGCAGACCGTTCTTCGGATCTTCCACCTCGTCCATCGCCCTCATGAGCCCGCCGAGCATTTCCGGCGAAACGGCGTTCATGACTTCCGGATGGTTCAGCGTCAGCGTGCCGACCGGCCCGTCGATCTCGAGTCTTACGCGCTCGAATTCCATGATTGTCTCCCTAAACCTGTTCAGCCCTTGAATTTGGGTTCGCGCTTCTGAAGGAAGGCGGTCACGCCTTCGATGAAATTCGGATGGTCGCCGAGCTGACCCTGAGTCTCGCGCTCATAGTCGAGCTGCTCCGCGAATGTGTGGTGCTCGGAAATGTCGAGCGCCTTCTTGATTTCGGCAAAGGCGTTGGTCGGGCCCTTGGCGAGTTTCTGGGCGAGCGACATGGCTTCGCCCATCAGCGCGTCGTCGTCGACGCATTTCCAGATCATGCCCCATTCGGCGGCGGTTTCGGCGGCGAGCCTGTCGCCGGTAAGCGCAAGGCCGAGCGCGCGGGCGCGGCCGACGAGGCGCGGCAGCGTCCATGTCGTGCCGAGATCGGGGATGAGGCCGAGCCGCGGCCCGAAGACCTGGATGAAAGTCGCCGACCGCGCGGCGATGACGATGTCCGCCGCAAGCGCAAGCCCCACGCCGCCACCGGCCGTCATGCCATTGACCGCCGCGATGACGGGCTTTCCGAGATCCATCAGCTCACGCATCATCGGATTGAAGGCGACTTCCATGCCGTGTGCGACGCCCTGGCCGACGCTCATGCCTTCCTGCCTCGCGCCCTGCGCGGCGAGGTCGGCGCCCGCGCAGAAGCCGCGTCCCGCGCCCGTCATCACGAGCACGCGCAGATTGGCGTCGGCCTTCACCTCGGCGAGCGCCGCGCGCACCTCCGCGATCAGCTCCATGTTGATGCTGTTGAGCACTTCCGGCCGGTTGAGGGTGAGGAGGGCGATGCCCTCATTCGCTTCAAGCGTGATGGTGTTGCGGGTGGTCATTCTGGCCTCTCGTCGCCGCGATTTTCGATGTCGAATTGCGGGCGAGCATAGACGTGGCCGCCGCGCGACGGAAGCCGGGATGAAGCCGTGCAACGGCTATCGGGTGCCCGAAAAATGCGGACGAGGATTCCGTTGCGTCAATTTCATGGAAGCAGGGCGCAGGCTTGCGGGCGTCAGCTCGCCTTGGCCCTGATCGGGAGGTCCTGCGTCTCGCTGACGACGCGATTGCGGCCACTGCGCTTGGCAGCGTAGAGGCAGGCATCGGCCCGCTCGATGAGCGCGGCCGGGCTCTCGCCGGGCCGCATCGTCGCCACGCCGAGCGACATGGTCACGCGGCCGAGGGTCTCGCCCGTCGAACGCTTGACGAGTTCGCGTGCTTGCACGACCTCGCGGATGGAATTGGCGAGTTTTTCCGCTTCGCCCGTCATCGTGGCGGGCATGATGATCGCGAATTCCTCGCCGCCATAGCGGGCCACCGTGTCGCCCTCCCTGACGCCGGATTTGAGGCAGCTTGCAACGAGGCGCAGGACCTGATCGCCCGTCCTGTGGCCCCATGTGTCGTTGAACTGCTTGAAGTGGTCGATATCGCCGATGACGAGGCAGAGCGGCGTCTGCTCCCTGGTCGCCTGTGCGATTTCCTGCGCGAGCGCCTCGTCGAATGCCTTGCGGTTGGCGACGCCCGTCAGCCCGTCGGTCCGCGCTTCGTTGCGCGCCTTGGTGAGGTTCGTCCTGAGCGTCTTCAGCTCGCCCTTGGTTTCGTTCAACCGCGCCTCGAGTTCCCGGCTGCGGTTCTCCATCTTGCGCGTGGCGGTGACGATCGCCTCGACCACGCGGCGAACATCCTTGGGCGTCGATTTGGCGGTCAGTTCGGCGCTCGCCTGGCGCATGGAGGTGCCAAGCTCGTTGGAGCCATCGGCGGTCGCCTCGACCAGCTTCATGATCTTGTCGACTTCGACATTCAGTTTTTCGCCGGCGTCAAGGGCGGCCTCGGCGAGGGTTTCGTGGCTGGCGAAGCGCTGGTGGAGTTCGGCCGAGGCTTTCTCGTCGATCGCCCGGCCTTCCTTCAGCCGCTTGTCGATCTCGTCATTGAGTTCGCTGTTATGGCCGGAGACGTAGCGGAACCAGATATCGTAGTTTTCCGGCAGGGGAACGACGCCATGTCGGGCCATGAGGCCGAGAGCCCTCGTGCTCCACTCCGTGGCGACGGCGATGTCGTCTGTATAAGTCAAATCCGTATCCTCACCTTGCCGCCATCCCCGAGCCGCCCGGGGGTGGCTGGTCTCCACAGCTCCGAAGCTAGGCGATCTTTGTTACGTGGCGGTAAACCGGGGACTGAAATGGCACATCCGGCGCGGTTGACGTTGCGTCAAATTGAGAGTGAAGATTATTAAAACGCAGGTCTACCGGGACCCGCTTGTCATGTATATTTCCCTTAATGAGAGCTGCACCGGGAAGGCGCGCAACAGGAGGAAAAGAACATGAGTCTGGCCGAGTCCAAGGCTAACGAGGCGGATGCGAGCGCGATCTCGGCCTCGATCCGTAACATTCTGGATCGTCAGAAGGCAGCCCATATAAAGGACGGCCCTCCCTCCGCCGAAAAGCGCATCGACTGGATCGACCGCGCAATCGCGCTTCTCGTGGACAACCAGAAGGAGATCGCGGAGGCGCTGGCGTCCGATTTCGGGCATCGCAGCCACGATCAGTCCCTGCTGACCGACGTGATGGGCTCGCTCGGGCCGCTCAAGCATGCCAAGAAGCATCTGCGCCAGTGGATGAGGCCCGAAAAGCGCAAGGTCCAGTTCCCGCTCGGCCTTCTCGGCGCCAAGGCGCGCGTCGAGTACCAGCCCCTTGGCGTGGTCGGCATCATCAGCCCGTGGAATTTTCCGATCAATCTGACGTGGACGCCGCTTGCGGGTGTTTTCGCGGCGGGCAACCGCGCGATGATCAAGCCGTCGGAATTCACGCCGGCGACCTCGGAACTCATGGCCCGCATGATCCGCTCGGCCTATGACGAGACGGAAGTCGCCGTCATCACCGGCGGCCCGGCGGTCGGCCAGGCGTTCAGCAGCCAGCCCTTCGACCACCTCCTGTTCACGGGCGCGACCTCGATCGCGCATCACGTCATGCGCGCGGCGGCCGAGAATCTCGTGCCGCTGACGCTCGAGCTTGGCGGCAAGTCTCCGGTCATCGTCTCGAAGTCGGCGAAGATTGAAGACGCGGCGGCCAAGATCATGACCGGCAAGACGCTCAATGCCGGGCAGATCTGCCTCGCGCCGGACTATGTGTTCGTGCCCGAGAGCCGTGTCGATGAATTCGTGTCCGAGGCCACGAAGTCGATCAGGAAGATGTATCCGACGATCAAGGACAACCCGGATTACACGTCGATCATCAACCAGCGCCATTACGAGCGCATCAACGGCTATGTCGAGGATGCCAGGGCGAAGGGCGCCAAGGTCGTCGAGATCAATCCGGCGAACGAGGATTTCAGCCAGCAGCAGGCCCACAAGATTCCGCCGACGATCATCCTGAACCCGACCGACGACATGAAGGTCATGCAGGACGAAATCTTCGGCCCGGTCCTGCCCGTGAAGTCCTATCGCGACGTGACGGAAGTGCTCGGCTACGTCAACGATCATCCGCGTCCCCTCGGCCTCTACTATTTCGGCGAGGACGAGCAGGAGGAGCGGCAGGTGCTCGACCGCACGACCTCGGGCGGCGTGACGATCAACGACGTCATCATGCATGTCTCGATGGAAGACCTGCCCTTCGGCGGTGTCGGCCCGAGCGGCATGGGCGCTTATCATGGCATCGACGGTTTCAAGACCTTCAGCCATGCCAAGGCGATCTACACGCAGGCCAAGGCCAAGATGGTGGTAGAGATGTTCCGTCCGCCCTACGGCCTCAAGACGCGCAAGCTTCTGGCCTCGCAGATCAAGAAGTAAATCTCGTT
>NZ_DAOKYX010000018.1:15143-25066 GCF_035325945.1 Parvibaculum sp.
ACGGCCTCAAGACGCGCAAGCTTCTGGCCTCGCAGATCAAGAAGTAAATCTCGTTAGAGATGATGCAGGCGGCGCCCCGGTGACGCCGCCTTCGCGCTTCACGTCACGCCGAATTTCCGCTCCGGCGCCGTCATCTGCCGGCCGGGGCCGATGCTCGCCTCGTCCGATGTCTGGACGATCGAGATCAAGGGCAAGGGCGGTCACGCTTCCATGCCGCACATGGCGGTCGATCCGATCCCGGTCGCCTTCGAGATCGGCCTTGCGCTTCAGTCCATGGTCACGCGGCGCATCGACCCCTTCGACCCCGTCGTTCTTACCTGCGGCAAGGTCACATCGGGAACCACGAACAACGTGATCCCAGAAAACGCCACCATGCTCGGCACGCTGCGGGCCTGCTCGGAGCGTTCGCGCGACATGGCGCATAAGGGCATAGAGCGCGTGGCGACGAACATCGCTGCCGCGCATCTCTGCGAGGCGAGGGTCCGCATCGACCGCATCTATCCGGTGACGATCAACGATGCCGACTTCGTCACCTTCGCGCGCGGCGTGGCAAGCGATGTGCTGGGGGCGGAGAACTACATTTCGGCGCCCGCGCCGGTCATGGGCGCGGAGGATTTCTCCTATGTGCTCCAGCGCATGCCCGGCTGCATGATGTTCCTCGGCGCCATGCCAGAGGGGCATCACAGCCATGTCGCGCCCTGCCACTCGAACCACATGGTGCTCAACGAGGATTGCATGGCGGCCGGCATCGCGCTTCACGCGGCGGTCGCGCATCGCTTTCTCAATCAGGGCGTCTGACGCGCAAAGAAAAAGGGCGGCCGAGGGGCCGCCCGATTCAATTCTTCGTGGAAAGAGAGAGCGTCACGCGCCCTGAGCTTCGGCGACCTCTTCTTCCTCGATGTCCCTGGTGGTTTTTTTCGGCAGCTTCACCGCGCGCAGCATGAAGGCCGGAACGTGATCGCCGAGCCCGATGACCTTCGGTCCCGCATCCTCGTCATGGCGTCCGCGTCCCCGTCCGCCATGGCGCTCGCGCTGCGGCCGTTCGCGCCGCTCTTGCTCGCCATGCGCGGGTTCCGCATGCCGGACCTGATGGATTGTTTCCGAGACGAGTTCCGCCACTGGGTCGGCGGGGGGCAGGGCCTCGGAATCGAGAATGGGCTCGGCCTTGACCGGCTGGGGCGCCCGCTCGCGCCCGCGGCCGCGCCTGGGCTTGCGCTCGCCGCCCTCGGCAGCTTCAGCAGCGCCTTCTGCGGGCGCCGCTGGCTCATGCCCGGGAGCGGCATCATGCACCGGAATTTCGGTGCCGATCAGCTTCTCGATCTGGGTGAGATATTTGCCGTCCTCGCGCGTCACCAGCGTATAGGCGGTGCCGGTCTTTCCGGCGCGGCCCGTCCGGCCGATGCGGTGGACATAGTCCTCGGCATGTGTCGGCACGTCGAAATTGAAGACGTGGCTCACATCAGGGATGTCGAGGCCGCGCGCGGCGACGTCGCTTGCGACGAGAAGGCGGATGTTGCCGGAGCGGAAGCCGTCCAGCGTCTTCATGCGCGTCGACTGGTCGAGATCGCCGTGAAGCGCGCCGGCCGAAAAGCCGTGCCGCTCGAGCGAGCGCTGCACGATGGCGACATCGCGCTTGCGGTTGCAGAAGATGATGGCGTTCTTGCAGTTCTCCGCCCGGATGAGGCGGCGGAGCATATCGCGCTTGTCCTCTCGCGCGGTCTTGACCACGGCCTGCGTGATGTTGGCGCTGGCGGAAGCGGGACGGGCGACTTCGATGCGTTCGGGATTTTGAAGGAAGGTGTCGGTGAGCCGCTGGATTTCGGGCGGCATGGTCGCGGAGAAGAAGAGCGTCTGCCGCGTGAATGGGATCTTCTTGCAGATTTCCTCGATGTCGGGAATGAAGCCCATATCGAGCATCCGGTCGGCTTCGTCGATCACGAGGATCTGCACGCCGGTAAGCAGCACCTTGCCGCGCCCGCAATGGTCGAGCAGGCGGCCCGGCGTGGCGATGAGGACGTCGACGCCGCGGTCGAGCTTCTTTTCCTGGTCGCCGAAGGAGACGCCGCCGATGAGCAGCGCCATCGAAAGTTTGCTGTACTTGCCGTAGGTTTCGAAATTCTCCGCGACCTGCGCCGCAAGCTCGCGCGTCGGCTCCAGAATGAGCGAGCGCGGCATCCGCGCCCTGGCGCGTCCGCGTGCCAGCCGGTCGATCATCGGCAGCGTGAAGGACGCCGTCTTGCCGGTGCCGGTCTGCGCGATGCCGAGCACGTCTCGCCCGGCAAGCACATGCGGAATGGCCCTCGCCTGAATGGGAGTGGGTTCAGTGTAGCCGGTTTCGGCTACTGCCTTCAGCACATCGGCCCCGAGGCCGAGTTCGTCAAATTTCATATAATGAGGCCCGTTTTATACCATTTACCGGCTGCCCGATGGTGGCCCACTCGCAGGGCCCGTGGACGCTTCAGTCTAGGGGGCAGCCATTTTGCGCGTCGTTCCGCGGCCGCGCTGTCCGCAATTCCGCGCAAAACATAGGGAATACGGAGGCGTTGTCAATTCTTGCCTCGGTCGCTTATGCCGATGA
This sequence comes from Parvibaculum sp., assembly GCF_035325945.1. Classification (GTDB taxonomy): domain Bacteria; phylum Pseudomonadota; class Alphaproteobacteria; order Parvibaculales; family Parvibaculaceae; genus Parvibaculum. The sequence continues at coordinate 17,722 of NZ_DAOKYX010000018.1, forward strand.
GACGCTAAATCCCGCCGCCAAAGGGCGATATGTTGAGCCCCTGTGGCGGAAACATCGCAGCGAGAAGCGATTGCATGGCCGCGCGATAATTCTCGTCGCCCGGTCCCTGAACGCTGTCGGCGGAAAGCGCGCCGCGTGCAACCATCCTGTCGCTCATGCAGTAAACGGCGATGACGCGAAACGGCGCGCCCTGCGGTGCCTCGGCGCCGCCAAGGGCGGCCGCATCCGTGCAGGCGGTTTCGCTCGGCGCGCTCGCTCCGTTGAAGATGAGTACGAGCCGCGTTCCCTTGCCCGGAGCCGCATTGGCGGGGAGGGGGCTCAGCGGCGCGCCGCCTGCCCATGCCGGTCCATGCAGTCCGGCGACGATGGCCGCCGCATCCATGCCGGGCGCGGGGGCGCCGCGCAGTTCCACATTGAAGCCGCCCGCCGAGATGACGGAAGGCTTGTAGAGCGAGGTCTGATCGACATAGGAGACGACCGGGAATGCGAATGCCGCGCTCCCGAAAAATCCAGTCATGGCAAGAGCTAAGGCAAATTTGTGGACACCGCGCATGATGTGCCTCCATCGGCCGCCCGGCCTCATTCCAGCGCTGGCCGGGGCGTCCTCATTCTAGGCGCGATGAGCCTGGCCCGGAATCAAATACAAGCGCGTCAGATATCGAGGTCGGTCGCGAAGGCCGCGCGTTCCTGAATGAACTGGAAGCGAAGCTCGGGCTTGTTGCCCATCAGCCGCTCGATGGCGCTTCTCGTTTCCTTGACCTCGGCCTCGGGAACCACCACGCGCAGCAGTGTCCGCTTGTCGCGCAGCATGGTCGTTTCCTTGAGCTGAGAGGGAAGCATTTCGCCCAAGCCCTTGAATCTGCTTATTTCTACCTTGGCGTTGCTCCTGAATTCCTTCTTCAGAAGCTCGTCCTTGTGTGCATCGTCGCGCGCATAGGCCGTCTTGCCGCCCTGGGTGAGCTTGTAGAGCGGCGGCACGGCGAGATAGAGGTGCCCCTGGCGGATGAGATCCGGCATCTCCTGATAGAAGAAGGTGATGAGCAGCGAGGCGATGTGGGCGCCGTCGACGTCGGCGTCCGTCATGATGATGATCTTCTCGTAGCGAAGATCGGCATCGCGATAATGCGAGCCCGTGCGCACGCCAAGCGCCTGAACGAGATCGGAGATCTGCTGGTTCTGCTGCAGCTTCGCGCCGCTCGCGGAGGCGACGTTGAGGATCTTGCCGCGCAAGGGCAGGATCGCCTGCGTCGCGCGGTCGCGCGCCTGCTTCGCCGAGCCGCCGGCCGAATCGCCCTCGACGATGAAGAGTTCGGAATTTTCCGCGCCGGCCTGCGCGCAGTCCGCGAGCTTGCCCGGCAGGCGCAGCTTTCGCGTCGCCGTCTTGCGCGCGACATCCTTCTCCTGCCGCCGCCTCAGCCGGTCCTCGGAGCGGTCGATCACCCAGTCGAGGAGCTTGTTCGCCTGCTGGGGCGAGGCCGTCAGCCAGTGGTCGAAATGGTCGCCGATCGCCTTCTCGACCAGCCTTTGCGCCTCGGGGCTTGCGAGTTTTTCCTTCGTCTGTCCTTGAAATTCGGGCTCGCGGATGAAGACGGAGAGAAGAACCGTCGCCGTGCCGAGCACGTCTTCCGCCTGAATTTGCGCCGCCTTCCTGTTGCCGACGAGTTCGCCATAGGCCTTGAGGCCCTTGGTCAGCGCCGCGCGCAAGCCTGCCTCATGCGTGCCGCCCTCGCTGGTCGGCACGGTGTTGCAGTAGGAATGGACGATGCCTTCGCCGCCGCCATGCCAGGCGATGGCCCATTCAGCCGCGCCATGCGCGCCCGCGCGCGAAACCTTGCCGGAAAAGGGGTCGGCCGTCACCCAGTCCTGCTCGCCGATCTCTGCGCGCAGGAAGTCGACGAGCCCGCCCGGAAAATGCAGCACGTCCTCGGCGGGCGTTTCGTCCTTGATGAGGGCGGGGGCGCAGTGCCAGCGGATCTCGACGCCGCCGAAGAGATAGGCCTTCGCGCGCGCCATGCGGTAGAGACGCGCGGGTTTGAATGCCGCGCCCTTGCCGAAGATTTCGGCGTCGGGATGGAAGGTGATCCTCGTGCCGCGCCGGTTCTGGATGCGCCCTTCGTCGATCAGCTTCGTCTTCGGCGCGCCGCGCTCATAGATCTGGCGATAGAGCGTCTGGTCGCGCGCGACCTCGACCTCGAGCCGGTCGGAAAGCGCGTTGACGACGGAGACGCCGACGCCATGAAGGCCGCCCGATGTCTCATAGGCTTTGCCGCCGAACTTGCCGCCCGAATGGAGCGTGGTGAGGATGACCTCGAGCGCCGACTTGTTCTTGAACTTCGGATGCGGGTCGATCGGAATGCCGCGTCCGTTATCGGCGACCGTCAGGCTCCCGTCCTCGTGCAGCGTCACGTCGATCCAGCCCGCATGGCCCGCCACGGCCTCGTCCATGGCGTTGTCGAGCACTTCGGCGAAGAGGTGGTGCAGCGCCTTCTCGTCGGTGCCGCCGATATACATGCCCGGCCGCCGGCGCACGGGCTCGAGCCCCTCGAGAACCTCGATGTCCTTGGCCGAATAGGTGCCGTCGTCCTTTGCGGCTCTGGGCGCGGATTTTGCCTGTTTCGGCGCCTTGGGCGCAGCGGCGAAGAGATCGTCGATAGGGGCGGCGGGCTTGGTCGGCTTGCGAGCGGCCATGAAAACTCGAACTTGAAGCTGGGGGAACGAATCGAGGCCGATTGTAGGGCGGGGGAGGCGGATGGGGCAAATGACGCTGGTTCGGCCAGGTTTCTAGGCCGGGCTCGCCTCGATCACGCTGGCAAGCCCCACCGTCGGCACGATGCGGTCGAGCCTGAATCCCGCCTTGGCCATCAGCGCGCGATATTCCTCCTCGGTGCGCTCCCGGCCCGTCGTCGCCACCAGCATTTCGAGATCGAGGAATTTCGAGAAATGCGCGACTCCCGGTTCGGGGATGACGTGTTCGAGCAGGAGCAGCTTCCCCGTGGGTGGAATCCTGGCGCGGATGTTTTTCATGATGAGGATGGATTCCTCGTCCGACCAGTCATGGATGATGTGCTTCATCACATAGGCGTCGGCGCCGCCCGGCACACCATCGAAGAAGCTGCCGCCCTCGACCGTCACCCGCGAGCCGAGCCCGGAGGCGTCGAGATAGCGCCGCGCGCCTTCCGCCGTCTGCGGCAGATCGTAGAGAATGCCCTTCATGCCCGGATTGAGCATGAGGATGGAGCCGAGCACCGCGCCATAGCCGCCGCCAATGTCGGCGACCGTCTTGAAGGGCGAGAAATCATAGGCCGCGAGAATGGGGTCCAGCTCCATCTCCGAAACATTGATCATGCCCTTGTCGAAAATGTCGCCGCGCTCCCTGTCGCCCGAGAGATACTCAAACGACTTCATGCCGTGCAGATGCTCGATCGCGTTGCCGCCGGTCGCCACGCAATGCGCGAGGTCGCCCCAGTTCGCCCAGTTGATCTGCCCCTGAAAGATCGAGAAATGCCGCATCGATTGCGGATGGTCTGTCCTCAGCGTCGCGCCGAGCGGCGTCAGCCGGAAATTGCCGAGACTGTCCTCGGCGAATACGCCGACGGTCGAGAGCGCGCGCATCACGCGATAGAGCGCGTCCGGATCGGCGCCCACTTTCTCGGCAAGCGTGCGCGACGAGATGGCGGCGTCTTCGCTCATATGGTCGGCGATGGCGAATTTCGCCGCGACCGAGATTGCCTGCGAGATCCAGAAGCCCGAAAGCATCTCGATGAGGGCGACGGGCGGCGGCACCATTCTGCGTGCAAAGGTTGTGAATTTCAGTCTGGCCTTGCCGACAAGCGCGGCAATGGACGCAGGCGGAAGTTTGGGTTTCGCCGTCCTTATCCTGACGCTTTCCATGATGCGATCCTCTGAGATCCCGCCCCGAAACCGTGCGTCAGTCTAATCCCGTCCGCCGGGCGCCCGCAATTCGCTCCCTTCCGCTTCGCCTGCCGGTCGGGCTTGCGTGAAACGGCCGATATGCCACATTCGGACATTACCGAAATTGCGAGGGGGAAAGTCATGTCCGATAGTCCGGCCCAGGCGGCTAAAACCACCATTGCAACGCCGTTGACGCTGCCCTGCGGCGCGACCTTGAGAAACCGCCTGTCCAAGGCGGCGATGACCGAGGGCCTGGGCGATGCGCAGAACCGCGCCACCGAGGCGCATGTGAAGCTCTATCGCCGCTGGGCCGAGGGCGGGGCGGGCATGCTCCTTACCGGCAATGTGCAGGTCGATCGCCGCTGCATGGAGCGCCCCGGCAATGTCGCGATCGACGGTCCGCAGTCGAACGAAGCTCTCGCCGCGCTGCGCGCCTATGCGAAGGCCGGAACCGTCAACGACACGCATCTCTGGATGCAGATCAATCATGCGGGCCGCCAGACGCCCGCATCGGTGAACAGCGAGCCGCTCGCTCCGTCCGACAAGGCGCTCGATATGCCGGGCGCACAATTCGGCAAGCCCCGCGCCATGAGTGGCGCCGAGATCGAGGACGTCATCCGCCGCTTCGCCCATGTCGCCACCATCGCGCGCGAGACGGGCTTCACAGGCGTCCAGGTTCACGGTGCGCATGGCTACCTCATCTCCGAATTCCTTTCGCCCGACGTGAACACGCGCACGGACGAATGGGGCGGCAGCCTCGAAAACCGCGCGCGCCTGCTTCTCGAGATCGTGCGCGCCATCCGCAAGGCGGTCGGCCCGGATTTTCCGGTCTCAGTGAAGCTCAATTCCGCCGACTTCCAGCGCGGCGGTTTCTCGCATGAGGATTCGATCAAGGTTGCCGCATGGCTCAATGCCGAGGCGATCGACCTTCTCGAAATTTCGGGCGGCACTTACGAGCAGCCGCGCCTCGTCGGCCTCGACGACATGACGCTCCATCCCGAGAAGGCCGAAAAGCGCAAGGAGAGCACCATCGCGCGCGAAGCCTACTTCCTCGAATATGCGCGCGACATCCGCGCCGCGGTGACCATGCCGCTCATGGTGACGGGCGGTTTCCGCACCATCGGCGGCATGAATGCGGCGCTTGCCTCGGGCACGATGGATGTCGTCGGCCTTGCGCGCCCGCTCTGCGTCGATCCTTCCGCGCCGGCGCGGCTTCTCTGCGGCGCGGTGCGCGAGGTGCCGGCCTATGAAAAATCGCTGCGCATCGGCCCCGGAATTCTCGGGCCGCACAGCCGCTTCAATATCATGAAGGCGCTCAATGGCTGGGGGCAGCAGGGCTGGTTCTGCCTGCAGATTCTGCGCATGGGGCAGGGCCTCGACCCGGATCTCAATCTCGGCGTCTTCAAGGCGTTCCGCGCCTATGCGAAGAACGAGGCGAAGACGGCGGCAGCCCTGATGCGCTGACTTTGCCGTTCGCAACCTGTCACCCCGGACTTGATCCGGGGTCCAGCTTTGCCGCGCGTGCGAGGAAGATGGATGCCGGATCGAGCCCGGCATGACGGACAGGTGTCGCAACACGGGTCGCTCGCTTCTTGCTGCCTTGAAAGCCTCACCACCGGCCGGAGGCGCCGCCACCGCCCGAGCTCCCGCCGCCTCCGCCGAAGCCGCCACCCGAGCCGCCGCCAAATCCTCCGCCTCCGCCGCCCCACCAGATGCCTCCGCCACGCCCGCCGCGACGGCGCGCATTGGCGACGAAGAACATCCACACGAGGAAGAAGATGAGGAAGGGCACGACGTCCCGCCAGTCGCCCTGATCACCGGTTTCTTCGGGCAGGGCGCCGCCGCCCAGAACCGTCAGGATCGCGTTCGTGCCGGCCTCGATCCCGCCGGGAAGATCGCCCTCCCTGAAATGCGGCGTGACGATGTTGCGGATGATCTGGCTTGCGAGCGCATCGGTCAGCGTTCCTTCGAGCCCGTAGCCGACCTCGATCCGCATCTCGCGCTCGTTGGGCGCGATGAGGAAGAGGACGCCGTTGTCCTTGTCCTTCAGGCCGAGCGCCCATGTGCGGAAGAGCGCATTGGCGTAGCTTTCGATGTCGTTCCCCTGAAGCGAGGGCACGGTCGCGACGACCACCTGGTTCGTGGTCTTCGCCTCATGCGCGGCGAGCGCGGCCTCGAGCCTGGCGATCTCGTCTGCGGGCAGCACATGCGCCGCGTCGACCACCCGCCCGGTGAGCGGCGGAAAGGCGATCCCGGCCGCAAGCGCCGCGCCCGCCGCGAGCCCCAGCCAGAGCCCGAGCAGAAGCGCAGGCAGGGGCCAGCGGCGCGGCATCAGAACTGAACCTGTGGCGCCTTTTCCGCGCCCGCTTCGGCCGCGAAATTGGCCCGCGGCTGGGCGGAGGGATAGAAGATCGCCGCGACGAACCGGCCGGGATAGGTGCGGAGCGTCGTGTTGTAGGTCTGCACGGCCTGAATATAGTCGCGGCGCGCCACCGAGATGCGGTTCTCGGTTCCCTCGAGCTGCGATTGCAGCGTCAGGAAATTCTCGTTCGCCTTGAGCTGGGGATATTGCTCCGCGACGACGAGCAGGCGCGAGAGCGCGCCGCCGAGTTCGCGCTGCGCCCGGTCATATTGCTCCACCGATTTCGGATCGCTGGGATCGGGTGCCGGAAGCTGACCCACACGCGCCCGCGCATTCGTCACTTCGGTCAGAACCTTTTCCTCATGCGTCGCATAGCCCTTGACGGTCGCCACCAGATTGGGAACGAGGTCGGCGCGCCGCTGATACTGGTTGAGCACCTGCGACCATGCCGCATTCGCCGCCTCGTCCTGACGCGGAATGGTGTTGACGCTGGAAAAGAGCCAGATCAGGCCCAGCAGAATGATGGCAATGATGCCCCAGAGCACGACGCGCGCGTTCGACATGAGATCCCTCTCATTCCCTTTGTCCGATGCGCAAACGCTATCTGCCATCGGCCCATTCGGCAACGCGGCGGCATTGCCATGCAGGAGAGGAAATAGGGTGCCGTTTGGGGATGGTAAGTGGGGATTTCCTGTTCGGAACATATGCAACCCCGCTCAGCGGAAGCCCCGGATCTCCTGTCGGGCGTTCCTTGCGGGGTTGCTTATGGATGTGCCTCTGGCACTCGCCCGCGCTTTAAAGCCGGGCCTGATCCATTGTCTCGATCGCCTGCGCACTCAATGTGCGTAATGCTGACGTCAGACTTGTGTTGCGCTCTGTGGCCTACAATGTTTGCTGACCGACTACGCAGGTAGAACGCGACAGGGTGACGATGAAGTGCAAGGTTCAAGACTTTCAGAACCTTCCTTGCGTCGGTGGATTCATCTTCTGAAACCTCCTCCTTCAAGTCTCTGATGCAGGAAAAGGCTAGGCCAAATCGGTGCGGAACGTCAATAACAAAAGCCTGATTTG
>NZ_DAOKYX010000018.1:25166-55030 GCF_035325945.1 Parvibaculum sp.
GCATGATCTGGAACCCGTCGTCGATCGGCTCGATAAGGTGCTCGGCCTCAAGGTCGCCTATAACGATCCGGGTGTCGGCATTTTCGGGCTCGTCAACGCTGTCATGCCGGTGGGCGGCGAATTTCTGGAAGTCGTGCAGCCTGTGAAGGACGATGCCTCGGCGCTTCGCTATCTCCGCAGGCGCGGCGGCGATGCGGGCTATATGGTGATCTTCCAGGCCGCAGATGCGCTTGGCGAGCGCGAGCGGATAAGGGGGCTCGGCGCCAGAGTGATCGCCGAGCGCGATGGCCGCTATACATTCACGCATTTTCATCCGGGCGATTTCGGCGGCGTACTGACCTCCGTCGATTCCGTTGCGGGCGTTGCCGACTGGTTCGCCCGCGACAGCGACTGGCCGCCTGCGGGCCATGACTGGCGCAATGCGCGCAATGAGCTTTCGACGGCGCTTCTCGGCGTCGCCGTTCAATCCGCAAGCCCGGCTGCGATGGCGGCGCGCTGGGGCCGGTTGCTCGGCGTCTCGGTTGCGGAAGGTCCGTCCGGGCCGCGGCTCGATCTCGCGCGCGGCTACGTCGATTTCATGCCGCCCGTCGATGAGGATGGAACCGGCGTCGTCGGCATCGACATAGCGGTGAGCGATCCCGCCCTCGTCATCGAGGCGGCGCACCGTCATGGCGTCCTGGTCAAAGGCGGGGCCGTGATGATCTGCGGCGTCCGCTTCAATCTCGTTCCCGCCGTCTGAAAAGAAAAGGCCGGAGCGGACACTCCGGCCTTTCCATTCGATCCGTATAGAGATCAGACGCTGTAATACATGTCGAACTCGACGGGGTGCGGCGTCATCTCGTAGCGCAGGCACTCTTCCCACTTGAGTTCGGCATAGGCTTCGATCTGCTCGACCGAGAAGACGCCGCCCTTGGTGAGGAAGGCGTGGTCGGCCTCGAGCGAAGTCAGCGCCTCGCGGAGCGAGCCGCAGACCGTCGGGATCTGCTTCAGCTCGGCCGGCGGCAGGTGATAGAGGTCCTTGTCCATCGGCTGGCCCGGATCGATCTTGTTCTCGATGCCGTCGAGGCCGGCCATCAGCATCGCCGCGAAGGCGAGGTAGGGGTTCGCGCCCGGATCGGGGAAGCGGATTTCGATGCGCTTCGACTTGGGCGAGGTGCCGTGCGGGATGCGGCAGGAGGCCGAGCGGTTGCGGGCCGAATAGGCGAGCAACACCGGTGCTTCGTAGCCCGGCACGAGGCGCTTGTAGCTGTTCGTGAGCGGGTTGGTGAAGGCGTTGAGCGCCTTGGCGTGCTTCAGGATGCCGCCGATATACCAGAGGCATTCCTGGCTGAGGTCGGCATATTTGTTGCCGGCGAAGAGCGGCTTGCCGTTCTTCCAGATCGACTGGTGGCAATGCATGCCCGAACCGTTGTCGCCGAAGACCGGCTTCGGCATGAAGGTCGCGGTCTTGCCATAGGCCTGGGCGACGTTGTGGATCACATACTTGTAGATCTGCATGTGATCGGCCGCCGTCGTCAGCGTCTGGAATTTCGTGCCGAGTTCGTGCTGGGCGGAAGCCACCTCGTGGTGGTGCTTCTCGATGACGACGCCCATCTCCTGCATGACGGTCAGCATCTCGCTGCGCAGGTCCTGCGCGCTGTCGATCGGGTTAGCCGGGAAGTAGCCGCCCTTCATGCGCGGACGGTGGGCGAGATTGCCGACCTCGTAGCGCGTGTCGGAGTTCGTCGGCAGTTCGATGGAGTCGACCTCGAAGCCCGTCTTGTAGGGCGAGGTGGAGAAGCGAACGTCGTCGAAGATGAAGAATTCGGCTTCCGGGCCGAAGACGATGGTATCGCCGATGCCTGTCGACTTGAGGAACGATTCAGCGCGCTTCGCCGTCGAGCGCGGATCGCGCGAATAGAGTTCGCCGGTCGCCGGTTCGACGATGTCGCAGAGAATGGCGAGCGTGTTCTGGGCGTAGAAGGGGTCCATGACCGCCGTCGCGAGATCGGGCAGCAGCACCATGTCGGATTCGTTGATCGCCTTCCATCCGGCGATGGACGAGCCGTCGAACATGGTGCCCTGCGCGAAGAACTCCTCGTCGCAGAAGCCGATATCGAACGTCACATGCTGCAGCTTGCCGCGCGGGTCGGTGAAGCGCAGGTCGATATATTTGACGTCCTTTTCCTTGATGAGCTGCTGAATGGAGGCGTAGTCAGCCATTTAATCTTCCCCGTTCTGGATGGGTGTGTAGCGGTGTTGGGTTCGGATGGTTCGCAGGCGGCTCGTCGCGTCAGATCGCGTCCGTCCCGGTTTCGCCGGTGCGGATGCGGATCGCCTCCTCGATCGTGGAAATGAAAATCTTGCCGTCGCCGATGCGGCCCGTGCGCGCGGCTTGCTGGATGGCCTCGACCGCCTTTGCCACCATCGAGTCGTCGAGGACGACCTCGATTTTCACCTTCGGAAGAAAATCGACGACATATTCCGCGCCCCGGTAGAGTTCGGTGTGACCCTTCTGGCGCCCGAAGCCCTTCGCCTCGGTGACCGTGATGCCCTGCAGCCCGACTTCCTGAAGGGCCTCCTTCACTTCGTCGAGTTTGAATGGCTTGATGATCGCCTCGATCTTCTTCATGTCTGACATCCTATGGCTTGGGTCGGAGCATCCGCCGTCAACAGCCTGATAGCATGTGTCGTGCCACACGACGAGAACTAGAATATTGTTTGGAATCAAATAGTTGCGAATAAGCGTCGAAAGCTTGCCCGGTGGCGGCCGAAAGCGCTGCACAATAAACGGTCAGTTTGGATAAAAAGCGGGCACGCGGCAAACCGGGCGGCGATTTGCAGGCGCGCCGACGGTTTGACATTCTCGCGCCCGCCGGCATGGCCGGGCAAGCGGGAATAAAGGAAGGGGAAGGCGCGATGCGGCCGGTGAACGGTGTTTTCGGGAATCTGGGCACGACGATTTTCACGGTCATGTCGGCGCTCGCATCCGAGCATGGCGCGCTCAATCTCGGGCAGGGCTTCCCGGACGATGAAGGCCCGGACGATGTTCGCGCCGTGGCCGCGAGGGCGATCATCGACGGGCCGAACCAGTATCCGCCCATGCCTGGCGTGCCCGCGCTTCGTCAGGCGGTAGCCGCCGCCAACAAGCGCTTCTATGGCCTCGACGTCGATTGGCAGAAGGAGGTGCTCGTCACGTCCGGCGCGACCGAGGCGCTGAACGATTGCCTGCTCGGCCTCCTTAATCCGGGCGATGAGGCGATCATCCTCGAACCCGCCTATGACAGTTACAAGCCGATCATCGAGGCGGCGGGAGCCAAGGTGGTGAGCGTCGCGCTCGAGCCGCCGCTCTGGACGCTGCCGCTGGAGAGGCTCGCGGCGGCCTTCTCGCCCCGGACGAAGCTCATCCTGCTCAACACACCGATGAACCCGACGGGCAAGGTCTTCACCCGCGCTGAACTCGACGCCATCGCTGCGCTTCTGATCGAGCATGACGCCTATGCCGTTTGCGACGAGGTCTATGAGCACCTCGTCTTTTCCGGCCATCGCCATGTGCCGCTGATGACGCTGCCCGGCATGCGCGAGCGCTGCGTGCGGATCGGTTCGGCGGGCAAGACCTTCTCGCTCACCGGCTGGAAGATCGGTTATGTCACGGGCCCGGAGCATCTGATGACGCCGATCATGAAGGTGCATCAGTTCGTGACCTTCACCACGCCGCCGGCGCTGCAAACGGCCGTCGCCTACGGGCTCGGCAAGGATGACGATTACTTCGCGGGCCTTGCGGGCTCGCTGGAAGCAAAGCGCGATCTCATGGCGCGGGGGCTGAAGGAAGCGGGCTTCGATGTGCTGCCCGCGGATGGCACCTATTTCATCAGCGCCGATTTCAGGCCGCTCGGCTTCAACGGCACGGATGAGGAGTTCTGCCGCGACATCACGGTCAAGGCCAAGGTCGCGGCCATTCCGATCTCCGCCTTCTATGCGGACCCCGCCGCCGCGCCGCGCCATCTCGCGCGCTTCTGCTTCTGCAAGCAGGATGCGGTCATTCAGGAGGCGAGCGCGCGGCTCGGAACCTACGCGCAGCGCCGGGCCTGAACCGGAAAATTCCGCCATGCGACTTCGGTTCGCGGCATGAGGGTGTATGCTGGCGGCCAAAGAGAAAGCGTCCTCATGCTCAATGCCCTTCGCCGCGACCCCGACAGCGCCGACGCCAGATGGCTCATCGTGTTTCTGCACGGCTATGGCTCGAATGGCGCGGACCTCATGTCCTTCGCCGATTTCTGGCAGGCCTCCATGCCCGCCGTCGCCTTCGTCGCGCCGGATGCGCCGACCGCAACGGCGGATGGCGGCTATCAATGGATCGGCAAGCGACCGGGAACCGACCCGCGCCTTTATGACGATGCGGTCGCCGCGCAAGCGGGCGTCGATGAATTCATCGACGGCGAGCTTCAACGGCTCGGCCTCGATGCCTCGCGCCTTGCTCTCGTGGGCTTCAGCCAGGGAACGGTGATGGCGCTTCATGCAGGGCTGCGCCGCAAGTCGGCGCCTGCGGCCATTCTGGGCTATGCGGGCGGCCTTGTCGGGCGCGAGCGGCTGGCGGCGGAGATAACTTCGCGCCCGCCCGTCATGCTCATCAATGGCGAACTCGACGAACTGGCCCCGGTCTATGGCATGCATGTCGCCGTGAAGGCGTTGAGCGAGGTGGGCATCGTCGCGGCGGGGCAGGCGCTTCCCGGGCTCGGCCATGCCGTCAACGCCGACGCGCTCATTCTCGGCGGGCGCTTCCTTCTCTCGGCCTTCGCCTATCGCGAGCGGCATGGCGGGTGAGGGCTTGTAATGGCCGCGCTTCACCCCATTTATGTTCCAAGCGCGAAGGTTCGCTGCGCGGGTCATCCCGGCGCCGGACCTGTGGCATTACAGGCCGGATGTACGCCGTGATGCCTCGCGCCACTTCCCCCTTTTGCCGATACGCAATCGTTTCGCAAAGCAAGGACGCCGCCCCTTTGGACGGCCTCGAATGACACATGACATCAAGAACTGACCGGAGGACCTCCGGCTCGTCGCGGCGCCGCTCGCCGGGGCGCGCGCAGGCGGTGAACCCTGCCCAGTGGCGCCAGAATTTCGAGCGCTACCGCGCGCTCGCCGAAGAGGCGGGCCGTGTCGCCGACCCGGTGGCCCGTGAGAATTACTACCAGCACGCCGAGCATTATCTGCGCCTGATCCACGAGGCGGGCGGACAGGACTGAGCGGCAGGCGCCGGATTTTCCGGGTCTGGCCGTTTGTCTCCGCCGCAGGTAACGTCCGCCCCAGGTGGCGCGGACGTTCCGCCGCCCGGGAACCTGTGTTGTGACCCTGACCCTGACGCATGAGCCGGCTTCCGGCACCGTCCAACTCGATCCGTCAGACCCGCTCGCGCCTCCGCCGCCAGCCGGGAACGAGCGCTGGAACATTCCTGTCACCCTGCTGCTCGCGCTCCTGCTGAACGCCCTTCTGCTCTCGGCGCTCTTCCTTCGTCTGCCCGCCCGCCCGCTGAAACAGCCGGCCGAGCCTCCCTCGATACCGGTTGAACTCGTCCAGCCGCCGCAGCCGCAGGAGCCGCCCAAACCTCAGCCACAACCGCAGCCAAAGCCGGAAGAAAAGCCGCAAGAGCAGGAGCGAATTCGCGAATCCGGCGGATCGAAGGACATTGCGCCCGGCAAGGCGCCGAAGACGACGGAAAAGCCGGTCAAGAACGAGCCGCCAAAGCCGGAGGCAAGGGTCAAGAAGCCTGAACCGCCCAAGACGGCCATGCCCGATTGGGCCCGTCAGCTTGAGCCCGGTTATGGCATCACACGGTCGCAAGACAGGACAACCTCGTCGCAGCCGAGCCGGGCAGCGCCGAACGATGCGTTCAGCGACACTCTGGGGCAGGGCGGCGGCGATCCCTATCTCAACCGCATGCGCGACCGGATTCTGGCCGCGCTTGTCTATCCGGCGGAGGTCGCGCGCGGCGCGATCGGCGAGGCCAAATATCAGGTGCTCATCGACCGCTCGGGCATGCTGCGCCGGTTGCGGCTGACCAGATCGTCAGGCTCCGTGGCGCTCGACCGCGCCGGTGCGGTGGCGATCCAGAATGCGAGCCCCTTCGAGCCGCCCCCATTCGACATACCGGGCGAGGTCATCGGCGTCGAATTTGCCCTTCGTATCCAGCCGAAGGCGGGCGAGTGAGCCTTGCCCGGCGGGCCTTTTGACAGGTGCGCGGCGCTGCTCTATGGTCCGGCCATCATGCAGAATGCGTCGCTGATGCTCAAAAAACAGACCGTCACCACGACCGCCGCTCGGCGGGCGTCGAAGGCGCATATCTGAACGAAAGAGCAGAGCGACCCTTGGACAAGCCCCGCCGGAACCGGACGGGGCTTTTGCTTTTGCGGTCTGGCCCCTCCGTTCATCCGGCATAACGGAGACGAAAAATGGCCTCGAACCTCTCTTCACCTCTCGTCGCGGTGGTCGGCGCGACGGGCGCCGTCGGCGTCGAAATGATCCGCTGCCTCGAGGAGCGGAATTTTCCGCTATCAGGCTTGCGCCTGCTTGCATCGCCCCGCTCGGCCGGCCGCAAGATGAAATTCCGCGGCGAGGAAGTCGCCGTCGAGGCGCTCACGGAAGAGAGCTTCAAGGGCGTCGGCATCGCGCTCTTCTCGGCGTCTGGTTCCGTCTCCCGCCAGTTCGCGCCCGTCGTGGTGCGCGAAGGCGGCGTCGTGGTCGACAATTCCTCGGCCTTCCGCATGAATGATGACACGCCGCTCGTCGTGCCGGAGATCAATGGCGGCGAGATCGCGCGCCACAAGGGCATCATCGCCAATCCGAATTGCGCGGCGACGATTTCCATCACGCCGCTCTGGCCCGTGCATCAGCGCAACCGGATCAAGCGCCTCATCATCGCCACCTATCAGGCGGCATCCGGCGCGGGCGCTGCGGCGATGGAGGAACTGCGCGCCTCGACGGAAGCCTATCTGCAGGGCCGCGACTATCAGAACACGGTGCTGCCGCATCCCTACGCCTTCAACCTCTTCAGCCACAACACGAAGATCGATCCCGTGACCGGCTACAACGACGAGGAGACGAAGGTCATCAGCGAGACGAAGAAGATTTTCGGCGACCCGGACATCTGCGTCTCCGCGACCTGCGTGCGCGTGCCGGTGCTTCGCGCTCATTCCGTCGCGCTCACATTCGAGTGCGAGCGTCCCATCGCGGCGCAGGAAGTGCGCGAGCTTCTGAAGACGGCGCCCGGCGTCAAGCTCGTCGACGATTGGGAGAACAATTACTTCCCGATGCCGAAGGACGCATCCGGCCAGGACGACATTCTCGTCGGCCGCATCCGCCAGGATCTCAGCGATCCGAGCGGCCGCTCGGTGACGCTCTTCAGCGCGGGCGACCAGCTTCTCAAGGGCGCCGCGCTCAATGCCGTGCAGATCGCCGAGCGCCTCGTCGCCTGACGCAGCGGAAACCGTGATGCCTCGTCTCCCGCTGGACATAGGGAGGCGAGGCATTATTCTCCCCGGCCATTGCAATCAGTGAAGCGCCGTGCACACGGCCGGAGGAGAATGAACGCGATGTCGAACGTCCAGCCCGAAGACCGTACACCGATCCTTGTCGGCTGCGGCCAGCTTGTGCAGAAGGAAAAGGACGTCGAGAAGGCGAAGTCGCCCATGCATCTGATGGCCGATGCGGCGCGGCTCGCGGCGGCGGATACGGGGCTCGGCGACGCGCTCTGGAAGGCCGTCGACAACATCACCGTCGTTCGCTTCATCACCGACAGCCCCGACTCCGGCCGCCTGACCTTCGGCCGCTATCCGAATGCGCCGAAGACGCTCGGCAACATGCTCGGCGCCAACGCATCGAAGAACTGCTACGGCCCGACCGGCGGCAACACACCGCAATATCTCGTCAACCACACGGCCGAACTGATCGCCGAAGGCGAAACGGATGTCGCGCTTGTGGCGGGCGCCGAATGCTTCGCGACGCTCATGCGCGCGCTCGGCCGCGGACAGACGCTGCCCTGGCACGACGAGCCGGGCGGCACGCGCATCGACATCGGCAATGAGCGTCTCGGCGTGAGCGAGGTGGAGAAGCGTCACAAGGTCCAGTATCCGGTTAACATCTACCCGATGTTCGAGAACGCGATCCGCGGCCAGAAGAAGCTCAGCGTGCGCGAGCACCAGCTCGAGATCGGCCGCCTCATGGCGCCTTTCACCGAGATCGCCGCCAAGCACCCGCAGGCGTGGTTTCCCGTTTCGCGGACGGCGGAAGAGATCGCGACCCCCGGCGATGATAACCGCTATGTCGGCTTTCCGTACACGAAGTATATGAACGCCATCATGCAGGTCGATCAGGCGGCGGCGGTGGTGATGATGTCGGTGAAGAAGGCGCGTGAACTCGGCGTGCCGGAGTCTAAGTGGGTCTATCTCCATGGCTGCGGCGATGCCAACGACATCTGGTATCTGAGCGAGCGCGTGAATTTCCATTCCTCGCCCGCGATCCGTACCATCGGCCGCAAGGCTCTCGACATGGCGGGCTGGTCGATCGGCGACATCGACTTCTTCGATCTCTATTCCTGCTTCCCCTCGGCCGTGCAGATCGGCCGCAACGAACTCGGCATCGCCGAGGACGATCCGCGCCCGCTGACCGTCACGGGCGGCCTGCCTTACTTCGGCGGCGCGGGCAACAATTACGTCATGCACTCCATCGCGACGATGATGGAGAAGCTGCGCGCGAAGCCGGGCTCGAAGGGGCTCTGCACTTCGAACGGCTGGTATGTGACGAAGCACGGGCTGGGCCTCTATTCGACCGAGCCGGTGAAGGGACCGTGGAAGCGCGAGAACCCGGCAAGCTACCAAGCCGAGATCGACAACGAGCCGCATCCGCAGGTGGACGAGACGCCGAACGGCAAGGCGAAGATCGAAACCTATACGGTCGTCAACGGGCGCGACGGCCCCGACTTCTCGATCGTGTTCGGCCGCCTCGACGATACGGGCGCGCGCTTCGTTGCGCACACGCCGAAGGATCCGGTCACGCTCATGGATATGATGGAGCGCGAGCAGCTCGGGCGCGGCGGCACGGTGAAGGCGGCGTCCGACGGCAGCGTGAACATCTTCACGCCCGAATAGACTGAAACGCCCCGTTTCGCTCCAGCGCCGTTCCGCGAAAGCCCGGCCGCTATCCATATGCGTCGCCACGACTGATTATTTACCGTGGCGACGCATATGACCGGGCGATAAAATCCCCGCGCTCAGTCAACTGAGGTGAGGGGAAAATCATGCGCATTCTGTTTGCGGTCTTGATTGCGTCTCTGGCTTTGGTGAGCGGCGCGAACGCGGAAGTCTACAACTGGACCGGTTATTACATCGGTGCGAATGCGGGCTATGGCTGGGGCGATTCAGACGTTTCCACAACGGCGTCGGCAGGCACCTATTTCGCGCCATCGAGCGTGGCGGCGGTCAATGCGGCCGGCCATGGCAAGGTCCATCCCGACGGTTTCGTCGGCGGCGTGCAGGCGGGCATGAATTGGCAGAACGGGAATCTCGTTCTGGGCGGCGAGGTCGATTTCAATGCCTATGACCTCAGCAAGTCGCGCACCATCACGGCTGTCTATCCGGCATTTGCGCCCGACACGTTCACGCTCGGGCAATCGGTCAAGGCGGACTGGCTGCTGACATTGCGGCCGCGCGTCGGCATCGCCATGGACAATCTTCTTGGCTATGTGACGGGCGGTCTTGCCGTCACCAATCTGAAGAATACAAATTCGTTCAGCGACACATTCGGCCTCGGCGCGACCGAATATGGTTCCGGCTCCAAGACCAAATATGGGTGGACGCTGGGGGCGGGCGTCGAGTATGCGCTGATGGACAACTGGTCGGCCAAGCTCGAATATCTTTACACGGATTTTGGCAGCGTCTCGTCGAGCGGCACGCTCACGGCGGCAGGGCCGAGCGCCGCGCCGTTCAGCCATTCGGCGGATCTGACATCGAGCACGCTTCGCCTCGGCGTCAACTACAAATTCTGATCGGCTTTGCCGGTAAACGGAAAGGTCCGGGCGGTTCTCCGTCCGGGCCTTTTCTCATCCGCGCGCCGCTTCCGCTGTCGATGCTTGCTGGATCGGCCATGGGGCGCCTATGTTCCGCCATCGCAATTCGCATGGGAACGAGCAGATGCCCCTCATCTATATGATCCGACATGGCCGCGCGGCGGCGAGCTGGGACGCGGACATGGACCCCGGCCTTGACGATCTCGGCCGCGCGCAGTCGGAAGCGGTCGCGCGCGAGATCGAGGCGCGGGCAGGGCGGAAGCTGCCGCTCGTCACGTCGCCGCTGCGCCGCTGCCGGGAGACGAGCGTGCCGCTCGCCGAACTCTGGGGCGCGAGCCCGCGCGTCGAGGCGCGTGTGGGGGAAATTCCTTCCCCGACGCATGATCTGAAGGAGCGCGGCGAATGGCTTCGCGCTTTCATGGCCGGAAGCTGGGACGCCGGCGCCGAGCCGCAGGGCGGCGTCGATTTCATGGCGTGGCGCAGGGGCGTGGTCGAGGCGCTGACGGCGCTCGAGGAGGACACGGTCGTCTTCAGCCATTTCATCGCGATCAATGTGGCGGCGGGCGCGGCCCTTGGCGATGAGCGCGTGGTCTCCTTCCGGCCGGATAATTGTTCCGTAACTGTGCTCGAGGCGAAGGGGTCCGTGCTTTCCCTTATCGAGAAGGGACGCGAGGCCGACACCAAGGTGAACTGAGGGCGCCGGGGCGCGACCCCGATTTGCCGCCTTGGCGACTCGCCTCATGCCGGTATAGTGGCGCGCATGTTCGATACGAGACATGCCCTGCTCACTGTCGATGAAATGTCGCGTGCCGATCGGCTGACGATCGAGCGCGGGCGTGCTGGAATCCTCCTTATGGAAAACGCAGGCCGCGCGGTCGCTGATGCCGTCTCCGAGCGTTTCGGGGGAGGGCGCGTCGCCGTTCTCTGCGGGCCCGGCAATAATGGCGGCGATGCCTTCATCGCGGCGAGCCTGCTCAAGGAGCGGGGGCGCGACGTTTCGCTCTTCCTTCTGGGCGAGCGCGAGCGGCTGACAGGCGACGCGGCCGAGGCTGCCCATCGCTGGAACGGGCCCGTGCACCCGCTGACGGCCGATGCGGCGGAGGGAGCTGCCGTCATCGTGGATGGCATTTTCGGCGCCGGGCTTTCGCGCGATGTGAACGGCCAGGCGGCCGAACTCATCCGCCGTGTGAACCGGGCCGGGCTCCCCGTCGTCGCCATCGACGTGCCGACGGGGCTCGATGGCGACACGGGGCAGGTGCGCGGCGAAGCCTTCAGGGCGCGGGTTACCGTTACCTTCTTCCGCAAGAAGCCCGGCCATGTGCTCTATCCCGGACGCACGCTTTGCGGCGAACTCGTCGTCGCCGGCATCGGCATTGACGATGAGGTGCTGCCGGAGGTCGCGCCCGCGACGTTCGAGAACGGGCCGGCGCTCTGGGGCGCGCATTTCCCGCAGCGGCGGGTCGAGGATCACAAATATTCGCGCGGCCATGCCATCGTCGTCTCCGGCGGCCCGTCCAATACGGGCGCGGCGCGGCTTGCGGCTCGCGGCGCGCTTCGCGCGGGCGCGGGGCTCGTCACCGTGGTTTCGCCGCCCAATGCCGTGGCGATCAATGCCGCGCAGCTCACCGCCGTCATGGTGAAGCCCTTTGCCGGGGCGGATTCGCTCACGAAGATCCTCGAGGACAAGCGCAAGAACGCATGCCTCATCGGGCCAGGCTGCGGCGTCGGTCCGACCACGCGCGAGAATGTGCTGGCGGCTCTTCTTTCCGGCGCCGCCATGGTGCTAGACGCCGACGCGCTGACCTCGTTCGCCGAAATCCCGCGCGATCTCTTCGTCGCCATCAAGGGCTATTTCGCCGGGCCGACCGTGCTCACCCCGCATGAGGGCGAGTTCCGCCGCATCTTCCCGGCCCTCGAAGGGGGCAAGCTCGCCCGTGCCCGCGCCGCCGCGGCGGAGTCGGGCGCCGTCGTCCTGCTCAAGGGGCCCGATACGGTGATCGCCGCGCCGGACGGGCGCGCCATCGTCAATACGAATGGCGGGCCGGAGCTTGCCACGGCGGGCTCGGGCGACGTGCTGGGCGGGATCATTCTGGGCCTCCTCGCGCAAGGCGTTCCGGCCTTCGAGGCGGCGGCCATGGGGGCCTGGCTCCATGGCGAGGCTGCGAGCTATTTCGGCATCGGCCTCGTCTCGGAGGATTTGCCCGAAATGCTGCCGGCCGTGTACCGCGACCTCGTGCCCGCCCTTCGCTGATCCCGCACCTTGGGCCGGACTCAGGGCAGAAGGGGTAGAACTGCCCGATTTTCGCCCGAAAGGGGCCCGAAAGGGCCGCTTCGGGGCGCTTTCTTTCGCCGCGCGGCGCTTCTCTTTTGCTGGCGTTCCCCCGGGTCCCTTGCTATAGAGAGCGCCGATTTGGACACGGGATGGCGGTCGAATGTCGCTGCCCGGGCGGGCCTTGCGGGCGTGGCGGAATTGGTAGACGCGCTGGATTTAGGTTCCAGTGCCGCAAGGCGTGGGGGTTCAAATCCCTCCGCCCGCACCAGGCCGGAAAGCCCAGCAATGACAATGGCCAGGAAGAAAAAACGGCCTAGCTGAAAGAACGGATTGCAAGATGCAGGTTACGGTCACGAGCGCTGAAGGTTTGAAGCGCGAACTCAAGGTTCAGGTTCCCGCCGGCGATCTGGAGACGCGCGTCGGTGCGAAGCTCGATGAGCTGAAGAACTCGATCCGCCTCAAGGGGTTCCGCCCGGGCAAGGTTCCGGTGGCGCATTTGCGCAAGACCTTCGGCAAGCAGGTGATGTCGGAAGTCATTCAGGAGGCCGTGGGCGAGTCGAGCCAGAAGGCGCTCGAGGAGCAGACGCTGCGTCCGGCGCTTCAGCCCGAGATCAATCTCGAGGGCGAGATCGAGGAGGTCATGAACGGCAAGGCCGACCTGACCTACAAGATGACCTTCGAGATCATTCCGAGCTTCGAGATCGCGGACTTCTCCAAGATTTCCGTCGAGAAGCCGGTCGCCGAGGCGACCGACGCCGATGTGGACGAGGCGCTGAAGCGTCTGGCCGAGAACCAGAAGAATTTCGAGCCCAGGGCCGAGGGCGCGGCGGCCGAGGAGGGCGACCTCCTGACCATCGACTTCATCGGCCGGATCGACGGCGAAGCCTTCGAGGGCGGCTCGGCTGAAGACGCAAGGCTGGAGATCGGCTCGGGCCGCTTCATTCCCGGCTTCGAGGACCAGCTCAAGGGCGCCAAGGCGGGCGACAAGGTCGACGTCAAGGTGACCTTCCCGGCCGATTACGGCGCGGAAAATCTCGCCGGCAAGGATGCCGTCTTTGAAGTGACGGTCAAGGAAGTGCAGGCGCCCGCCGAAGCGACGATCGACGACGAATTCGCCAAGCGCTTCGGCTTCGACGCGCTGGACAAGCTGCGCGAAGTGCTCGCCGAGCAGATCAAGTCCGATTTCGCCCGCATGTCGCGCATGCATCTGAAGCGCGCGCTTCTCGATGCGCTCGACGCCGAGCACAGCTTCGAGCTGCCGCCCACGATGGTCGAGCAGGAGTTCAGCCAGATCTGGTCGCAGTTCGAGCACGAGCTTCAGCATCAGGGCAAGACGCCCGCCGACCTCGAGGAGCCGGAGGAGCAGATTCGCGGCGAATACCGCAAGATCGCCGAACGCCGCGTGCGGCTCGGCCTCGTCCTTGCCGAAGTCGGCGAGAAGAACAAGATCTCGGTGACGGATCAGGAACTCAATCAGGCGCTGATGGATCGCGCCCGCCAGTTCCCCGGTCAGGAGCGCCAGGTCTTCGAATTCTACCAGCGCAACCCGCAGGCGATTTCCGAGCTGCGCGCGCCGATCTTTGAAGAGAAGGTCGTGGACTTCATCGCCGAGCTGGCGAAGGTCAGCGAGAAGACGGTCACGCGGGACGAGCTGTTCGCCGACCCGGACGCCGACGAGCATGACCATCATCACCACCATGATCACGATCATGACCACGGGCATGTCCACGACGAGAACTGCAACCACGACCATGATCACGATCATGGCGCCGAGGAAGCAGCCGCCAAGAAGCCCGCGAAGAAGCCGGCTGCCAAGAAGGCGCCAGCCAAGAAGAAAAAGGAAGATTGAGCGCCTTGTCGCTCACTCACACAAAAGGCCCGGAGAACACCTCCGGGCCTTTTCATTTGCGGAGTGTCTGGCAATAATTTTCCGTAAACGGAACATGTTGCGGCGGAGGGCGGGCAGGGGAGAGGCGGCGACGGCGCCGAATGTGACGGAATTGGGGCGGCCTCCTTTGTGGCTCGCCCGGAAAAAAATTCGTCCGGGGCCAGAAACAGCTTGCGCAGACTCAGGCGAGGCCATATGTGTGCGCGCATAAGACGCACACGCACGTGCCGCTGGCCCCTAGTTGGTTTATGCAACGACGGAAGCGTCCTTTTTGATCACGCCGGCTTCGCCGGGTCTTAAAGGGTGTTGACGATGTTCGCTTCCGAGCCGGGCCGCCGTGCCCGTTCGCGCCTCTCCACGAAATCCGAAATCACGACGCAGCCGGCAGGCACCACCCCCCGCGGGTCGGCCAAGCCTGCCGCGCGCAAGCGGACGAAGCTCGCGCTCGTCCACCGAGAAGCAGAGCTTCCGGCGGAGCGCGGCGGCCTGCCGCCCAAGATCGCCCGCTTCCTCGAAACTGCCGAACTGCCCTCGCCATGCCTCGTGGTCGATGTCGATCTCGTCGCGCACAACTGGCTCGAGCTTGCGCGCGCTTTGCCCGAGGCGCGGATCTTCTATGCCGTGAAGGCCAATCCGGCGAACGAGATCGTGGCGCGGCTCGCGCGGCTCGGTTCCTGCTTCGACACGGCGAGCATGGGCGAGATCGACCTCTGCCTTCGCCACCGCGTCTCTCCCGACCGCATCTCCTTCGGCAACACGATCAAGAAGGAGCGGGACATCGCGGCTGCCTTCGCGAAGGGCGTGCGCCTGTTCGCCTTCGATTCGGAGGCCGAGCTTGAAAAGCTCGCCCGCTCCGCGCCGGGTGCGCGCGTCTATTGCCGCGTGCTGATGGAGTGCGAGGGCGCCGAATGGCCGCTCTCGCGCAAGTTCGGCTGCGAGCCAGAGATGGCCGCGGAGCTGCTCGTCCGTGCGCGCGATCTCGGCCTCGATCCCTATGGTGTTTCGTTCCATGTGGGTTCGCAGCAGACGGACCTGACGCAATTCGACAAGGCGCTCGCCGGAACGGTTGCGCTTTTCGAGAGGGTGGCGGCGCAGGGCATTGCGCTCCGCATGGTGAACATGGGCGGCGGCTTTCCGTCTCGCTATCGCACCGACGTGCCCTCGATCGAAGCCTATGGCGCGGCCATCCGCGAGGCCCTGTCGCGCCGCTTCGGCGAGCGGCTGCCGGACATCATCGTCGAGCCGGGGCGCGGCGTCGTGGGCGATGCGGGCGTCATTCAGTCCGAAGTGGTGCTGGTCGCCGAGAAGGGCGGCGCCGACAACCGGCGCTGGGTCTATCTCGACGTGGGCAAGTTCCACGGGCTTGCCGAGACGATGGACGAGGCTATCCGCTATCGTCTGCAGACCTCCCGCGACGGCGGCGAAACCTCGCCGGTCGTGCTGGCGGGCCCGACCTGCGACAGCGCCGACATACTCTACGAGAAGGCCGACTATCGCCTTCCCGTGGCGCTGGAGGCGGGCGACAAGGTGCTGATCCTCGCCACCGGCGCCTATACGACGACCTACTCGGCGGTCTCCTTCAACGGCTTTCCGCCGCTGGCGAGCGTCTGCATCTGAGCGGCGGGACGCAGCGGAAACTCCGGCGTATTCAGGCTCTTGCGACCGGCGGGGGTATGCCCCGCCGGCGGCTTGCCGGTGCCGGAATGGCGGGGGCTTAAATCACCGGCCTCTCGCCTTATATAAGCGTTGAGCTAAGATGCACCGTCCATTTACCGAATCGCTTTATGCCGTTCAGGGGCGTGATTGGCCGAAGGATGACTATGCCCGCCCGGCCCCGCGACGCGCTGACGCTCAGGAGAGAGAATGAAAGACCCGCTCGATACTTACATGAATCTCGTGCCGATGGTGGTCGAGCAGACCAACCGGGGCGAGCGCGCCTATGACATCTTCTCGCGTCTCCTGAAGGAGCGGATCATCTTCATCGCCGGTCCCTTCGAGGACGGCATGGCGACGCTGGTGACGGCGCAGCTTCTCTTCCTCGAAGCCGAGAATCCGAAGAAGGAAATCTCGCTCTACATCAATTCGCCGGGCGGTATCGTGACCTCGGGTCTTGCCATCTACGACACGATGCAGCACATCCGTCCGCCGGTCGCGACCGTCTGTCTCGGTCAGGCCGCGTCGATGGGCTCGCTGATTCTGACGGCGGGCGAGAAGGGCATGCGCTTCGCGCTGCCGCACTCCCGAATCATGGTGCATCAGCCTTCCGGCGGCTTCCAGGGTCAGGCGACGGATATCGAGATTCACGCCCGCGAGACGCTCGCGATCCGCGAGAAGCTCAACATGATTTATGTGAAGCACACCGGCCGGAGCCTCAAGGAAGTGCAGGACGCGCTGGAGCGCGACAATTTCATGAGCCCGGAAAGGGCGCTTGAATTCGGCCTCGTCGACCATGTCGGCGTTCCGCGCTCCGAGGAAGCCACGAAATAACGAGCGGCAAATCCGCATCTGCGTTGCGGATTTCCGATAGTGGCCGGCCGGTTTTTCGGCGAAACATGCGCGATTACGTAGCGTGGAGACCGGGATTCCGGCCCGGCGACGGGTGAGTTTCGCTTATTTGTAATGAAATCTTGATCCCTCGCCGAATAACATGCTCGTATGTCGGAGAAGTGACGGATCGGGGATCCGTCTGAGTCCCTCAAGCGTTTGAGAAATGAGGGTTTTTCGATCGGTACTGGCGGCGGGCAAGAACGGTGCAAAGGTTGAGGCGATCCGGTTTCTTTCGCCGGCAGATGCCTAAGGAGTTTCTATGAGCAAGGTGAGCGGCGGCGACTCCAAGAATACGCTTTACTGTTCCTTCTGCGGCAAGAGCCAGCACGAGGTACGGAAGCTTATCGCGGGGCCGACCGTCTTTATCTGCGACGAGTGCGTCGAGTTGTGCATGGATATCATCCGTGAGGAGAACAAATCCTCGCTGGTGAAGTCGCGCGACGGCGTTCCGACCCCGCAGGAAATCTGCAACGTGCTGGACGATTACGTGATCGGCCAGGCGCATGCGAAGCGCGTGCTTTCGGTCGCGGTGCACAATCACTACAAGCGCCTGAACCACGCGGCGAAGAACAACGACGTCGAACTGGCCAAGTCGAACATCCTGCTGATCGGCCCGACCGGCTGCGGCAAGACGCTGCTCGCGCAGACGCTCGCCCGCATCCTCGATGTGCCCTTCACCATGGCCGATGCGACGACGCTGACCGAGGCCGGCTATGTCGGCGAGGATGTCGAGAACATCATCCTCAAGCTGCTTCAGGCGGCCGACTACAATGTCGAGCGCGCGCAGCGCGGCATCGTCTATATCGACGAGGTCGACAAGATCAGCCGCAAGTCCGACAACCCGTCCATCACGCGTGATGTATCGGGCGAGGGCGTGCAGCAGGCCCTTCTGAAGATCATGGAAGGCACGGTCGCCTCCGTTCCGCCGCAGGGCGGGCGCAAGCACCCGCAGCAGGAGTTCCTGCAGGTCGACACGACCAACATACTCTTCATCTGCGGCGGCGCCTTTGCGGGCCTCGAAAAGATCATCGCCCAGCGCGGCAAGGGCTCGGGCATCGGCTTCGGCGCCACCGTGCGCGCGGAGGACGATCGTAGGACCGGCGATATCCTCAAGGAACTTGAGCCGGAGGATCTGCTGAAGTTCGGCCTGATCCCGGAATTCGTCGGCCGCATGCCGGTTCTGGCGACGCTGGAGGATCTCGACGAGTCGGCGCTGATCCAGATTCTGACGGAGCCCAAGAACGCGCTCGTGAAGCAGTATGAGCGCCTCTTCGAGATGGAGAATGTGAAGCTCACATTCTCCTCCGACGCGCTGCACTCGATCGCCAAGAAGGCCATCGAGCGCAAGACGGGCGCTCGCGGCCTGCGCTCCATCATGGAAGCGATCCTGCTCGACACGATGTTCGACCTGCCGACGCTGGAAGGCGTGGAAGAGGTCGTCATCAGCGCGGAAGTGGTAGAGGGCAAGGCGCGTCCGCTCTACATCTACGCGGAACGCAAGGGTGACGTTGGGACAAGCGCCTGACCGGACCGGCCGGAAAGGCTCGTGTGAACGGGCCTGATCCGGCGTTCCGCGCGGCCCGCGCGATTGTTTCCCGGATATGGAGTGGCCTTGAAAGCGGAAGCTGTCAGGGCCATTTTCCTTTCAACCATGGTCAATTCCGGCCACGCCCAGGCGCCGTCGCGCCATGCCGGCAAACCGGCTCCCGGAGCAGGTGCTTTCGAGAGACGCGCCCCGAACTCCGAATCCGGCTATCCTTCGGCAGGCACTCTCGCAATCAGCATTCGTTCAGTTTCGGATGCTAGGGTCGAACGTCGCCAAGGGCGGTTAGTAAAAGCAGGTATCAGAGAATGACTGATAAGGACGAACGGACATCTCAGGCGGGCGGCGAGGGCGAGAAGCTCGTACTGCCGGTTCTGCCGTTGCGCGATATCGTCGTCTTCCCCCACATGATCGTGCCGCTCTTCGTGGGCCGCGAGAAATCGGTGCGCGCGCTCGAAAACGTCATGCAGGACGACAAGCAGATATTGCTCGTCGCGCAGAAGAACGCCGCTGACGACAATCCCGAAGTGGGCAGCATCTATCAGGTCGGCACCATCGGCTCGGTGCTTCAGTTGCTGAAGTTACCCGACGGCACGGTGAAGGTGCTGGTCGAGGGCGTGAAGCGCGCGCGCGTCGAGAGCTACACCGACAACGAGCAGTTCTTCGAGGCCAATGTCGAGACGATCGAGGAAGTGGAAGCCGACGACGAACAGCTAGAGGCGCTGGCGCGTTCGGTCGTGTCGCAGTTCGAAGGCTATGTGAAGCTCAACAAGAAGGTGCCGCCGGAGGTTTTGGGCTCCGTGACCCAGATCGACGAGCCGGCCAAGCTTGCCGATACGATCGCGAGCCACATCAATCTCAAGATCGCCGAGAAGCAGGAGCTTCTGGAACTGCCGTCGGTCGCCGAACGGCTGGAGCGCGTCTACTCGCTCATGGAAGGCGAGATCAGCGTGCTGCAGGTGGAAAAGCGCATCCGCTCGCGCGTGAAGCGCCAGATGGAGAAGACGCAGCGCGAGTACTATCTGAACGAGCAGCTCAAGGCGATCCAGAAGGAGCTGGGCGACGGCGAGGACGGCAAGGATGACTTGCGCGAACTCGAGGAGCGCATCCAGAAGACCAAGCTCTCCAAGGAAGCGCGCGAGAAGGCGCAGGCCGAGCTGAAGAAGCTGAAGCAGATGAGCCCCATGTCGGCCGAAGCGACCGTCGTGCGGAATTATCTCGACTGGCTGCTCTCGGTTCCGTGGAACAAGAAGAGCCGCATCAAGCGCGATCTCAACAATGCGCAGAAGATCCTCGATGCCGATCACTTCGGCCTCGACAAGGTCAAGGAGCGCATCGTCGAGTATCTGGCCGTGCAGAGCCGCGCCAACAAGCTGAAGGGGCCGATCCTCTGCCTCGTCGGCCCGCCCGGCGTCGGCAAGACCTCGCTCGGCAAGTCGATCGCCAAGGCGACGGGACGCGACTTCGTGCGCATGTCGCTTGGCGGCGTGCGCGACGAGGCCGAAATCCGCGGCCACAGGCGCACCTATATCGGCTCGATGCCCGGCAAGGTCATCCAGTCGATGAAGAAGGTGAAGCACACCAATCCGCTCTTCCTGCTCGACGAGATCGACAAGATGGGCGCGGATTTCCGTGGCGATCCTTCGGCGGCGCTTCTCGAGGTGCTCGACCCGGAGCAGAACAACGCCTTCGCGGACCACTATCTGGAGGTCGATTACGATCTCTCCGACGTGATGTTCGTGACGACGGCCAACACGCTCAACATTCCCGGCCCGCTGATGGACCGCATGGAGATCATTCGCATCGCCGGTTACACCGAGGATGAGAAGGTCGAGATCGCGCGCCGTCACCTCATCGCCAAGGCGCTCGAGGCTCACGGGTTGAGGAGCGGCGAGTGGTCGATCGACGACGAGGCGCTGCGTCAGCTCATCCGCGTCTATACGCGCGAGGCGGGCGTTCGCAACCTGGAGCGCGAGATCAACAATCTCGCCCGCAAGGCGGTGAAGGAAATCCTCACCTCCGATCACAAGTCGATCGCAGTGACGAAGGACAACATCGAAACCTATGCCGGCGTCCCGAAGTATCGCTATGGCGAGGCCGAGGGCGAGGATCAGGTCGGTGTCGTCACGGGTCTGGCCTGGACGGAAGTGGGCGGCGAATTGCTGACCATCGAAGGCGTGATGATGCCCGGCAAGGGCCGCATGACGGTGACGGGCAACCTTCGCGATGTGATGAAGGAATCGATCTCGGCAGCCAACTCCTATGTCCGCTCGCGGGCGACGCGCTTCGGCATCGAGCCGCCGCTCTTCGACCGCAGGGACATCCACGTCCACGTGCCGGAAGGCGCGACCCCGAAGGACGGTCCCTCGGCGGGCGTGGCCATGACGACGGCGATCGTCTCCGTCATGACCGGCATCCCGGTCCGCAAGGACGTGGCGATGACGGGCGAGATCACGCTGCGCGGCCGCGTGCTTCCGATCGGCGGGTTGAAGGAGAAGCTCCTGGCGGCGCTTCGGGGCGGCATCAAGAAGGTGCTGATCCCGCAGGACAACGCCAAGGATCTGGCCGACATCCCGGACAATGTGAAGAACGCTCTCGAGATCGTGCCAGTGTCCACCGCCGATGACGTGCTCAGGAACGCGCTGACGCGCATGCCCGAGCCGATCGAGTGGGACGAGGCGGCCTATGCCGCCCAGCAGGCGGCTGACAAGCAGCGCGATTCCAGCGAGCCGGTAATCGCCCACTGAGGGCGGCGACGGCACGGACGGCGAATCGGCTCGGCCTGCGACAAAAATACGGACGGGGGTCCTCTGGACCCCCGTTTTGCGTTCCGGGTGCTAAAATATCGCGGATTTCCGCAGTTTTTACTTTGACCCCCTTCTTCGGCGGCGGGTAAAGTCAGGCCGTTGGCGGGACAGATTCCCGTAATCGCATCCAAAGGGGCCTGACGTGAACAAGAACGATCTCATTGCAGAAGTGGCGGACCGGACCGGTCTATCCAAGGCCGATGCGACCAAGGCGGTTGACTACACCTTCGACATCATCACGGACGCCCTCAAGAAGGGTGACGAAGTCCGCCTCGTGGGCTTCGGGACATTCACGGTGTCGAGCCGCGCGGCGACGGAAGGCCGCAATCCGCGTACCGGCGAGGCGATCAAGATCCCCGCTTCCAAGCAGCCAAAGTTCAAGGCAGGCAAGGGGCTGAAGGACGCCGTCAACGCCTGATCGGCATCAGCCTGAGGGCAAGCGAGTTTCGAGGCCGGCAGAGCCCTGGAAAGGGCCGCCGGCCTCTTTGCGTTTGAGAGGTCGCCTTTTCGCGCGAGAGCGCTCAGGGCGTCTCCTCGCCCGCAGCGCGCGGCTCGAACTCCGGCTGGGCAGGCTCGGTGGGAGGGAAGGGCTGGGCGACGAAGCTGCTGCGCTGCTCGGCCGGAATGGGTTCTCTCACCGCCATGCGGAACAGCGTGAAGACCGCGAAGAGGAGGTGAATGGCGGCGCTGAAGACGAAGATGAAGGGCATGCCCCAATGCCCCGTGCCGAGCGAGGCTGCGGAAGGGCCGACAATGGCCCCGACCGCATAGGCAAGCAGAAGCCCGCCCGAGACGCTGACGAAGCTCTCCCGGCTCGCATGGTCGTTCGTATGCGCCACGCAGACCGAATAGAGCGTGAGGGCGAAGGCGCCGAAGAAGAAGCCCGCCACGAGCAGCAGAACCTCGCTCCCCGTTCCATAGGCCGCGATGAGGCCAAGCTCGCCTATCGCGGAACCTATGCTGAGGATGAGGATGACGCGCCTGCGGTCGGAGCGGTCCGAGAACCGTCCGATGGGGATTTGCGCCAGCGCGCCGCCGATGATGGCGGCGATCATGAAGAAGGAGATGCCCTTCACGTCGAGCCCGCTCGCCTTGGCGAAGACGGGACCGAGCGTCCAGAACGGCGCATTGGTGAGCCCGACGACGAAACTGCCCATAAGACCGACGGGCGACAGCCTGTAGAGATTGGCGATGTTGATTCGGCTCGAACCGATGGGGGCGGGCTGGACCGAGGTCGTGAGCGACACCGGCACCAGCGCGAGCGATGTGAGGATCGAGCACACCGCGAAGAGCGTGAAGGCCGCCGGGGACGCCATGTTGAGCAGGAGCTGCCCCAGGGTGAGCGAGGCGAGATTGACAGCGAGGTAGAGCGAGAAGAGACGCCCGCGCGTCTCGTTCGTCGCGCGTTCGTTGAGCCAGCTCTCGATGACCATGTAGAGGCCGGCGAAGCAGAAGCCGTTGAGCGCGCGCAAGACCGCCCAGACGGTGGGGTCGATGGCGATCGCATGCATGAGCGGCACGGCGGAGGCGAGCGCGCCCAGGGCGGCGAAACTTCGGATGTGCCCCGCGCGCCTGACGATGGCGGGACAGAGAACGCAGCCCGCCATGAAGCCCGCGAAATAGACGCTGCCGATCATGCCGACGGTGGTGGTCGCGAAATGCTCGATATCGGCGCGTATGGGGATCAGCGTGCCTTGCAGCCCGTTGCCGATGAGGAGGATGGACGTGGCGAGAAGGAGCGAGAAAACAGGGGCGATGGTCCGGTTCAAATTGACACCGATGCGCGGGCGGTCGAAGGCGGGCCGGGACGGCGCTGGACCGAGGCTACGCGACCAAGATCAGGCCTTTGCGGGCATATTGCAATGGCGTCTGGAGGACAGGCGGGAGGGGATCGCGGGGATTGAAATAGCCCGACCCATCCGATAGGAGTGGCGCGCCGGTTTTGCGTCCGGGCGGGCGGTTAGCTCAGTTGGTAGAGCGCCTCGTTTACACCGAGGATGTCGGGAGTTCGAGTCTCTCACCGCCCACCAGACGAAATGTCCGATGGTCCTGAAAAATATAGAGGAATTTCCGCGAAAGGTTCCTTGACAGAACTGGGGCCTTGACGTACGAACCGCGCACCTTCCGGGCGGTTCAGCCGCTCGCGTTTGGGGGTGTAGCTCAGTTGGTTAGAGCGCCGGCCTGTCACGCCGGAGGTCGCGGGTTCGAGCCCCGTCACTCCCGCCACTTTCCCATCAGAAATCGGATCGCAGACGTTTGCGCACTCCCGCGTTGCGGGAGAGTGACGCACCGCGAACCGTTCGCCGCAACATCAAATAGCATAAGGACTTTTTGCACTGATCGCCGGCAACGCAGCGTTTGATTCTGCGGTTGCGATGGCTATACTGCGCGCGGAATTCGGCAGCCGTTTAAGTACCGAACGAGTCGGCATATCAGTTTGCGATCATGCTTCCTCATGCGACGGCGCGGCGAGTTGTGAGGACGACCCATGGAAGACCTGCTTCGCGAGTATTTGCCCATCATCATTTTCATGGGCCTTTCCCTCGTGATTGGTCTCGCTCTGCTGATCGCACCGTTCCTGATCGCGCCGAGCAAGCCCGACCAGGAAAAGCTTTCGGCCTATGAGTGCGGCTTCGACGCGTTCGACGACGCGCGCATGAAGTTCGACGTGAAATATTATCTCGTCGCCATCCTCTTCATCATCTTCGATCTCGAAGTGGCCTTCCTGTTTCCCTGGGCGGTCGCCCTTGGCGATGTCGGCATGTTCGGCTTCTGGTCGATGATCGTGTTCCTCGGTGTGCTGACGATCGGCTTTGCGTATGAGTGGAAGAGGGGGGCGCTGGAATGGGAGTGACGGAAACCGGAGCGATCGGCGGGCGTCTGCCCGCGGAGCGGACGGCATCTGGCGACGTTCCCGACATCGCCGATCCGAACTTCGACAACATGTCCGACCAGCTCGCCGACAAGGGCTTCGTGCTCACGACGGTGGACGATCTGATCACATGGGCGCGCACCGGCTCGCTGATGTGGATGACGTTCGGCCTGGCATGCTGCGCGGTCGAGATGATGCACACATCCATGCCGCGCTATGACAGCGAGCGCTTCGGCTTCGCGCCCCGCGCGAGCCCTCGCCAGTCGGACGTGATGATCGTGGCGGGCACGCTGACGAACAAGATGGCTCCCGCTCTGCGCAAGGTCTATGACCAGATGCCCGAGCCGCGCTATGTGATCTCGATGGGATCCTGCGCGAATGGCGGCGGCTACTACCATTATTCCTATTCCGTGGTACGCGGCTGCGACCGGATCGTTCCGGTCGACATCTACGTGCCCGGATGTCCTCCCACCGCCGAGGCGCTGCTTTACGGCATCCTCGCGCTTCAGAAGAAGATCCGCCGGACGGGTACGATCGACCGGTGATTTTCATGGCCCGGACGGCATTCCCGCTTCTGCGCGAAGCGGGAGCCGTTCACGAGTTTTGAGACTGCTTCGATGGACGAGAGTCTGAAATTACTCGGCGATCACATCCGCGGAAAAATGGCGGATGCGGTCATCGACTGCTCGGTCGCATATGGCGAGCTGAACGTGACTGTGCAAGCCGCGCAGATCATTTCCGTGCTCGCTTTCCTGCGTGACGATGACGAGTGCCGCTTCACGACGCTGATCGACATCACGGCAGTCGACTACCCGGAGCGCGAGCGACGCTTCGACATCGTCTATCACCTCCTCTCGATGGAGAAGAACCGGCGCATCCGCGTTCGCATCGAGGTGGACGAAGATACGCCGGTCGCGAGCTCGGTCGATATCTTCCCGGCCTCGAACTGGTTCGAGCGGGAGACGTTCGACATGTATGGCGTGCTCTTCTCGGGGCACCCGGACCTTCGCCGCATTCTCACCGACTACGGCTTCGCCGGCTATCCGCTCCGCAAGGACTTCCCGCTCACCGGCTATGTCGAGGTGCGCTACGACGGCGAGCAGAAGCGCGTCGTGTACGAGCCCGTGAAGCTCGTGCAGGAATTCCGCAGCTTCGACTTCCTGAGCCCGTGGGAAGGCGCGGAATACATTCTGCCAGGTGACGAGAAAGCGGAGACGAAGCCATGACCGAGCAGAAGCTTCGCAATTTCAGCCTGAATTTCGGCCCGCAGCATCCGGCGGCGCACGGCGTTCTGCGTCTCGTGCTCGAACTCGAAGGCGAGATCGTCGAGCGCGTCGATCCGCATATCGGCCTGCTTCATCGCGGCACCGAGAAGCTGATCGAGTACAAGACCTACCTGCAGGCGCTGCCCTATTTCGACCGGCTCGATTACGTCGCGCCGATGAATCAGGAGCATGCCTACTGCCTCGCGGTCGAGCGTCTGCTCGGCATCGAAGTGCCGCGCCGCGGCCAGTTCATCCGTGTCATCTATTCCGAGATCGGACGCCTGCTTTCGCACCTTCTCAACGTGACGACGCAGGCGATGGACGTCGGCGCGCTTACGCCGCCTCTCTGGGGCTTCGAGGAACGCGAGAAGCTCATGATCTTCTATGAGCGCGCGTCCGGCGCCCGCATGCATGCGGCCTATTTCCGGCCCGGCGGGGTGCATCAGGACCTGCCGCCGAAGCTCGTCGAGGACATCTACAATTTCTGCGACCCTTGCGCGAAGGTGCTCGACGATCTCGAAGTGCTGCTCACCGGCAACCGCATCTTCATGCAGCGCAACGCCGATATCGGCGTGGTGACGAAGGAGGACGCGCTGGCCTGGGGTTTCTCGGGCGTGATGGTGCGCGGCTCCGGCATGGCCTGGGACCTGCGCCGCTCGCAGCCCTACGAGGTCTATTCGGAACTCGATTTCGACATTCCCGTCGGCAAGAACGGCGACTGCTACGACCGCTATCTCGTGCGCATGGACGAGATGCGCCAGTCGCTGCGCATCATCAAGCAGGCGATCGAGAAGATGCCGGAAGGCCCCGTCCACACGACGGACGGCAAGGTCTTCCCGCCCTCGCGTGGCGAGATGAAGCGCTCGATGGAAGCGCTCATCCACCACTTCAAGCTCTATACCGAGGGCTATCACGTTCCGGCGGGCGAGGTTTACGCCGCCGTTGAGGCGCCAAAGGGCGAGTTCGGCGTCTATCTCGTCTCCGACGGCTCGAACAAGCCCTACAAGTGCAAGATCCGCGCGCCCGGTTACGCGCATCTGCAGGCGATGGATTTCCTCTGTCGGGGCCATATGCTGGCGGACGTTTCCGCCATCCTTGG
The DNA here is from genome assembly GCF_035325945.1 of Parvibaculum sp. Taxonomy (GTDB): domain Bacteria; phylum Pseudomonadota; class Alphaproteobacteria; order Parvibaculales; family Parvibaculaceae; genus Parvibaculum. The sequence goes on from NZ_DAOKYX010000018.1 coordinate 51,496, forward strand.
TTCGCTCGACATCGTGTTCGGTGAGGTAGACCGATGAGCGTCCGGAGACTGGCTGCCAACCAGCCCGATAGTTTTGCCTTCACGCCCGAAAATCTCGAATGGGCGAAAGGTCAGATCGCGAAATATCCGGAAGGCCGGCAGGCTTCCGCCATCATTCCGCTCTTCTGGCGTGCTCAGAAGCAGGTGGGCGGCTGGCTGCCCGAGCCCGCGATCCGCTATGTCGCCGACATGCTGGGCATGGATTACATCCGCGCACTCGAGGTCGCGACGTTCTACACGATGTTCAACCTGTCGCCGGTCGGCGAGCACTATGTGCAGCTCTGCGGCACGACGCCTTGCTGGCTCAGGGGCGCTGACGAACTGAAGGAAGCCTGCCGCAAGCATATCGGCCCGGAGGGGCAGATCAGCGCCGATGGCAAGCTCTCCTGGCTTGAGGTCGAGTGCCTCGGCGCCTGCGCGAACGCGCCGATGGTTCAGATCAATGACGATTATTTCGAGGATCTCGATGCCGAGAAGCTCGGCGAGATCATCGAGGCGCTGCGCGCGGGCCGCGAAGTGAAACCGGGCCCGCAGAACGGTCGCCGTTCCTCCGAGCCGCTCGGCGGACTTACGAGCCTGACGACGCTGGAGGAGGGCGAGTGATGCTGCAGGACAAGGATCGCATCTTCACCAATCTCTATGGCTATGGCGAACCGGGACTTGCCGGCGCACGCCGCCGTGGCGACTGGGACGGCACGGCCGCGATCATCGCCAAGGGGCGCGACTGGATCATCGACGAGATGAAGAAGTCGGGCTTGCGCGGCCGCGGCGGCGCGGGTTTCCCGACGGGCCTCAAATGGTCCTTCATGCCGAAGGATTCCGGCGGCCGTCCGCATTACCTCGTCGTCAATGCCGACGAGTCCGAGCCCGGCACCTGCAAGGACCGCGAAATTCTCCGCAACGATCCGCAGAAGCTGATCGAGGGCTGTCTGATCGCGAGCTTCGCGATGAATGCGCATGCCTGCTACATCTATGTGCGCGGCGAATTCATCCGCGAGCGCGAGGCGCTGCAGCGCGCGGTGGACGAAGCCTACGCGGCCGGCCTCATCGGCAAGAACGCGGCGGGTTCCGGCTGGGATTTCGACCTCTACGTTCATCACGGCGCGGGCGCCTATATTTGCGGCGAGGAAACGGCGCTGCTCGAAAGTCTCGAGGGCAAGAAGGGCATGCCGCGGCTGAAGCCGCCATTCCCCGCCAATATGGGCCTTTACGGCGCGCCGACGACGGTGAACAACGTCGAGTCGATTGCGGTCGCGCCGACGATCCTTCGTCGCGGCGCCGACTGGTTCGCGAGCCTCGGCCGTCCGAACAATACGGGCACCAAGATTTTCTCGATCTCGGGCCATGTGAACAAGCCGTGCAACGTCGAAGAGGAAATGGGCATTCCGCTTCGCGAACTCATCGACAAGCATGCGGGCGGCGTTCGCGGAGGCTGGGACAATCTTCTCGCCGTCATCCCCGGCGGATCGTCCGTACCCCTCATTCCGAAATCCATCTGCGATGACGTGCTGATGGACTTCGACTCGCTCAAGGCCGTGCAGACCGGCCTCGGAACGGCTGCCGTGATCGTCATGGACAAGTCGACCGACCTCATCAAGGCGATCGCGCGCATCTCCGCTTTCTACAAGCATGAGAGCTGCGGCCAGTGCACGCCCTGCCGCGAAGGCACGGGCTGGATGTGGCGCGTGATGGAGCGCATGGCGGCGGGCAATGCGGCCATCGAGGAAATCGACATGCTGCTCGATGTGACCAAGCGCGTCGAAGGCCACACCATCTGCGCGCTGGGCGACGCGGCTGCCTGGCCGATCCAGGGGCTCATCCGGCACTTCCGGCATGTAATCGAAGAGCGGATCGTCTCGCGCAAGAGCGGCAATTCGCAAGCGGCGGCGGAGTAAGACCATGCCCAAAGTTACAGTCGACGGCATCGAGGTCGAGGTCCCGCAGGGCGCGACGCTGCTGCAAGCCTGTGAGGCGGCAGGCGCCGAGATTCCGCGCTTCTGTTATCACGAACGCCTTTCCATCGCGGGCAACTGCCGCATGTGCCTGGTCGAGGTGGAGAAGTCGCCGAAGCCGGTGGCGAGCTGCGCCATGCCGGCGACCGATGGCGCCGTCGTGCGCACCACGACGGAGCTTGTGAAGCGCGCGCGCGAAGGCGTGATGGAATTCCTGCTCATCAATCATCCGCTCGATTGCCCGATCTGCGATCAGGGCGGCGAATGCGATCTGCAGGATCAGGCCATGGCCTATGGCACCGACGGATCGCGCTTCTACGAGAACAAGCGCGCCGTCGAAGAGAAGTATATGGGGCCGCTGGTCAAGACCGTGATGACGCGCTGCATCCAGTGCACGCGCTGCGTCCGCTTCGCCACCGAGGTCGCGGGCACGCCGGAGATCGGCGCCATCGGCCGCGGCGAGGACATGGAGATCACGACCTATCTCGAGCATGCGCTGACCTCGGAGCTTTCGGCCAATGTGGTCGATCTCTGCCCCGTGGGCGCGCTCACCTTCCAGCCCTTCGCCTTCACCGCGCGGCCGTGGGAGCTGCGCAAGACGGAATCGGTCGACGTCATGGATGCCGTCGGTTCGAACATCCGCCTCGATACGCGCGGCTCGGAAGTGATGCGGATCCTTCCGCGCCTCAATGAAGACGTCAACGAGGAGTGGATTTCCGACAAGACGCGCTTCATCTGGGACGGATTGAAGACGCAGCGTCTCGACCGACCCTATATCCGCGAGAACGGGAAGTTCCGCGAAGCGTCATGGGATGAAGCCTTCGCCGCGATCGCCGCGAGGCTCAAGGGCGCGAAGGGCGAGCGCATCGGCGCGATCGTCGGCGATCTTGCCGCCGCCGAGGAAATGAAGGCGCTGAAGGATCTCTGGGCGAAGCTCGGCTCGGCCAACATCGATTGCCGCCAGGACGGCGCGAAGCTCGGCGGCCCGCGTTCGAGCTATGTCTTCAACACGACCATCGCCGGGCTCGAGGATGCCGACGCCGTTCTCGTCATCGGCTCGGACATGCGCCGCGAGGCGCCGCTCGTCAATACGCGCCTTCGCAAGCGCTATCGCATGGGCAATCTCAAGGTCGGCGTCATCGGGCCCAAGCACGACCTGACCTATCCCTATGAATATCTGGGCGCCGGCCCCCAGACGCTGAAGGAGCTTGTCGAGGGCCGCGGCTTTGCCGAGGTGCTGAAGGCGGCGAAGAAGCCGGTCATCATCGTCGGGCAGGGGGCTCTGGCGCGCAAGGACGGCGCGGCCGTGCTCGCCGCCGCGATCCGCCTTGCTAAAGCCACCAATGCGGAATTCAACGTGCTGCACACGGCGGCGGCGCGCGTCGGCGGTCTCGATCTCGGCCTCGTGCCGGGGGACGGCGGGCGCGATGTCGAGGGCATCCTCGACGGCGCCGCGAAGGGCGAGATCGACACCGTCTATCTGCTCGGCGCGGACGAGATCGACATGGCGCGCCTCGGCAATGCCTTCGTCATCTATCAGGGCA
>NZ_DAOKYX010000019.1:0-52866 GCF_035325945.1 Parvibaculum sp.
TGGCGGAGAGGATGGGATTCGAACCCACGATACGGCTTATCACCGTATAACGGTTTAGCAAACCGCCGCCTTCAGCCTCTCGGCCACCTCTCCGTGCCCCCGTGTATGCCCAAGATTGCGCGCCGCATCAAGCGCGAACTCCCATGAGCAGGGGCCTGATCCAGCCAAATGGCCGGAAATTTCTCAATCGTGATAGCGAATGAGCCCTTCCTGCGCGACCGAGGCCACGAGCCGGCCATCGCGCGTATAGATGCTGCCCCGATTGAAGCCGCGCGCGCCCGATGCGCTGGGGCTGTCCTGGCTGTAGAGCATCCAGTCATTCACCCGGAACGGCTGATGGAACCACATGGCATGGTCGAGGCTCGCCGACTGGAGCTTGCCCGAAACCCAGCTCACGCCATGAGGCCGCACGCAGGTGTCGAGCAGCGTCATGTCCGAGGCATAGGCGAGAATGCACTGGTTGAGCGCGATGTCGTCGTCCACCTCCTTGCGCGCCCGGAACCAGACATGCTGCACCGGCTCCATCGGCTCGGGGTCGATGTAATGCTGCGGGTTCACCGGCCTGATCTCGATCGGGCGCGGCCGCGAAAAATGCTTTGCGATCGCTTCAGGCAGCTTGCCGGCAACGGCCTTCCGCAACTCGCGCTCGCTCGGCAGTTCCTCGGGCGCGGGAATGTCCGGCATCGCCGCCTGATGCTCGAAGCCCTGCTCCGGCACCTGAAACGAGGCGGCGAGATTGAATATCTGCTGGCCGTGCTGGATCGCGACGACGCGCCGCGTGGTGAAGCTCTTGCCGTCGCGCGAGCGGTCGACCTTGTAGAGGATCGGAATTTTGGGATCGCCCGGCCGGATGAAATAGGCGTGGAGCGAATGGCAGACCCGGTTCTCGACCGTCCTGTAGGCAGCGACCAGCGCCTGCCCGATCACCTGCCCGCCAAAGACGCGCTGCCAGCTCACATCGGGGCTGTGTCCGCGAAAGAGATCGACCTCGATCTGTTCGAGGTTGAGAACTTGGATGAGGTCTTCGACGGCGTCGGTCGAGTTGGCTTCTGTCATCTGGGATTCCTGTCGCCGCTTTCGCGCGCTTCTGAAAAGTGCGCGAAACATAAGCATAACGACGGAAGCTGTCACCCGGGTTGAACCGGGAGCCGCACTCGATATCAGGCCCTCAGTGGCTGGCGAGCCACTCCCGCGCCTGCCTCTGCGCTTCGGCGATCTCGGACGGCTTCATTTCCCGCGCGAGTTCCGCGCGGCAGGCCCGTGCCGCCTCGCTGCCCCGCATGGCCGCGAGATTGAACCATTTGTGCGCCGTGACGAGATCGACCTCGACGCCATTTCCCGTCGAATAGATCAGTCCCAGATCGTAAAGCGCGTCGCACTTGCTGTTATCGGCCGCAAGCGCGCCCTTCTCCATCACGTCGAGCTGCACACGTGCCATGTGCCACCTCCTCGAGTTCAGCGGCCCTCGCCCGGAACCCTGTCCGCAGAAGGCAGCCGCCTATCCTTTGCAAGGTCCCCCTTGCCCCGAGGTAAAGCATTTCACCGTCGCGCTGAAAAAATGGTTAACGCATCGGATTTGAGGCAAAATGAATTGATGCCGCTCAGGCTCGCGGGCGGCCCCCGGTGGCGAATGTGCGCATGATCGCGGAGGGGTCAGACTTTCGGCACCGCCATGCCGCGCTGCACGGCCGGACGCGCGCCCACCTGCCTGATCCAGCGCCGCGTATGGGGAGCCTCGCCCACAAGCTCGGGCCGGGCCTTCGCGATGAGATCGAGCGAGGGCGCGATCCAGGGATAGGTGATGATGTCGGCGATCGAATAATCGCCGCCGAGAAACTGCGCTTCGCCGAGACGCTTCTCCATCACCCCGATGAGCCGCGCTGCCTCCCTGGCATAGCGGTCGATCGCATAGGGAATTTTCTCCGGTGAAGCGTTCATGAAATGGTTGAGCTGGCCGAACATCGGCCCGACACCGCCGATCTGCCACATGAGCCATTCGAGCGCATTGCTGCGCTGGCGTCCTCTCGGAGCCAGAAACTTGCCCGTCTTCTCCGCGAGATAAATGAGGATCGCACCCGACTCGAATACGGAGAGCGGCCCCTCCTCCGCATCCCGGTCGACGATGGCCGGAATGCGATTATTGGGGCTGATCCTGAGAAACTCCGGCGCGAACTGCTCGCCCTTGCCGATATTGACCGGATGCACGGTGTAATCGAGGCCGCATTCCTCGAGCATGATGGAAGCCTTGCGTCCGTTGGGCGTCGTCCAGGTATAGAGATCGATCATCCGCTTCTCCTGCTGATGCATGGCGGAGGAAACCGCTGGCCTGTGCCGCCCGCGTTCCGTCACATCACGCATATAGATTGTCGGCGCGCCGGATGCGATGGCGTCTCAATATTCGGCGGTCACTTCGATGTGATGATGCCGATGGCGGGCGCAGACATAAGGCTCGATGCTGTAGCTCCCGGCCGGAAGCGACATGCCCACCGCCTGCTGCGGATCGAGAAAATTCGCGACCGGGTCGCCCCTCTCGTTCCTGATCGTGAAGCCGTAGGTGCCATCCATGACGCGGACGATGCGGCCCTCGCGAGGAAGCGTGAGCCCCGTCCCCCACGCCGTCTTGGAATGATAGTTGTCCTTCATCACCAGAGTGCCGCTGCCGGTGACCGTTTCGGCCCGGGCATCCGCGCCGGAAAGGACGGCGCAGGCAAGAAGCCCGGCGGCAAGGATCGCATATCTGTCCATTCGCACACCTCTCGCTCGCCCGCGCGAAATTACATCTGATGCGAGCCCCCGAAAAACAATCAGCGTGCCCGATCTCTCGAGCACGCTGAAGCTTATCAAGCGGCCAACCCGGCGTTAAGCCCGGCTGCTCTTTCGTGCGCGTTGCCCGAACAGCACTTTGCGCGCCTGTTCGGCTTCCTTGGTCTTGTCCCCGAGTGTCCCCCGGCGCCAATCGCGCCCAAGGGCAAAGCCTCTCTTGACTGCCGGCCGGGCGCCAACCCGCTCGAACCAGTCTTTGAGGCGAGGAAAGTCTTCAAGCCGCTGGCCCTGGTTCTTGTAGGGTACGACCCAGCCCCAGCAGGCTATATCTGCGATCGAATAGCGCCCGGCGAGGTAGTCGCGGTCCTTGAGGCGCCGTTCCATGACGCCGTAAAGCCGGTTCACTTCGTCCGTGTAGCGCTTGATCGCATACGGGATCTTCTCCTGGGCGTACTGGCGGAAATGATGGGCTTGGCCCGCCATGGGGCCAAGCCCAGCCATCTGCCAGAACAGCCATTGGTCGACCTCAACTCTCTGACGCTCACTCGCGGGGTAGAACTTTCCCGTCTTGCGCCCTAGATATTGAAGGATTGCCCCCGACTCAAAGATCGAGATCGGTTTTCCCCCTGGACCGTCCGGGTCCACGATGGCTGGCATCCGGTTGTTCGGCGCGATCCTCAGAAAGGACGGCCTGAACTGGTCGCCAACTCCGATATTCACCGGCCTGACCACGTAAGGCAGCTTGCACTCCTCCAGCATGATCGAGATCTTCCAGCCGTTTGGCGTCGGCCAGTAATAGAGTTCGATCGGTTTCGGCTGGCTCCCCTTTGCGGGAGTCGACCGACTGGAGGCGCGCGTCACCGCTTTTGCGGTCGCGGCAGGCCGGCGACTACCGGTCATTACTTCTTTGCAGCCGGCTTCCGCTTCGCGGCGGGCTTCTTCGCCGCCGGCTTCTTGACGGCGGCCTTCTTGGCTGCCGGCTTCTTCGCCGCAACCTTCTTCACGGCGGGCTTCTTCGCCGCGGTCGCCTTCTTGGCGGCGGGCTTCTTCGCTGCCGGCTTCTTGGCGGCTACCTTCTTGGCTGCGGGCTTCTTCGCCGCAACCTTCTTCACGGCGGGCTTCTTCGCCGCGGTGGCCTTCTTCGCGGTGGTCGCCTTCTTCGCGGCGGGCTTGCGCTTCGCCGGCGCCTTCTTCGCAGCCGTCGTGCGGGCGGCGAGCTTCTTCACGGTCTTCGCCTTCGCAGCGGGTTTCTTCGCAGCAGGCTTCTTGGCCGCAGCCGGTTTCTTGGCGGCGGGTTTCGCTTTAGCTTTCGTAGCCATGTTTCTCTAGCTCCTGATGTGCCGTTATCGTTGGCGACAATCCACTGACTCGCAACGCACACACTTGATCGCGCCCTCGTACCCCTCAGACGCGGGAAATAATATGAGCGCGGTCAATGGTCTCCGCAACACACTGTTGCATTTTTGTGCAAGCGTATCCCGCCCACTCTCTGCGGAAAGTGGTTGACAAACGGTTGATCGGAGCCCTTGAAAAATTCGTCAGCCGTCGGACGATAGGCCGAGCTTGGCTGCCAGAATTTGATTCACGACTTGCGGATTTGCCTTGCCAGACGTGGATTTCATGACTTGTCCGACAAACCAGCCTGCAAGAGCGGGTTTTGATTTTATCTGTTCGACCTTGTCCGGGTTGGCGGCGATGACGGCGTCGATGGCCGCCTCGATGGCGCCCGTATCGGTCACCTGGCGCAGACCTTCCTTTTCGACGATTTCGGCGGGGTCGCCGCCCGTTTTGTACATCGAATCAAAAATCTGCTTCGCGATTCGCCCGGAGATGGTGCCGTCCGAAATGAGGTCGATGAGCTTTCCGAGATGCTCGGCGGAGACCGGAGACGTCTCGATCGAGTGCCCTTCCCGGTTCAGCGCGCCGAAGAGTTCGACCGTCACCCAGTTCGCCGCGAGCTTCGGATCGCGTCCCTTGGCCACCGCCTCGTAATAGTCCGCAGTCGCCCGCTCGCCGACGAGAACGGTCGCGTCATAGGCGGAGAGTCCGTACTCCGACATAAGCCGCGCCTTCTTGTCGTCCGGGAGTTCCGGCAGGCCGGCCTCGATCGCATCGACTTCGGCCTGAGAGAGTTCCAGCGGCAGAAGATCGGGATCGGGGAAGTAGCGATAGTCATGCGCCTCTTCCTTCGAGCGCATGGAGCGCGTCTCGCCGAGCTTCGGATCGAAGAGGCGCGTCTCCTGATCGATCGTGCCGCCTTCCTCGAGAATTTCGATCTGGCGACGCGCTTCATATTCGATCGCCTGGCCGATGAAGCGGATCGAATTGACGTTCTTGATCTCGCAGCGCGTGCCGAGCGGGCCGCCGGGGCGGCGCACCGAGACGTTCACGTCGGCGCGCAGGCTGCCTTCTTCCATATTGCCGTCGCAGGTGCCGAGATAGCGCAGGATCGTTCTGAGCTTTGTCACGTAAGCCTTTGCTTCGTCGGCAGAACGCATATCCGGCTTCGAGACGATTTCCATCAGCGCGACGCCTGCGCGATTGAGATCGACATGGCTCGATGTCGGGCTCTGGTCGTGCACGCTCTTGCCCGCATCCTGTTCCAGATGCAGCCGCTCGATGCCCACGCGCTCCGAGCGCCCGCCCGGAAGATCGATCACGATCTCGCCCTCGCCCACGATCGGGTGCTTGAACTGCGAGATCTGATAGCCCTGCGGCAGATCGGGATAGAAGTAGTTCTTGCGGTCGAAGATCGAGCGCAGATTGACCTTCGCCCTGAGCCCGAGGCCGGTCTTCACCGCCTGCTCGACGCAGTAACGGTTGATGACGGGGAGCATGCCCGGCATGGCCGCGTCGACGAAGCTCACCTGCGTGTTGGGTTCCGCGCCGAAGGCGGTCGATGCGCCGGAGAAGAGCTTGGCGTTGGAACTGACCTGGGCGTGGACCTCGAGACCGAGCACGATTTCCCAATCGCCGGTCGCGCCCTTGATCAGATCTTCGTTACGGGGTTCGCGTTCGCGCATTACGCCCTCCACCAGACTTCGGGTTCGGCCGTGAACCGGGCCGCTTCTTCAAGCGCGTAGGCCGCGCGGAACAATGTCTCCTCGTCGAAGGTGCGGCCGATGAGCTGGAGGCCGAGCGGCAGGCCGTCGCTCGAAAGGCCGGCCGGCACCGAGATGCCCGGAAGCCCGGCGAGGTTCACCGTCACCGTGAAAACATCGTTCAGATACATGGACAGCGGATCGGCGGTCTTCTCGCCGATGGCGAAGGCGGCCGAGGGCGCCGTCGGCGTCAGCAGCACGTCGCACTTGCGATAGGCCTCGGCGAAGTCGCGGGCGATGAGCGTGCGGACCTGCTGGGCCTTGAGGTAGTAGGCGTCGTAATAGCCGGCCGAGAGCACATAGGTGCCGATGAGCACGCGCCGCTTCACCTCCGGCCCGAAGCCCGCGGCGCGGGTCTTCTCATAAAGATCGGTGATGTCCTTGCCCTCGACGCGCAAGCCATAGCGTACGCCGTCATAGCGGGCGAGATTCGAGGAACACTCAGCCGGCGCCACGATGTAATAGGTCGGCAGCGCATATTTGGTGTGCGGCAGGCTCACATCGACGATCTCGGCACCCGCCGCCTTCAGCCACTCGACGCCCTTCGTCCAGAGCGCGTCGATCTCGGCGGGCATGCCGTCGATGCGGTATTCACGCGGAATGCCGACCTTGAGCCCTTTCACGCTCTGGCCGAGCGCGGCCTCATAGTCCGGCACGGGCATGTCGACGCTGGTGGCGTCCTTCTCGTCGTGTCCGGCCATGGAGCGAAGCATGATCGCCGCGTCGCGCACATCGCGCGCGATGGGTCCGGCCTGATCGAGCGAGGAGGCGAAAGCGACGATGCCCCAGCGCGAGCAGCGCCCATAGGTCGGCTTGACGCCGACCGTGCCGGTGAACGCCGCCGGCTGGCGGATGGAGCCGCCCGTATCCGTCGCCGTCGCCGCGAGACAGAGCTTCGCCGCCACCGCCGCGGATGAGCCGCCCGACGAGCCGCCGGGAACGATCTTCGCGTCCGAGCCCTTGCGCCGCCACGGATTGACGACCGGGCCGTAATAGCTCGTCTCGTTGGACGAGCCCATCGCGAACTCGTCATTGTTGAGCTTGCCGAGCATCACAGCGCCGTCGCGCCAGAGGTTCGCGGTCACCTGCGATTCATAAGGCGGCGTGAAGCCGTCGAGAATGTGGCTGCATGCCGTCGTCAGCACGCCCTTCGTCGCGAAGAGATCCTTGATGCCGAGCGGCAGTCCTTCAAGCGGCCCGCCCTCGCCCCTGGCGAGCTTCGCATCCGACGCCTTCGCCATCTCGCGCGCCTTGTCCGGCGTCTCGGTCACGAAGGCGTTGAGAACCTTGCTCTCGCCGACGGCGGCGATATAGGCCTCGGTCAGTTCGAGCGAGGTGATTTCCTTCTTCCGCAGCGCATCGCGCGCGCCGGCCAGCGTCAGCCTGGTCAGATCGGTCATCTCTTACTCCACCACCTTCGGCACGACATAGAAACCGTCCTCGGCCCCCGGCGCATTCATCGTCACTTCCTTTTGCAGATCGCCCGACGACACCACGTCGTCCCGCATCTTCATCCGCATCGCGACCGCGCTCGTCATGGGCTCGACACCGCTGGTGTCGACTTCCCGCAACTGTTCGACCCAGTCGAGAATGGTGTTGAGTTCGCCTGCGAGCGCCGAAAGCTCGTCTTCCCGGACCGCGATCCTCGCGAGCCGGGCGATTTTCCGGACCGTGTTCTGATCGACCGACATTGGCCTGCCTTTGCTATGGTTCGGAGAGGGGATGTGCGCCTGGCCGAAGCGGCCCCGCGCAGTCCAGACTTGCCGACCCCGAATGGAGGAATCCCCCCGAGGGAGGAATCGAGGGGGACCATAACAAAGCCGGAGCGTCAGCCGCAACGACGCGGCTCTTTATATATGGGGATATCCGATTGCGCGCCCCGCAGCGGGCGGCTATCGTCCGCTACCTCATAAATCTTTTAAGGAAAATAACGAGTTGAGCGCCAATGTGAAGAATTTGAGCGAGCTTCGGGCGCTGCTGAGGAAGGGCGAGCGCCTGATGGGGGTCGATCTCGGCTCCAAAACCATCGGCCTTGCGCTCTCCGACATCTCGCTCACCGTCGCATCGCCGCTCGAAACCATCAAGCGGGCCAAATTCACGGCCGACGCCACCCGGCTCCTCGCCCTTGCCACCGAGCACGGCGTGGGCGGCCTCGTCATCGGCCTGCCCGTCAACATGGACGGCAGCGAAGGCCCTGCGGCCCAGTCGGCGCGCGCCTTCGCCCGCAACCTCGAAAAGCTAACGGCCCTCCCCATCGCCTTCTGGGACGAGCGCCTCTCGACGGCCGCCGTCACCCGCACGCTCATCGAAGCGGATGCGAGCCGCGCCCGCCGCGCCGAGCTTGTCGACAAGATGGCCGCCGCGTACATACTGCAAGGCGCGCTGGAGCGCCTGCGGAGCCTGCCCTAGAGCACACGCGGAAACGAGCGGCGGACGAACCGAGAAACCGGAGAGCTTCATTTGCTCCTGATGAAATCCCCGCTCCCGCGCGAGCAACGCCTTCTGCTCCTGCTCGTCGGCAGCTCGCTCTTCATCAACAATTACGACCTCGGCATCTTCGCCCTCGCCCTACCGCAAATTCAGGCGTCCCTGCAAATTCCCGAAGAGCATCTCGGGCTGTATACCGGCGTCATCCGCTTCGGCGTGCTGCTCGCCTTCCCTCTCGCCTTCATGGCCGATGTCGTCGGCAGGCGGCGGCTGCTCATCCTCACCGTGATCGGAATGACGCTTGCAACGGTGCTGAGCGCCTTTGCCCAGACAGCCGCGCAATATCTCATCCTGCAAACACTGGCCCGCTGCTTCTCCTATGCCGAGGAGATGCTTTGCTATGTCATCATCGCGGAGGAGATCGACCCCAAACGGCGCGGCTGGGCGCTCGGGCGCCTCGCCGCCCTCGGCACGCTGGGCTATGGGCTCTCGTCGCTGCTCTATGGCCAGATCGACGCGCTGCCCCATGGCTGGCGCGACTTCTACCTCGTCGGCGCGGCCGGTCTCGTCATCATCCTGTTCGCGCGCCGGAACCTGAAGGAAACGCAGCGCTTCCTCGATCACAGCGCGACACGAACGGCCTCGCAGGGCCTGCGCGATCATCTTCGGCCCATCGTCTCGCTCGCCAGGGCCTATCCCGGCCGCTTCGCCGCGCTGGTGGCCACCACCGCGCCCTATTCGTTCGGTCTTGCCGCCGCCTTCGCCTTCATCTCCAAATTCCTGCAGGAAACCCATGGCTACGCACCGGCGCATGTGGGCTATTTGCAATTCTTCGGCGGGGCGCTGTCGATCCTCGGCTTCTTCGTCGCCGGCCGCGTCAGCGACATTGCCGGACGGCGCGTCGTGCTCGGCGTGTGCATCCCCGTCGTCGTCACCCTCTTCATTCTCTTCTACATGACGGGCGACCCGACGCTCCTCATCGCAAGCTGGATCGGCTGCCTCTTCTTCTATTTCGCCTCCGAGGTGACGCTCTCGGCACTCGGCAGCGAACTCTTCCCGACCTCCTACCGCTCCACCTCCTCTGCCGCGCGCGGCGTCATCAATGTCGCAGCGGGCATTGCAGGTCTCGCCGCCGAAAGCGCGCTCTACCCGATCGTCGGATCGCACGCCATTTCGATCGTCATCCTCCTTGGCATTGCGCCGCTCGCCATCGTTCCGGTCATATTCTTCCTGCCCGAAACGGCGCGCCGCTCACTCGACGAGGTGTCACCCGAGATCGAGCTGGATATCGAAGCCGCTCCGACCCCGTTTCCGTGAGGCCGCATGCTCTCGATCCTCAGTTCCCTCGTTCCGATCTTTCTCGTCATCGGCCTTGGCTTCGCCATGCGGCGCGGCGGCTTCCCGGGCGAGGGGATATGGCTGCCGCTCGACCAGCTCAACTACTACATTCTCTTCCCCGCGCTCCTCACCCACACGCTCGCCGTCGCGGACCTCGAGAATTTCGATGTCTGGCCCATGGCCTGGGCGCTCGCGGCCGGACTGCTCAGCATGGTCGCGATCCTCGTCCTCTCGCAGAGGGTGCGGCCGATCGCCGGGCCTGAATATTCGAGCGTCTTTCAGGGCGCCGTGCGCTGGAACAGCTTCGTCGCCCTTGCCTCCATCGCATCGCTCTACGGCAAGGAAGGCGTCGCGCTCGCGGCCGTTTCCTTCGCCGTGCTTGTTCCCCTCGCCAACATACTTTCGGTGACGGTGCTCACGCGCCATGCCATGGGCATTTCGCCGAAGCCCGCGACCGTCGTGAAGCTGCTGGCGAAGAACCCGCTCATCCTTGCCTGCATTCTCGGCATCTTCCTGAATTCGACCGGCATCGGCCTGCCGGGCCCGCTCGCCATCACCGCGAAAATTCTCGGCGACGCATCGCTCACCCTCGGCCTCATCGCCGTCGGCGGCGGCCTTCGCATCGGTCACATTCTGGAAGCGAAGTGGATCGTCCTGTTCACGAGCGTGCTCAAGCTCCTGGTCATGCCGGCAATGATGATGGGCTATTGCATGCTCTTCGGCGTGACCGGCCTCCCCCGCCTCGTCGTTCTCATCTGCGGCGCGGTACCGGGCGCGACTTCCTCCTATGTGCTCGCCCGCCAGCTCGGCGGCCATATCGAGCTGATGGCGAGCCTCATCACCGGCGGCACGATCCTCGCCATGCTCACAATGCCGCTGATGCTCTGGTTCTTCGGCTGAGCCATCATCCTCGCGCGAGCACGAAGACGGCCGCCGCCATGAGCGCGATCCCCGCCACCATGTCGAGCCGCCAGTGCGGAGGCGCGAGCTTCTGCGCAAGCACGATGACCGCGAGCGCGCCGATGGCGAGGGGGTTCATCACGCCCGCGACGAAGAGCAGCCCCATCAGCGCCGCGCAGCAGCCGAGACAGAACAGGCCGTGCCGGAGCCCCTTGGCGAGATTTCCGCTTCGTGCATGGGCCGCCAGAAATTGCGCGGGCGAGCGGCAGGATTCGAGGCAGACCGATTTCAAGGGCGTCAGCTCGAAGATCCCCGCCGCCGCAAGCAGGGCCGCCCGCGCAAGCGGCGAGCCGAGCCGCATTTCATCCGTCAGCCATGACTGACCGGAAAGATAGGCCTGCAAGAACGCGGCGAGCAGGCTGAAACCGATCCACACCGCGAGATAGCCGCCCGCGAAATTGAGCGTCGCCGCTGCGGGGTTCCTCGCCGGATCGCTGAAGCGCTGGTGCCGCGCGAAGAGCAGCAGCATGGGCGCCGCGCTCGGCAGCATCATGCCGATCATCATGGCGATCCACATCGGCGCGAGCCAGGAAAACGACGCCCAGTCCATCGCCATGGGCATCGCCATGTCCGGCATGTCCTCCATGGTCGGCATGGAGGGGCCTGCGACGAGATAAGCGATGCTGATGGCGACGAGCGCCGAGATCGCAAGCAGGACGACCGCGCGGTCCTGGCGCACCAGCCGTTCCACCAGTGCATCCCCGCTTCGGACTTCGACCATGGCTTCTATCCGGCCTGTCAGCGGACGACGCCGTCGCCCGTCCAGTGCACATTGGCGATGTGGCCATGCCCGGCTGCCCAGCTCAGTGGAATGGCGGCCGCCTTGCCCGTTTCCGTCCTGCTGCTGACGAAATCGGCTTCCGTATATTCGAAGCCGTTGGGCAGGCTCACCCGCGCGACATGCTCCCGCCCGGTGACCGGGTTGTGGATCGGCTCGTCGTTCACCTCGACGACATTTGCGATGCGGAAATGGCCTTGCCGCTTCTTTCGATCAAGCGTGAAGTCGATCGGCACGAAAAGCGGATCGTGCATGCGTGTCAGCGTCGCCGCGAAGACATTGAAGATCGTCGCGCCGGGTTCAGTCTCGCCGCCACTCATGATCGTCAGAAGCGCATTGCGCTGCGCCTCATTGGCGCGCGCGTCGATAAAGGGCTGCGCTTCACCGTCGCCTTGATGAATGGCCTTTGGCCAGGCGAACAATCCTCCGAAGCGGAGGCCGTCAAGTTTCGTTTCGCCGAAATGTCCGCGCTCGATTTCAATGGCCGTCGACGCACGGCAATGCCCATGTGTCGGCAGTGCATTGAATTGGCACGGACAGCCCCAGTCGCAATTGCAGGCCGTGATTTCGACGCCCTTGAGACTCCAGTCTATACGGGCCATGGCGCGCTCCATCGGGTGTGGTCGGACGCATCGGTCATCAGCACGCAAGCAAGAGCAGGACTCTAGACCTTCGGCCGGCACACCTCAATCGACTGCATGCCCAACAAGCGCACTCCTACCTCCAAAGAGTTAGGCGCGTTCAATGCGCGGGCGCGGCACGCTCCAGTATCGCGCACTGATCGGCTCCCGCCGGAAGCGTCCCGTAAAGATCGCCCCAGTCGCGGCCGAGGCGCGACGTGCAATAGGCGCTCGACACATAAGCGGGCGAATGTTTGAGGATGAGCGCGCCAGCCGCGAGCTTCGCCATCACCTCGACGATCTGGCGCGAACGCGCCTCGAGCGAGCCCGGCTCTCTGAACGCATCCTTCAGCGCGTCGAGCGCGCCGTCATAGGCGCGGTTCTCGCCGCGCGCGGTTTCAAATTCGGCGACGACCACGTCAAGCGCCTGCGGTTCGCGGACGAGCGCGCGCAGCACGTCGAGACACATCACATTGCCCGATCCTTCCCAGATCGCGTTCACCGGCATTTCGCGATAGATGCGGCCCGCGATCCCCTCTTCCACATAGCCGTTGCCGCCAAGGCATTCCATCGCCTCATAGGCAAGGTTCGGAGCGCGCTTGCAGACCCAGTATTTCGCCACCGGGGTCATGATGCGCCGGTAGGCGGCTTCCGCCTCATCCGTATGCGCATGATCGAAGGAGCGCGCCACGCGGAAGGAAAGCGCCGTCGCCGCTTCCGTTTCGAGCGCGAGATCGGCGAGCACATTGGCCATGAGCGGCTGGTCGATGAGCTTCTTCTGGAAGACCGTCCGATAGGAGCAATGATGCACGGCCTGCGCCACCGCCTGCCGCATCATGCCCGCGCTCGCCACGGCGCAATCGAGGCGTGTATAGGTCGCCATCTCGATGATGTTGCGCACGCCTCGCCCTTCCTCGCCTATGAGCCAGCCACTCGCCGCCTGAAACTCGACCTCGGAAGAGGCGTTCGAGCGGTTGCCGACCTTCTCCTTCAACCTCTGTATGCGGATCGAGTTCTCCTCGCCATCGGGCGTGAAGCGCGGCATGAGAAAACAGGAAATGCCGCCCGGCGCCTGCGCAAGCACGAGGAAGGCATCGCACATGGGCGCGGAGAAGAACCATTTGTGCCCGGTGATGCGGTATTCGCCGCCCGGCCCGCCCTTGCCCACGGGCTCGGCCGTCGTCGTGTTGGCGCGCACATCCGTGCCGCCCTGCTTCTCGGTCATGCCCATGCCGAAGGTGATGCCCTTCTTCTCCTTCGCCGGGATGAAGCGCTGGTCATATTCGCGCGCGAGGATGCGCGGCACCCACTGCCTGGCGAGATCGGGCTGGAAGAGGAGCGCCGGCACTGCCGCATTGGTCATAGTGATCGGGCAGCCATGTCCCGCCTCGATCTGCGTCATCATGTAGGTGCCCGCGAGCCGGGCCACGACGGCGCCCGGCTTCGGCGTCGAGCCGTCCTTGAGATGGTCCCAGGGCGAGCCGTGAAGGCCCTGCTCGACCGACAGCGCCATGAGCTGATGGTAGGAGGGATGGAACTCGACCCGGTCGATGCGATGCCCGAAGCGGTCGAAGCTTTTCAGCACCGGCAGATAGGTGTTGGCCTGCCGCCCGAGGTCGATGACCTCCTCCGTGCCGATCTTCGCGCCGAACGCCGCAAGGCCGTCCTGCGCCGCGCCGCCGCCTTCCCGCTCCACCGTCTCCATGAGCGCGCGGTCGGATGTGTAGAGATTATAGTTTTCCAACGCCGGCGGCTGGTTAAAGACCTCGTGAGTCGCAAAGGCGCGCGGACTGGTCATGATCTCGCCCTCCATTTCCTGTCCGCGAGAGCCTAGCACGGCACCAAAAATGTGGGGATATCCACGAGAGCCCGCGCCCGCCCTTGCCGCCTCCGGGAATCGGCCCTATACAATCCGGCTTTAATGACAAACGCGGACAAACAGACCGTCCCCCTCTTCCCGCACCGGCACCTGCTGGGCATAGAGGGGCTTTCCCCCCGCGACATCACGTCCCTGCTCGATCTTGCCGACACCTATGTCGAGCAGAACCGGCAGGTGGACAAGAAGGGCTCCGTCCTTCGCGGTCGCACCCAGATCAATCTCTTCTTCGAGGCATCTACGCGCACGCAAAGCTCCTTCGAGCTGGCGGGCAAGCGCCTCGGCGCCGACGTCATGAACATGTCGGTCGCCTCCTCTTCGGTGAAGAAGGGCGAAACGCTGATCGACACGGCGGTGACGCTCAACGCCATGCATCCCGATCTCATCATCATCCGGCATGGCGAATCGGGCGCGGTCGAGCTGCTCTCGCAAAAAGTGTCCTGCTCGGTCGTCAATGCGGGCGACGGCGCCCATGAGCATCCGACCCAGGCGCTGCTCGACGCCCTCACCATCCGCCGTCGCAAGGGCCGCCTCGAAGGGCTCATCGTCGCCATCTGCGGCGACATTCTGCACAGCCGCGTCGCGCGCTCGAACATTCTGCTGCTCAACGCCATGGGCGCGCGCGTCCGCGTCGTCGCGCCGCCCACGCTGCTGCCCAAGGGCGTCGACCGCTTCGGCGTCGAGGTCTTCCACGACATGCGCAAGGGGCTCGAAGGCGTGGACATCGTGATGATGCTTCGCCTCCAGCTCGAACGCATGACCGGCTCCTATGTCCCGTCGCAGCGCGAATACTTCCACTATTACGGCCTCGACCACGAGAAGCTCGCCTTCGCCAAACCCGATGCGCTCATCATGCATCCGGGCCCGATGAACCGCGGCGTCGAGATCGACAGCGCCGTCGCCGACGACATCGACCGCAGCGTCATCCGCGAGCAGGTCGAGATGGGCGTCGCCGTGCGCATGGCCGTCCTCGACGCGCTCGCGCGCAACCTGCCGAACGAGCGCCAGCCATGAGCCGCACAGCCTTCATCAATGCGCGCCTCCTCGACCCCGCTTCGGGCTATGACGAGCCGGGCGGCCTTCTCGTCGAGGATGGACGGATCGCAGATCTCGGCCCGTCGATCTTCGCGGGCGGCCTGCCCGAAGGCGCCGAGATCGTCGATTGCGGCGGCCATGTTCTCGCCCCCGGCCTCATCGACATGCGCGTCTTCACGGGCGAGCCCGGCGCCGAGCATCGCGAGACGCTGCGCACGGCGAGCCACGCGGCGGCGGCGGGCGGCGTCACCACCTTCATCGTCATGCCGAACACGAACCCCGTGATCGACGATGTGGCGCTTGTCGATTTCATCGAGCGGCGCGCGCGCGACACCGGCATCGTTCACATTCACCCCATGGCCGCGCTGACCAAGGGCCTCGCCGGCGCCGAGATGACCGAGATCGGCCTTCTGCGGGAAGCGGGTGCCGTCGCCTTCACCGATGGCGAACAGGCCGTCTCGAACGCGCAGGTCATGCGCCGCGCCATGGCCTACGCCGCGCATTTCGATGCGCTCGTCGTCCAGCATGCGGAAGTGCCGGAGCTTGCCACCGGCGTCATGAACGAGAGCGAGCTTGCAAGCCGCCTCGGGCTTGCGGGCATTCCTGCCGCCGCCGAGACGATCATGATCGAGCGCGACCTGCGCCTCCTCGAACTCACCGGCGGGCGCTACCACGTCGCGCAAGTCTCGTCGGCCGCCTCCGTCGATCTCATCCGCCGCGCCCGGCAGAACGGCCTTAAGGTCACTTGCGGCGTCTCCGCGGCTCACCTCTATCTCAACGAGAACGACGTCCAGAGCTATCGCACCTTCTTCAAGCTCTCGCCGCCGCTCCGCTCCGAGACTGATCGCAAGGCGCTCGTCGCGGGACTTGCCGACGGCACCATCGACGTCATCGTCTCCAGCCACGATCCGCAGGACGCCGAGGTCAAGCGCCGCCCCTTCGCATCGGCGAATTTCGGCGCCATCGGCCTTGAAACCCTGCTGCCCGCCGGCCTCGCCCTCGTTCACAATGGCGACCTGCCGCTGTCCCGGCTTCTCGGCGCCATGACCTATGCACCGGCCGACCTGCTCGGCCTCGCCACGGGCCGCCTCGCGGCCGGGCTGCCCGCCGATCTCGTTCTCATCGATACGGACGTGCCATGGCTCGTCGATGCCGCTAAGCTGCATTCGATCTCGAAGAACACACCCTTCGAGGATCGCCGCATGCAGGGTCGCGCGCTGCGCACCGTTGTGAGCGGCCGCACGGTCTTTGTTCAGGGGGAAGGGGCACGCTGACCATGCTGGTTGAGATCGATTGGGGCACGGCCTGGCCGTGGGCCCTCGCCGCGCTTGCGCTCGGCTATCTGCTGGGCTCGATCCCGTTCGGGTTGATCTTCACACGGATGGCCGGTCTCGGCGACATCCGCGATATCGGCTCCGGCAATATCGGCGCTACCAATGCGCTCAGAACCGGCAACAAATGGGTTGCGGGCGCGACCTTTCTCTGCGATGCGGGCAAGGGCATCGCGGCGGTTCTCCTCGCACGCCACTTCGGGCCTGAGGGCATCGCGCCGACGCTCGCGCTCCTCGCCGCGGCGACCGCTTTCCTCGGCCATCTTTTCCCTGTCTGGCTCGGCTTCAAGGGCGGCAAGGGCTTCTCGACCTTCATCGGCGTCAATCTTGCACTCTACTGGCCGGTTGCCCTGCTCCTCTGCGCGACCTGGCTCGTCGTTGCCGTGCTCTTCCGCTACTCCTCCCTGTCAACACTCGTCGCGGCGACGCTCACCCCGGCCTACCTTTATTTCCTCGGCCAGAACTCGATCCTTCCACTGAGCATTTTTCTCGTTATCATGATCTTCATCGCCCATCGCGGCAACATCGCCCGCCTTATCGCCGGCACCGAATCGCGCATCGGCGCTAAAAAATGACTGGCGCGCTCAGCGCGGCCGAACGGCTCGCCCGGCTCCGGCTGGCCCGCAGCGAGACCGTCGGCCCGGTCACCTTCAGCGAATTGCTCCAGCACTTCCCGAACGCTGTCGAGGCGCTCGAAGCGCTGCCAGCGCTCGCCCGGCGCGGCGGCCGCAAATCCCTGCCCCACATTCCAGGCCGCGTCGAAGCCGAACGCGAGATCGCGGCCGTTGAAGCAGCGGGAGGGCGCCTCCTCGTTTATGGCGATGCCGATTTCCCGCGCCGCCTTGCGATGATCGATCCGCCACCGCCCGTCATCACGGTCCGCGGCGCGCTCCATCTCGCCACGCGAAAGACCGTCGCCATCGTCGGGTCGCGCAACGCATCCGCTGCGGGCGCGAGGATCGCCGCGACCATCGCCCGCGATCTCGGCCAGGAAGGCTATGTCGTCGCCTCGGGACTTGCCCGCGGCATCGATGCGGCGGCCCATCGGGCCTCGCTCGATGGCGGAACCATCGGCGTCGTCGGCGGCGGTCTCGATGTCGTCTATCCGGAGGAGAACCGCCAGCTCCATGAGCAGGTTGCGGAGCGCGGCCTGCTCGTGGCCGAAATGCCGCTCGGCACGCAGCCGCGCGGCAAGCTCTTCCCGCGTCGCAATCGCATCATCTCCGGCCTCGCGCTCGGCGTCGTCGTCGTCGAAGCGGCCATGCGCTCGGGCTCTCTCATCACGGCGCGCTTCGCGCTCGAACAGGGCCGCGATGTCTTCGCCGTTCCCGGCTCACCGCTCGACCCGCGCGCCCATGGCTCCAACAGCCTCATCAAGCAGGGTGCCGCTCTCGTCGAATCGGCCGCGGATGTGATCGCGGCGCTTGCTCAGACGTCGGCCTCTCCCTTCGCGGAGCCGGACACGCCGGGCTTCACCCGGCGACCGGCCATGGCGGTGGCCGAACCCGACGCGGAGATGCGCGCGCTCATCACCTCCGCCCTGAGCCCGACGCCAACGGCAATCGACGACATCGTCCGGCAGACCGGCCTTGCCGTGCCGCACATTCGCATGGTGCTTCTGGAACTGGATCTGGCCGGAAGGCTCCACCGCTCGCCCGGCGACCGCGTCAGCCTGCTTCCGGCGGAACAGCCATCCGGCGGCTAGCTGCCATTTGCGCTGGCGGCAGGTGCTCGCTCGACGGCGGAACGGCCGAGCGTCAGCAACCTTGCCTCCTCGACCGCCATGCCGATCAGATAAGAGAGAAAGCGGTGTCTGCGCGCCACGGCAAGCCGCCGCGCGCCTATGAGCAGTTCGAGGAGATAGACGGCGATCTCCCGTTCGGAAGCTTCCGCGGAGCAGGAGGATGGCGCCGCTCCTTCCTCCGCCATGAGCGACGGGCCGACCGCCGATGCCTTGGCCGAACTCCCAAAAGACGATGCGTCGATGATGCCGCGCATATTCACCTCCCCTCGGTCTGGTATGACGAAACCCTGTCAGACCACCCCAAGAGACTACATCCTTATGATTATAATGACAAATAATTCCAATCCCTATTATTTATAATCGAATTCGACCCTTTGGTGTGGCCTTCGGCCCCCACATATGCGACGCGGCAGCCAAATCCAGTTTTCCGCGGATTTCTGCGGCATTTGACAGCCCCTCCTCTTTTCCTCATGTTCTGCCAACTGTTGACCGAGCCGACGGCGGCGGCGGCCAGCCAGCCGTCTTGCTCATCGGCAAGGTGCCATCCCGGTTCGGTCGGAGGCCGGGTTGCTGCCGGTTGCGCAGGGATACGCCCTCGCCCGCCGCTGGCTGAGAGGCTTCGGCCGGCCCGAATTCGCCGAATCGGGCCGTTGCGAATTTGGAGAGCCAGAGCACCCCATGGACGTCGTCATTGTTGAATCGCCGGCCAAGGCGAAGACGATCAACAAATATCTCGGCAAGGGCTTCAAGGTCCTGGCCTCCTATGGCCATGTCCGCGACCTGCCTTCCAAGGATGGCTCGGTCCTGCCCGACGACGACTTCCGCATGGCCTGGGACGTCGATCCGAAATCCCAGAAGCGGCTCAACGACATCGCCGCCGCGGTCAAGGGCGCCGACAAGCTCATCCTCGCCACCGACCCCGATCGCGAGGGCGAGGCGATCTCCTGGCACGTCCTCGAGGTGCTGAACAAGAAGAAGGCGCTGCAGGGCATCGATGTGCAGCGCGTCGTCTTCAATGCCATCACCAAGAATTCCGTGCTCGAGGCGATGAAGCATCCGCGCGCGCTCGACAAGGAACTGATCGACGCCTATCTCGCGCGGCGGGCGCTCGACTATCTCGTCGGCTTCACGCTCTCGCCGGTGCTCTGGCGCAAGCTGCCCGGCGCGAGGTCTGCCGGGCGCGTGCAGTCGGTGGCGCTGCGTCTCATCTGCGACCGCGAGCTCGAGATCGACGCCTTCCGCTCGCAGGAATACTGGACCATCGAGACGGACTTCAAGACGGCTTCCGGCGCGCCCTTCACCGCGCGGATCGTCAATCTCGACGGCAAGAAGCTCGAAAAATTCGACATTCCGAACAAGGCGACCGCGGACGAGATCGTCGCGCGCATCAAGGCTTCGCGCTTCTCGGTGAAGTCCGTCGAGAGCAAGCCCGCGCGCCGCAACCCCTATCCGCCCTTCACCACCTCGACATTGCAGCAGGAAGCCTCGCGCAAGCTCGGCTTCTCGGCGAGCCGCACCATGCAGATCGCCCAGCGCCTTTATGAAGGCGTCGAGATCGACGGCGAGACGACCGGCCTCATCACCTATATGCGAACCGACGGCGTGCAGATCGCCGACGAGGCGATCGCGGCCGCGCGCACCGTCATCAACAATGAATTCGGCGAGGCTTACGTTCCCTCCGCGCCGCGCGTCTACAAGACCAAGGCGAAGAACGCGCAGGAAGCGCACGAAGCCATCCGCCCGACCGATCTTGCGCGCCTGCCCAAGCATGTGTCGGCCGTGCTCGACGACGATCAGCGCCGGCTCTACGAACTCGTCTGGAACCGCACCGTCGCAAGCCAGATGGAGAGCGTGCAGCTCGAGCGCACGACCATCGAGATCGAGGCGGACGAGCAGCAGATCGGGCTGCGCGCCACGGGCTCCGTCATCACCTTCGACGGCTTTCTGCGCCTCTATCAGGAAGGGCGCGACGATCCGGAGGATGGCGAGGAAGGCGGCCGTCTGCCCAAGGTTTCGCGTGGCGACAAGCTCGGGCTCGGCGATGTGCGCGCCAACCAGCACTTCACCGAACCGCCGCCGCGTTTCACCGAAGCGACGCTCGTGAAGCGCATGGAAGAACTCGGCATCGGCCGCCCCTCCACCTATGCCTCGACGCTGCAGACGCTGCGCGACCGCGGCTATGTGCAGATGGACAAGGGCCGCTTCGTGCCCGACGACAAGGGCCGGCTCGTCACCGCCTTCCTTGAAAACTTCTTCACCCGCTATGTCGAATACGACTTCACCGCCGACCTCGAGGAAAAGCTCGACAAGGTTTCGGCCGGCGAACTCGACTGGAAGCAGGTGCTGCGCGATTTCTGGAAGGATTTCACCGGCGCCGTCGGCGAGGCGATGGAGCTTCGCATCACGGAAGTACTCGACCGGCTGAACGAGGTGCTCGGCCCGCATGTCTTCCCTGACAAGGGTGACGGCAGCGATCCGCGCAAATGCCCGAATTGCGACGATGGCAAGCTCTCGCTCAAGGTCGGCAAGTTCGGCGCCTTTGTCGGCTGCTCGAATTATCCCGACTGCCGCTATACGCGCCAGCTCACCGCGGGCGCTGAAGGCGAGGAAGCCGTATCCGGCGAGCGCACGCTCGGCGTCGATCCCGAGACCGGCAAGCCCGTGCTCATCAAGTCCGGGCGCTTCGGCCCCTATATCCAGCTCGGCGAGGCGGAAGACGGCGAGAAGCCGAAACGCGCCGGCATTCCGCGCGGCACTTCGGCGGCGACGCTCACGCTGGAGCGCGCGCTTGAACTCCTCTCGCTCCCGCGCGAAGTCGGCATCCATCCCGAGACGCGGCAGCCCATCACGGCGGGGCTCGGCCGCTTCGGCCCCTTCATCCTGCATGAGGGTGTCTACGCCAATCTCAAGGACCCCGAAGAGGTCTTCACCATCGGCGTCAACCGCGCGGTCGATCTCCTCGCCGAAAAGGCGCTGAAGGCCAAGGCGCGCGCCGGAAAGACGCTGCGCGATCTCGGCGCTCATCCCGAAGACGGCAAGCCCGTGCAGATCATGGAAGGCAAATACGGGCCTTACGTGAAGCATGGATCGACCAACGCGACCTTGCCCAAGGATACGGACATCGAGAGCTATTCGCTCGAGGAAGCTGTCGCGCTCGTCGCAGAAAAATCCGGCAAGGCGCCGAAGAAGAAGAAAGCCGCCGCGAGCAAGGCGGAAAAGCCCGCGAAAAAGGCCGCAGCGAAAAAGCCGGCGGCGAAGAAAGCGTCCACGGCCAAAAAGCCTGCGGCCAAAAAACCCGCCGCGAAGAAGGCCGCGCCCAAGGCGAAGGCCCGCGCCACCGAGCTGGCGGACTGATGGCGCCCCGCAGGAAGACCGCATCGGGGAAAGACACGCCCAAAAAGCGCGAAAGATCGAACGGCCTGCCCTCCCGGGAGCAGATCCTCGAATTCGTCTCCTCCGCGACCGGCGCGGTCGGCAAGCGCGAGATCGCGCGCGCCTTCGGCATCAAGGGCGCCGACCGCATCCCCTTGAAGCAGATGCTGAAGGAGATGGCCGAGGAAGGGCTGCTCGCCAAACGCGAGGGACGCAGGCTTCAGCGCGCGGGCGAACTGCCGCCCGTCACGGTCATCGAGATCACGCATAGCGACACGGACGGGGAACTCGTCGCCCGCCCCGTCGACTGGGCCGGCGAAGGCGCCGCCCCCGAAATCGTCGTTACGCCCGAGCCTCACAAGGGCCGCATCGGCGAGCGCGATGCCGAACCGCCCGCAGGCGTGGGCGACCGCGTGCTCGCCCGGCTCACGCGCACGACGGAAGAAGGCGAGATCTACGCCTACGAGGCGCGCATCATCCGCCGCGTCGGCAAGGGCGCGGAGCAGGTGCTCGGCCTTTTCCGCGAAACCTCCGAGGGCGGACGGCTCGTGCCGGTGGACAAGCGCGTCCGCAATGAATCCGAGATCGCCCGCGCCGATACGGGCGGCGCGAAGGATGGCGACCTCGTGCTCGCGGAAATCGTCCCCGGCAAGCGCTATGGGCTTTCGCGCGCGCGCGTCCGCGAGGTCTTCGGTCGCAGCGACGATCCGAAATCGATCAGCCTCATAGCCATTCACGCGCATGGCATTCCCGACAAGTTTCCCGACAGCGTGCTCCGCGAAGCGGAGGCGTCAAGGCCGCATGGCATCGAGGGCCGCACCGATCTGCGCGACATCCCGCTCGTCACCATCGACCCTGAAGACGCGCGCGATCATGACGACGCCGTCTGGGCGGGCCCCGACCCCGATCCCGTGAATGAAGGCGGCCATGTCGTGATCGTCGCCATCGCGGATGTCGCGGCCTATGTGCGGCCGGGATCGCCGATGGATCGCGAGGCGCGCAAGCGCGGCAACTCCACCTATTTCCCCGATCGCGTCGTGCCGATGCTGCCCGAGCGCATCTCGAACGATCTCTGCTCGCTCCGCGAAAAGGAAGATCGCGCCTGCTTCGCCGTGCGCATGGTCTTCGATGCGAACGGCAACAAGCGCCGTCATGAATTCATCCGCGGCTTCATGCGCTCGGCGGCGCGGCTGAGCTATCGCCAGGTACAGCAGGCCATCGACGGCGCGCCGGACGACAAGACCGGACCCATTCTTGAGCCCGTGCTCCGCCCGCTCTGGGATGCCTACAAGACGATTTCCATCGCGCGCGAGAAACGCGGTCCGCTCGATCTGGACCTGCCGGAATATAGAGCGCGGCTCGATGAGCGCGGCCGCATCGCGGCCATCCGTATCGCAGACAAGTTCGAATCCATGAAGCTTATCGAGGAGTTCATGATTCAGGCGAATGTCTGCGCCGCCGAGACGGCCGAGCAGCGGCAGACATCGCTCATCTATCGCATTCACGACGCGCCCTCGCGCGAAAAGCTCGTCGCCCTGTCCGAATTTCTGCAGACGCTCAATCTGAGCTTTCCGAAGGGCCAGGTCGTCCGGCCGTCGAACTTCAACCGCATCCTTGCGGAAGTGGACGGCACGGAATTCGATCAGATGGTGTCGAGCATCATCCTGCGCTCGCAGGCGCAGGCGGTCTATTCTCCCGATAATATCGGCCATTTCGGGCTCAACCTGCGCCGCTACGCGCATTTCACTTCGCCCATCCGCCGCTACGCCGATCTCGTCGTCCACCGTGCGCTCATCGCGGCACTGCGCTTCGGCGCCGATGGTCAGAGTGCGGATGAAGCAGGATCACTCGCTGAAATCGCGGAGCACATCTCCGAGACGGAACGCCGCTCCATGCTTGCCGAGCGCGATTCCATGGACCGGTTCATCGCCGCCTTTCTCGAGGCGCGCATCGGCGCGGAATTTCCGGGCCGTATTTCCGGCGTCACGCGCTTCGGCCTTTTCGTGCGCCTCGACGAAACCGGCGCCGACGGCATCGTGCCGATCTCCAATCTCGGTACGGAGTTCTTCCACCATGACGAGGCGGGCCATGCGCTCATCGGCGAGCGCAGCGGCCTCACCTTCCGCCTCGGCGAGCGCGTCTCGGTGCGGCTGGAGGAGGCGGTTCCGGTCACGGGCGGATTGAGATTTGAAATCGTCGAAGGCGGAACGGAAGGAAAGCCCGCTGGTCGCCATGGCGCGGCTTACGGAAAGGGACGCGGAAAGGCGCCTCACCGCGCCGCCGCCAAGCCCGGCAAAAAATCCGCCCAAAAGCCCCGAAAGAATGTCAAACTCCGCGCCGGCCAGAAACCGGCGGGGAAGCGCGCGAAACAACCACACGCGCACTAAGGGTGTTCGACAGCGTCAACCTGCCGCATTCAATCGTCTCTGGAATAAGACAAATCTACGAGATCGCCCTTTAGCCAGATGGCACGAATGAGCACATTTTCGGATATGTATGAATCAGCAGGTCCCGAGATTGTCCGCCACGAAGTCAGGCCCTTCGGCCGCTCCGTGTGGCGTGGTTTCTCGATGCGCTGCCCGGCCTGCGGCGAAGGTCATATATTCCGCGCTTTTCTAAAGGTTGCCGACCGCTGCCCCCATTGCAGCGAGGAGCTGTTCCACCATCAGGCGGATGACGCGCCGCCCTACTTCACCATTCTCATCGTCGGCCATCTGATCGTGCCGATCATGCTGGCGGTAGAGCTCGAATACATGCCGCCGCTCTGGGTCCACATGACGCTGTGGCCGCTGGCGACGCTGCTGCTGTCGCTGATTCTGCTCCCCCGCATCAAGGGCGCGGTGGTCGGCCTGCAATGGTCGCGCCGCATGCATGGATTCGGCGACGAGCCCGACTTCTGATCGCGCGTTCTGGACAGGCCCGGCATCAGGGCGCATCCTGCCCGGACAACGAAATTGAATCCGGGAAAGACAAGATGGCGGAAACGGCAACAGGGTCGTTCGACCCCAAACATTCGCGCGATCAGGAATTCCGCGACACGGCCCAGGGGCGCGCCGTGCGCCCGCGCGATGCGGCAACCCTGATCCTGGTTCGCAACGATGGCAGCGCGCCACGCGTTCTGATGGGCCAGCGCCACGCCAACCACAAATTCATGCCGAACAAATTCGTCTTCCCCGGCGGGCGCGTCGATCCGGCCGACAGCCGTATCCGCCCGGTCGAAGACCTGCGCAGCGACGTCGCCCAGCTTCTTCTGGCCCGGATGCGCGGCACGCCGAGCGAGAATCGCGCCCGCGCACTTGCCATGGCCGCGATCCGCGAAACCTTCGAAGAAACGGGCCTCGCCGTGGGCCGTCCCATCGGCTCGCCGCAATCGAGCAAGCACAAGGACTGGGCCGCCTATTTCTCGACCGGCGTTTCGCCCGCGCTCAGCGCGCTCGATTTCGTCGCCCGGGCCATCACCCCGCCCTATCGCACGCGCCGCTTCGATACGCGCTTCTTCATCGCGGATGCGGAACTCATTCAGGGCGATCCGTCGCATATCGCCGGTTCGGGCGAATTGCAGGGCCTCCACTGGATCAGCATCAAGGACGCGGAAGACCTCGATCTGCCGAACATCACCCGCGTCGTGCTCGCCGAAATCGACGAGCGCCTGCGCCAGCCCCTCGCCGCGCAGAAGAAGCGCGCCGTTCCCTTCATCCATTTCCGGAACGGCCAGGCGATCCGGGATACGCTGGTTCCCTGATATGTCCGTCAAAGAGCCCATCGGCGGCATTCGCGTGCGCCCGCGCGACGCCGCAAGCCTCGTCCTTGTCGATGAACGGGGAGCGGAGCCGCTCATCCTCATGGGGCGGCGCCATGCGCGCATGAAGTTCATTCCCGACGCTTTCGTCTTTCCGGGTGGAAAGCTTGATCCCGAGGACTTGCTGGTGAAGCCCGCCACACCTCTCGGCGATGCGGCCTTCGGCGAGAAGACGCAGGCGCTCGCCATGGCGGCGATCCGCGAGACATTCGAGGAGACGGGCCTTCTCCTCGCGGCGCCGGGCGATGTCGGGCCGGATGCGGGCGCCACATGGGCCGAGTTCCGTGCGCAGGGCATCGCGCCGCGCCTCGACGCGCTGTCCGGCGTCGCCCGCGCCATCACGCCAGCCGGAAGCCCGATCCGCTTTCATGCTCGCTTCTTCACGGCTTCCGCGGCGGAACTCGATGGAACATTGCGCGGCAGCGGCGAGCTTGAAGACCTCGACTGGTATCCGCTTTCCGAGGCCCTCAAGCTCCCGGTCATCGACGTGACCGAATTCGTGCTCCACGAAATCGGACGGCGCGCGGCGGGCAATTCGCGC
Organism: Parvibaculum sp.; assembly: GCF_035325945.1. Classification (GTDB taxonomy): domain Bacteria; phylum Pseudomonadota; class Alphaproteobacteria; order Parvibaculales; family Parvibaculaceae; genus Parvibaculum. The sequence continues at coordinate 25,686 of NZ_DAOKYX010000019.1, forward strand.
AAGCGCGTTCCGCTCTATTGCTACAGAAACAACCGGCCTCTGGTCCGCGCCTGATAAAGAGGCGGCCGGAGCGGTCCCATGGAGCGGCAATCCGACATGCAGGAAAGCCAGAGCCTCAATCTCGAGGCGAGAGAAGAACCGTTGAGCCGGGCCGACCGGCGGCGCAGCCTCATCGCCGTCATCGCCTGCATCACCGTGGTCGGCATCGGCCTTGGCTCGTCGATCCCGTTGCTTGCGCTCCTGATGGAGCGGCGCCAGATCCCCGCGCTGCTCATCGGCCTCAACACCGCGATGCCGGCCATTGCGACCTTCATGCTGACGCCGTTCATTCCGCGCCTTCTGCGCCGCGTGCCCGTCATTCCCTTCCTGCTCGCCTGCGTCGCTGTCTCGGCGCTGGCCATGCCCTGCTACTACATCTTCCAGAATGTCTGGCTCTGGTTCCCCATCCGCTTCGTCAACGGTCTCGCCATCACCGGCCTTTTCGTCGTCAGCGAATTCTGGATCAACTCGCTCGCCGACGAGAAGAATCGCGGCAAGCTCATGGGGCTTTACGGAACGATCCTCTCCTGCGGCTTTGCGGCGGGCCCGGCGCTTCTCTATCTCGCGGGCGCGGACGGCGCGCTCCCATTCCTCCTCATCGGCTCTCTGCTGCTCGCTGGCGGCGCGCCGCTTCTCGTCTTCGGCCGCGGCCTCGCGCCCAGCATCAAGGAAAAGCCGAGCCACGGCTTCCTGACTTTCCTTCTCGTCGCCCCGGCGGCGACGCTTGCAGGGCTCATCTACGGCGCCACAGAAACCAATATCTTCAACATGCTGCCCATCTATGCGCTGCGTTCCGGCATGGGCGAGCAGGCGGCGGCATTCGTCCTGACGATCTTCGCGGCCGGCAACATCGCTTTCCAGTTCCCGATCGGCCTCATCGCCGACAGGATCGACCGCCGGGCCGTTCTTCTGGTCTGCGCTGCGGGCGGCTTTCTCGGCATTCTCGCCATCCCCTTCACCACCTTCTCCATGCCGCTCTTCGCGCTGGTTCTTTTCGTCTTCGGCGGCGTCGTGGTCGGGCTCTATACGGTCGGCCTGACGCTGCTCGGCCAGCGCTTCCGGGGCGCGGACCTCGCCGCCGCCAACGCAGCCTTCGTCATGATGTATTCGACAGGCGCGCTGGTGGGGCCGCCGCTTTCGGGCTTCGCCATGGATCTCTGGAATCCCCATGGGCTGATTGTCGCCATGGGGAGCCTTTGCGGGATCTACCTCATCGTCGCCGGCTGGCGATATGCGAAGGCGTCGCCCGAGGCCCAGGGCGCGCTCTGAGGCGATCCACGACGAGCCCGAAACTCGCTTGCACGTCCGGGCCTTAGCAAGATCGAGAGCGGACTTGACTTAGCCTCTCGGGCGAGTAGTCTGCGCCGCAATCCGCACATCCACCGATCTGCGAGAAGTACCTTTCGCGGGCGCCTTGGCCGACCCGCCCAAATCAAGGATTTCGAGCCATGGCGAAGCCGGCTTCAATCAAGATCAAGCTCGAAAGCAGCGCGGGCACGGGCTATTTCTACGTGACCAAGAAGAATTCCCGCACGATGACGGAAAAGTTCGTCATCAAGAAGTACGACCCGATCGCGCGCAAGCACGTCGAGTTCAAGGAAACCAAGATCAAATAAGCGTTGAGCGGGCGTCGCGCCCGCTCTGCTTGGCGGATCAAAGGCAAAAGGCCGGTCTTGCGACCGGCCTTTTGTTTTCCCCCCGTACCGGGTTCCTCAAACGGTGGCCGACCGGAAGTCATGGCTTATCAGAGGAGGCCACTCCACACCACGTTCCGGCCGGCCGTGCCTCACGGACTCAGGAGATGCGGCGGACCCGAGCGCCCCGTGAGGACACATATCGCTGTAGACCGCTCCGGCTCTCCCTCACCCCCCAGCGACGAAAGCCGACGGAACAGCGAAACATTTGAGTAAAATTACGCTAGCACGCTGGATGAGCCAAATAAAGTCACTCGCCAGCAACACGGTGTAAACGCCTGATTAACCATGAATAAACATGGTTAAAGAAATGCTGCAAGAAGCTCCAGCCAGGCTCCGGCAAGCAAAATCCGGCAGCCCGCCCTTAAGCTATTTCAATGGCTTACACTTGAATTGCGAGATAGAATCTCAAGCAGCTTCGGCAACCACGCGGTTGCGCCCATCGCGCTTGGCGCGATAGAGCGCGGCGTCGGCGCGCTCGAGCAATGCCTTCGCCGTGTCGCTCGGCCCGACCGTGACCGCGATCCCGATGCTCACCGTGATGTTGAGCGTCTCCATGGGCTCGATGCGGAAAGGCACTTCCGCCACCTTCTGGCGAAGCCGTTCGGCGACCATGAGCGCATAGGAAAGATCGGTGTCCGGCATGACGACGACGAACTCCTCGCCGCCGAGACGGCAGGCGAGATCGACCCCGCGCACATTCTGTTCGATTCGCTGCGCGAATTCCTTGAGCACCGCGTCGCCGGCCGGATGCCCGTGGGTATCGTTCACCGCCTTGAAGTAGTCGATGTCGAAGATGAGCAGCGATACCGGCTTGCCCGCATGCGCCCCTTCTTCAACCAGCGTGGCAAGATGGCCTTCCATGTAGCGGCGGTTATAGAGGCCGGTGAGGCTGTCCGTAACGGCGAGTTCGAGCCCCTTCTGGAAGCGATCCCGCAGGTAATCCTGATAACGCTTGCGGCGGAGTTGCGTCCGGCAGCGCGCGACCAGCTCGTTCCGCTCCACCGGGCGGAGCAGATAGTCGTTTACGCCCATGTCGAGCGCGCGGACGAGGCGCGGCGTGTCCCCTTCCTCCACGATGACGAGAATCGGCGTCTGCCGCGTCGCCTCGGCGGAGCGAAGCTGCGAGCAGAGCCTGAGCCCGTCGAACTCCTGAAGCGTGAGGCTGACGATGAGGAGATCATAGGCGCCGGTCGCGGCGAGCTGCACCATGTCCTCGGGCGTATCGGCGACCGTGACCATGTGCTGGTGCGAAAGCGCTTCCGTCAGCCGCTTGAGCGAATTCGGCCGGTCGTCGATCACGAGCGCCCTGCCCGGTTCCGCCATGAGCATGCGCTCGGTCGAGGTGCCGACAAAGGCGCCGATGCGCTGGCCGGTCGCCTCGCGCATACGCAATTCATCCGTCACCGTTTTCAGGCGGACGAGGCTCTTCACCCGCGCGAAAAGCGCGACATCGTTGACAGGCTTGGTCAGAAAATCATCGGCCCCCGCCTCCAGGCCCTGAATGCGGTCCTTCGGCTGGTCGAGCGCCGTCACCATGATGACCGGAATATGCTCGGTCTGCGGCGCGGCCTTGAGCCTGCGGCATACCTCGAAGCCGTCCATCCCCGGCATCATGACGTCGAGCAGGATGATGTCCGGCTGCTGCGCCATGGCGATTTCGAGCGCCTCTGGGCCCGAAGACGCCTTGAGCACGCCGAAATACTCCGCCGTCAGCTTCGCATCGAGGAGCTTCAGGTTGGCTGGAACATCGTCGACAATGAGAACGCGCGCCGTCACTGCTCTTGCCCTTACCTCAGGAAACGCTGGACGGTCTCCAGGAACTGAGTGACCGAGATGGGTTTCGAGATGTAGGCCTCGCAGCCGCCTTCGCGAATCTTCTCTTCGTCGCCCTTCATGGCGAAGGCCGTGACCGCGACCACCGGGATCGAGCGGAGGCTGTCGTCTTCCTTGATCCATTTGGTGACTTCGAGCCCCGACACTTCGGGAAGCTGAATGTCCATGAGGATCAGATCGGGACGATTCTTGCGCGCAATTTCCAGCGCCTCGATGCCGTCCCGCGTCTGAAGCGTCTCATAGCCATGAGCGTCAAGAAGGTCATGGAAGAGCTTCATGTTGAGCTCGTTGTCCTCGACGATCAGAACTTTTTTGGTCATCGCATCCATAGCTCCAAACCCCACCCCTGTTGCCCTGCCGCTCCGACCCCTTGATATTCTTCTCCGGGGCGTGGATGCCGATTCCGCACCTCAGACAGCTCATATGACGCCAATATCGTTAACTAAGTCTTTAATCATCGCCCCGGCGCAGGCCGTTTCGCCTCAATCTGGGGCTATGATTAATTTGTTATTGTCGAGGAAACGGAACGTTAGCCATGCAGGCCGAACAGGCTGAACTCATTGCGATAAAGGCGCTCGGCCACATTGCCGGCGACGACGAATTGCTGTTCGCATTCGTCGACATAACCGGCCTTTCGCCCGCCGATCTCAGAGAGCGCGGCGGCGACCCGGAAATCCTGGGCGGCGTGCTCGACTTCATCCTCATGGACGAAGCGCGCCTCCTCGCCTTCTGCGAAGCGGCGGGGCTGAAGCCCGAACTACCCGGCAGGGCGAGAAAGCTCCTTCCCGGCGGCGAGGAGGTGCACTGGACATGAACGCCCCAAAGGCAAATACCGCCCCGCACATGCAGCGCCTCGATCTTCTCGCGCTACACGAGGATGTCGCCCCGCAGATCGAGGCGCTGCAACTCACGCGCGGAAAGCCGCTCATCGTCTCCGATTGCGACGAAGTGCTGATGCAGTTCATCGCCGGGCTCGAGCTCTATCTGGAAACGCAAGGGCTCTGGCTCGATCTCAAGAGCTTCGCGCTGACCGGCAACGTCAAGCGGCGCGACACGGGCGAGCCCGTTCCGGCCGCCGAAATGCCCGAACTGCTGAAAAGCTTTTTCGCCTCCTCCACCCACTCGCTCATTCCGGTGCAGGGCGCGGCCGCCGCGCTTAAGGCGCTGCGCGCCCGCGCGCAGATCGTCGTGCTGACCAATGTGCCTTTCTCCGAAAGGGAAACACGGGCGCAAAACCTCGCGGCCCATGGCATGGCCTATCCCGTCATCGCCAACAAGGGGCTCAAGGGAGGCGCGGTGAAGCGGCTCGCCGAACTCGTCGAGGCGCCCGTCATCTTCCTCGACGACATTCCGCACAACATCGCCTCGGTCGCTGCCGCCCATGCGCCGACGCACCGCATCCACTTCATCGCCGACCCGCGCCTCGCCCGGCTGCTGCCGCCTTCCGAGCACAGCCACTTCCACACCACGGACTGGGCGCTGGCGCATGATTTCATCTCGGCCTGTCTCGAAAAGGATGGTTTCTGATTTCCATGCGTATCGGCATTGACCTCGGCGGCACGAAAATCGAAGCCATCGCGCTCGGCGCGGGCGGACGCGAAGTCGGGCGGCGGCGCATCGCGACGCCCGGAAGCTACGCGGCGACCATCGCCGCCATCCGCGATCTCGTCGTCGCCCTCGAAAGCGACACCGGCGAACGGGGCACCGTCGGCATCGGCATGCCGGGCGCCTTCTCCCCCGCAACGGGCCTCGTGAAGAACGCGAACAGCACATGGCTCAACGACATGCCCTTCGACCGCGACCTCGGTGCGGCGCTCGGGCGCGAATTGCGCTTCGCCAATGACGCCGATTGCTTCGCGCTCTCAGAGGCGACGGATGGCGCGGGCGCGGGCGCGCCGAGCGTCTTCGGCGTCATTCTCGGCACGGGCGTCGGCGCCGGCATCGTCATTCACGGACGTCTGCTCTCGGGCCCCAATGCCATAGCGGGCGAATGGGGCCACAACCAGCTTCCCCGGATGCTGCCCGACGAGATTCCTGGCCCCGATTGCTATTGCGGGCAGAAGGGCTGCATCGAGACGTGGAACTCCGGCCCCGGCTTCGAGGCCGAATACGAACGCATGGAAAACGAGAAGCTCACCACGCATGAGATCGTGGCGGCGGCCGAGGCAGGCTCGCGGCCCGCGCGCTCGGCCTTGCGGCGCTATTCCGACCGCCTCGCCCGCGCGCTCTCGCATGTCATCAACCTCATCGACCCGCATGTGATCGTGCTCGGCGGCGGCATGTCGAACATCGCCGCGCTTTACGACGAGGTGCCCGCGCGCTGGGGCTCATATGTCTTTTCCGACCGCGTCGACACGAAGCTCGTGCGCAACCGGCACGGCGATGCGAGCGGCGTGCGGGGCGCGGCCTGGCTCTGGCCGGAGGAGAGCGCGGGATGAATGCGGGCGCCGCGCCAGCCAAAGGCTTCTGCCGCGATTGCTTCGCCGAGGTGGAGGCCGGCCGCACGCGCTGCCCGGCCTGCAATCGCCCGCGCCTCGTCTTCCATCCCGAACTGAACGAACTCGGCATCGCGCATCTTGATTGCGACGCCTTCTACGCCGCCATCGAAAAACGCGACAACCCGGAATTGCGAGACAAGCCGCTCATCATCGGCGGCGGCAAGCGCGGCGTCGTCTCGACCTGCTGCTACATCGCCCGCATTCGCGGCGTGCGCTCCGCGATGCCCATGTTCAAGGCGCTGCAAGCCTGCCCCGAAGCCATCGTCCTGCCGCCCGACATGGCGAAATATGTCCGCGTCGGGCGCGAGGTGCGCCAGCTCATGCGCGAGCTGACGCCGCTCGTCGAGCCGCTCTCGATTGATGAGGCATTTCTCGACCTGAACGGCACGGAGCGGCTTCATCATGCGAGCCCCGCCACGACGATGGCGAAGCTCCAGACGCGCATCGAAAAGGAAATCGGCATCACCGTTTCCGTGGGCCTCAGCTACTGCAAGTTTCTGGCGAAGATCGCATCCGACATGGACAAGCCGCGCGGCTTCGCCGTGCTCGGGCGGGCGGAGGCGCTCGATTTCCTCGCCTCGAAGCCCGTCTCCTTCATCTGGGGCGTCGGCAAGTCGCTCGAAGCCCGGCTCGCGCGCGACGGCATCAGCCGCATCGCCCAGCTTCAGCGCATGGAGGAAAACGATCTCATGGCGCGCTACGGCGTCATGGGCCGCAGGCTCTGGCGGCTGTCGCGTGGCCTCGACGAGCGCTCCGTATCGAGCGCCAATGTCGCAAAGAGCATCTCGGCGGAAACGACGTTTGCGGAGGATATTACCGATGGCGCCGAGCTTCGCCGCCGCCTGTGGCCGCTCTGCGAGAAGGTCGCTCGCCGCGCGAAGGAAGCAGGCCATTCCGGCGCCACGGTGGTGCTCAAGCTCAAGACCGCCGATTTCAGGATCCGCACGAGAAGCATCACCCTTCCCGATCCGACACAGCTTGCCGAAGTGATCTACAGAACGGGCGCGCCGCTGCTTGCGAAGGAGGCCGATGGAACAGCCTTCCGCCTGCTCGGCATCGGCATCGCGCAACTCGCGGATGCCGACCTCGCCGATCCGCCCGATATGCTCGACCCCGGCGCCACGCGGCGGGCGGAAGCAGAACGCGCCATGGACCGCGTTCGCGCCCGCTTCGGCGCGCAAGCCATCATCAAGGGGCGTGGCATGACGAGCTGAGGCCCGGCACGGGGGCGCTAGCAGGCGCCGGGCTTGAAATACTCGATCTGGGTGAGGTCGCCCTTCAGCACCATATCGTCATAATCGAGCGTCAGGGCGCTCATCACGCCGTTCGGAAACATGGCGAAACCCATCTCGAAACTCGGCGTCTCGTCATTGCCCCTGTCGTCCTGATCGAAATAGCTCACATGCACATGCCATGGCGAGGCATTGTCGAGTGCTGCGCCCGCGCCCCGATTCCTGATCCGAACCTTCCTGGCGTCTGCGGGCGCCGTGGCCCGTTTGCCGATAAAGGCCGTGACATAGGTCGCCGTGGACTGGGTTCCGTCGAAGAGTGTATTGCTGAAGACGGTCTTTCCATCCCGCGCGGCCTGAAGCAGAGCCACGTTGAAGGCGGTCGGGAAAAGCACGTCGCCGGGCAGTTCGGCCGGCTCCTTGCCTTCCTCCTCGAGCACGACACGCCCCCCCTTCCGATAGACATGCCCGGACTGGCGGAGCGACGGCTTGCCGTCGGCATATTCGACCCGGTCGAAGCGGAACTCATGTCCATCGAGCGACTCGAAGGAAGTAAGCCGCACGTCGCTGACGGAGATCGCATTCGCCTCGTCGCTCGATCTCGTGACGACGCGCTGCTCCGATGTGTAGCCCTCGCAAGCGGGCCCGCCGCGCCACTCCACCACCATGCGCCCGTCGAGCCCCTCCACCTCGCTCGCCGCCTTTACCCGGTCGACCGAAAGGTCGTAGACGGCCCGGTGCATCTGCAAATCGACGGGATCGCTGCCCTCGGCGCGCGTCAGCGCGAAAAGCCCGAGCCCGATCGCCAACGCCCCGGCAATGGATCCGATGACGATCCGGGGCGCATGCCGGCGAATTTGAAAACTTGTCCGCATCTGGGAGAAACTTCCTTTCGACTGCGCGCCCCGAGCGCCTTCCGCAAGCCTACACCATCGGCTAAAGCTGAAGCTCCGGCATCGTTCATAATGCATCATCGAGGCCAAATTGAGCCCCTCGCCTTCCAGCCCCCCGCCTTCGAGCCCCGCGTCATCCGGCAACCACCCCCGGCTGCTCGTCACCCGAAAGCTTCCCGCCGCCGTCGAGGCGCGCGCCCTCGGCTCATATGACGTGGAGCTGAATACCGGCGATGCCGTCATGAGCCGGGACGAGATTCTCGCCCGCGCCGCCGGCAAGGACGGGCTCCTCGTCACCGTCGCCGACAGGATCGACGGCGCGCTCATCGCCGCCCTGCCGCCGTCCATCCGCATCATCGCGAGCTTTTCGGTCGGCTACGATCATATCGACATCGAAGCCGCCGCCGCACGGGGCCTCGCCGTCACCAATACGCCGGACGTCCTGACCGACGCGACGGCGGACATCGCGCTCCTCCTCATTCTCGGCGCCGCTCGCGGCGCGGCGTCTGGCATGGCCGCTATCCGGGAGGGAAGCTGGAAGAACTGGGCGCCGACCGGCATGCTCGGAACGGATGTGGGCGGAAAGCGCCTCGGCATCCTCGGCATGGGGCGCATTGGGCGGGCGGTGGCGAAGCGGGCCCGCGCCTTCGGCATGTCGATCCATTATCACAACCGCCATCGCCTGCCGCCGGACCGGGAAGAGGACGCCATCTATCATTCCTCCGTAGAGGGCCTTTTTGCCGCCTCCGACATTCTCTCCGTTCATTGCGCATCGACGCCCGAGACGAGACGCCTCGTCAACGCGCAAACCCTCGCCCTGATGCCCGAGGGTGCAATCCTCGTGAACACGGCGCGCGGCGACATCGTCGATGATGACGCCCTGATCGCCGCCCTCGCCTCGGGCCGCCTGAGGGCGATCGGCCTCGACGTCTACAACAACGAGCCGAACATAGACCCGCGCTACCGCACCCTCCCCGACGCCTTTCTTCTCCCGCATCTCGGCAGCGCCACGCTGGAGACGCGCAATGCCATGGGCTTCCGTGCGCTCGACAATCTCGACGCATTCTTTGCAGGCCGCGAGCCGCTCGATCTCGTCACGCCGCGCTGCCGATCCCCTTCATCCGCAAGCTGAGTTTTGGCTCCCTTGCGGCAATATCCGCCGGCAGAGGGAAAAATCTGCCGGGCACGACGCCCCCTCTCGGAATCCAACCCATTGAATCTTATGGGTAATCGGTGGTGGCAAAACCCTTGCTCCATTGATCCGGCCAAACCGGGCAATGAGGGGTGAGGACACCGGTATGAGACGCGTGAAACTGGCGGACCTGGAAAGGCCGCGACAGACAGACGACACGGCACTGTCCGTGGGCGATGAGCCCACCCGGCGCTTCCGCATGGCGATGAACAATTCCCGCCTTGTCGCCGATGCCGAAAGGCTGCGCGCCCATGCGCTGAGCTATGCGGCGGAGGTGGAAGTCCGCCTCGCCGAACTCAATCAGCGCATCGCGCAGCTCGAGGCCCTTTCCGTCACCGACGATCTGACGGGGCTCCTCAACCGGCGCGGCTTCGACGACGTTCTGGCGCGCAACCTCAACAGCGCCGCCCGCCATGACGAGTGCGGCTTGCTCGCCTATATCGACCTCGACAACTTCAAGGAGGTCAACGATCTCCATGGCCATGGCATCGGCGACGAACTGCTGAGCGCCGTCGGCCGCTACCTCCAGAAGAATGTCCGCGCGACCGACTACGCCGCTCGCCTCGGCGGCGATGAATTCGCCATTCTCTTCGTTCGGGCCGAACATGCGCCTACGCGCGAGCGCGCGCGCAGCCTCATCCGCGGCCTCAACGGCATTTCGGTGAGGCATGGCCGCCAGGTCATCACCACCAGGGCCAGCCTGGGCCTTGCCTATTACGACGGCAATTCAAAGCCCGAAGAACTTCTGCAGCGCGCCGATCGCGCCATGTATGCCGACAAGAGCAAGGGCAGCCGCGCCGCGCGCATGATCATCAACGGCTGAGCGGAGCGCCTTTCGGCTGCTGCTGCGTGATGCAGTGAATGACGCCGCCGCCCACTGCGATGTCGAGGGCCGGCACCTGCACGACCTCCCGATCCGCAAACGCCTCGCCAATGATGCGCGCCGCCGCCTCGTCATTCGGATCGTCGAATGACGGCATCACGATGCCGCCATTCGCGATGTAGAAATTGATGTAAGAGGTGCAGAGCCTGCGGCCATCGCTCTGGCGCAGATTGCGCCTCGGTTGCGGCACCTCGATCACTTCGAGCTTTCGCCCGCCAGCGTCCCGCGCCGCCTCGAGCCGCGAGCGGTTCTCCTGCATGCGCGCGAAATTGGGATCGCTCCTGTCCTCAGGCATGTGGAGGAGCACCCGCCCCTTGCCCGCGAAACAGGCGATCATATCCACATGCCCGCTCGTCTCGTCATCCTCGAGCCCGCGGTCGAGCCAGACGATGCGGCTGATGCCGAGAAAGAGGGCGATGCGCTCCTCGATCTGCTGGCGCGTCAGTCCCGGATTGCGATTGTCATTGAGCAGACATTCCTCCGTGGTCAGCAAGGTGCCGTAGCCGTCAACGGAAATGGAGCCGCCCTCGAAGATCATCGGCCCGGCATAGCGCCGCATGCCGAGCTGCTCCAGCATGGCCGCGCCGACTTCGGCGTCCTGCTCATAGCCCTGATAGGCATTGCCCCAGGCGTTGAACTGCCAATGCACCCCCGCGACGCCGCCCTTGCCGTCGATGACGAAGGTGGGGCCCGTATCCCGCGCCCATGAATCGTCGATTTCAATGGGCACGATCTCGATGCCACGCCCGCATGCAAGGCGCGCCGCCGCCGCCTCATGCGGACGGCAGATCATCGCCACGGGCTCGAAACGCGAGATAGCGCGCGCTACATTCGCATAAGCCTGATAGGCATGGGGCAGATGCTCGCCCCAGACCGAGCCGCGCGAAGGCCATTGCATCCAGCAGCGCTCATGCGGCTCCCATTCCGCCGGCATGAAAAGACCGTCATCGGCAGGCGCCCGCGCGGCAAGCTTCATTTGGACCTTCCCCATTCGCCTTTACCGAAATAGGTATATCGTCTGAAGGCCACGGAGCAAATGGAGGCAGAACATGTCAGGCAGGATCGATGCGCGGCTGAAGGAACTCGGGATCACCTTGCCCAAGGCGGCGGCGCCGCTCGCCAATTATGTTCCCTGGGTTGTTACGGGCTCTCTCGTCTTCGTTTCCGGACAGGGCCCGGTGGGGCCGAACGGCATCGAATATCAGGGCAAGCTCGGCCGCGACCTCGAAGTGGCGGAGGGAGCGAAAGCCGCGCGTCTCACCGCGCTCAACGTGATCGCGCAGCTCCGCGAGGCGGTCGGCGGCGATCTCGACCGCGTGAAGCGCTGCGTGAAGCTGCTTGGTTTCGTCAATTCGACGCCCGATTTCATCCAGCAGCCCGACGTCATCAATGGCGCATCCGACGTGATCGTGGAGATTTTCGGCAATGCGGGGCGCCATGCCCGCTCGGCTGTCTCGGCGCCGAGCCTGCCCGTGGACATCGCCGTCGAGATCGAGGCCATCTTCGAGATCGAGTGAGCCGCAATGGTCTACAGGATTACCCGGCGCGGAGCACTGGCGGGTGCCTGCGCGATGGCGGCGACCTATGCCATCGCCGGCGAGCGGAACCTGCCGGGCGACGAACTCACGCGCCTCGCCTCCCGCTACAAGGGTCGGCTCGGCGTCGCCGCTCTCGACAGCGAGACCGGCCGGCGTCTCTCGTTGCGCGGCGGCGAAAGATTCGCGCTTTGCAGCACGTTCAAGTTTCTGGCCGCAGCCGCTGTTCTGCATCGCGTCGATCTCGGTACGGAGCGTCTTCATCGGCGCATCGGCTATGGCAAGGCCGACCTTCTCGACTATGCACCCGTGACCTCGCGCCATGCCGCCGAAGGCAGCATGACGCTTTCGGATCTCTGCGCGGCCGCGGTCGAATGGAGCGACAACACGGCGGGCAATCTCATTCTCGCCACGCTTGGCGGACCGGAGGGCCTGACCCGCTACCTCCGCAGTCTCGGCGATGACATCACGCGTCTCGACCGCACCGAACCGGCGCTCAACGATGTCGAGCCGAACGATCCGCGCGACACCACCACCCCGGAAGCGATGCTCGGCCTGATGCGGACGCTGCTTCTCGGCAATGCGCTCTCCGCTGCGTCCCGCGCACAGCTCCTTGCGTGGCTGCGTGGGTGCCAGACGGGCCAGCACAGGCTTGCGGCTGGCCTTCCTTCCGGCTGGCAGATCGGCGACAAGACCGGAACAGGCCCCAAGGGCGAGGCAAATGACATTGCCATCGCCCATCCGCCAGGGCGAAAGCCGCTGCTGATCGCCGCCTATTATCAAGGTGCGGACGACACCGCCGCGACGCGCAACGCGGTTCACGCCGATGTTGCGCGCGCCGTGGTTCGCGCGTTCGGCACGGCGTAGCGATCCTTTCTTGTCCGGGCCGTATGATGGCTTAGAGTCGAGGAGCTGAGTGCAACCGGAACGAAATCCATGGGCGACGCCGAGCAAGCCATCATCAAGGTCGCGCAAGCGCTCGACGAGGTCGATGCCGCCGAGTGGGATGCCTGCGCCAATCCCGCCGGCGAGCCTTACAATCCCTTCGTCTCGCACGCCTTTCTGAGCGCCCTCGAAGAGAGCGGCTCGGCGACGCGGCGCACCGGCTGGATGCCCTATCACCTGCTGCTGGAGGACGGGCAAGGCGGCCTCGCGGGCTGCATGCCGATGTACCTGAAGAGCCATAGCCGGGGCGAATATGTCTTCGATCACGGCTGGGCCGATGCCTATGAACGCGCTGGCGGCCAGTACTATCCGAAGCTGCAGGTCTCCGTGCCCTTCACCCCCGCAACGGGTCCGCGCCTCCTGACGAAGCCGGGGCCGGGCCGCGAGCCGGCGGAAGACCGGCTCATCGCCGGCGCGCTCGAGGTCGCGCGCCGCACGGGCGTCTCCTCGCTCCACTTCACTTTTCTGCCCGAACGCCAATGGCGAAAGCTCGGCGCGCGCGGGCTCCTGCAGCGCACGGACCAGCAGTTCCACTGGCACAATCACGACTATCGAAGCTTCGACGATTTCCTCGCCGATCTCTCATCGCGCAAGCGCAAGATGATCCGCAAGGAGCGCGAACGCGCGCTCGAGGCGGACATCGAGATCGAATGGGCGACGGGCGAAACCCTCACCGAAGACCATTGGGACGCCTTCTTCGCCTTCTACATGGACACAGGCAGCCGCAAATGGGGCAGCCCCTATCTCACGCGCAAATTCTTCAGTCTCATCAACGAGCGCATGCCCGAGCGCACGCTCCTCGTCATGGCGAAGCGCCGCGGGCGCTACATCGCCGGCGCGCTCAATTTCATTGGCGGCGATGCGCTCTACGGCCGCAACTGGGGTGCGATCGAGCATCATCCCTTCCTGCATTTCGAATGCTGCTACTATCAGGCGATCGACTTCGCCATTGCGCGCGGCATTCCGCGCGTCGAGGCAGGCGCGCAGGGCGAGCACAAGCTTGCACGCGGCTACCTGCCCTCCCGCACCTACAGCGCCCACTGGATCGCCAATGCTTCCTTCCGCGATGCCGTCGCCGAATATCTGAACCGCGAGCGGCTTCATGTCGAACGCGACATCGAAGTCCTTGGCGAATATTCCCCCTTCAGGCACGATCTTGCGCATGATCCGGCCTCGGCCGAAATACGAGAGGACGACTTCTGAAAATGGCTTACGACAACAACAACATCTTCGCGAAGATCATTCGCGGCGAGGCCCCGAGCTTCAAGGTGCATGAGGACGACCGGACGCTTGCCTTCATGGACGTGATGCCCCAGTCGGAAGGACACACGCTGGTGATCCCGAAATCGCCGGCCGAGAACATGTTCGATCTGTCCGCCGACGATGCCGCGAACCTGATGCGCGTAACGCAGAAGGTCGCCGTCGCCGTCAAGCGCGCGATCAAGGCGCCCGGCATCATGATCGCGCAGCTCAATGGCCCGGAGGCCGGACAGACCGTCTTTCATATCCACATGCACATCATTCCGCGCTGGCACGGCATCGACCTGAAGCTGCATGCGCGCGAGATGGCGGATTTCGAGGTGCTGAAGAAACAGGCCGAACTCATCAAGGCCGAACTGGCCCGCATCTGAAGCGAGGACCGCGCGCCCGAACAAAAAAGCCGCCGTCCTGCGACGGCGGCTTTTCTCATTCTGCGTGAGCCGCGCTCAGCCCATGTGGAAGGCACAGAGCTTGTTGCCGTCGAGGTCGCGGAAATAGGCGCCGTAGAAATTGCCGCCGCGAAGTCCGGGCGCGCCCTCGTCCTTGCCGCCCAGCGCAAGCGCCTTGGCGTGGATCTTGTCCACATTCTCGCGCGAGCCGACCGCGAGTGACACCATGTTGCCATTGCCGACGGTCGCCGGATTGCCGTCATAGGGCTTGATCACGGCGAGCATCGCGCCCTGGCCGTTCGACCAGCCGATGAAGCGGTCGCCATCGACCATGGCGCGCTTGGCGCCGAGAAGGCCGAGCAGCTCGTCATAGAAGGCGCCGGCCTTCTGCCGGTCATTGCTGCCGAGCGTCACATAGCCAATCATTGTTATTCACTCCCTGTTTCGATTGCCTTGTCTGCCTGCTACCCCGGAGCCGTCATGGCGCGAAACTCGACCGCGCCTTGATGCCCCAGTGACCGTTCTGTCGGGTCACGACATAAATCGAATCGTAGCTGCCGATGACGCTACCATCGGCCCGATAGCGCGTGAAGCGCGTGTCGAAATGGACCTTGTCCTCGCCCGCATGGATGGCTTCGCGCCGCTCCCACGCGGAATGATGCCAACCATCGCCGAGCGAGGTCTCGAAGAGGCTCGGCTTGTGCCAGCCCGGCTTGTCGATGATGACGAGATCGTTGGAAGCGAGCCTGACGCTCGGAAAATTGAAGGTGCGCTCCCACGCGGCGAGATCGCGCGCATTGAAAGCGGCCATGAAGTCGTCGAGACACTTCATGGCCGCCTTGATGCTTTCCGCATGCCCGCTCATTCGACGAGCAGCGGAACCCTGGGCGTCGAGCCGCTGTCGTCGCCGGCACCGCGCTTTTTCGGCGGCGGCGGGGTGCGTGTGACCGCTTCCTCGATGTCGAAGACGAGCGTATCGCCCTCGCCCACCTTGACCACGACATGCCCGCCCTTCAGCAGACGGCCGAAGAGAACCTCGTCCGCCAGCGGCTTCTTGATCGATTCCTGAATGACGCGGGCAAGCGGCCGCGCGCCCATCTGGTCGTCATAGCCGCGCTTGGCGAGCCAGGCATTCGCCTCCGGCGTCAGCGAGATCGTGACGTTGCGATCGGCGAGCTGGGCGTCGAGTTGCAGCACGAACTTCTCGACCACATGCGCGATGATCTCCGGCGTCAGCGGCGCGAACGGGATGACCGCATCGAGCCGGTTGCGGAACTCGGGCGTGAAGAGCCGCTTGATCGCGTCCTCGTCCTCGCCCACGCGCTTGCCGCCGCCGAAGCCGATGGCATTCTTCGCCGCCTCGGAGGCGCCCGCATTGGTCGTCATGATGAGAACGACATTGCGGAAGTCGATCTTCTTGCCGTTATGATCGGTGAGCTTGCCGTGATCCATGACCTGCAACAGGATGTTGAAAAGGTCCGGATGCGCCTTTTCGATCTCGTCGAGCAGCAGCACGCAATGCGGGTGCTGGTCGACGCCATCGGTGAGGAGCCCGCCCTGGTCGAAGCCGACATAGCCGGGCGGCGCGCCGATGAGGCGCGAGACGGTGTGCCGCTCCATATATTCCGACATGTCGAAGCGCAGCATCTCCACGCCCATGATCGAGGCGAGCTGGCGTGCGACCTCGGTCTTGCCGACGCCGGTCGGGCCCGAGAAGAGATAGGCGCCGATGGGCTTTTCCGCTTCGCGCAGGCCCGCGCGTGCAAGCTTGATCGAAGCGGCGAGCGCCTCGATCGCATTGTCCTGACCGAAGACGACGCGCTTCAGCTCCACGTCGAGATCGCGCAGCTTCTCCGTATCGGTCTTCGACACGGATTTCGGCGGAATGCGCGCCATGGTCGCGATCACATTCTCGATCTCGGCAACGCCGATGGTCTTCTTGCGGCGCGATTCCGGCAACAGCATCTGCGAGGCACCTGCCTCGTCGATGACGTCGATCGCCTTGTCCGGCAGCTTGCGGTCGTGCATGTACTTGGCCGAAAGCTCCACCGCCGACTTGATGGCGTCGTTCGTGTAGCGGACCTTGTGGAAGTCCTCGTAATAGGGCTTGAGGCCCTTGAGGATCTTGATCGAGTCCGGCACCGTCGGCTCCGCCACATCGATCTTCTGGAAGCGGCGGACAAGCGCCCGGTCCTTCTCGAAGTGCTGGCGGTATTCCTTGTAGGTGGTCGAGCCGATGCAGCGCAGCGTGCCGCTGGCGAGGGCCGGCTTCAGCAGGTTGGACGCATCCATCGCACCCCCGCTCGTCGCGCCCGCGCCGATCACCGTGTGGATCTCGTCGATGAACATGATCGCGCCGGGATAGGCCTCAAGCTCCTTGATGACGGCCTTGATGCGCTCCTCGAAATCGCCGCGATAGCGCGTGCCCGCAAGCAGCGTGCCCATGTCGAGCGAGAAGATCGTCGCGTCGAGCAGCACTTCCGGCACTTCGCCATTGACGATGCGGCGCGCGAGACCTTCCGCGATCGCCGTCTTGCCGACGCCGGGATCGCCCACGAAAAGCGGGTTGTTCTTCGAGCGGCGGCACAGGATCTGGATCGTGCGCTCGACTTCCTTCTCGCGCCCGATCAGCGGGTCGATCTTTCCCTGCCGCGCCTTCTCGTTGAGGTTGATGCAATAGGCGTCGAGCGCCTCGGTCGAGCGCTCCTTGCCCGCGCGCGCCTTATCGCGCGGTTCGCCGTCGCTCTCGCTCGCGCCGCGCACCGGCCGCGCCTCGTTCATTTCCGGACGCTTGGCGATGCCGTGGCTGATGTAGTTCACGGCGTCATAGCGCGTCATGTCCTGCTCCTGCAGGAAATAGGCGGCATGGCTCTCGCGCTCGGCGAACATGGCGACGAGGACATTGGCGCCCGTCACCTCTTCCCGGCCAGATGACTGCACATGGATGACCGCGCGCTGGATGACGCGCTGGAAGCCGGCTGTCGGCTTAGAGTCCTCGCCATCGTCGACGACCAGGCTCGAAAGCTCGTTGTCGATGTAGTTCGTCAGCTGCTGCCTGAGCACGCCGAGATCGACGTTGCAGGCGCGCATGACGGCGGCCGAATCCGGATCGTCCAGCAACGCAAGCAGAAGATGCTCGAGCGTCGCATATTCGTGATTGCGGTCATTGGCGAGCGCCAGTGCCCGATGAAGGCCTTCCTCCAGACTGCGTGAAAATGTCGGCACTTAAGACCTTTCCTTCCGCTGCTCCCAGCCCCGTGACTCAAACCTTACGCTATTCTCGCTCCATTGTGCATTGCAGCGGGTGCTGGTTCTGCCTGGCAAAATCCATCACCTGCGTCACCTTCGTTTCGGCGACCTCATAAGTGTAGAGACCGCAAACGCCCACGCCATGCTGATGGACATGGAGCATGATCCGGGTCGCGTCCTCGCGGCCCTTGTTGAAAAACCGCTCTAGCACATGAATGACGAACTCCATCGGCGTGTAGTCGTCATTCAGCAAAAGCACCTTGTACAAAGAGGGCTTCTTCGTTTTCGGCTTGGTTTTCGTGATGACGCCGGTGGACGTTCCGCTGTCGTCATCCCCTCGCCGCGTGTCGTCAGACATGCCCCATCCTTACAAAGTCACTCACACCGGCCTGCCCTCCGACACCGGCAAGCCGGTTTTTCTCAAAGTCCTGACCCGATCTCGCGCCGGAAGAAATCATGTCCCGGCGCTCCTATTACATAGGCGAATCTCGCGGATTTCAAAGCCCGATCGCGGCAATCTCTTCGGCTCGCGCCCGGCCTCGCATAATCCGCCGCGAGGCGGCCGCGCGCGACCGGCTTTCGATCCGGCCGGGGCGGCTCATCGGGCGGCGAGTGCGGCATGCCTTCCGGTGATTCTGGCCAAGCTGCGGGAATCTCGACGTTTTTCGTTCATTTTCGGCGGGCCGGGGATTCACAAATCGCATCCGAGTGGTTACAGTCAGTTTCGGGGATGAATTGCGGGCTTGACCCGCTCGCCTGGCAGGGGCGTCTGATACACGGGGTTCAACGGGCATGTTTGCGTTTGCGCTTTCGAATCCGTGGTCGATCGCGAACTCCGCTGAGGGCCGTGCGACGAGGCTCCTTCTTGCCGGACTGCTTCTGCTCGCCTGCCTCATGATCGCCGGTGGCGCCGAGGCGCGCACCAAGCACAAGAAGGCCGAGCCCTTCGTTCCGAAATCCGCCGCCTTCGTGATGGACGCCTATACCGGCCGCGTTCTCTACTCGAACAATGCCGACACGCAGTGCTATCCGGCCTCGCTCACCAAGGTCATGACGCTCTATCTGGTTTTCGAGCGCCTGCGCGACGGCCGGCTCAAGCTCGACACGCGCATGCCGGTTTCCGCCCATGCCGCCAATCAGGCGCCCTCGCGCCTTGGCCTGCGCCGCGGCGACACGATCCGCGTCGAGGATGCTATCCTCGGCCTCGTCACCAAATCCGCCAACGATGTCGCCGCCACGGTCGCCGAATATATCGGCGGCACGGAAAAGGACTTCGCCCGCATGATGACGGCGAAGGCGCGCGCGCTCGGCATGGACCGCACCCAGTACATGAACGCCTCGGGCCTGCCTAACAAGGGCCAGCTCACCACCGCCCGCGATCAGGCGACGCTTGCCCGGCGCATCCAGAAGGACTTTCCGCAATATTTCGCCTACTTCTCGACCGAGGAGTTCGAGTGGGATGGCCGCAAGATCCGCAATCACAATCGGCTGCTCGGCAAATATGCGGGCGTGAACGGCCTCAAGACCGGCTACACCGCCGCATCCGGTTTCAACCTGACCACGACGGTGATGCGCGATGACAAGTCGGTCATCGGTGTCGTGCTTGGCGGAACGACGGCGCGGGCACGCGACGCCCATATGGTCGAGATCCTCGACCGCGCGCTTCCCCGGGCCGTCGCCATGCGGGATGGCGCCGCCACGACGCGCTTCGCTGCCGTCGCCCCGGCGAAGAAGCCGGTGGGCATATCCGATCGGGAGCGCATGGCGCTCGCCTCGCTTGCCTCGGCCGACGAGCACGATCCGGATGAGGAATCCTATACGGGCACCGACCGCGTCGCGAGCCTGAGCGCCTCGCCCGCCCCGATCGTCGTTTCCGCGCCTCCGGCCATCAAGCCTGTCGCCGCCCCTGCCCCGGTCGTGGCGAAACCCATCGCCATTCCGGCCGCCGTGGCGCCTGCCGGCACACTCGCCAGTGCCCCGGTCATCGCGATGCCGGCAAAGCCTGAGCCGGTGCGTCTCGCCGCCGTACAGCCCGCCACGCAGGCCACGCCCATTCTGCCCGCGCCGCGTCCCGCCAGCGCCAACGCGAATGCCGGAGCCAGCCGCCCCGCGGCCGCGCCCATCGACAACGCCACCGCCTATGCGCTCGCTGCCCTCAAGAAGGCGGAAGGCCCCGTTCGCCAGGCGGGCCGCCAGCTCGGCAATTTCATCGTGACGCCCGCCCAGGCCAGCGAGGGCTCGCAGGCGACGCAATCGCTCGATCTCCGCCAGACCGTCGCCACGGCCGCGCCGGCGCCGAGCGGCCATGGCTGGACGGCGAGCGATCCGCTCATTCCCGAGGGAAGCTGGGTCATCCAGATTGGCGCCTTCGCCGAACAGGCAGATGCCGTCGACCGCATCCGCTCGGCCATCAAGGCCGCGCCCGAACTCAACAAGGCCGTGCCGGTCACGATCCCGGTCAAGACCGCGAACAATCGCACGCTCTATCGCTCGCGCTTCGGCGGCTTCGAGGGCGAGAAGGAAGCGCGCAATGCCTGCGGCCGCCTCGCCCGCGAGAGCATTTCCTGCATCGCCATTCCGCCCGCCAACTGGGCGATCCCGCAGGGCGGCGCCTCCCACGAGAAATCGCGCGGCTGAACGGCCTGCGCCTTCGCCCGCCCGATGCGGGGCCGGCGGCCTCTCAACCCATAGCGAGCTGACCGTCCATCGGCGCGGCGCTTTCCGCGCGGGCGGCGGGCATCGGCAATTGCAGCACATCGAGCAGCGCGCGCACCTCGGCCCTGGCCGCGACATGCGACATAGACATCTGCGCTTCGACACCCTCCTCCCTGAGATCGAGAAGCGTCAGCCCGGAGGGAAACATCTCGCGGAAAATCACGCGTTCACCAAAGCCGGGCGCAAGGCGGAAGCCGATGCGATCGGCAAGCGACTCAAGCACGCCCTCGACGCGGCGCTTGTTCTTCGCCGCCAGCGAGGAGAGGCGGTTGCGCATCACCACCCAGTCGATCTTGCCGCCATCCGCCATGACGCGGCGCTTGCGGCTTTCCCAAACCATCTCGCTGTAAACGCTCGGGCCCTTGATCTTCCAGCTTTGCGGGTCGACACGGCCAAGAAGATCGAAATCTACAAAGCTGTCATTCATCGGCGTGATGAGCGTGTCGGCCACCGCATGGCCGAGGCGGGACAGGAAGGTGTCGCTGCCGGGGCAATCAATGACGACGAAATCATTGGCGAGCGCCAGGCGCGCAAAATTCGTCTCGAAGGCCTCGCGCTCGGCTGCCTGCGCCTCGCTCACCGAATCGGCGTCCGAACGCGCAATGACCACATGATCCGGCATGACCAGATTGACGCGGTTCGCCTCCGCCCAGGCCTTGCGGTTCTCGACATAGCGCGTCAGCGAACGCTGGCGCCCATCGAGATCCATCGAGCCGACCCGCGCACCCTCATGCAGAAGCAGGGCAATGAGGTGCATGGCGCTCGTGGTCTTGCCTGAACCGCCCTTTTCATTTCCAAGCACCACGATATGAGCGGATTTCCGCTCCTGCCCGGTATCAGTCATATCCCCAGAACCCCGTCATTTGAGCCCGTCAGCGAGTGTCCGTTCGCCTCCGTCGCCCGTCAACCGCCACCATCGAGGCGATTCCCGATCAGACCCTTCTGGGAAACCGATTAGCAGCATTCGCAAAATACGACACGACTATTTCAACAATCCTGATGAAAAGCGGCCTGAATGGGTGCAGACTTTTTCACACGGGGAGTCCACGCGGTTTTCTTTGAAGGGGGGCCGCCTTCGCCATGTCGCTTATCAGCCTAAAAAGTCACGAGGAATGCATGGTCCCACGGTGAAAGCCGGAGGGGCCGAACGGCTGCGCGTCGTCTTCCCATTCTGTGATCGAACATCGGCCCGGCCGGGCCAGATGATGAAACGCAACAGGATTCATGAGGGGAAGATGGCCACGGACAAGCAACCGCCAGGCTCTGGCGACATATCGGAAGACATCAAGGTTCTGCACAGCATGGGCTATGCCCAGGAACTGCTGCGCAGCATGGGAACATTCTCGAACTTCGCGATTTCCTTTTCGATCATCTGCATTCTTTCGGGCGGCATCAATTCGCTCGCCCAGGCCACATCCGGTTCGGGCGGCATCGGCATCGGCATAGGCTGGCCGCTCGGTTGCGCGGTCTCCGGCGTCTTCGCCATCGCCATGGCGCAGATCAGTTCGGCCTACCCGACCGCCGGCGGGCTCTATCACTGGGGCTCGCTGCTCGGCAACCGCTTCACGGGCTGGGTGACCGCATGGTTCAACCTTCTCGGCCTCGTCACCGTGCTCGGCGCGATCAATGCCGGCACATGGACGTTCTTCATCGGCGCCTTCGGCACCTCGCTCGGCATCGAGAACACGCTGACGAACCAGACGATCTTCCTCGGCATCATCACCGGCGGAATGGCGCTCATCAATCACTACGGCATCGGCCTCACGGCGAAGCTCACCGACTTCTCGGGCTATCTGATCTTCGCGACCGCCGTCGTGCTCGCCGTGGTCTGCCTCGTCTTCGCGCCGTCATGGGAGTTCGCGCGGCTCTTCACGTTCCATAACTATTCGGGCGACGCGGGCGGCGGCGTGTGGCCGCAAGTCTCGAATAGCTGGGTCTTCCTCCTCGGCCTCCTGCTGCCGATCTACACGATCACCGGCTATGACGCCTCGGCCCATACGTCGGAGGAAACCGTCCGTGCCGCCCATTCCGTGCCGCGCGGCATGGTGCGCTCCGTCATCTGGTCGACCGTCTTCGGCTACATCATGCTGTGCTCCTTCGTGCTCATGATCCCCGACATGGACGAGGCGGCGAAGCAGGGCTGGAACGTCTTCTTCTGGGCGATGGATGCCCGCGTTCCCGGCGGGCTCAAGGAGGCGCTCTACCTTGCCATCTTCGTCTCGCAGCTTCTCTGCGGCCTGGCGACGGTGACATCGGCGTCGCGCATGATATTCGCCTTCTCGCGCGACGGCGGCCTGCCCTTCTCCAAGGTGCTTGCGAAAGTCTCGCCCAGATACCGCACGCCAGTGGCCGCCATCTGGACCGGCGCGACATCGGCCTTCCTTTTCGTCTGGGGCGCGTCGCTCGTCTCGATCGCCGGCACATCGGCTTACGCGATCGTGGTTTCCTGCACGGTCATCTTCCTGTTCTTCTCCTTCGTGATCCCGATCACGCTCGGTCTCTTCACTTACGGAACCTCGAAATGGCCGAAGATGGGTCCATGGAATATCGGCCGCGGGGCCTACTCGCTCGTCGCTATCCTCTCGATCATCTCGATGGTGCTCATCTTCACCATCGGCGTGCAGCCGCCGAACGATTGGGCGCTCGACATCACCGTCGGCTTCCTCATCGTCACGGCCGTCGTCTGGGTGGTGTTCGAGAACAGGCGCTTCCAGGGTCCGCCCACCGGCGAACTCGCCGCCGAACGTCTGGCGAATATCCGCGCGGCGGAAGCCGCCGTGGGCGAAACGACGCGCGTCTGATTTCCCGCGCTTGAACCATCATGATGGAGCGTCAGGCCCTGTTGCCTGACGCTCCGGCGGTTCGCGAACCGCCCAGCAGGAACAATGGAGCCCATTCGATGCCACAGCCCGCCTCCGGGAAACTCACTCTCGATCAGCTTTCCGATCTCGCCAGCGCCGGCCATATCGACACCGTCATCATGGCCATGCCCGACATGCAGGGCCGCCTCGTCGGCAAGCGCATGCAGGCCGGCTATTTTCTCGACACCGCCGTCCACGAAACGCATGCCTGCAACTATCTTCTCACCGTCGATGCCGATATGGAGCCCGTGCCCGGCTACAAGGCGGCGAGCTGGGAAAAGGGCTATGGCGATTTCGTGCTGAAGCCCGATCTCGGCACGCTGCGCCGCATTCCCTGGCTGCCGGGAACCGCGCTCGTGCTCTGCGATACGCTCGATCATCACGGCGAGGACATTCCCCATGCGCCGCGCGCCATTCTGAAACAGCAGCTCAAACGCCTCGCGAAAGCGAAAATGACAGCCATGACGGCATCGGAGCTTGAGTTCTATCTCTTCGACGACAGCTACGAGGCGGTGCATGAGAAGAACTATCGCGGCCTCAAGACCGCGAACTGGTACATCGAGGATTACCACATCCTCGGCACGACCAAGGAAGAAGGCATCATGCGCGCCATCCGCAACGGGCTCGAAGGCGCGGGCGTGCCGGTCGAGAACTCGAAGGGTGAATGGGGCCCCGGGCAGGAGGAAATCAACATCCGCTATGCCGAGGCGCTCGAAATGGCGGATCGCCACACCATCCTCAAGAACGGCATCAAGGAGATCGCGCATCTTCACGGCAAGGCGATCACCTTCATGGCCAAGTGGAACTATGCGCTGGCAGGCTCCTCCTGCCATATCCATCTGTCGTTCTGGGACGACAAGAACAAGAAGGCGCTCTTTCACGATGAGAAGAGTAAGCTCTACGGTCTCTCCGCGCTCGGCCAGCAGTTCTTAGCGGGCCAGCTCAAACATGCACGAGAGATGACCTATTTCCTCGCGCCGAACATCAATTCCTACAAGCGCTTCGTTCAGGGCACCTTCGCCCCGACCAATGTCGTCTGGTCGAACGACAACCGGACGGCCGGCTTCCGCCTCTGTGGCCATGGCAAGAGCCTGCGCGTCGAATGCCGCATCGGCGGCGCCGACCTCAATCCCTATCTCGCCTATGCCGCCCTCATCGCCGCCGGGCTCGCCGGTATCGAGGGCAAGCTCGCCCTCGAACCCGAGTTCAAGGGCGACGCCTATGCGGGCACCGGCATTCCTTCGCTGCCAAGGACACTCCGCGACGCGCTGACCGAGCTCGAGAAATCCGATACGCTACGGGCCGCGCTTGGCGACGAGGTGATCGAGCACTACCTCCATACGGGCCGCTGGGAGCAGTTCGAGTACGACCGTCGCGTGACGGACTGGGAAGTCATGAGAGGATTCGAGCGCGGATAAATGAGCGATACATTGAAAGTCGTCTCCCCGGTCGATGGGAGCATCTATGCCGAACGCACCCTGGCCACATGGCGCGAGGTCGACGGGGCGCTGAGCGAGGCGAAACAGGCGCAGGCCGCATGGAAGCGCGTGCCGCTCCATGAAAGGGCGGCGCTCTGCCTTCGCTTCGTCGAGGCTTTCGTTTCGATGAAGGACGAGATCGTTCCCGAACTCGCCTGGCAGATGGGCCGCCCCGTCGCGTTCGGCGCGGGCGAGGTGCGCGGCTTCGAGGAACGCGCGCGCTACATGGTCGCCATCGCGCCCGAGGCGCTCGCCGACATCGATGTCGGCCCCAAGGAAGGTTTCAACCGCTGGCTGCGGCGTGAGCCCCTGGGCGTCGTGCTCGCCATCGCGGCCTGGAACTATCCCTATCTCATCTCAGTGAACTGCGTCGTTCCCGCCCTCATGGCCGGAAACGCCGTGATCCTGAAACATTCCGGCCAGACGCCGCTCTGCGCGGAGCGTTTCCAGCGCGCCTTCGAGATGGCGGGCGCGCCGGACGGGCTTTTCCAGATCCTCCATATGAGCCACGAGACGACCGAACGCGCGATCGGCGACAGCCGCGTCGATTACGTCGCCTTCACCGGCTCGGTCGCAGGCGGCCATGCCGTCGTCAAGGCCGCATCCGGTCGCTTCATCGGCATCGGGCTCGAACTCGGAGGCAAGGACCCGGCCTATGTCCGGCCCGATGCGAACCTGCCCTTCGCCATCGAGAACATCGTCGATGGCGCTTTTTTCAACTCAGGCCAGTCCTGCTGCGGCAAGGAGCGCCTCTACGTCCATGCCGATGTCTATGACGAATTCGTCGACGGTTTCGTCGAACTGACGAAGAAATACAGGCTCGGCAATCCGCTCGATCCCGAAACCACGATCGGGCCCATGGTGCGCACCTCCGCTGCCTCATTCGTTCGTGGACAGATCGAAAGCGCCGTGCGCGGTGGCGCCCGGGCCCTCATCGACGAGAAGCTCTTTCCCGCCTCGAAGCCCGGCACACCCTATCTCGCGCCGCAGGTTCTCGTCGACGTCAATCACCAGATGGATGTGATGCGCGAGGAAACATTCGGCCCCGTCATAGGCATCATGAAGGTCGGCTCCGACGAGGAGGCGGTCGGGCTCATGAACGACAGTCCCTATGGGCTCACCGCCTCGGTCTGGACCGAAGACGAGGACGCCGCCATCGTCATCGGCGACAGCATCGAAACGGGCACCTTCTTCATGAACCGCTGCGACTATCTCGATCCGGCGCTCGCCTGGACGGGCGTGAAGGATACGGGCCGCGGCTGCACGCTTTCGCGCATCGGCTACGAGTACCTCACACGGCCGAAGAGCTATCACCTGCGGACAAAAACCAAATGATCGACAAGTACCCATCGCTTTCCGCCAACTGGAACTATCCGACCAAGGTCCGCTTCGGCCCCGGCCGCATCGCGGAACTCGCCGAGACCTGCCGTGCCGCCGGCATCTCGCGCCCCCTCCTCGTCACCGATCCGGGGCTGAAGCCGCTCCCCATGATCATCGAGGCGCTGCACGCGCTCGAACATGGCGGCCTGCCGAGCGCGCTCTTCGCCGATGTGCATCCGAACCCCACCGGCGCCGATGTGGAGGCGGGACTCAAATGCTTCCGCAACGGCCATCATGACGGCGTGATCGTCTATGGCGGCGGAAGCGCCATGGATGCGGGCAAGGCAATCGCCTTCATGTCCGGCCAGGCGCGTCCCATGTGGGACTATGAAGACCGCGAGGACTGGTGGACGCGGGCCGATCCGAAGGGCATCGCGCCGGTTGTCGCCGTGCCGACGACGGCGGGCACAGGCTCCGAGGTCGGTCGCGCTGCCGTCATCACCGACGAGCGCGACCACACGAAGAAGATCATCTTCCACCCGAAGATGCAGCCGGTGGAGGTCATCGCCGATCCCGAACTCACGGTGAACCTTCCGGCGCATATCACGGCGGCGACGGGCATGGATGCGCTCTCGCATAATCTCGAAGCCTTCTGCTCGCCCTTCTGGCACCCGATGGCGCAGGGCATCGCGCTCGAAGGAATGCGGCTCGTGAAGGAATGGCTTCCCGTCGCCGTGAAACAGGGAAGCAATATCGAGGCGCGCTCCTACATGCTCGCCGCATCTTCGATGGGCGCGACGGCTTTCCAGAAGGGGCTCGGCGCCATGCACTCGATGAGCCATCCCTGCTCCTCGCTGCGCGGCACACATCACGGCCTCACCAATGCGGTCGTCATGCCCTATGTGCTGATCCACAACAAATCCGCCATCGAGGAAAAGCTCGCGGCGGCGGCCCGCTATCTCGGCCTTGCGGACCAGAGCTTCAACGGCTTCGTCGATTGGGTGCTGCGGCTGCGCGAGGACATCGCCATTCCGCACACGCTGAAGGACATCGGCGTCGGCCTCGACGTCATTCCCGAAGCGGCACCCATGGCGCTCGCCGACCCTTCGACCGGCGGCAACCCGCTTCCGATGACGGTGGGCGACTACGAAACGCTCTATCAGAA
>NZ_DAOKYX010000020.1:0-43754 GCF_035325945.1 Parvibaculum sp.
GAACCCTCGTCGTAAGCTTGGGAAGCTTCTGCTCTACCATTGAGCTACACCCGCGTTCGCCTTTAGTAGCGCGGGGCCAGCGCCCGGCGCAAGAGGCTACCAGCGGTTCCGCACCTCCTCGGCAAAGCCGAGGAGCCGGTTCACCTCGAGCCTGCTGCCATCGTCCAGCACCACCTGCCCCGTGAAGCGGCCGAAGACCTGATGCTGGATGGAGCGCAGGAGCTTCAGGTCGAAATTCGCGCTGCGGTCGATGATGGGCTCGAACTCCATTTCGAAGCGCCCGTCGCTGCTCGTGAAGCGCCAGGGCGCGCCGTCATAGGTTCCTTGCGGGATGTGGAAGGCCACATCGGCGAGCTTGTGCGCGCGCCCGTCGACGAAGAGCATGTTCTCGCTCGCCGCCGAGGTGTCGCCGAAACCATAGCCGATGTTGAAACCGAAAGGCCGCCCGCCGACGAGCCCCGAGGCCGAACCCCAATACCAGGTGTTGTCATAGGTCCAGACGCCGCGCCCCCAATCGAGCACGCCGAAGGCCGAGCGCGGCTCGAAGGCAAAGCGCCGGCCGTCGAAAACGATCTCGCCCTCGGCCGGCAGGCAATTGATCTTCTGGTTGTAATAGAAAGCGCGCGGCGCTCCGGCGAAAGGCGTCGCGATGACCATGCGGTCCATGGGAGGCTGGGCGAGCCACAACTCCCCCTCTAGCCCCCTGCCGCCCGCAAAGCCTGGATAATCGATGCTGAGCCGCCTCCCGCCCGGCTCGTGGCGGAAGGCGAGCGACACCTTCGAGTGGCGCTGAACGATGTCGCCCGTATCGGCGCTTTCGGGAAGCCCCATTCGCCCGCGCGGGAAGGCGAGCATGACGCTGTCGTTGAGCGCCACGGGCGCGCTGAAGTCGAGCCATGAAGCCGCGAGCAGGCCCATATAGGAATTGTCCGCGACGGTAAGGGCGAGGCCGTAATCCCCGGCGAGGATGCAGTAATAGTCCCATTCCTTGATGCGGTACCAGGGCGCGCGAATGGCGCCGCGGCGATAGCGCTTCACCTCGGCGCGCACCCAGCCGCGTTCGGCGAGCATGCCCGCCCCGTCCAGAAGATCGCCGCCCGTCAATTCATGCTGCATGCCCCTGCCCCCCTCGCGCTATGCCGGCAGTCTAGCGGGCCTCGCCGTTTTGTGAACAGCGCCCCTCCCCCGAAATGCTATACCTGCCGGCATGACCGACATGTCCCGAACCATCCTGCCGCTCGAAAAATTCTCCGACCCAGACATCACGGCGAAGGGGGAACGACGCGCATCGGTCGCTTTCCGCTCTCTCGAAACGCTCTGGATCAATACCGGCACGCTCTGCAACATCGAGTGCGCGAACTGCTACATCCATTCAAGCCCGACCGAGGACCGACTGTCCTACATCACGGCCGCGGAGGTCGGGTTCTTCCTCGACGAGATCGAGCGCGAACAGCTCGGGACCCGCGAGATCGGCTTCACGGGCGGCGAGCCTTTCATGAACCCCGACCTCATCGCCATGGCCGGAGATGCGCTGGGGCGCGGCCATGAGGTGCTGATCCTCACCAATGCGATGCAGCCCATGATGCGGCCTGCGCCGCGCGCGGGGCTCCTCCGCCTCAAGGACGCCCATGGCACAAGGCTCCGGCTCAGGGTCAGCCTCGATCATTATACGGATGAACTGCACGACCGGGAGCGGGGACCGGACAGTTTCGCGCGGACGATGGCGGGCTTGCGCTTTCTCGCGCGGGAGGGGTTCGCGCTCGCGGTGGCGGGCCGCACCATATCTGGCGAGAACGAGGCGGCGGAGCGCGCGGGCTTCGCGGCGCTCTTTGCGCGCGAGAACATCCCCGTCGATGCGAACGACCCCGGCGCTCTCGTGCTCTTCCCGGAGATGGACGAGAAGGCGGATGTGCCGGAGATCACGACCGCCTGCTGGGGCATCCTCCATGTCGACCCCGCGACCATCATGTGCGCGACGAGCCGCATGGTGGTGAAGCGGAAGGGCGCGGCCCGCCCCCGCGTCGTCGCCTGCACGCTCATTCCCGACGATCCGCAATTCGATCTCGGAGAGACGCTTGCCGAAAGTTTCCGACCCGTGAAGCTCAATCACCGGCATTGCGCGAAATTCTGCGTTCTGGGCGGCGGGAGCTGCTCCGCCGGCTGACATCCCCGGGCGGGGGTGCCCCCCGCTTTGACCTCGATCAATGAACGCCCGCAGCGCCTGATCCAAGCTTGCCTCCTGTCGAGGGTGGCGCGCCGCATGGGCGCGCCCTCGAAGCGAGGAGAACGGACAATGACAGCGAAATCTCTGATTTTGGCGGGTGTTGCAGTGGCCGGACTCTTCGCCGGCGCGGCATTCGCCGATGTGTACATGAAGGGCGAAGACGTGGCCAAACTCATCGTCGGCAAGACGATCGAGGGGCAGTACCGGGAGTGCGGCGCGGGCCGAAACGACTTTCAGGAGTACTACGAGAAGAACGGCACCATTCGCGGCCGCGAGCGCCCCTGCAACATTCAGGGCTCATGGACCAAGTATGGCGGCACATGGGCGGTCAAGGAAGGCAAGTTCTGCATCACGCTCGGGCCCAATCGTCCGAACGGCTGCTACGACTACCAGATCGACAAGTCCGGCACGCTGCGCCGCGTGAACGAGGCCGGCGTCACGGACCTCACCTTCAAGATCTATGACGGAAACCCGGATCATCTCTGATTTCCGTCGGACGTTGCGCGGCCGGCCTGTTTTCCCCTGACCCCCCGGGGCCGGCCGTCGCAACCCTCCACACTCAATGCGCAAAGGCGATCCAGAGAAGCGGCAGCACGATCGCCGTGACGATGCCGTTCAGCGCCATGGCGACGCCCGAGAATGTGCCCGCCCGCCAGCTCACCTGAAAGGCGCGCGCCGTGCCCATGCCATGCGCGGCTATGCCCATGGCAAAGCCGCGGGCACGCTCGTCGCGGACGCGAACCATGTTGAAAAGCGCGCTGCCGAAGATCGCCCCGATGCCGCCCGTGATGATGACGAAGGCCGCCGTGAGCGCCGGTATGCCGCCGATCTCGGAGGCGATGCCCATGGCGATCGGCGTCGTCACCGATTTGGGCGCAAGGGAGCGGATCGTCTCGATATCGGCGCCCATCGCATAGCCGATGAGGACGGCGGAGAGCACCGCCGCCGACGAGCCGATGACGAGCGCCACCACCATCGGCACGAGCGCGCTCCTGACCTCGGCGAAGTTGAGATAGAGCGGAACGGCAAGCCCAACAGTCGCCGGCCCGAGCAGCCAGAGCAGGATCGCCCCGCCGCGCGAATAATCCGCATAAGACACATCGGAAAAGACGAGCAGGGCGATGATGGGAGCGGCGGCGATGAAGACCGGGTTGGCGGCCGGGTGCCCTTTGAGCTTCTCCTGCACCCAGCGCGCGCCCAGATAGGCCGCGAGCGTCACGCAGAGCCACAGCATTCCCTCTCCGGCGAACCAGACATGCTGCGCCGTCATTCGTCGCTTCTCCCTTGCCCGGTGAGCCGCGCGGTCCAGTGAAAGGCAAGCACGCCCGCGATGAGGGCGATGAAGGTGCCGCCCGTCAGCGCCGCGACGATCGGAAGGAGATCCTGGCGCACCAGCGCCGCATAGGCCATCACGCCCACACCCGCCGGAATATAAAAAAGATTGAGATGCCGGAGCAGGAATTCGGCCATGCGGCGCAAGGGCTGCGGTACGCGGCCAAGAAAGGCGAACACGCCAAGAAGGATCAATATGCCGATCACCGTTCCCGGCACGGGAAGATGCAGCAGGGCGGCCACGCGCCCGCCCGCCCAGTTGCAGAGCACGAGCACGAGAAAGGCCGCCGCATAGGGAATGACGCCGCGCGCCCGCATGTCGTCAGAGCGGCTTGAAGTGTTTCGAGAGCTTCAGCCCCTGACGCTGATAGTTCGAGCCCATGCGCTCGCCGTAAAGCACGGCTGGCCGATCCGTCAGGCGCTCATAGACGAGGCGGCCGATGGTCTGGCCATGCTCCAGGATGAAGGGCACATCATGGCTGCGCACCTCGAGAACGGCACGGCTTCCGAGGCCGCCTGCCTCCTTCGCGCCGAAACCCGGATCGAAGAAACCGGCATAGTGCACGCGGAACTCGCCCACCAGCGGATTGTAGGGCACCATTTCGGCGGCATGGCTCGCCGGCACATGGACCGCCTCGCGGGAGGCGAGAATGTAGAATTCATCCGGGTCGAGAATGAGCCCCTTGCCCGGGCGCACATGAAGCGGATCCCAGAAATCGAGAACGTCATAGGCCGCGCGGCGGTCCACATCGATCACGCCGGAATGACGCTTGGCGCGAAAGCCGATGATGCCCCCTTCCCGCTCGGGCTGAAGATTGACGGTGAGGCCGAGGCCGCCATCGATATCGGCGTCGCCATCCACAAGCCCGACCTCCTCGTGGAGGCGGCGCATCTCCGCGTCTGAATGCGTCGCCGTTCCGCGGCGGAAGCGGATCTGCGCGAGGCGCGAACCCGGGCGCACGAGAATGGGAAAGCTGCGCGGCGAGATTTCGAGATAGAGATGCCCCTTGTAGCCCGCCGCCACCTGATCGAACTCGGTCGAGAAATCCGTGATGACGCGCGTGAAGACATCGAGCCGGCCGGTCGAGCTTTTCGGGTTGGCGGCGGCCGAGGTGCGCTCGGAAAGCGCCAGCGCCTCGACGAGCGGCACGAGATAGACGCAGCCCGTCTCGAGCACCGCCCCTTCGGAAAGGTCGATCCTGTGCAGCGTCAGTTCCTCGACCCGCTCCATCACACCGCGATCGGGGCCGGGGAGGAAACTCGCACGCAGCCGGTAGGCTTGCGTTCCGAGCCGCAGGTCGAGACTTGCCGGCTGAATCTGCTCGCGCTCGATCTCGCGCGTTGCCCAGATCTCGCGTTCACGGATCATCGCCTGAATGGCGTGTGCCGGCAGAATGCCGGTCGCAAATGCCTGACCCGGCCCGACGCGACGGGGCTCGGCATCTTCATAGTTCGGAAAAAGATCGTCCACCGCACTGGTCATCGACATACCCTGCCTCAGGATCGGCCATCGGGCCGCCCGCTGTTATAGGTCGAGGCGCCGCCAGCGGGAAGCACCGAGGCAGATGTGCAGGCCGAACGACGATTGTTCCCCGTTTGTACCAATTTTCCATGATACTCAGCAGGCGCAGCGCCGTTTCGGGCCTCGCCTCACGCGCTCGCTGTTCCCGCCCGCAGCCGCAGGAAACGCGCAGACGCGGCGAGTGCCGCGCTTGACGCATCCCGGCAATGGGAATTAAATGCGCGCCGATCCGTGGTGATTTTAGCCGACCGGCTTGCGGCCACGTAAAACAACCCGCTAAACAGGTCGGGTTCCGCGAAGCCCCGACCCCCTGCCGGTCGGGTTTTTCGTTTCCGGCGACCCTCGGGCCGGCCGACATTCAGGCAGGCAAGTCATCATGACCAAAACCTATCGTCCCCGTACCGCCCTCGTTCATGGCGGTGCGCGCAGGAGCCAGTTCGGCGAGACCAGCGAAGCGCTCTTCCTCACCTCCGGCTACACCTACGAATCCATGGAAGCGGCAGAGAAGCGCTTCACCGGCGAGGAGCCGGGCTTCGTCTATAGCCGCTTCGCGAACCCGACGGTCCGCATGTTCGAGGAACGCATGGCGCTGCTGGAAGGGGCGGAGGATGCGCGGGCAACGGCGAGCGGCATGGCGGCCGTCACCGCGGCGATCCTTTGTTCGCTCAAGGCGGGCGATCACATCCTTTCGTCGCAGGCGGTTTTCGGCTCCTGCCGCTTCATCGTCGAGACGCTGGCCCCGCGCTTCGGCATTTCCTCCACGCTCGTCGACGGGCGAGATCTCGACCAGTGGAAGAAGGCCATCAGGCCCAACACGCGGATCGTCTTCCTCGAATCGCCCTCCAAC
Source organism: Parvibaculum sp. (assembly GCF_035325945.1). Lineage (GTDB taxonomy): Bacteria > Pseudomonadota > Alphaproteobacteria > Parvibaculales > Parvibaculaceae > Parvibaculum. The sequence goes on from NZ_DAOKYX010000020.1 coordinate 5,926, forward strand.
CCGACGCTCGAAGTGATCGACATCAGGGCCGTCGCCGAGATCGCGCATGCGGCCGGGGCACTGCTCATCGTGGACAATGTGTTCGCGACGCCCGTTCTGCAGCGTCCGCTCGAACTCGGCGCCGATATCGTCGTCTATTCGGCGACCAAGCATATTGACGGACAGGGACGCTGTCTCGGCGGCGTGGTGCTCTCCTCCAAACAGTGGATCGCCGACCATCTGGCCAATTTCCTGCGTCAGACTGGCCCCGCCATCAGCCCCTTCAATGCCTGGGTGATGCTCAAGAGCCTCGAGACGCTCGATCTGCGCGTGCGCGAACATGCGCGCAATGGCGAGGCGGTCGCCCGCTTCCTCGAAGACCATCCCAAGGTCACGCGCGTTCTCCATCCCGCGCTCAAGAGCCATCCGCAGCACGAGCTGGCCATGAGCCAGATGGAGATGGGCGGCAACGTCATGGCCTTCGACGTGAAGGGTGGAAAGGAAGGCGCTTTCCGCTTCGCCAATGCGCTCGACATCATCAAGATTTCGAACAATCTCGGCGACGCCAAAAGCCTCATCACCCATCCCGCGACGACCACGCATCAGCGCCTTACGCCCGAGCAGCGGGCGGCGAGCGGCATCAGCGAGGGCATGTTGCGGCTTTCCATCGGGCTCGAAGATCCGCAGGACCTGATGGAAGACCTCGACGCGGCGCTGGCGGGGATCTGAGATCCCTGCTGCTGCGCGATGCTGGCGCCCGGACACACGGCGTTAATGCAACCTTAGCGGATTGTCTTTAATGTGAACGATCGGAGGCCCATGGCGGGCGAGTCCAGGTTTTCGCAAGTAGAGGCCGCATTTCCTGTAGCGCCCGCAAGGTCGCCTTCGCTCAACGTCAGCGGATGATGCATTCGCGCAAGGACAGCACGATGTACAGTTCCCAGACCAACTCCATCCACATCAAGGTCGAGCCGACCTATCTCGAGGATCAGTCCGAGCCCGACCAGGACTACTATGTCTGGGCCTATCACGTCGTGATCGAGAACCGGGGCGAGAAGACCGTGCAGCTTCGCTCGCGCTACTGGAAGATCACCGATGCGAGCGGCCATGTGCACGAAGTGCGCGGTCCGGGCGTCGTCGGCGAACAGCCCGTTCTGAAGCCGGGCGAACGCTTCGAATATACGAGCGGCACCCCCCTCGCCACGCCCTTCGGCATCATGTTCGGCAACTACCAGATGGAAACGGACAGGGGCGAAACCTTCATCGTCGACATTCCGGCCTTCTCGCTCGACTGCCCGCATGTGACGGCCCTGCCGAACTGACGTAGCGTCCCCCTTCACCAAACTGGCGTTTTTTCCCCGATCTCGCGTAGCATGACTGCGGGAGGCGGGGGGGCCTTCCTGTCTCCTGGGCCGGACTTTGTCCTCCCGCAGAAAACGCCCGGAACCGCAAGGGTCCGGCGAGGGGAGGAGCCATGAACTATCTTGTGACCGGGGGGACCGGCTTTCTCGGCCGTCATCTCATCGACGAACTCGTGAAGCGCAAGGGCACGATCTATGTGCTTGTGCGGCCGGGCTCGAAGGAAAAGCTGAAGCGCCTGAGCGAGCGCTGGGGCGCCGAGGCCGCGCGCGTCGTGGCCGTGACGGGCGATATCGAGAAGAAGCGCATGGGCGTCGCCCCTGCCGAGATCGCAAAGCTCAAGGGCAAGGTCGATCACGTCTTCCACCTCGCCGCGATCTACGACATCGCCAATGAGGACGAAGCCGCGCAGATGGCCGCCAATGTGGACGGCACGCGGCATGCACTCGAACTCGCCGAGGCGGTCGGCGCCAAATGCTTCCATCACGTCAGCTCGATCGCGGCGGCGGGGCTTTTCTCCGGCTGGTGGCGCGAAGACATGTTCGAGGAATGGGAGAACGGCAGGCACCCCTATTTCTCGACCAAGCATGCCTCCGAAGCCGTGGTGCGGAACGAGGCGAAGATGCCCTGGCGCATCTACCGGCCCGGGATCGTCGTGGGGCACTCGAAGACGGGCGAGATCGACAAGATCGACGGGCCTTACGTCTTCTTCCGCATGCTCAAGAAACTGCGCCGCATGCTGCCGCCCTGGGTGCCGCTCGTCGGCATAGAAGGCGGCTACATCAACATCGTGCCGGTCGATTTCGTGACCCGGGCGCTCGATCACATCGCGCACAAGCCGAAGCTCGACGGACACACATTCCACCTCACGAACCCGGAACATCTGCGCGTCGGCCAGGTGCTCAACATGTTCGCGCGGGCGGCGAACGCGCCACAATTCACGGTGCGCGTCGATGCGCGCATGTTCGCCTTCATCCCGAAGGGCCTGCGCGACAGCCTTATGCGGCTGCCGCCGGTGAAGTCGATCGTCGAAAGCGTTCTCGGCGATCTCGGCATCCCGCGCGCGACGCTCAAATTCTTCAACTACCCGACGCGCTTCGACAGCCGCGATGCCGAAAAAGCGCTCAAGGGCTCAGGCATCGCCTGTCCGCCGCTCGAATCCTATGCGGGCTTTCTCTGGGATTACTGGGAGCGCAATCTCGATCCCGACCTCTTCCGCGACCGCTCGCTCTCGGGCGCGGTCAGAGGGAAGACGGTGCTCATCACCGGCGCCTCGTCCGGCATCGGACACGCCACAGCGCTCAAGGTCGCGGCGGCGGGCGGCCGGGTGCTCATCGTCGCGCGCGATGTCGAAAAACTCGCGGCGACGAAGGCCGAGATCGAGGCCGCCGGTGGAGAGGCGCATACCTACAGCGCCGACATCGCCGACATGGCCTCCAGCGACAAGCTCATCCAGCAGGTGCTGAAGGATCACGGCGGCGTGGACATTCTCGTCAACAATGCGGGCCGCTCGATCCGCCGCTCCGTGCATCTCTCCTATGATCGCTTCCATGATTTCGAGCGCACGATGCAGCTCAATTATTTCGGCGCGCTCAGGCTCATCATGGGGTTCCTGCCCTCGATGGTGGAGCGCAACCGCGGCCAGATCATCAACATTCTCTCCATCGGCGTGCAGGTGAACCAGCCGCGCTTCTCGGCCTATGTCGCGTCCAAGGCCGCGCTCGGCGCCTTTGCCCGCTGCGCCCAGCCCGAGTTCCATCACAACAATATCGCCTTCACCAACATTTACATGCCGCTGGTGAAAACGCCGATGATCGCGCCGACCAAGATCTATGACAGCGTGCCGACGCTGGCACCCGACGATGCCGCCGATCTCATCTGCGAAGGGATCATCGAACGGCCGAAGCGGATCGCGACGCGCCTCGGCACGTTCGGCGAGGTGCTGTGGGCGCTGGCGCCCAACATCACCAACATTCTCTTCAACACCACCTTCCGCCTCTTCCCGGATTCGGCGGCGGCAAAGGGCGAGAAGCCCGCGCCAAGCGAGGCGCAGGCCTCGAACGAGGCGGTGGCGCTCGCGGCGCTCACCCGCGGCCTGCACTGGTAGCGTTCGTTCGGCTCTCCCCCTCGAGGGGGAGGCAGGCTATGTTGGGCATCCTTCAGCAGAGGATGCCCAATGCCCGCCAAACGCCTCAGCACGCGCGAGATGCTCGAAAGGCTCGTCAGCTTCGATACGACGAGCCGCAATTCCAATCTCGAACTCATTGCCTTCGTCGAGACCTATCTTTCGGCTCATGGCGTCTCCTGCCGGCTCATCGCCAATGAAGACGACACCAAGGCCAATCTCTTCGCGACGATCGGCCCGGCCGACCGGGCGGGCGGCATCGTGCTATCGGGCCATACGGATGTCGTACCCGTCGACGGGCAGGACTGGACGAGCGATCCCTTCGCCGTCGTCGAGCGCGAGGGCAGGCTCGTCGGCCGCGGAACGAGCGACATGAAGGGCTTCATCGCCTCGGCGCTCGCCCATGTGCCGGAATTTCTCGCGCGCGGGCCGCAGATCCCCGTTCATCTCGCGCTTTCCTATGACGAGGAGGTCGGCTGTCTCGGCGTCAGGCCGATGATCGACGCGGTCATCCGTACACTGCCGAAGCCGCAGGTCGTGATCGTCGGCGAGCCTTCGAGCATGAAGGTCGTCAATGCGCATAAGGGCATCCAGTCCTATGTGACGAAGGTGACGGGCCTCGAATTCCATTCGAGCCAGACACACCAGGGCGTGAGCGCCATCCAGTATGCGGCGGAACTCATCACCTTCCTCATGAAGCTGGCGGACGAGATGCGCGAGAGGGGCGATGCGACGGGCCGTTTCCGTCCGCCCTACACGACGATCAGCGTCGGCACCATCAAGGGCGGCAGCGCGGTCAACATCATTCCCCGCTCCTGCACCTTCGGATGGGAGTGCCGGCCGCTTCCCGATCTCGATCCGGAGGAGATCATCACCCGCTTCACGGCCTTCGCCGAGCGGGAGGTTCTGCCGCGCATGAGAGCCATCTATCCGCAGGCGGGCATCGAAACGTCGGTACGCGCCCGCTCGCCGGGGCTTGCGCCCGAGGAAGGCTCACCCGCCGAAACGCTGGTGATGAAGCTCGCCCAATGCAATTCGGCCGAGGCGGTCTCCTACAATACGGAGGCCGGGCTCTTTCAGCTTGCCGACATTCCGACCGTCGTGTGCGGCCCCGGCTCGATCGATCAGGCGCACAAGCCCGACGAATTCATCGAGCTTTCACAGCTTGCCGAATGCGACCGCTTCATGATGCGGCTTGCCGAATTTGCCGGGGGCGCTTAGCAGCGCCTCCGGCAGCCCCCATCAGGGCACCATCACCGGCGACATGGTGCGATTGACCTCGGCGGTGAGCGCCGTATCGAATTTCTGCGCGATGATGTTCATCAGCTCGAAATAGGCGCGATCTCGCTCGTTGAGATTGGCACTCTGGAGGATCGTCTTCTCGCCCGTCGCGACGACATTCGCGGAGTAATTCGCGTAGTTGCCCGGCTGGTCGCCCTGGATCGCGACGCTGAGCTTCGCCTTGAGCGTCGCTGTGAGCTTCGTGTCGACCTGATCGCCGAAGAAGCCCTCGACGCCGCCTTTGACCGGAAGCTTCGTCTCGACGACGCTGCCATCGAGAATGGTCAGTGTCGCGATGCCGCGCTGGCCGACGGCGACGAGGCGCGTATCGGCCCAGCGATGGGCGATGCCCGCGGGCGTCACCGTATGGAGCTGCTCCACATTCGGCGCGCGGCCGGGCGGGTTGTAGCGATCGTCGATCGCGACCGAGGAGACGGAGAGCTTGATCGGCTTGCCGACAAAGCCGATCTCGGCCTTGGGCGCCGGCGCCGGTTCGTTGGCGCAGGCGCCAAGCAGCGCCGCCGAAGCGACAAGCATGGCGGCTGCAACTCCGCGCATCGACACTCGCCAGATCATTCCATTCCCTCCTTCAGTTCATCCTCCGCAAAGCGGTAGACCTCGCTGCAGAATTCGCATGTCGCCTCGATGACGCCTTCGGTCGCCAGTTCCTCGATTTCGTCGCGCCCGAAGGAACGGATCACCGAGCCCATCCGCTCGCGCGAACAGCGGCAGCCAAAAGCAATGTCGGCGGGATCGTAGGCGCGAACGCCATCCTCATGAAAGAGCCGGTAGAGAAGCCGGGTCGGCGCAAGCTCGGGATCGAGAAGCTCGTGATCCTCGACAGTGTCGATCAGGATCGACGCGCGGTTCCAGTTCTCTTCCTCGTCGCTCGGCGGGCTTTGGTCCTCGGCCTCGCGATGGCCGGTGAGACCGCCATCGCGGGCGATGTGCTGGATCATGATCGCGCCGGCGCGCCAGGACGTCGCCGCATGGCCGGACGCATCGCGCCGGTAGAGCGGACCGGCGGCAAGGCGGATGCGCGTCGCCACCTGCTCGGAACTTGCGAAATACTCATGCGCCGCGTGGGAGAGCCCCTCGGTGTCGAGCGCGACGATGCCCTGATAGCGCTCCATGTCCTCGCCCTGATCGATGGTCATGGCGAGATAGCCTTCGCCGAGCAGATCCGCCGTCGAGACGTGACCGGCGGCGAGGTTCGCGGCGAGGCGCTCGTCATCCAGTTGCGCATAGCCGCGCACATGGCCCGCCTCGCCCTCCTCGCCCGTCTCGTAATCCGCGACAAGCATGCGGACGGGGCCCTTGCCCTGTGTCTGGAGCGTGAAGCGTCCCTTGAATTTCAGCGCCGAGCCGATCATCGCGGTGAGCGCGATCGCCTCGCCGAGAAGGCGCGAAACGGGCTCGGGATAGGCGTGGCGCGTCAGCACGCGATCGACGAGCGGCCCGAGGCGCACGACGCGGCCGCGAATGCCCAGCCCCTCGATCTGGAAGGGCTGGACGAGATCGTCGGCACTGAATTCGAAATGGCCGGTCAGGGAGCGCGGCTCCGTGTCACTCATGAAAGGCACTCATCGGGAAAAGCACCAGGCAAGCACGCTCTTCTGCGCATGGAGGCGATTTTCCGCTTCATCCCAGACCACCGATTGCGGCCCGTCGATCACTTCCGCCGTCATTTCCTCGTCGCGATGCGCGGGAAGGCAATGCATGAAGATCGCATCCTTCTTCGCAGCCGCCATGAGGCGGGAGTTGACCTGATAGGGCGCGAGCAGGTTGTGCCGGTGGCGCGCCTTCTCCGCCGGCGTTCCCATCGACACCCAGGTGTCGGTGGTCACGCAGTCGGCGTTCTTCACCGCCTCGAAAGGATCGGCGGTGAGCACGATATTCGCGCCCTTGTTCCTCGCCCAGGCGAGCACCTCGGCATCGGGCGCAAGTTCGGGCGGGCAGGCAAGGCGCAGCTCGAAATCGAGCTGGGCCGCCGCGTGAATCCAGGACGTGACCATGTTGTTGCCGTCGCCCACCCAGGCGATGCGGCGGCCCTTGATCGGCCCCTTGTGCTCCTCGAAGGTCATCACATCGGCCATGAGCTGGCAGGGATGAGACTTGTCGGTGAGCCCGTTGATCACCGGAACGCTCGCATATTTCGCGAGATCGAGAAGATGCTTGTGATCGGTCGTGCGGATCATGATCGCATCGACATAGCGCGAGAGAACGCGGGCCGTGTCGGCGATGGTTTCGCCGCGGCCGAGCTGGGTGTCGTTGCCGTTGAGCAGCAGCGTCTCGCCGCCGAGCTGGCGCATGGCGACATCGAAGGAGACGCGGGTACGGGTCGAGGGCTTCTCGAAGATCATGGCGAGGAGCTTGCCCTTGAGGGGGCTGTCCTCATCGGGCTCGGCATGAGGCCGCCCCTCGCGCGAAGCCTTGCGCTGGGTGGCATTGTCGAGCATGGCGCGAATTTCGCCGGGCCGGACCTCGCTCAGATCGAGGAAATGCCTCGGCTGGAGCCGTTCCATCGTGCTGGCGGCGCTCATTGGGCCCCCTGTGCGGCGGTTGCCGCCTGTGCAAGTTGCGCTTCGAGCGTCATGCAGGCCCGCTCGATCTTTTCCACCGCCTCGTCGAGGTGGCTCTCGTCGATGATGAGCGGCGGGAGAAGGCGCACCACATTGTCGCCCGCGCCGACCGTCAGGAGGTGCTCGTCGCGCAACGCCTGAACGAGATCGGTATTGGGCACATGGGTCCTGATGCCGAGCATCAGCGCCTCGCCGCGCACGCTCTCGATGATCGCCGGATGGCGGTCGGCGAGCATGGCGAGCTTCTGGCGCAGCTTGAGGCCGATCGCGCGCACATGGGCGAGGAATTCGGGCGCCGCCATCATGCCGACGGCGGCCTCCGCCACGGCCATGGCAAGCGGATTGCCGCCATAGGTCGAGCCATGCGTGCCGACCGTCATGCCGCGCGCGGCCGTTTCGGTCGCGAGGCAGGCGCCGACGGGAAAGCCGCCGCCCAGCGCCTTTGCGACCGCCATGATGTCGGGCGTGACGCCGGAAAGCTCGTGCGCGAAGAGCCGTCCCGTGCGGCCGAAGCCCGTCTGCACCTCGTCGAGCACGAGAAGGATGCCCGCCTCGTCGCAGAGCGCGCGGATGCGCCGCAACTGCTCGCCCGGAAGCACGCGGATGCCGCCCTCGCCCTGAATGGGCTCGATGAGGATGCCGGCCGTCTTGGGGCCGATCGCCGCCTCGAGCGCCTTCATGTCGCCGAAAGGCAGGTGCTGGAAGCCCGGCATGTCGGGGCCGAAGCCTTCCATGTATTTCCTGTTGCCGCCCGCCGAGATGGTGGCGAGCGTGCGGCCATGGAAGGCGCCCTCGAAGGTGATGAGCTCGTTCCGTTCGGGATTGCCGCCCGCGTAGTGATAGCGCCGCGCCATCTTGATCGCGCATTCGAGCGCCTCGGCGCCGGAATTGGTGAAAAAGACGGTGTCGGCGAAGGTCAGGTCCACGAGCTTGCGGGCGAGCTTCTCCTGACCCGGAATCCTGTAGATGTTGGAGACGTGCCAGACCTTCTGCGCCTGCTCGGTCAGTGCGCTCACCAGCACCGGATGGGCATGGCCGAGCGCATTGACGGCGATGCCGGCGCCGAAATCGAGATAGCGCTCACCTTTCACGGTGAAGAGATAGGGCCCTTCGCCCTTCTCGAATTCGAGATCGGCCCGCGCATAGGTCGGCAAAACTGGGGTAATCACGATAAATCCTTCTCTTTTCTTCCTGGGCCGCTTTGCTCTGACCTCCGGTTCCAAAATCCGGGAGAGCATCGCTAGCCGGGCGACGGTGGGGAATTGCGAACGACAAAAAGTGGCTTCCCGCGCACCTCGCCGGTGCCCGGGTTCTCTCTGTCAGCTTCGTCGTTTCCCGTTCAGGATCATTCGATCACTCCGTCCCCTCGCCGGGCGGCCGGGCCTTCCTTGCGCCCGATGGCATGCGCCCAATAGAAAAAGCCGCCTTATGCGGGCGGCGATCCGAGAAGCATTGGAGTATTACGGAGCGAGGCGGGGGCTGTCAATCCGCCCGCCGCCATCATGTTCCATAATTTAAAGCCCTACCCCTTCAGCCGGTAGCCGCGCCGGAAGAGCCGGTCGCTCACGATCCAGAGCACGGCATTGATGGCGATGGTGAGGACGACGCCGGTCTCGATGGAGCTGTCCGCCTGCCCGGTGAAGCCATAGCGGAAGCCGTCGATCAGATAGAAGACCGGGTTCCAATGCGTGATCGTGTGGGCAAAGCCCGGCAACTGCTCGACCGAATAGAAAGTGCCCGACAGGAAGGTGAGCGGCAGGACGATGAAATTCGTCACCGCCTGGAGATGATCGAACTTCTCCGACCAGATGCCGCCGATCATGCCGAGAAGCGAAAGCATCAGCGAGGCCCCCACCGCGAAGAAGACCACCGCCCATAGATGCGCCACCTGAAGCCCCACGAAAGGGAGCATGCTCGCCGCGGTGACGAGGCCGACGACCACGCCACGCGTGACGCCTGCCATCGCGATCCCGAAATTGAGTTCGCCGGGCGAAAGAGGCGGCATGAGCAGATCGACGATATTGCCCTGCACCTTGGAAATCAGGATCGACGAAGACGTATTGGCGAAGGCGTTCTGGATCATCGTCATCATGATGAGGCCCGGCGCCAGAAACTCGATGAAGGGAACGCCATGAACGGCGGGGCGCAGATGCCCGACCGCGAGCGCGAAAATCGCAAGATAGAGAAGCGTCGTGATGACGGGCGCGACAATCGTCTGCACAAGGACTTTCCAGAAGCGCCGCACTTCCTTCACGTAGAGCGTCCAGGTGCCGAGCCAGTTGACCGCGCCGAAGCGGCGCGCGCCGCGCGTGGGGAAGCGCGGGATCGAAGGCTCGTCCGAAGCAGTGGTCATCGCGTTCTCCGTCTTCCTTTATCTCGTCGGGCTCTTTCTCGCCGGGCCGTGAGCTTTACGCCGTCGGCATGGCGGAGGCAATTGTCTGGAAAAGCCTGAATTCCTGTGGATAAGGGGTAGCACGCCCGCACGGCATGGTTGCGGAAATATGCCCTCATCTTGTATATTTACCTTCACGGCCTACGAAATCTAGTGCTGCAAAATGGCCTTTGCGACGTCCCGTCCTCACTCGCTTCCGGGCGTCGCCTTATCGGCCTCGATCGGCATCCCGCGAGTCACGCGGGCCGGCATGAGCATCGAGGCGAGGGGAAGGTGATTCAATGTGGACCGATGAACGCGTTGAAATGTTGAAGAAGCTCTGGGCGGACGGGCTGAGCGCAAGCCAGGTGGCCAAGCAGCTTGGCGGGGTGACGCGTAACGCCGTGATCGGCAAGGTGCACCGTCTGGGCCTTTCCGGCCGCGCGACGCCGAGCCGCCCGGCACGGCCCCGGACGCAGACCACGCGGACCATGCCGCCCCTGCGCGGGCGCCCCGATCCGCTGGTCGCGGAGCGCAGGGTGGAAGATGTCCGCAGCGCGGCGCCGATCATCGAACGGGCCGAGATCGCCCGTGTCGAGGCAGAGGAAGTGATCGACCCGGCCAAGAGGGCGACCGTTCTGACACTCACCGAGCACACCTGCAAGTGGCCGATCGGCGATCCGGGCCGGCCGGGCTTCCACTTCTGCGGGCGCGGCGCGGACTCCAATTCGCCCTATTGCGCGGAACACGCACGGCTCGCCTACCAGCCCGTGCAGCCGCGGCGCAATCGCGACCGTCTGCGCAAGGACAGCTACGCGATCTGACAATCGCGAGGGCCTGAACAAAAACCGGCAACCCGATTTTCGGGGAGGCCGGTTTTTTGTTGCTCGGGTGGCGGTTCGACTTTCGCGGTCCCGGCATTAATCTCGCCACCATACGCAATGACCTGCCGACGAGAGGATTGCCGATGAGCCATCTCTTCCAGCCCGTCAGCCTCGACGGGCTCACCCTCGAAAACCGCATCGTCATCGCGCCCATGTGCCAGTATTCGGCCGATGAGGGCGCGGCGACCGACTGGCACCTCATTCACCTCGGCAATCTGGCGCTTTCGGGCGCGGGCCTCCTCATCGTCGAGGCGACCGCGGTGGAGCCCGAGGGACGTATTTCACCGGCCGATCTCGGCCTCTGGTCCGACCGGACGGAAGAAGCCCTTGGCCGCGTCCTTCGCGCCGTCCGCAAGTGGTCGCCCATTCCCGTCGCGATCCAGCTCGCCCATGCGGGCCGCAAGGCGTCGACCCGCGCGCCGTGGGAAGGCGGCAAGCAGATCGCTGCCGGCGATGGCGGCTGGCGGACAGTCGCGCCGAGCGCCCTTCCCTTCGCCGCCACGGACAACGCGCCCATGGCGCTCGACCGTGCGGGGCTTCAGCGGGTGAAGGAGGCTTTCGCGGCTTCGGCCGTCCGCGCGCACCGTCTCGGCTTTTGCGCGATCGAGCTTCATGCCGCCCATGGCTATCTGCTGCACGAGTTTCTCTCGCCGCTCTCCAATCGGCGCGACGACAGCTATGGCGGCTCGCTTGAAAACCGGATGCGCTTTCCGTTGGAAGTCTTCGAGGCGATACGCGCGGCCGTCCCGGCCGGGATACCGGTCGGCATTCGCGTGTCGGCGACGGATTGGGCGGAGGGCGGATGGGACCTCGACCAGACCGCCGCCCTGGCCCACAAGCTCGAGGAACGGGGCGCGGCCTATATCCATGTGTCGAGCGGCGGCCTCACGCCCGCACAGAAGATCGCCGCCGGGCCCGGCTATCAGGTGCCCTTCGCCGAAAGGCTGAAGCGCGAAACGAAGCTCCCCGTCATCGCGGTCGGCCTCATCACCGAAGCCCGGCAGGCCGAGGAGATCGTCGCTTCGGGGAAAGCCGATCTCGTCGCGCTCGCCCGCGGTGTGCTCTACGATCCGCGCTGGCCGTGGCATGCGGCGGCGGAACTCGGCGCGCAGGCGCATGCGCCGAACCAGTATCTGCGTTCGCAGCCGCCCACTCTCAAAGCACTGCTGAAGCCCTACGGGACCTGAGGCAGCCTCAGGCCGTGAACTGCTCGTCGAGCGAATAGCCGGCGGAGCGGACGGTGCGGATCGGGTCCCTCTCGCCCTTGTCGTTGAGCGCCTTGCGAAGGCGGCCGACATGCACGTCCACGGTGCGGGCCTCGACATAGACATCCGAGCCCCAGACGGCATCGAGAAGCTGTTCGCGGCTGAAGACGCGGCCGGGATGCTGGATCAGGTGATCGAGCAGGCGGTATTCGGTGGGGCCGAGATGCACCTCGCGCGCGCCGCGCCGGACGCGGTGGGCGGCGCGGTCGATCACGATGTCGCCGAAAGTGACGAGATCCTCCGTGAGCGCCGGACGGATGCGGCGCATCACGGCGCGGATACGCGCGAGAAGCTCGGTCATCGAAAAGGGTTTCGTCACATAATCGTCGGCGCCGGTATCGAGGCCGCGGATGCGATCGGCCTCCTCGCCCCGGGCCGTGATCATGATGATCGGAAGGTTGCGGGTTTCGGAGCGGCCGCGCAGGCGACGGCAAAGCTCGATGCCGGAAATGCCGGGCAGCATCCAGTCGAGAAGCACGAGGTCGGGGGTTTCCTCGCGGATCAGCATCGCGGCCTCATCGCCATCAGCGGCGGCAAGGACACGGTAGCCCTCCTTTTCGAGGTTGTACTGGAGGAGCGTCAGAAGAGCCTCCTCGTCCTCGACGATCATCACCGTCGGCTTCATGCGGCGCTCGAAGACCGCACCGGCCTGCTCGCGCCCTTCAGTCATCGCCATCCGAACCTCACACTCATCCTTCCATGTGCCGGCTTCTACGCGCCTACCGGCGTCGAACTCGTCTTGTCGCCCTTCGGCCTGTCGTCGACGACACGTTCGCCAGTCACGAAATAGGTCACCGTCTCGGCGACGTTGGTCGCATGGTCGCCGATGCGTTCGATATTCTTGGCAATGAAGAGAAGATGCGTGCAGACGCCGATCATGCGCGGATCTTCCATCATGTAGGTCAGCAGCTCGCGGAAGACCGAGTTGTACATCTCGTCGATCTCCTCATCGCCGCGCCAGACCTCCATCGCCGCATGGGCATCGCGGTTCGAAGTGGCGTCGAGCACGAGCTTGAGCTGGTTCTGCGCGAGCCGGCCCATGCGGACGATGCCCTGAATGAGGCGGACGGGCGTGTCGAAATCGCCCTGAATGACGAGGGCGCGCTTCGCGATGTTCTTCGCAAGATCGCCGATACGCTCGAGATCGGTCGAAATCTTGATCGCCGAAATGGCTTCGCGCAGGTCGGACGCCATGGGCTGGCGCAGCGCGATGATGCGGATGGCGCGCGCCTCGATCTCGGCTTCGAGCGCGTCGATCCGGCGGTCCTCCTGGACCGTGCGCTCGGCAAGCTGGCTATCGCGGCGCGACACGGCCTCGATCGCATTGGTGAGCTGGGCTTCGGTCATCCCGCCCATCTGGGCGATGCTCGCCGCAATGGAGTCGAGTTCTTCCTGGAAGGACTTAACTGTATGGTCGGTCACGCCTGGTCTCCTCTTGGCCTTGATTGAGCCTCTGCGGTGCCGCTGATCTCGGCGGCGCCCGCCAAGCCTCGCCATTCCGGGGCGTCGTCGGCCACTTCCGTAACACGCGCGGAAGCTAATGCCCGGGTGCGAATTGTTCGTGACGTTTTTGTGTCACTTTTCTGACAGTCGCCATAGTAACCCGGAAACCAGCAATCCGCTCAATCCCGAGGTGCGGCTATGGCCGGGCATGGCGAGGGCACGCCTGCGCTCAGGCGATGGCGGGGAGCGTAACCGTGAAGACCGAGCCCACGCCAAGCTCGCTGTCGATGGCGAGCGTCCCTTCATGGCGGTTCACGATGTGCTTCACGATGGCAAGTCCGAGCCCGGTGCCTCCGCTGACGCGGCCCGCTGTCGCCTCGACGCGATAGAAACGCTCGGTCAGGCGCGGCAGGTCCTCGCGCGCGATGCCAGGGCCGAAATCGCGCACCGAGAGCCTGACGGCGGGCTTGCCGGCCCGGCTGTCCGCGGCCAGCGCGATTTCTATGCGCTTGCCGCTCCGGCCATAGCGGAGCGCATTGTCGACAAGGTTCTGGACCACCTGGACAAGCTCGTCGCGATCGCCCCTGACGCTCGGCAATTCCTCGGGCGCCGAGACGGTGATTTCAACGCCGCTCTTCTCGGCAAGGGGCGTCAGCCCATCGACCACATCGTTCACCACGCCGTGCAGATCGACCACGTTGACCGGACGCATATGCTCGCGCAGCTCGATGCGCGAGAGCGAAAGCAGGCCCTCGATCAGACGGCGCATCCGGCCGGCCTGATCGGCCATGATGTCGAGGAAGCGCGCCTGCGCCTCCGGATCATCCTTGGCGTGGCCCTTCAGCGTCTCGATGAAGCCGGACAGCGAAGCGAGCGGCGTCTTCAATTCATGGCTGGCATTGGCGATGAAATCGACGCGCATCGCCTCCACGCGCCGCATTTCGGTGATGTCGCGCAGGAGCAGAAGCACGGGGCTGCCCTTGCGGCGGCGGAGGGGGTCGCCCGCAGGGCCCGTGCCGGGGGGCTCGATCTCGATCGGGCGGATGATCGCGTTGTAATGCCGCTCGACGGGAACGGGAACGCTGTATTCGACCGCGACGCCTTCCCCTCCCCTCGACACGCCCTGGAGCGCTGTCATGAGCGGGGCTATGCGCAGCACGGTGGCGACATGCTTGCCGAGCGCGGCCTCGCCGATGAGCGCGTTCGCAGCCCGGTTCGTCAGAATGACGCGGCCCGTGCCGTCGAGCACGACAACGGGGTCGGGCAACTGGTTGAGAATGGCCTGGCCCGCGCCAGCGCCGAGGATCGCTGCGGCGGAAACGGGCTCGGCCATCGGCGCACGGGCGACGACCTTCGTCTCGCCGGTCAGCGTGCCCCGCAGCACGGCGATGCCCGCAAGCGCGAGAAAGGCAAGCATGGCAGGCAGGGCGCCGATCGCGCCCGTGAACACCAGAACGAGAAAGACGAGGGCAGACGCGACAATGAAAGTTCGCGTCCCCGTCCAGCGATCGACGAGACCAAGGGCACGTTGCCTCATGAGACCGCTCCCTCCATCCGTCGCCGTCATTGTTCTGTCACCCTCCTCCGGGCGCGGGAGCAGTCCCCGCGCCGCAATCCGGTTCAGCCTAGACGCCAAAATCCCAGTTTGCGCCTTCGTGGTAGCATTTAAGTATGTTCTTCGCGATGACAATACGATGAACCTCGTCCGGCCCGTCGGCGATCCTGAGCGTGCGCGCGCCCATATACATGCCCGCAAGCGGCGTATCGCCGGAAACGCCGAGCGCGCCATGCACCTGGATCGCGCGATCGACGACGCGCTCGAAGGCCGCCGGCACGAAGACCTTGATCGCCGAAATATCGACCCGCGCGTCCTGGCCCTCTTCCATCTTGTGGGCGCAGTGAATGGTCATCAGCCGCGCCGACTGAATGTCCATATAGCTGTCGGCGATGAAGCCCTGCACGAACTGCTTCGTCTCGAGCTTGCCGCCATGCACCTCGCGCGTGATGGCGCGCCTGCACATGAGATCGAAGGCCCGCCACATCTGGCCGATCGAGTTCATGCAGTGGAAGACCCGGCCCTCGCCCAGCCGGTCCTGCGCTGCCTGATGGCCTGAGCCGGTGCGGCCGAGCTGGTTTTCGAGCGGCACACGGACATTCTCGTATCGGATCTCGCAGTGGTCGCCGCCCGTATGGCCCCAGACGGGCACCGAACGAATGATGTTCACGCCCGGCGTGTCCATGGGCACGATGATCTGGGTCATCTTGTCCTTGGTGCCGCCCTTGCCGTCCGGGGCCTCGGTGCGGCACATGACGATGGCGAAATTGGCCGCGCGCGCATTCGACGTGAACCATTTGTGCCCGTTGATGACCCAATGGTCGCCATCCTGCACGGCGCGGGTCTGGATCGCATAGGGATCGGACCCGGGCTGGTTCGGCTCTGTCATCGAGAAGCAGCTTTCGATCTCGCCGCGAATGAGCGGCTCGAGCCATTTCCGTTTCTGGTCGGGCGTGCCGTATTTGAGCAGGATCTTCTGATTGCCGGAGTTGGGCGCGACGACGCCGAAAAGCCGCGCCGAAAAGGGCGACCAGGCGAGGATCTCGTTCATATAGGCATGCTTCAGAAAGCCGATGCCCATGCCGCCATATTCTTCCGGGAGATGCGGCGCCCAGAGCCCGTCCTCCTTCACAAGGGCGGCGATGCGGCGGCGCGTTTCCTTCGCCTCCTCGCCACCCCTGAAGAGCACCGGCTCGGCCGGAATGATCTCCTCCGACACGATCCTCGCGGTCCGAAGCCTGATCTCGTTGATGTCCTCGCCAAGCCCCGGTATCGGCTGCACCTGCATTTCGTCCTCCTCCCTCATTTCCCTGTTCGCCAACTATCCCCGAGGCGGGAGCGCCGGGCCAGCCCCAAAGGTTTGCAAGCCTTGCGCCCCAAGGGGCGGTTGATGACTTTCCTCCGATTTGCCTTAGTTTATGCGGCCTGAGCCGGAGCCCGGCGGACCGGCGGCATGCGTGTTGGCAAAGGGTCGAACAATGACGGAAATCAGGGGCAAGACCGCGGTGATCACGGGGGCTGCAAGCGGCATCGGCCGGGCAACGGCGCTCGCGCTGGCGCGGGAAGGCGCTCGCGTCGCCGCCGTGGATGTCGACCGCGAGGGGCTTGCCGAGACGGCGGCGCAGATCGCCAGGGCGGGCGGACAGGTTTCGACCTATCTCGTCGATGTCGCCTCGCGCGACGCCGTCCATGCCTTCGCCCAGGAGATCGAAAGCGCCTTTGGCGGCGCCGACATCGTCATCAACAATGCCGGCGTGGCGCAGGTGGCCCGGGTCGAGGAACTCTCGTTCGAGGATTTCGAGTGGGTGATGAACATCGACTTCTGGGGCGTCGTCTACGGCACCAAGGCGTTCCTGCCTCAGCTCCGCGCCAAGGGCGAAGGACACATCGTCAATGTGTCGAGCGTTTTCGGCCTTTTCGCCGTGCCGACGCAGGCTGCCTATAATTCCGCCAAATTCGCGGTACGCGGCTTCACCGAGGCGCTGCGCCACGAAATGCGCGGCTCCGGCATCGTCGTCTCCTGCGTCCATCCGGGCGGCATCAAGACCAACATCATGCGCAATGCGCGCTTCCTGCAGAGCGTGCAGAAGACAGTGCGCGAGGAAGCGGCGACCGGCTTCGACCGGCTCGCCCGGACCACACCCGAGCGCGCGGCAGAGGTCATCATTTCCGGCATCAGGAAGAACAAGGGCCGCATACTGATCGGCACCGATGCGAAGATCCTCGACATCATCCAGCGGCTGCTGCCCGCCTCCTACGGCAGCATCCTCTTTCGCGGGCGGACCGGCATCGGCGCCCTCACGGAGAACGAAGCGGCCGAGAAATAAATCCAGCCCGAAAAGCCCGCCACGCACCCACCGGAAGATGGAGCCCGATCAAGCCCGGCATGAAGGCTCCCTTTCCATCACGGCCGGGATGACCGCCGGCGATGCGGACGGATTTGGGCCCCGTAATGCGATGCGTTAGTCTGGCGAACACAGCAACTCAAACCTGCCGGACCATATATGTCGCCATCAGATCCCCGCGCGATCGGGCCCTCGTCGCAATTCTACTTCTCGCAGCGCCTCAGGCTTCACTATGTCGATTGGGGCAATGAAGGCGCGCCGCCGCTGCTCCTCATCCATGGCGGGCGCGACCATTGCCGCAACTGGGACTGGGTCGCCTCCGAACTCAAGGACCGCTATCACGTCATCGCACCCGACCTGCGCGGCCATGGCGACAGCGCATGGTCACTGGGCGGCACATACGACATCAACGATTTTCTCTACGACATCGCCCAGCTCATCCATCAGCGGGGCCTTGCGCCGCTCACCATCATCGCCCATTCCATGGGCGGCGCGATCGCGCTGCGCTATGCCGGGCTCTATCCGGAAACGGTGAAGAAGATCATCGCCATCGAAGGCCTCGGCCCGTCGCCCAAGATGATCGCCGAGCGGATGAAGGGCAGCGTCGAGGAGCGTCTGGACAAATGGGTTCAGGAGATGCGGGGCCTCGCCGCCCGCCAGCCGCGCCGCTATGCCTCGGTGGCGGAGGCGCTGAAGCGCATGCAGGAAGAAAACCCGCATCTCTCGCCCGAGCGGGCGCGCCATCTCACCGTCCACGGCATCAACCAGAACGAGGACGGCAGCTATAGCTGGAAGTTCGACAATTACGTCCGCGCCTTCTCGCCCGCAGGCTTCGACGAGAAGACGACGACGCATCTCTGGTCGCGCATCACCTGCCCGACGCTGCTCATTCGCGGCACGGAGAGCTGGGCGAGCGACCCCATCGCCGACGGGCGGGCCAGCCATTTCCGCAATGCGCGCGTCGTCGCGGTGGAAGGAGCCGGGCACTGGGTCCACCACGACAAGCTCGAGGAATTCATGGCTCTCACCAACGAATTCCTTGCCGCCTGAGAAGGCCGCACCCGGAGCGCCTCACCCCTCGCGACGGCTTTTCAGCGGTCATGGATTAATGTATACCATTAATCCATGACCGGCGAGCTGCGACCCCGCAGCCCATCGGGCCGCCATCGGGAAACGGGGGGAACCGTGAAGCTCAGAAATCTCGCCATCGGCATTGCCGCCGCGGCCGTCATCGTCGCGGCGGGCGCCTATATCGCCATAAAGTCCAACCCGCTGCTGGTGGTTCGCGTCATCGCGACGCTGCGCGACTTCCGCCTCATGCCGAACCAGCCCGTGGTCTGGCAGCAAGGCCCGGCGACGGCCGAGGTGGCGGCGAGCGAGCGCAAGCCAAACGTCATCGTCATTCTCGCTGACGATCTCGGCTTCAACGATCTCACCTTCAATGGCGGCGGCGTCGCGGGCGGCGCCGTGCCGACGCCCTATATCGACTCCATCGCTCATGACGGCGTGGTGCTGAGCCAGGGCTATGCGGGCAACGCGACCTGCGCGCCCTCGCGCGCGGCCATCATGACCGGGCGCTATGCGACGCGCTTCGGCTATGAGTTCACGCCTGCCCATCCCGCCTTCGAGAAGCTCGTCGGCACCTTCCGCTCGCCCGGCCAACCGCGCGCGCCGATCTACCATGCCGAACTGGAGAAGGACGTGCCGCCGATCGACAGGATCGGCCTTCCCTCGAGCGAGATCACCGTCGCCAAACTGCTGCAGGGACAGGGCTATCACACGACGATGCTCGGCAAGTGGCATCTGGGCGAGACGCCGGGCAAGACGCCCAACGATGTCGGCTTCGACGAGTGGCTCGGCTTCCTCATCGGCGCGCAGAAATATATCCGCGACGGCGATCCGAGCGTGGTGAACTCCAAGCAGGATTTCGATCCGATCGACATCTTCCTCTGGACGGCGCTGCCCTTCTCGGTGACCTACAATAACGGCCCGAGCTTCCGGCCCTCGCACTACATGACCGATTATCTCGGCGACGAAGCCGTGCGCGTCATCGACGCGAACAGGAACCGGCCGTTCTTCATGTATCTCTCCTTCAACGCGCCGCACACGCCGCTTCAGGCGCTGAAATCCGACTATGACGCGCTGCCGCAGATCAAGGATCACAGGCTGCGCGTCTATGCGGCGATGATCCGCTCGCTCGACCGCAATGTCGGCAAGGTACTGGAGGCGTTGAAGGCGAACGGCCTCGACGAGAACACGCTCGTCATCTTCACCAGCGACAATGGCGGCGCGCATTACATCGGCCTGCCCGACATCAACAAGCCCTATCGCGGCTGGAAGGCGACCTTCTTCGAAGGCGGCATCCATGTGCCCTATTTCATCAAGTGGCCGGCCCGCCTGCCGCGCGGCGCGCGCTACGAGCAGCCAGCTGCCCATGTCGACATCTTCTCGACCGTCGCGGCGGCCGCAGGCGCGGCGACGCCCACCGACCGCGTGCTCGATGGCGTCGATCTTCTCCCCTTCATCGAAGGCAAGACCGAAGGACGGCCGCACAAGACGCTCTTCTGGCGCTCCGGCGACTACAAGGTGCTGCTCGATGGCGACTGGAAACTCCAGGTCTCGGCGCGGCCAGACAAGATGTGGCTCTTCGACCTCAAGAGCGATCCGACCGAGCAGGCCAATCTCGCGGAAAGCCAACCCGAAAAAGTGGCGGAACTGAAGAAGATTCTCGACGGCATCGACAGCGAGCAGGCAAAGCCCATCTGGCCCGCGCTCCTCGAAGGTCCGATCGCCATCGACCATCCGCTCGGCGTGCCCGCGAAGCCCGACGACGAATATATCTACTGGGCGAACTGATGCCGCGCGACAATGCAATGGGGACAAGTCTCGAATGACGCGGCGTCGCCTCATCATCGCCGCGGTGGCGGCGGTCGCGGCCGCCGCCGCTCTCACCGCGATATGGAGCGTGGGCGGCAGGGAAGCGGCGCGGCTCGCCGAAGCCGCCCCGCGCGCCTGTCTCGATCCGTCCACGGATCGTGCCGGCCCCCATCCCGGCATGGTCTGGGTGCCGGGCGGAAGTTTCGAGATGGGCGACAATGTCTATCCCGAGGAGGGGCCAGCGCGCCATGCGGAGGTTTCCGGCTTCTGGATGGACCGCCACGAAGTCACCAATGGCGAGTTCGCAGCCTTCGTCGCGGCGACGGGCTATGTCACGGCTGCCGAGCGGCCGGTCGATCCGGCGAAGCATCCCGGCCTGCCACCGGAAATGCGCGAGCCGGGCGCGGTCGTCTTCATCATGCCGAACGACATAGACGGCAAAGGCGATATCAGCCAGTGGTGGCGATATGTTCCGGGCGCGAACTGGCGCCATCCGGCGGGGCCCGGCAGCTCCATCGAGGCTTACGAAAACTTCCCCGTCGTCGCGCTCGCCTATGAAGACATCGAAGCCTATGCGCGCTGGAAGGGCCGCAGCATCCCGAGCGAGGCGCAATGGGAATGGGCGGCGCGCGGCGGCAGGACGGGCACGCCCGATCACGAGCAGCCGAGACAGGCCAATACCTGGCAGGGGCTTTTCCCGATCATCAACACGGGCGATGACGGCTTTGTCGGCCTTGCGCCCGCCGGATGTTTCGAGCCCAATGCCTATGGGCTCTACGACATGATCGGCAATGTCTGGGAGTGGACGTCGGACCCCTACCGCGAGAATCATGCGAGCGAAAAAGCCGACACAAGCCGCCGCGTCATCAAGGGCGGCTCCTATCTCTGCGCGCCCAATTACTGCATGCGCTACCGCAGCGGTTCACGCCAGGGCCAGGAGGCGGATCTGGCGACGAGCCATCTGGGCTTCAGGACGGTGCTCGCGGCACCGGGGCCCTGAGCCCGCCGGCTATTTCCGTTCGCGCTTGCGCGGCGTGTTCGCCATGCGCTTCAAGGCATCGAGCGTTTCGGGCGAGACGGGGGCGGTCAGGAAGCCGACGATCGAATCGAAGAGATTGGCGATGAAGAGGTCGCGCGCCGCCACCTCATGGGCCGCATCGTGATGCCGCGTCCAGATGGCAAGCGAACTCAGCGCCATTTCGACCATGAAGCGCTGACGCTGGATAGCGATCTCCGGCGCGAGATCGCCGAGGGCGGCGACGATGAGCGCGTTCGCGCGCGTAATTCCCGGAAACTCGCTGCGAAGTGCGACGGTCGGCAAGTCGAAATCGGACGAATGAAGGATTTCGGCCATGAAGCGGATGAAGCGCACGCCCTCCGCGCTGCCGAGCAGCTCGAGCAGCGGCATGAAGGTCGCGCGCAACAGGGCGCGCAGATCGGCCTCCTGCCCCGCCTTCACGAGTTCGTCGAGCATCTCCTGCCGGCGCAGATCGACGTCCGCCACGCGGTGACGCATGATGGCCTCGACCAGCGCGCGCTTCGATCCGAAATGATAGTGAAGCGCGGATTCGTTCCGCTGCCCGGCCGCGGCGTTGATCTCCTTCAGGGTCACGCCGTGGATGCCGCGCTCGCCGAAGAGCTTCTCGGCAGCGACGATGAGGCGCGTTCGCGTATCGCCGCGCCGGGTGGCCACATTGTCCTTTGTCGTCATGCAACGAACCTAATGAACGCCATTAAACCGGTCAAGATAGCTTCGGCATATCCCCGAAGCACCTTATGATCTCCTTATGCTTCGTACGAACTTTTCCCGGCTGTTCCAACCGGGTTTTTCCCGTGCACAACGTCATCCGCTCGTGGAGGCCGCAGCGCGCTTCCAGCGCATCGCGAGCACGTCCGATGCGCGGGTGGACGCATCGCCTTTTGCGCCCTTGCGGGGCGCCGCCGCGCCGCTGAGTCTCGCCCTCCTCGCCGCGCTCGGCGTTGCCGCAGTGCCTTCGCATGCCGGTTCGCAACCCGTGGCTGCAAAGGGGCAGGCGGAGAAGCCTTCCGGCCAGCTCGAATTCACGACGCGGATCGAAGGCAGGAAAATTCCGGACGAGCTGCGCACGCTTCTCGAAGATGCCGTCACGCTCGGCAAGGGGAAGGCGCCGCCACCGCCGACGCTCGGCCAGCTGCGGCGGCGGGCAACGGACGATGCCGATCGCATGATCCAGGTTCTGCGATCCGAGGGCTATTACAACGGCACCGCCGAGCCCGTGATTCAGGAAGCAGCCGGCGGGCGCTTCGATGTCGTCTATCGCGTCGCGCTGGGCCCGCGCACCATGATCCGCAGCTTCGTCATCACCTATCCCGATCACCCGTCGGACGAGGCTTTGCTGCCGCATGACGGAGCGGCGCTCGGGCTGAAACCCGGCAGAGCCGCGCGCGCGCAGCGTGTGATCGACCTCACCAATGCGGCGCTGACGCATCTGGAAAATCGCGGCCATCCGCGCCCGAAACTCGCGGAACGCAAGGTCGTGGTCGATCTTGCCGCGAACGAGGCAGACGTCACGCTCGCCATCGAGGCGGGGGAGCCGCGCCGCTTCGGCGAAATCGAGATCGAGAACAAGGGCCGGACGAAGCCGGACTATGTCCGCTCGCTCGCCAAATTCAAACCCGGCGACGCCTACGATCGCGGCAAGGCCGACGAGACGGTCGCGGCGCTGCGCAAGACCGGCCTTTTCGATCAGGTTTCGCTCGAATCCGAGGAAGCGGAAGGTGACACCGTGCCCCAGAAGCTCACGCTCAGCGAGCGCGCCCACCGCTCGGTCGGTGTCGGCGCGACCTGGTCGTCGAATGAGGGGCCGGGCGTGCGCAGTTTCTGGGAGCACCGGAACGTCCTCGGCGCGGGCGAGAAGCTGCATCTCGATCTCAACATCGCCGAGATCGAGCAGCTTGCAGGCGCGCATTTCAACAAGCCGCATTTCCTGCGCGACGATCAGAACCTTCTCGCCGATTTCGAGATCGCGCATGAGGACACCGACGCCTATCGCGAGAACAGGGTGAAAGCCGCCATCGGCCTTGCGCGCAAACTGCGCCCCAATCTCGATGCGAGCGCGGGCGTCTCCTTCGAGATCGAACGCACCGACGACAGTACCGGCTACCACGCCTACGAACTATTCGGCCTTCCGCTCACCATGCGATATGACGGCAGCAACAATCTTCTCGACCCGACCGAGGGAACGCGCCTCACCCTTGCGCTGACGCCCTATGCCGGGCGGAGCGGCACGCCCGTCACCTTCACCAAGATCGAGACGACGGGCACGGCCTATTGGAGCTTCGGCACGCGGCCCGATCTCACGCTCGCAGTCCGTGGGCGCTACGGCACCATGCTGGCGCAGAAGACGCTCGACGTGCCGGGATCGGTGCGCTTCTATGCAGGCGGCGGCGGCTCCATCCGCGGCTATGCCTACCAGCTCGTCGGCCCGCTCGACGCCAACAACAAGCCGCTCGGCGCAAGGTCCGTTTTCGAGGCGAGCACCGAGGCGCGCTATCGCATCACCCGCGATATCGGCATCGTCGCCTTTCTCGATGGCGGCAATGCCTATTCGACGCTGACGCCGAAGTTCAACCAGCAGCTTCAATGGGGCGCTGGACTGGGCCTGCGCTATTACACGCCGATCGGCCCCATCCGGGCCGATGTCGGCGTGCCGCTGAACCGGCGGCACGGCATCGACGACGCCTTTCAGGTCTATTTCTCGCTCGGGCAGGCTTTCTGATGGTGGAGCGCACATCACCCGATCTCCGCGAGACGACCGGCATTGCGCGCGCCGCGGGCGCCGTCTTCTTCGGCACGGGCGCGCTGGCGCTCATTCTCGTGGCGCTCGTTCTTTCCGCGCTCAACATCGCGCCGCTCCGCCACGCCGCGCTCGAACGCGCACTGGCGGAGATCAATCGCGGCGGCACCACAATCTCGATCGGCGACATGGAAGGCCGCTGGCCGACCACGCTCGTCGTGAAGCGGCTCACGGTGAGCGACGCCGAGGGGCAGTGGCTTTCGCTCGGCAGCGCGGAGCTTCGCTGGCGGCCGTCGGCGCTCCTTGCGGGCAAATTCAGCATCGAGCGGCTTGCCGTCAGCGGGCTCGATATTTCGCGCGCGCCCCGGAGCACGGAACCGGCGCCCGCGGGCGAGACGAGCGGCTTCAGCCTGCCGGTGCTTCCCATCGCCATCGAGATCGACGAGGCGAAGTTCGAGAACCTCTCTCTCGGCAAGGCGCTCGCCGACCCGCAGGCGCAAGGGACGCTCGCAACGCTCGAAGCCGAGGCGCGGTTCCTCCTCGCGCCGAGCCAGATCGATCTTTCGCTAGCCGCCGCGAGAACGGACCGCACGCCCGGAAGGATCGACGCGCGGGTGTTCTTCGACCGGCGCAACAGCGGGCTCGATCTTCGTGTGCAGGGCGAGGACGGCGCGGCGGGAAAGCCCGGCCTCGTCGCAACGCTCGCGAAACTCGAAGGCGTCGAGCGCCTGAGCATCGATGCCGCCGCGCGGAACGAGAACGGCCATGTCGCGGGGCACGCGCGGATTGACGGCGGCAAGGTCATTGCCATCGAGGCGCGCGCCGAAGGCCGCTGGGACAGCGCCCTCGATATCGACGCGAGCGCCAGGGCGGAGGGCGACATGGCGGCGCGGCTTCTCGCCGATCTCGGACGGCCGCGCGTCATCGAAGCCGCCTCGAAGATCGGCTGGGGCCGCGATGACACGCTGAAGCTCGACAATATCGCCCTTGCCGCAGGCGAGCTTCGGCTCGAAGGATCGGCAGCCATTGCGAACGCCTCATCCGCCGTGCCGCATGACCTCAAAGCGCAAGGCACGCTCGCCGGTCTCGACCGGCTTCTCGATGCGCCGGGCAATGCCGCGCTTACCCCTCTCGCATGGCGCATCGGCGCGAAGCTCGACATGCGCGCCAACATCGCCCGCATCGCCGAAGCCGCGATAAGCACGCCGGCGGGCGAGATCCGCCTCTCCGGCGAGGCCGCGCTCGATGGCAGCACCGCCAAAGGCAAGGCCGAGGCGGCAATCTCCGATCTCGCCCCCCTCGGCGCGCTTGCCGGGCAGAAGCTCGCAGGCGAAGCGAAGATCACGCTCTCTCCCTTCGCGCTCGATCCCGCAGGCGAATTCGCTGGCGACTTCACCATGGAGGGGCGCTCGCTCGACTTCGCCGACGAGGCGCTCAACCGGCTGGCGGGCAACGCGCTCAGCGCCGATGGTTCGATCATTCTGCCGAAGGATGGCGGGTTCGCCCTCCCCTCCTTCACGGTCACACCGGCCTCCGGCCATTTCCACCTCCGGGGCAATCTCGCCAGCGGGCCGACCGATCTGCTTTCAGGCGAGGCGCATTTTGAAACCGGCGACGCCACGAAGCTTCCCGGCGGCGACGAGATTTCCGGCGCGCTCACGGCCGATGCGACGATAGGCGGAACGCTGGTCGCGCCCTCACTCGCCCTCAAGGCCGAATTGTCGAAGGGCAGCATTGCGGGCTTCGATGCGAGGCTCGCCACGCTCGACGCGACGGCGACTATCGCCGGTTCGGGACCGCTCGCCTTTCGCCTCGACGGCGCGGACGGCAAGGCGGCGCTCGACGCAACGCTCGCACTTCCTGCCGAGGGCGGAGCGCGGCTCGACGCGCTCAGGGGCGATCTCTTCGGGGTTCCGCTCGCGGGCGATGTCGCCATGACTGCGGACGGGCTCGTCACCGGCAAGCTCAAGGGTGAGAACGCACCTCTGGCGGCACTTTCCCGCTTCGCGGGCATCGACCTCGGAGGCACGGGCACGCTGGCGCTCGAAGCGGAGGCGAGCGGGGGACGGCAGAATATTGCGTTCAGCCTCGATACGCCGCGAATGACGATCGAGGAAGACATGCTGACGCTTGATCGCGTCAGCCTGAATGCGACGGCGAACGACATAGGCGGCAAGGCGGAGATTAACGGCAAGCTTTCGGCCGCATCGGGACAGGCAGGGGTGACGCGGATCGCCTCCTTCGGCGCGACGGCTCAGGGGCCGCTCTCGGCGCTCGCACTCACGGCCAATGTTTCCGGTACGCGGGAGAGCTTCAAATCGGAAGCCGTGTCGCTCGAAGCGGCGGCGCTTTACGCGTCAGCCAGGGACCGGCTCACTGTCTCCGCGCTCGCCTTCTCGATCGGCCAAAGCTCGATGGCACTGGCCGAGCCCGCCACACTCGATGTGAGCAAGGGACTTTCGATCAGCGGCGCGAGCTTCGACATGAAAGGCCCTGGCGGCGCGGGGCGCACTCGTGCCGATTTCGTGCTCGGCGCGCGGGCCGTTCGGCTTCATCTTGATACGGAACATCTGCCGCTCGAACTGGTGACGCCGCTCTTCCTCTCGCAGGCCGCCCATGGCACGGCGGCCGGGAAAGTGGACCTCGACAGCGCCAAGGGCACAGGCGCAGCGAGTCTGCGCTTCGAGGGCGTGCGGCTTGCAAGTGCCGACGAACGCGAACAGCCCGCCTTCAACGCGACCCTCGACGGGAGCTGGGCGAAGGAGCGCCTCGACCTTGCCGCGCGTGCCGAAGGTGTTTCGACATCGCCCTTCGACCTCAAGGCGTCGCTGCCGCTCATTCGCGATCCCGAAGGCGCATGGCCCATGCTCGCGCAGAAAGGCCCTGTCTCGGCCAGCCTCGATTGGGAGGGCCCCCTCGCCTCGCTCGTCGCGCTTGCCGATGTGCAGGGCCAGCAACTGAGCGGCAATGCGAAGATCGCGCTCAGCGCGGGCGGCGACATTTCCGCGCCGCGCGTCAGCGGCCGCGCCACCATCGCCAATGGCGTCTATGAGAATTTCGACAGCGGCACGATGCTCAGGAACCTTTCGGTCAATCTGGAAGGCCGCGAGGACGAAAGCCTCCATTTCACGCTGGAAGCGAGCGACGGCGGCAAGGGCCGCGTTTCAGCCGCGGGCGATGTGCGCCTCGCCCGGAGCGCCTTCCCGGCCATCTCCATCAACGCCACATTCGCCAAGGCGCGGCTCGTGCAGACGGCGGAGGCCGACATCTCGTTCGACGGCAAGCTCGAACTCATGGGGCCCTCCTTTCCGCCAACGGAAGAGACGCCCCTCACGCTCAATGGCGCGCTGACGACCACACAGGCGGAAATCCACATTCCCGACCGCCTGCCCGGCAGCGTCGCCGAGATCGACGTCATCGAGATCAATGGCGCGCCCGCGCGGCGCGCAGCGGCCGAGAAATCGTCGCCACTACCGCTCATGCTCGATCTCGGCGTGAAGATCGGAAGCCCGGCGCGGGTCAGCGGCCGCAATCTCGACTCGCTCTGGACGGGCGATCTCACCATAAGCGGGCGCGCCGACAATCCCCGCATCGGCGGCACGCTCACGAGCCTGCGCGGCAGCTTCGACCTTGCGGGCAAGAGCTTCGCGCTCAAGAAGGGCGCCGTGCGCTTTCTCGATCGCACGCCCATCGATCCCGACATCGACGTGAACCTCGCCTATGCGCGCAGCGACCTCACTGCGACAATCGCCGTCAGCGGGCGAAGCTCGGCGCCGGAAATCGCGTTTACCTCGACGCCCGATCTGCCGCGCGACGAAATCCTCTCCCGAATTCTTTTCGACAAGGGGGCGGGCGAGCTGACAGCCATGGAAGCCGCGCAGCTTGCCAACACGCTCGCGCAGCTCTCGGGCAAAGGGGGGCTCGGCGGGGTGGGCGTGCTCGATGCGATCCAGAAATCGCTCGGCCTCGACGTGCTTCAGGTCGGCACGGCCCAGTCGGGCGCGACGACCGTCGCCGCAGGCAAATATATCCAGAAGGGGGTCTATGTCGGCGTCGAGCAGGGCACGCTCGCCAGCGATTCCTCGGTCAAGGTCGAGATCGAGATCACGCCACAGATCAGCGTCGACACCCGTATCGGGCAGGACGCCTCCGGCGATGTCGGCGTCAACTGGAAGTGGGATTACTGAACGGCCTCAGCGCCTTTCCATGCGCCGAAGCCGCCCGGCCTATCCATGCCGACCTTCGGCCTCAGAAGGGCGAACGGGACGGATAGGTTTCGTCGCGGCCACCGCTGGTGCCGTCGAGCCGGCCGCCACGGGGCTGAATCCGGTTCATATTGTCCAGCAGCTTCTTCTGCCGAAGCGCCTCCTCGCGGCGCTTCTGCTCATACTGTTCCGCATACATCTCCGCATCGTGCTGCTGCGGCGTGGCGTAGCGCTTGTCCTCGTTCGAGCGGTAGTTGACGGGGGGCGAATCCGGCGCGTCGTGGATCTCATAGCTCTGATCGCCGCTCTGCTGCGGTGCGGCATTTTCCGGGGCCTGGCTCGACCCGCCGGCATCCGCCGCCATGGCCGCCGCGCCCATCGCAGCCGCCAGAAGCGCCGCCGCGCCGATGGCCATCAAGGGCCTCGTTACCCGATATGTCATGTGTCAGCGCCCTTTCCTGGCAACCTGTTGCCTTCAATATAGGAATGCCCGCCGCGCCCGTATAGTTGCATTTCGACCACTTTTCGGGCCATCCGGCCGCTCCCCGGAGGAGCCCTCCCGGCGCCAGCAACCTCCCCCGCCCCCATGGCTTCCCCGCCCTCGCGGCCGGAAGCGGGACCGCCCCCGATTGCTCCGCTTACGAATTAAAAAGGATACCGGCGCGGGCGCGAGACATCTACCCGACTGCGAATGAAATTCAATCCGAGCAGCGCCCGCGCATGTCGCGGACCATCTGTCGCACCCCGCCGAACCGCTTTGGACACCTTGCCGCAGAGGCAGGCTCTCCGGAATAGATACAGTTTTTTCATGGGTATCCGCCTCGCCGGGATCCGGTCAACCGGACAGAACGGTCGCGAAAAAGAGGCGGCAAGGAACGAGACGGGAAGACGGCGCCCCATGACGAAGATCAAGTATATCGAGTTCGACGGCACCGAACATTCGGTCGATGTACCGAACGGCCTTTCCGTGATGGAAGGCGCCGTGCGCTACACCATTCCGGGAATCGATGGCGATTGCGGCGGCGCCTGTGCCTGCGCCACATGCCATGTCTATGTCGAAGGCGAATGGGCCGGAAAAATTCCACCCATGGAAGAACTCGAACGCGACATGCTCGATTTCGCCTTCGACGTGAAAGAGAACAGCCGCCTGTCCTGCCAGATCAAGGTGGACGACACGCTCGACGGCCTCGTCGTGCGCACGCCTGCCCGCCAGTACTGAGTTGCGCTCCGCGCGGACGCCCAGGCTCCGCGCATCCGAGAAGGCTTCACCGGCCGCGCGTCAACGAGCGGCCCCACAGCGGAGGAAAGGCAATGAACGCGAAGACAGAGAAGGTCGTCCGGAAGGGCGACTGGAAAGTCACGATGACGCCGGACGACATCTACCGCCACCCCATGGATATCGCCTGGCACTTCGACTACATCTTCGGCGAGGAGAAGGTCGCCGATCTCTACAAGCGCGCGAAGCAGAACCAGTGGGACGCGGACGATCTTCTGCCCTGGGACACGCCGGTTGATCCCTCGAAGCCCCTCATCAACAATGAGCAGGACATCTATCACAAGATGTCCTTCTTCAAGAAGCTGTCGAAGTCGCAGCAGGAAACCTTCACCGCGCATTCGACGGCGCAGCTCCTTTCGCAATTCCTGCATGGCGAGCAGGGCGCGCTGATGACGGCGGCCTGCGTCACCCATTCGGTGCCCGATGCTGGCGCGAAGCTCTATGCGGCGACGCAAACCATGGACGAGGCCCGCCACGTCGAGGTCTATTCCAAATATTGCGACAAGATCGCCATGGTCTATCCGATGTCGCCCTGGCTCAAGGCGCTGATCGACGCCACGCTGCAGTCGGATCGCTACGAGAAGGTGATGATCGGCATGAACATGGTCGTCGAGGGGCTTGCGCTCGGCGCCTTCAACAACATGTACCGCTCGACCACCTGCCCGCTTCTGAAGCAGCTCACCTTCAACGTGATGCGCGACGAGTCGCGGCACGTATCCTTCGGCCATGTGTTCCTCGGGCCAGTGATCAAGAACCTCCACAAGGACGATGTGGAGGACCTCGCGGAGTTCGCCTTCAACGCCGTCAACATTCTCGTTCAGGCGCAGACGGCGGGCACGATCGCCAATCGCGTCGACCCCGGCTTCATGCAGGTGCTGGAGAATAGCGGCATCGACGCCAACGATTTCTTCAAGGGCCTGCAGGAAGCGGCCGACGAAGGCGTCGCCCAGACGCTCCCGCCCGGACAGGTTCACGCGCTCAAGGATCTGATGATGCCGGCCATCGCGCGTGTCGGCCTGCTCACGCCGACCGTGCTCAAGAAATATGAGGAAGCGGGCATTCCCGTCTTCGACGATCCCCGCGTCCTCGTCGCCATGGAAGGCGGTCACCCGACCGGCGAGGCGGCCGCGGCCGAGTGACGGCACGGTTCCCGCCCCGGTGGGGCGCCGGGGCGGGAACTCCCTTCTGCCGGGCAGAAAGGCTCATGACCGATATGAACGATACCAGCATGGACGATACGCGGGGCGGCGCATTCTTCCGCGCCATCGTCGCGAATGTGCCGGAGGCGATCATCATCGCCACTCCCGAGGGCGAGATCACCTATTTCAATCCGGCGTCGGAGAAGCTTCTCGGCTATCGCGCGGACGAGGTCGTCGGCCGCTCCATCACCATGCTCGTGCCGCAGCAGCCCGGCCGCCGCGCCGATCCCGTGAAGTGGCTCGCGCGCTGGGCGGCAGAGCCCGACCATATGCAATCGCGCTTTCTCGACCTCATCGGCAAGACGAAGGCCGGCCATGAAATGCCCGTCGATGTGCGCGTGGCCGAGACCGAAATTGGCGGCGAGCGACGCTTTCTCATCACATTCCGCGACAATACCGCCCGGCGGCAGGAACAGATCGCCTTCAAGGAAGCGCATCTCAAGGCTTCGCGCATCCTCATGATCGCCGAAGACGCGATCGTTTCCGTCGATGCGGAACAGAAGATCACCTTCTTCAACCTCAAGGCCGAGCAGACATTCGGCTACAAGGCCGAGGAGGTTCTGGACAAGCCCCTCGAAATGCTGCTGCCCGAGCGCTTTCGCCAGCGACACGCCGAGCAGGTCGAAACCTTCGGCGCTGGAAAGATCTCGTCGCGGCTGATGAACCAGCGCGGCGAAATCACGGGGCTTCGCAAGAGCGGCGAGGAATTTCCCCTCGAAGCCACGATCACCAAGGTCACGGTCGGCGGCAACATCACCTATACGGCGCATCTGCGCGACATCACCGAGCGCAAGAGGGCACAGGAAAGGCTGCGGGAAAGCGAGCGGCGCTTCCGCGCGATCTTCGATCACGCCTTCGAGGCCATCGGCCTTCTCAGCCCCGACGGCACGGTTCTCGAAATCAATCGCGCGGGCCGCGCGCTCACGGAAGGCACGGCAAGGCTCGAGGGGCTGGCGCTCTGGGATCTGCCATGGGCGGGCGGCGAGTTCACGACCGACGACTTCGCCCGCCAGCGGCTCAAGGCGGCGATCGCCGCCTGCGCACGCGGCGAGACGGTGCGCTACACGACGGAGATCAGGACGGGCGGCGAAACGCACAAGATCGACCTCTCGCTCGTGCCGGTGAAGGATGCGAACGGAAAGGTCGTCTATATCGTGCCCGAGGGGCGCGACGTCACCGGCCAGGTCTTCTGATCAGGTGACGCCGCCGCCTCGTCAAAGGCTTGCCGGGTCGGCCACCCTGACGATGAGCTTGCCGATGTTCTCGCCGTCGAAAAGCTTGTTGACGGCGGTGGGCGCCGCTTCCAGGCCTTCGACAATGGTTTCGCGATGCCGGATCTTGCCTTCGGCGACCCATTGGGCGAGCTGCATCGCGCCTTCGGCGAATTTCTCCATGAAGTCGACGACGATGAAGCCGCGAACGGTGATGCGCCGCATCAGGATCGGCGAGCAATCGGCGCGCATCGGCTGGTCGGTGTTGTAGCCAGAGATCATTCCGCAAAGCGGCATGCGGCTGAAGAGATTCATCCGTGCCATGACGGCTTCCATGATCTCGCCGCCGACATTCTCGAAATTGACATCGATGCCGTTGGGCGTCGCCTCGGCGAGCCGTTCCTTCCAGTCCGGCCGCTTGTAGTCGATCGCCGCATCGAAGCCCAGCTCCTCGGTGATGAAGCGGCACTTCTCCGGCCCGCCGGCAATGCCGACCGCGCGGCAGCCCTTGATCTTCGCGATCTGGCCGACGACCGAACCGACCGCGCCCGCCGCCGCCGAGACGACGACCGTTTCGCCCGGCTTGGGCTTGCCAAGCTCGAGCAGGCCGAAATAGGCGGTGAGGCCTGTCATGCCGCAGGCGCCGAGCATCGCCGTCAGCGGCACAGGCAAGCCTTGCGGCAGAACGCTCATGGCGCGCGCGCCTTCATCCGCGATGCAGTAGTCCTGCCAGCCGGTGAGGCCCGACACATGATCGCCAGCCTTGTAGCGCGGCGAATTCGACTTCACGACGACGCCGATGCCGCCGCCGCGCATGACCTCGCCAAGCTCGACCGGCGGCATGTACTGATCCATGTCGCTCATCCAGATCCGGTTCGTCGGATCGAGGCTCAGATAGACGACCCGCACCAGCGCCTCGCCCGCCCCCGGCTCGGGCACCGGCTCGCGCACGAGATCGAAATCCGAAGTCTTGATCCTGCCTGAAGGACGCGACTTCAAGCGGAACTGGCGGTTCACATCGTTCTTCATGTTCGGTCTTTCCGTTACGGCATTACGATTTCAAACCAGAAGTCGAAGATGTCGAGCAACTCGACAAAATCGACGAGCGCCGCCGCATCGCCATCGACGCTTGCGAGCTTCGCCGCGATCAGCGCATCGAGCTTCTTTTCGTGGAGCACGAGTTCGGCGAAAGCAGGCTTCGTGATTGTGAGGCTCGCATCGGGCTTCGCGCTTTTCTTGCCCCTGGCGTGATGGAGGACGGCATTTTCGAGCGAGAGCAGATAAGTCTCGCCGGTATCGGTGAAACTCACATTGAAGGTATAGCGCTTCGCCCCCGCCGTCGGCCCGTTGAGGCGGACGGAAAGCGAGTCGAGAAGCTGTTCGGCGGGCAGCGCGCGCACCTGCCCGCTTGCGCCCGGGCGTGGCGTCGGCGAGGGCGGACGCGGATTGCGAAGCTCCATCGCGGCTGTGAGATAGAAGCCACGCCAGGGGCCCGATTCCGCCTGATAGCCAAGCTGTTCCAGCGCGTCGGCCTGCAGATGCCGCGCCTCGGCATTGGCGGGATCTGCGAAGACGAGATGGTTCACGACTTCCGCGACCCAGCGATAGTCGCCCTTGTCGTAAGAGGCCCGCGCCTTGCCGAGAAGCGCATCCGCGCCGCCCATGAACTCGACATAGCGCTTTGCCGCCTCGACAGGCGGCAGGGGACGGAGATGGGCCGGGTTGCCATCGAACCATCCGAGATAGCGCTGATAGACGGCCTTGGCATTGTGGCTCAGCGTTCCGTAATAGTCGCGCGTGTACCACTCGCTCGCGAGCGTGGGCGGCAGAGCGATTTCCTCGGCGATCTCGAGCGGCGTCAGGCCGTGATTGGCGAGGCGCAGCGTCTGGTCGTGAATGTATTTGTAGAGGTCGCGTTGCTTTTCGAGATAGGTGATGACGTCGCCTCGGCCCCAGCGCGGCCAGTGATGGCTGGCGAAGAGCACATCCGTGTCGCCGCCGAAAAGCTCGATCGCCTCGTTGATGTAGTAGCTCCAGCTTTTCGCATCGCGCACCTGCGCGCCGCGCGGCGTGTAGATGTTGTGCAGGTGGCAGGAGCAGTTCTCCGCCATGCAGAGCGCCTTCATGCCCGGAAAATAGAAATTCATTTCCGCCGGCGCTTCGGTGTCGGGCGTCATCTGGAAGACGATTTCGACGCCATCGACGACGAGCTTCTCGCCTGTGCGCTTGATGATCTCGTTCGGCGGCACGAGGCTCACCTGACCGAGAGAGACGGTCTTGCCGAGACCCGCATCGACATGCCCCTTCGGCCCGCGCGGCAGGAGCGCGCCATACATATAGGTCGCGCGGCGGCCCATCGCGTTGCCCGCGAGCACGTTCTCGCTCACCGCATGCTCGAGAAAGCCCTCCGGGGCGATGATGCGCACATCTCCTCGCGCAAGGTCATCGTCGGTGAGCACGCCCTTCACGCCGCCATAATGATCCACATGGGAATGCGTGTAGATGACGGCGGTGACGGGCCTCTCGCCCCTGTGCTTGCGATAGAGATCGAGACTCGAGCGCGCCGTCTCGGACGAGATCAGCGGGTCGATGACGATGATGCCCTTCTCGCCCTCGATGAAGGTGATGTTCGATAGATCGAAATTCCTGACCTGATAGATGCCGTCCGTCACCTTGAAAAGGCCGTGGATCGAATTGAGCTGCGCCTGTCGCCAAAGGCTCGGATTGACGGTATCGGGCGCTTCGCTTCCTTCCACCTCGAAGGCGAACTGCCCCATGTCCCACACCGGAAAGCCCGCCTCGTTGAGCGACTTCGCATCGGGAATGGTGTCGATGAAACCACGCCTCGAATTTTCGAAATCGGCGCCCGTGTCAGCGGGCAGCGATGCGCGCACATGCGCATGCGCGCGACAGGTGGCTTCTGTGGCATCCTTGGGTGTCGGCATCGCCCCTCTCCAACGGTTTCTTCGCTCGGGTTCGTCCCTTTCGCGGCAGACTAGAGCATTATCGCAGCTCGCTGAATCGATAATGACGCGGAGCGTGCCGGAACGGGGAACGAAAAGGGCCGGCGCGAGCGGCCGGCCCTTGTCGATCGCCAATGAGGCGGGATCAGCGGCGCGGATCCGGCGTCAGCCTGAGATAGGGCTTCAGCGCCTTCCAGCCTTTCGGAAATTTCGTCTTGGCCGCTTCATCTGTCACCGAGTTGACGATGATGACGTCATCGCCCGGTTTCCAGTTCACCGGCGTCGCAACCGCATAACCGTCCGTCATCTGCAGGCTGTCGATCACGCGGAGGATTTCATCGAAATTCCTTCCCGTCGTCTGCGGATAGGTGATGGTCAGGCGGATCTTCTTTGCCGGATCGATCACGAAGACGGTGCGGACAGTGTAAACCTCGTCATGCTTCGGATGCATCATGCCATAGAGCCCGGCGACCTTGCGGTCGGGGTCGGCGATGATGGGGAAGTTGAGCGCGGAGCCCTGCGTCTCGCGAATATCCTCCGACCACTTCTTGTGCGAGTCGACCGGATCGATGGAAAGACCGATCGCCTTCACGTTGCGCTTGTCGAATTCCGGCTTCAGCCGCGCCACATAGCCAAGCTCGGTCGTGCAGACCGGCGTGAAGTCACGCGGATGGGAAAACAGGATTGCCCATTTGTCGCCGATCCAGTCGTGAAATTTGATGTGGCCTTCGGTCGTGTCGGCCTCGAAATCGGGGGCGGTGTCGCCCAGCTGAACGGACATGGAAGGTTCTCCTTCTGCTATTGCCGTCGAGGCCAACACGGTAATTCGCCGCCGGATTGACAGGAAGAAGAATATTTAACGGCATAGTGTCGCATGAATCTGTATTTACATTTTTATGCTGCATAACCAAGATCGCGTCGGCTTTAATCCGAATAGCGCTCGATGCCCACGAAGCCGAGGCGCTCGACGCCCACCCTCTGCGCCGCGGCAAGCACCTTCGCGACAGGCTCGTATCTCGCGAGCGGGTCGGCCTTGATATGCAGTTCGGGCTGAGGCTCCCGGCGCGAGGCCGCGCGAAGAAGATCGTCGAGCGCGCTCTCTGTTGGCACGGCCGCACCGTTCCATGACACGGCACCGTCGGCCGCGATAACGAGATCGACCACCTTCGGCCTTTCCGGCGATGCCGCGGCTTGCGGCTCGGGCAGATCGAGCCTCACGGCATGGGTCTGAACGGGGATCGTGATGATGAGCATGATGAGAAGAACCAGCATGACGTCGATGAGCGGCGTCGTGTTGATCTCGACCATGAAGTCTTCATCGTCGCGGCGGGGCAGGATCGCCATCAGCGCGCCTCCTCTCCGGCGCCCGCTTCGGGCTCGGTGATGAAGGCGACCTTGCCGATGCCCGCGCGCGCGCAGGCCGCCATGACGCGGCCCATGAACTCGAAGCGCGTGTCCCTGTCGCCGCGAACATGAATCTCGGGTTGCGGCTTTCGAGCCGCAACTTCGTCAAGCCGCCGCAGAAGCATGGCGCGGTCGGCCATCTTCTCGCTGTTCCAGAAGATGCTCCCGTCGCGATCGACGGCGAGAATGACGTTCTCCGGCTTTGTCTGCGTCGCGACGTTGGACGCTCTGGGCAGCCTCACCGGCACGGTTTCAATCGCGACAGGAATTGCGATCAGAAAGACGATGAGGAGCACAAGCATGACATCGACGAGCGGCGTCGTGTTGATCGCCGACATGAGTTCGTCTTCGTCCGCGCCGTCAGAACCGATCCCGAGAGCCATCAGCCGGCCTCCGCTCCCGCTTCCCCGTCAATGCCCGATGAGAATGCGCGTCTGGATTTCAGCCGCAAAGCGGCGCAGTTCGTCGAGCGCGGCCTTGTTGCGGCGGATGAGCCAGTTATAGGCAAGCACCGCAGGCACGGCCACGGCAAGGCCGATCGCCGTCATGATGAGCGCCTCGCCGACGGGCCCCGCCACCTTGTCGATCGACGCCTGCCCCGCAATGCCGATCGCGATCAGTGCGTGATAGATGCCCCATACAGTGCCGAAGAGGCCGACGAAAGGCGCGGTGGAACCGACGGTTGCGAGAAAGGCGAGCCCGCTCTGAAGCTCCGCCTGCACACTATCGACCGCGCGGCCGAGCGCGGAGGCGGTCCAGTCGATCAGGCTCACCTCGGCGGTGAGCCCGCGGGCGTGCTGCTCCGCGGCGGCAATGCCCGCCTGCGTAACCGCACGGAAGGCGCCCTCTTCAGGCAGACCTTGCAACGTCTCTGTCATGTTGGCGGATTGCGCGAGGCGCTTCATGGCCTTGCGCGCCTCGGCGAAAAGGGCGCGCTGCTCGGCGAGCTTCACGAAAAGAATGTACCAGCTTCCGGCCGACATGATGGCGAGGATGAGAAGCGTCACCCGCGCGATGAGATCGCCCTGCTGCCACAGG
The DNA here is from genome assembly GCF_035325945.1 of Parvibaculum sp. Lineage (GTDB taxonomy): Bacteria > Pseudomonadota > Alphaproteobacteria > Parvibaculales > Parvibaculaceae > Parvibaculum. Next base: position 43,064 of record NZ_DAOKYX010000020.1, read on the forward strand.
GAGCGAAGTCCGTAAGGATTTTCGGCCGAGGGGGTGGCGGGTTCGCCGATCGCCGCGGCAGGAGCCGATGTGGCGAAGGCTGGCGGTGCTTCATCCGTGGCCGAAGCGCCGCTGCCCGCCATGATGAAGAAAGCCAAAGCGGCCATGAGGAGCAGCGCTTGCGCCTTCACCATGGCGCGCCCCGTTCGGGCGCATGCCGCTTTCATCCGGCGCTTCAAGGCTCCGCTCGTCATCGCTCTTCCCCCGCTTCTCTTCACCACAGCTTCGGCGCACGCGAGACGGGCGCCTCTCATTCCTCATCCAGCCGGAAAGTTACCAGATAGCGGTGCCACACCGCGATTGGCGATCCGCCCTTCATCGCGGGCGTGAAGCGCCAGGACTTCGTCGCCTCGCTCGCCGCTGCCTTGTCGAGCCGCGCATAGCCGCTCGACTTCTCGATCCGCGCCTCATCGACATCGCCTGACGCCGTCACATGGAGGAGGAGGGCGACCGTGCCCTCCTCGCCGAGGCGGCGCGACATGGCGGGATAAGGCGGCCTGCGGTTCGGCTGCGTCGCATCGCCCTGGGGCGGCGTAATTTCGGGAACGGACATGGAAGCGGAGGGCGCGCTGGTCGCGGCCGCCTTCGCCGGAGGCGCAACCGTAGTTATCGTGGCGCGGGGCGCTTCCATCTTCGGCGCGCGGGCCACGGG
>NZ_DAOKYX010000020.1:43854-51086 GCF_035325945.1 Parvibaculum sp.
ACGCGGCCCTCTCCAATCCCCACCCGGCATGGTCTCTGCTTTCAGCGCATTGCTCCGTCGTCAACCCGGCATCGATGGCGCCAAGCAGGCGCGCCCCTGTCAAGGAAATTCGGGCCTCGGTATCAAACCGCGACGGCAGGCAGCGCCCGATGACTCAGAGAGGCTTGTCGTCATCGTCGAGAAGAATGCGCTCGGCCGCGCCGTCGAGATCCTCATATTGCGAGGTCTTGAGCGACCAGAGAAAACCGGCAAGGCCCAGCGCGCCGAGCAGAAGCGCAGCCGGAATGAGATAGACGAGAACGCTCATAGGCGCACCTCCGCCTTCTGCCCCCGGTTCAGACGCAGCGAATTCAGCGTCACCGTGATCGAGGACGCCGACATCGCGATGGCGGCAATGAGCGGCGTCACGAAACCCGCAAAGGCGAGCGGGATCGCGACCGCATTATAGGCGAGCGAGAGCCCGAAATTCTCGAAAACGAGGCGGCGGGATTTCCGCGCCACCTCGATCGCCTCGACGACGGGCGCGAGCTTCGCGCCCTGGAAGATGAAATCGGCGGCGACCTGGCTCACATCGGCGGCGCTTGCAGGCGAGATCGAGACATGCGCGACCCGCAGCGCAGGCGCATCGTTGAGCCCGTCGCCCACCATCAGAACCTTGCGGCCCTGATCGGCGAGTTCCTTCAAGCGCGCGATCTTCGCATCGGGCCTGGCGCCCGCCCGCCAGACGGAAATGCCGAGCGCATCGGCGGCGCTGCGGGCCGCGGGCTCGCGATCGCCGGAAAGCAGCTCGATGGCGAAACCGCGCGCCTTCAGCGCCGCAATGGTCTCGACCGCGTCGGAGCGGAGCGTATCGTTGAAGCGGAAGCAGACGGGCATGCCGTGCCCACGCTTCAGCCAGATCTCGGAGCCGCCATGCTCCTCGTCACCCGCCGCCGCGACGCCGACCCAGTCGCGATTGCCGAGCCTGATCGTCCGGCCGTCGAGCGTGCCTTCGAGCCCCTGCCCCGGCTCCTCACGCACGTCGGAGAGCACGGGCAGCGGCACGGCGCCGACGCTTTCGGCAAGCGCGCGGGAAAGCGGATGACGGCTCGTCCGCGCAAGTGCTGCCGCCATGGAAAGGTCGGTGGCGCTGTGGCTCTCCGCATTCACAAGTTCGGGCCGCCCCAGCGTCAGAGTGCCGGTCTTGTCGAAGACGATGGTGTCGATCTCCGCCAGACGCTCGAGCCCGTCGGCCGCTTTCACGAGCACGCCGCGCCGCAGGAGCCGTCCCGTCGCCACCACCTGCACCACGGGCACCGCAAGCCCCAGCGCGCAGGGGCAGGTGACGATCAGCACCGCGATCGCATTGGTGAGCGCGGTCGCATAGCCGGCGCCCATGGCAAGCCAGAAGATGACCGTCGTCAGCGCGAGAACATGGACGCAGGGCGCATAGATGCGCGCGGCGCGATCCGCGATGCGGACATAGGCGGAGCGTCCCTGCTCGGCCGTCTCCATGAGGCGGACGATCTCGGAGAGGAGCGAGTTTTCATCACGCGCCGTCACCGTGACGCTGAGCGGCGCCGTCATGTTGAGCGTGCCCGCGAAAACGGGCGTGCCCTGGCGGACCGCTTCCGGCACGCTCTCGCCCGTCACCAGGCTCGTATCGACGTCGCTCTTGCCGCTGGCGACGAGGCCGTCGGCGGGAATGCGGGCACCCGCCGCGACGGCGACGACCATGCCCGGCTCCAGCGTCTCGACCGCGACGGAGCGCTGCGTGCCGTCCGCCTCTATGACGGTCGCAGCGACCGCGCGAAGGCCCAGCAGGTTCTGCGCCACGGAGCAGGCGCGGTTGCGCGCCTGAATGTCGAGATAGCGGCCGATCAAGAGGAAGAAGATGAGCGTGATGCTCGCGTCGAAATAGACGTGCTCCGAATTGACGATGGTCTGGACGAGGCTCATCGCTGTGGCGAGCGTGATCGCCAGCGAAATCGGCACGTCCATGTTCATCTGCCGCTTCTTCAGGCTCGCCCAGGCGGAGCGGAAGAAGGGCTGGCCCGAATAGACGATGGCCGGCAGCGCGATCAGCGCGGACACCCAATGAAAGAAGGCCCGCATCTCCGGTTCCATGTCGGTGACGAGCCCCGACCAGACCGACACCGACAGGGTCATCACGTTCATCGAGGCGAAGGCCGCGACACCGAGGGCGCGAAGAAGTCTCTTCGCCTCCGTCTCATCGAGCACGCCCATGAGCTTCGTATCGAAGGGAACCGCCTCGAAGCCGATGGAGGCGAGCTTGTCGACAATGGCGGAAGCCTTGAGCGCCGCCGCGTCCCAGCGCACCGAAACGCGCTTCGTCGAAAGATTGGCGCGCGCGAAGGTGACGCCTTCGAGTTCATTCAGCGCGCGCTCGATGCGGCCTATGCAGCCGGCGCAATGCATCGACTGCACCACGAGATCGAGCCGCGCCTCGCCGCCGTCCTCGGCGACGCGCACGAAGACACCGGGATCGACCCTCGGCGCCGTGACGGGTTGCTCGTGTCTCGCTGTGTCCGCCATGCCTCTTTACCTAACGGGCCTTGATGAAGACGCGCTTTTCCTCGACGAAGGTTTCGCCCTTGTCGTCGAGGGCGGCGACGCGGATCGCCCACACGCCGTCATAGGGGAGCAGGAATTGCGCCTCGTATCGGCCAGGCGCCGTTTCCGCGAGCGGCTTCGCCTGATCCGCGCCCGCCACGACCGGCCGCCAGAATGTCGCCCGCACCTTGAGCCCGTTGAGCGGCGCACCACCCCGATCGGCGAGCGTGAGCACAAGTTGCGTGCCCTGAGGCGCGCTGCCCGGCTTCACATCGAGCGAGGATTTCCAGCCGCGCGCCTTCTGCACCTCCATGGCCTCGATGACCTGATTATAGGCCCGGCCCTTCTGATAGGCGTCGTTGACCTCAAGACCGTCGAAAGTCGCCACCGCCTTGAAGATGAAGTAGCCATTGACCGCGAAGACGATGCCGAAGCTCGCAAGGCAGATCGCGAGAAAATGCCAGCCGGTGAACCGGCCGGGACCGGAGGAGGTTGCGTTGTTCGCCGTCATTGTTCAGGCCCTCTGAAGCTCGTCTCCACCTGCGCCGTCTTGCCGGTTTCGGGAATTGTAGCGACAAAGCGGATCAGCGCCTCGCCGTCCTGAAGCTGGCCGAGCCGCTCCTTGGGAAGGCTCACGAAGAGCTTCACCGATTTCAGCGTGTCGGCGCCGACATCCACGCGCGAGGGATCGCCATTTTCGGCAGTGGTGATGAGATGAGCGCCATCGAGACCCTCGACGCTGACGCGCACGGTGTGCGGATAGGCTTCCTTGTTGATGATCTTGACGTTGTAGCCATTGCGGATGCTGCCATCCGACAGGGTCACGAAAAGCGGATTGCGGTCGCGCAGAACGCTGACCTCGAGCGTGTGGCGCGTCACCAGCGCGACGAGCATGACGGCGGCCACAGCGACCAGCGCCACCGAATAGACGATGGTGCGGGGGCGCACGAGGTTGAGCTTCGGCGGCAGGCCCGCCTTGCGGCGCTGCTCATTGCCGAGCGTGTCATAGGCGATGAGCCCTCTCGGGCGGCCGACGCGATCCATGACGTCGTTGCATGCGTCGATGCAGAGCGCGCACTGGATGCACTCAAGCTGCATGCCGTCGCGAATGTCGATGCCCATGGGGCATGCCGCCACGCATTGCGCGCAGTCGATGCAATCGCCGCGCCCTTCCCAGCTCGTGCCCTTCTTGTGCGCGCCGCGCGGCTCGCCGCGATCGACCTTGTAGCTCACAAGGAAGGAGTGCTCGTCGAACATCGCGCCCTGGATGCGCGGCCAGGGGCACATATAGATGCAAACCTGCTCTCGCGCGATGCCGCCGAGCGTATAGGTCGTAAAGGTGAAGAGCGCGATGAAGACATAGGCGAGATAGGGCGCCTCGAATGTGAAGAGGCTCACCGCCAGCGCCGGCGCGTCGGCGAAATAGAAAATCCACGCGCCGCCCGTCGCCACCGCGATCGCCATCCAGAGCGTGTGCTTGACGCCCTTGCGCCAGAATTTGTTGAAGCTCCAGGGGCTCCGGTCGAGGCGGATGCGCGCCGAGCGATCGCCTTCGATCATGCGTTCGATCAGGATGAAGAGATCGGTCCAGACCGTCTGCGGACAGGTGTAGCCGCACCAGACACGTCCCGCGAGGCTCGTCACAAGGAAGAGCCCGATGGAGGCGAGGATCAGCAGGCCGGTGATGTAGTAGAATTCCTGCGGCCAGATCTCGAGGAAGAAGAAATAGAAGCGCCGGCCCGGAAAATCGAGCAGCACGGCCTGATCGGGGAGATGCGGTCCCCGATCCCAGCGCAGCCAGGGCGTGAGGTAATAGATCGACAGCGTCACCGCCATCACGATCCATTTGATGCGGCGGAACGTGCCCCGGACGAGTTTCGGCTGAACCTTGACCCGGCTTTCATAGAGCGGGATGACGTTCGGCGAATTCACCGCCTCGATGGGCTCCTCCCCCTCGCGGTGCTGCGCACCGGAGAGGGCGGGCCTCACTTCCGCCACCGCTTCATCGGCAAGAGCCTGAAGCTTCAACTTCTCCTGGGGCATTTTACGCTGCCTTACTTGCCTCCGCCGAGGGAGTGGACATAGAGAGCGAGTTCCTTGACCGTGCCGGTGCCGAGGCGAGCGCCCCAGGCCGGCATGACGCCGTTGCGGCCATGCGAGATCGTCGCCACGAGCGAGGCCTTGTCGCCGCCATAGAGCCAGATCGCATCGGTCAGGTTCGGCGCGCCAAGCTCCTGATTGCCCTTCGCGTCCGCGCCGTGGCACGACACGCAGTTCTGGGCATAGACTTCGGCGCCGCGCTTTGCCGCGTTCGCATCGGTCGCGGCATCGTTGAGCAAGAGCACATATTCGGCGACGTCGTTCACCTGCTCGCGCTTGAGCATGCCGTCATCGAGGAAGCGCGGCATCTGGTTCTGGCGCGTGTTCTCGTCGGCTTCCCAGCGGATGCCATGGGCGATGGTCGTCTGAATGTCGGCAAGCGTGCCGCCCCAGAGCCAGTCGTCGTCGTTGAGATTGGGGAAGCCGTTGCCGCCCTGCGCGCCCGAGCCGTGGCAGCCCGCGCAATTGTCGCCGAAAGCGGCCTTGCCGCCCGCGAGCGCCACTTCCAGCAGGCTCTCGTTCTTCGCGATCTCCTCGATGGGCGTCTCTTCGATCACCTTGAGCGTTTCGGCGCGACTCGCGGCGAGGGCCTTGAGCTGAGTCGCGACTTCGCTGCGCTCGGTATAGCCGGCGACGCCCTTCGTGTAGGTCCAGCCCTCTCCCGTGAGATAAGGCCAGGCCGGATAGACGACCCAGTAGCCCACCGCCCACACGATGCACGCGAAGAAGAGATAGGCCCACCACTTCGGCAGAGGGTTGTTGAGTTCGCGAATACCGTCCCACTCATGGCCGGTCGTCGTCGTTCCCGACACCTCGTCCACATGCACCTTCTCACTCATGGCCGGGGGCCCCCTTCATCGTCGTTCAACGGCAAGCGTGCAAGATGTTCAAAAGTCCGCGCGTTGCTCGGCCAGAGCGCATAGCCGAGCGCCGCCACGAACAGGGTGATGAAGATCGCCAGGCCGGCCATACCCGCCCATGCCGATGCGAATCCGTGTGCCATCATGGCGTCACCTCACTGATTGAAGTCGGCATTCTCGTAGGCATTGAAGTCCACGAGGGTACCGAGCATCTGGAGGTAGGCGATCATCGCGTCGAGCTCCGTGATCTCCTTCGGATTGCCGTCGAAGTCGCGCGCGACGGCCTTTGGATAGCGCGCCATCAGCCCTTCGGTGTCGGCCTCGCTCGAAGCCTGCGCCTCCAGGTCGGCCTTGGCATTTGCGATGTCCTCATCCGTATAGGGAACGCCCGTGACGCGAAGCGCCTTCATGTCGTTCTCGATCTGCCTGTAATTGAGCGGCGTCCTGGCGAGGAACGGGTAGCCCGGCATGATCGATTCCGGCACGATCTTGCGCGGGCTCTCCATATGCAGGCGATGCCATTCGTCCGAATACTTCCCGCCGATACGGGCGAGATCCGGGCCGTTGCGCTTTGAGCCCCACTGGAAGGGGTGGTCGTACTTGCTCTCGGCCGCGAGTGAATAGTGGCCGTAGCGCTCAACCTCGGCCCGCAGCGAGCGGACCATCTGGCTGTGGCAGAGATAGCAACCCTCGCGGATATAGATGTTGCGACCCGCCAGTTCGAGCGGCGAGTAAGGCCGTACGCCCTTCACATCCTCGATCGTCGTCTTGATGAGGAAGGTGGGGACGATCTCGACGATGCCGCCGATCGACACCGCCATGAGCGAGAGCAGAAGCAGGAGGATCGAGTTCTTTTCGATCGTGGCGTGAGTGAATCTGGACATGCGATCCTCCTCACTCAGCCGGCTGCGCGGCGAGCTGCGGCGTTGCCACAGGCTCGGCGACAGGCTCGCTCTCGCGGATGTCGCCGCGGATCGTGCGCCAGCAATTATAGACCATGATCAGGGCTCCAGCGAGATAGAGGGCACCGCCCAATGCGCGGATGACGAAGAAGGGATGCATCGCCGCGACCGTCTCCACGAAGGAGTAGACGAGGAAGCCCTGCGCGTCATAGGCGCGCCACATCAGGCCCTGCAGGATGCCCGACACCCACATTGAGGTGATGTAGAGCACGATGCCGAGGGTCGCGATCCAGAAGTGCCAGTTCACGAGCGCGAGCGAGTAGAGACGCTGACGCTTCCAGAGCCAGGGCACGAGACAGTAGACGGAGCCGAAGGTCACGAAGCCGACCCAGCCCATCGCGCCGGAATGCACGTGTCCGATCGTCCAGTCGGTGTAGTGCGAGAGTGAATTCACCGCCTTGATCGACATGACCGGACCTTCGAAGGTCGACATGCCGTAGAAGGCGACCGAGACGACGAGCATGCGGATCACGGGATCGGTCCTGAGCTTGTCCCATGCGCCCGAGAGCGTCATCAGGCCGTTGATCATGCCGCCCCAGCTCGGCATCCAGAGGATGATCGAGAAGGTCATGCCGAGGGTCTGCGCCCAGTCAGGCAGCGCCGTGTAGTGCAGATGGTGAGGGCCGGCCCAGATATAGGTGAAGATCAGCGCCCAGAAATGGACGATCGAAAGCCGGTAGGAATAGACGGGACGCTCGGCGCGCTTCGGCACGAAGTAGTACATCATGCCGAGGAAGCCCGCGGTCAGGAAGAAGCC
>NZ_DAOKYX010000021.1:0-5953 GCF_035325945.1 Parvibaculum sp.
CATGGCCGACATCGTGCGGCTGGTGGACTGGAACACCGACGCGGCGGCGTGAGCCCTTCGCCACATTCTTGCCTTATTCCCATAATGCTTCCGCCGCATTGGGCCGTTCCAATCTGACACGTGGTAGAGTTAACGGACTCAACACGCGGATTGGAGGGACGGGCATGAGCGATGCGAAAGCGAGGCATTCGGGCTCGGCGCTGGCGGAGCATTCCGCGCGCGACTATGGGCGCAATGCGGAGCCACTTCCCGACATTCACGTCTTTTCGCGGCTTTCGGAACTCGACGAGGCCTATGCCGGCGAGCTTGCGGAGGCCCGCGCCCGCGCCGAGACATTGACGCGCGAGATCGCCATGCTCGCTCGAAGGCTTGCAGAGCCGCTGCCGGAGCCGGGCGAGAGCAGGCGGCGCAACAGCACGGGGAGGGCGTGAGCGATGGCGAGCGCAAGCCTCATCCCCGAAGCGATGCGCGCGGAGATCGCGCGGAACTATATCGCCAGCGAGCGAGAGGCGCGGTTCGCGCTTTTCCACGCGGGCGCCTTTCTCGTGCTCCTTCTCGTTTCGCTCGGCGCCGTTCTCGTCGACTACATGATCGTCAGCGAGTTCTGGACGCGCGCGCTTGCCAATGAGTTCCTCGAGCTACCCGGCACGCTCGCAAGTTCGGTCGCGTTCAAATCCCTCCAGGTCCTCTTCGCGACCATCGCCGCCCATATTCTCTATGAGCATATGGGACGCTTCGGGCGCGGCTTCTTCGTGCGCGCGGTGTTCGTGCTCGCGCTCGCCATGCTCGTCGGCGTCGGCCTGCTGCTCGCCACCATGTCGCTGCCGAACGGGCTTGCGGCAACGGGCGCAAGCTCCAGCGTCGGCTCCTCGCTCGGCTCGGCGCTTGCCGGGCTCGGCATCGAGGCGCCCGCGACGGGCGATGCGGCCCGCGTCTCCTCCGAACTCGACGCGGTGCGAAGCTGGCAGCCTCTCTTCTGGCTCGGTTCGCTCGGCGTCGTCTTTCTCGTCGTCACGGGCGTTGCCGCGCTCTGCATCCATTTCGCGACGCAGGAGCTGAGGCGCATCGTCCTTGCGCGCGACTTCGCGCATCGCCGCCGCGACATGGCGCGGCTGGCGGCGCTCGAAGCGGAACATGACGAGATCCGCCAGAGGCTTTCGGAAATGGAAGGGCCTGAGAACAGGCGGCATCTGCTCTGGACGGGCCTCATGCGCGAGGCCCGCGCCTATGAGCAGGGGCTCGACGAGGCGCGCCGCGCCCTGCCGCTTGCCGCCCGCGCACCGAGGCTCATCGGCCGGGGCGCGCAGGCGCCCGCCGCCGCCTTCGACCGGCTCAAGGGCTGCGAAGCCTCGCGCGACGTCACCCGCTATGAGAGGCTTTTCGACGAGTGGTGGGAGCGCCGCTCGCGCAACGCGATGAAGGCGGGCCCGACGGCAGCGGGCGGCATGCGGGAGCCTTTCGGCGAGGTTCTGCCGCCCTTGCGGGCGCCCCGCCCGATGGGGCTCGAAAGGGCGGCGGAGTGAGCGCGATGCGCCTTGCCGCTCTCGCGCTTTGTCTTGCGGCGGCGTTTTCGGCGCCAGCCCTTGCCGATGGGCTTCAGCCGCGAACGGTCGTCATCGGGCTCGATCTCTCCACGAGCAATCCGCTCGTCAAGGACGACGCCTATGCCGCGCGCGTCGCGGCGCGCACCGCCGCGGAGCTTCAGGCGCTGCCGCTCAAGTCGCGCGTGATGCTCAGGACCTTCGGCTCTTACGATGGCAGCGCCAATACGCTCAAGATCGATCAGGTGATCTCGGCCCATGCGCGGCCCGAGGACGTGGCCGGAGGAATGGCGGCGCTCATCGCCAATGTTCCGAAGCTCGTCAAGGAAGGCAAGCTCAAGGCGCAGGGCAAGACGAGCATCGTGCCTTTCCTCGAAACGGAGGCCGAGCTTGTCGATTGCAAGGCTTCGTCCGTGCATATCATTCTGCTTACGGACGGGTTCGAGGATTCCGAATATGCGACGCTCACGAAGCGCGGCGGCCGCCTGCCCGCGCCTGCGCCGATCTTCGCCGGCTGCGACAGGCTGCTGATCCTCGGGCTCGGGCAGGGCGCGGGAAGCCCGTCTGCAACGCTCCATCTTCGCAAGGAGTGGACGGCCTATGCGGAGAAGGCGGGTTTCAGGGACTTCACGGGCCTTTACGACTGGTAGGCCGGGCTCTCACGCGGCGGCGGTGGCGGGCTCTTTCGTTCCGCGGGGCTTCAGCCTGAAGGCGTCCGGCCGCACGAAGACGAAGGAGAGCGGCGTGTTCTCGACGATGCGGAAGGCCAGAAGCGGCATCCCGACCGCCATGGCGAGCGAGAGCAGCGTCAGGAAATCGCCATGGGTGACGCCGAGCTTGATGAGCAGCACGCGCGTGGCGGCCATGGGCAGGAAGAAGGCGAGAAACACATAGAGCGAGCGCGAGCCGATATAGGTGAGCGGCGCCGCGAGCCCGCGTTCGACGAGCAGCACGACGAGGATGAGCGTCGCGGCAGCGCCGGCAAAGGCGGTCGAGAGTTCGAAGGTGCGGATTTCGATCTCGCCGGAAAAGACGACCGTTCCGATGGCGAGATAGAGCGCCGCGCCGACGCCGAGCGCCGCGAGCGGCCGGGCGCGCACCAGTTCGGCCATGCGGAAGATGTAGGGCGCGCCATAGACGCCGATGACGAAGAAGATGAAGCGTCCGGCGAATTCGTCCGGCACCGTCCAGCCCGTATGGAGCTTCGTGAAGTAGAGGGCGAGCGCGAGGCCGATGACGAGCGCTTTCGGCAGATCGCGCATGAGGCGCATCGCCACGAAGAAGAGGCTCAGCTCGTAGATGAACCAGAGGATGCCGAAGGGCTCGACGGGGATCATCAGCAGCGTCTTGTAGTTCACCACCCATTCACTGTCGTGGGGCAGCGCCATTTTCAGGCCGATCTGGATCGCCGACCAGAGCAGATAGAAATAGACGAAGTGCAGCACCTTGCCGTCGATGAAGGAGCGCAGATCGCTGCGGAGCGAGCGGGCGGCGAACAGTCCGGCGACGAGGAAGAAGAGCGGCATCCGGAAGGGAATGGTGAATTCGCACAGAATGTTGAAGAGATAGGGCATCTTGTGCAGAGCGACCGCGTCGTTATAGGTCGCGTGCTTCATGACGACGAGCACCATGGTCAGGCCCTTGGCGGCGTCTACCCAGTCGATGCGCGGCTTGGTGGCGGTCATTTACCGTACTTTCTGCGGACGCACGTCCCCCGATGGAACGCCGTGAAGCTCCGGGTTCCGTCCAAGCAGAAATCAGGCCAGTGAAATCGCCGTTTCAGATGCCGGCGAGGCGCCGCACATCGGCGGGGGTGAGGCCATCCGAGCGCAATTCGCGCAGTCCCATATCCTTCGCGCTCTTGGAGAGCCGCCGCCCCGTCTCGTCGCGCACCAGCGGGTGGTGGCGGTAGCGCGGCTCGGGAAGATCGAGCAGAACCTGCAGCAGCCGGTGCACATGGGTCGCCGGAAAGAGATCCTGGCCGCGCGTCACCAGCGTCACGCCCTGAATGGCATCGTCGACGGTCACCGCCAGATGATAGCTCGTCGGCACGTCCTTGCGCGCGATGATGACATCGCCGAAGAGCAGCGGATCGATCGGGATGCGGCCAAGCTCGCCGCGCGGGCCGCCATGTTCCTCATGGAAGGAGATGGGGCCGCCCGCCTTCTTCTCGGCAAGTTCGAGCGCCTTTTCGACGTCGAGCCGCCAGGCATAGGAGCGCCCCTCCCACATGAGCCTGTTGAGTTCCGGGCCGGGCAGGTCCTTGTAGATGCCGGGATAGATCGGCGCGCCATCAGGGTCGCTCGGCCAGTGCTTCGGGCCGATGCCCGTCGCGGCGATGGCGTCGGCGATCTCCTTGCGTGTCGCGAAGCAGGGATAGACGACCTCCATGGCGCGAAGGCGCTTCAGCGCCGCTTCATAATCGGCGAAATGCTCGGACTGGCGGCGCACCGGCTCTTCCCAATCGAGGCCGAGCCAGGCGAGGTCCTCATAGATGCCCTGCTCATATTCCGGGCGGCAGCGGCCGGTGTCGATGTCCTCGATGCGAAGGAGAAAGCGGCCGCCGAGCGCCTTCGCCGTCTCATAGGCGAAGATCGCCGAGTAGGCATGCCCGAGATGCAGCCAGCCGTTCGGGCTCGGTGCGAAGCGGAGGACGTCGCGTTGCGGCCGGGTCATGGGCATGAGGATCGAACGAGTCTCGCTTCATTGAAGGCGGGCTCTTTATAGCTCAATGAGCGCCGCTGAACGAGGCAGCACGAAAACCACTAGGAGTGGCTTCACAAAGTTGTTTTACGAGATGTAGTATTCTTCGTGACAATTCGGGACGCGGTCCGTCATTGGGGCGTTAGCGATCCCAGGAGGGCAGCGTGCACGGTTCGTTTGCCAATCCGGATAGTTGTCCGGCACTTGTGCTGAATGCGGATTACAGACCGCTCAGCTATTACCCGCTCTCGCTCTGGTCGTGGCAGGACGCGATCAAGGCGGTGTTCATGGATCGTGTGAACATCGTCTCCTGCTATGACACTTATGTCCGCTCACCGAGCTTCGAGATGAAGCTGCCGAGCGTCGTCTCGCTCAAATCCTATGTGAAGCCCGCGCGGTACCCCGCCTTCACGCGGTTCAATCTGTTCCTGCGCGACCGCTTCAACTGCCAGTATTGCGGAGCGCGGCACGAGCTTACCTTCGATCATGTGGTTCCGCGCTCGCGCGGCGGGCAGACGACCTGGGAAAATGTCGTGACCGCCTGCGCGCCCTGCAATCTCAAAAAGGGCGGCAAGATGCCCGAGCAGGCGGAGATGTTTCCGCTGCAGAAGCCCTATCGTCCGACCGTCAACGATCTGCACAAGAACGGACGGCATTTTCCGCCGAACTATCTGCATGAGAGCTGGCAGGACTATCTCTACTGGGACAGCGAGCTGGAGCCGTGAGTAGCGAGATCGGCCACCAAGACTAGTTCGGCGGCCCCGTGTTTACGCTTGTGAATTGCCTTAGCCATAAGACGCTGTGCTTCTCGCCATGTTTCATCCCCGAACCCGCGTAGGCCAAATTCCGCCAATGCGTCGGCAGGGTTGCCCCCGGATTTCTTAACCGCCTCGCAAAATGCTCGCGCTTCGGGAATGTGCCTCTTCCACTCACGGGACTCGAAGTTCATTGTCGTTTTCTCGTGAACATTGATGCGGCGGCTAAGTGAACTCTCGGACTGATATTTCGGTGCACTGGGTTGGCTATCCGCCAAATCTTGCCTCTACGGAAGAAGGGAGGCGGCAGCGTCAACGTTGTCGGACCAGTACCACTTTCCGAGCCGTCCTCGATGGATAAACCCTTCCCGCTTCAGGCGATTTAGCATCGGCGATAGAGAGGTCTTTTCGATGTGCTCGGAGTAATTCCGCCGCAACTCTTCGCGAATTTTTTCAAGGGAGAAGCCGTCGGGGTGCCCATCACGCAGGACGCGAGCGATCTTTTCTCGTTTGGTCATCGACGTGACCGCCGACGCTCGACGGCGTGGAACGGGTGCATCGAGTTCGAGTTGTTGCAGCAAACCTAGACGAACCTTGGCGGCTACGAGCTCGTTGATGGTTGCGCGAAGTTGGATCTCGAGTTCCTCAATCTTCGCCCTGATCGCTCTTTGCTGATCCAGTCGTTTACCCATGAAACCCTCTGTGTCGAGACGATTTACGGTGCGCTCGTTCCACGGGCACGTCAACGGACATCTGGGGATACTGAATTTTTTGGTCAGTTAGATTGCCTTTAACCGGTTTTAGTGTTAAGAGCGGATATCCGCTCTTAACACTAAAACTAATTTACTTGCGCCATTTGCTCAGGCCGAAACTAAGTTTCTCGAAGTTAAGCTTTTTCCGACAGCCTGATGGCGATGCGGCAGCCCGTGCGTATGAGGCTCGACAGCAGGGGAT
>NZ_DAOKYX010000021.1:6053-50964 GCF_035325945.1 Parvibaculum sp.
GACAGCCTGATGGCGATGCGGCAGCCCGTGCGTATGAGGCTCGACAGCAGGGGATAGGCGGGCGCTTCCTTGGCGCCCTTGGCGATCGCCTCGTCGCGGTGCTGCACTTCCTCGAGACGGAAGCGTTCGATCGTTTCGCGGAGCGGCGCTTCCTCATCGCCCATGGCCTCGAGCTTGCGCACCTGGCCCGCATAATGCTCGTCGATGACATCCTCGACCGCCTCGGTGCAGGCATGGGCCGCCTTCTCGCCCATGAGCGCGGTAGCGGCGCCGAGCGCGAAGCCCGCGACATGCCAGATCGGCGCGAAGGCCGTCGGCCGCACGCGGCGCTCGTTCACGAGATCGTTGAAGCGGGCGAGGTGAAGCTCCTCATCCTTCGACATGCGCGTCAGCGCCTCGACAGTCTCCTGCTTGCCGGGCAGATATTTGAAGACGGCGAGCTGGCCCGCATAGATGCGGACGGCGCCATATTCGCCCGCGTGATCGACGCGCAGGATCTCCTCCACCGTGCTGTTGCGCGGGCGGCCGGGCTGGGCGGAAACGGGGCGGGGCGATTTGCGGGGTTGTCTCGGCATGGTCGGGTCGCCTCATTCCAGGCCGCGCGCATCGCGCCTGAAGCGGATGACGGGAAGGGAGGAAAGCGCGAAAAGCGCGAGCGACAGAAGGAAATTGAACCCGGCAAGCGAGATGCCGAAAAGCGTCCAGGGCGCCTTGTCGCATTGAGGGGTTCTCATGCCTGACTGAAGCTCCGCCTGAAGAGTTTCGAGCGAGTTCGAGACGAGGCCGCCGCCCGTGCAGCTCGAGGGGCCCGCCCACCACTTGTACTCGACGCCCGCGTGATAGCCGGAAATCCCGGCATTGATGGCGAAGGCGGCCGCGCAGAGCGCGAGAAGGACGACCGGGCCGATGCCGAGATTGGCCTCGCGCGACAGGAGCCCGGCGAACAGCGCTGCCGGAATGGCGAAGTAATAGGGCATGCGCTCGATCAGGCAGAGGTGGCAGGGCGCGTAGCCGAGCACGTACTGAAAGAAATAGGCGCCACCAAGCGTGGCGACGCTTGCGGCAAGGACGATCCAGGGGATCGAGAGAGGCGAGATCCGGTCCAGCATGGGCGGCATTCAATCATGCCTCGCGCCGAAGGACGAGAGGCTTGTCGCCGCACGGGGCGGGGGCATCAGGCCGTGTGCGGGGCTATGACCGCCCCCTTCATGTCGTCGCTGGCGCCATTGCCCAGGGCATGTTCGATCATGCCGCGCGCGATCTCGCGTTCGCCCATGATGATGAGGTTTGCGCCGTGCTGGCGCAGATAGTCGATCTCGGCGTCGGAATAGGCGCGGGCGATGATTTCGAGCGAGGGGTTCAGCTTCCGCGCCTGCTGGACGGCCTGCCCCGCCTCGAAGGCGTTGGAGATGGCGACGAAGAGCCAGCGCGCGGCGGGAAGATTGGCCGCAGCGATAACGCTGGCGCTTGCGGCATTGCCCTTGATGACCGCGTAATCCTGCTCGCGCAGTTTCGCGACGATGTCCTCCGCCGTTTCGATGACGAGCACGGGCACGCCCGCTTGCTGGAGCCTCTTGCCGAGAAGGCTGCCGACCTGGCCGAAGCCGATGACGACGGCATGATCGCGAAGCGTCGTTGGCGGAATGTCCTCTTCGTTTTTCACTTCGAGCTTGTCGGCAAGGTCGGGGTAACCGAGCTTTTCAAGCCAGGGCTTGAGGCGGTCGAGCGCCATGAAGAAGAGCGGGTTGGCGACGATCGAGAGCAGGGCGCCCGCGAGAATGAGGTCGCGCCCGCGCGCCGGAAGAAGTTCGAGGCTGACGCCGAGCGTCGCGAGGATGAAGGAGAACTCGCCGATCTGGGCGAGGCTTGCCGAAATGGTGAGCGCGGTCGAGGTAGGGTGGCCGAAGGCGCGAACGATGATGAAGGCCGCGGCGGATTTGCCCAGAACGATGATGAGCAGCGTCGCGAGCACGGTCAGCGGTTCGTTGAGCACTGTCCTCGGATCGAACAGCATGCCGACGGACACGAAGAAGAGGACGGCGAAGGCGTCGCG
Organism: Parvibaculum sp.; assembly: GCF_035325945.1. GTDB lineage: Bacteria > Pseudomonadota > Alphaproteobacteria > Parvibaculales > Parvibaculaceae > Parvibaculum. The sequence goes on from NZ_DAOKYX010000021.1 coordinate 8,107, forward strand.
CAGCGGCAGCGTTTCCTCCGCGGCGCGCTGGCTGAGCGGAGATTCGCTCAGCACCATGCCCGCGAAGAAGGCGCCGAGCGCGAAGGAGACGCCGAAAAGCACGGCCGCGCCATAGGCGACGCCGAGCGCGATGACGAGCACGGCCAGCCGGAAAAGTTCGCGCGAGCCGGAATGGGCGATGAAATGCAGAATCCAGGGAATGATCTTTCGCCCGACGACGAGCATCAGCGCCACGAAAGCGGCGACCTTGCCCAGCGTGATGACGAGGGTCTTGGTCACGCCCCATGCGTCGATACTGGCGCCCTCCGCGCCGCTGCCCGCCGCATGGAGGATGCCGGCAAGGGCCGGCAGCAGCACCAGCGTCAGCACCATGGCGAGGTCCTCGACGATCAGCCAGCCGATGGCGATGCGGCCACGCTCCGTGTCGACGAGGCGGCGCTCCTGCATCGCGCGAAGCAGCACCACTGTACTGGCGGTGGAGAGCGCGAGGCCGAAGACAATGCCGGAGCCGATGGACCAGTCGAGGGACCATGCCAGCGCCATGCCGAGGAGGGTCGCGGCGGCGATCTGGGCGAGCGCGCCGGGGATGGCGATGCCCTTTACGGAGAGGAGATCCTTCAGCGAGAAATGCAGCCCGACGCCGAACATCAGCAGGATGACGCCGATTTCCGCCAGTTCATGCGCGAGCGCGCGGTCGGCGACGAAGCCCGGTGTGAACGGCCCGGCAAGTACACCCGCCAGCAGGTAACCGACCAGGGGCGAAACGCGGAAACGATTGGCGATCGCGCCGAAGATGAACGCGAGCACGAGGCCGCCGACGATGGTGGTTATGAGGGGGGTGTTATGAAGCATGCGCCTCCCTGTAGCGTCTGGCGGTTCCGTATGTTGTGTAGACTTATAATGTGGCCGATAGGGAGAGGTACAGGCGAGAAAAATAATGGAAAACCCGCGCTGCCGCGGGAAGGGTGGCGCGAAATTGTGTCGCGGTGTGTCGCTTCTTCGCGGGCGGGCGCTAGATGACGTAACGGGCGACGACGAAGCCCGCAACGATCAGCAAGGCGAAGGCCGCGGAGACGAGGCCGAGGTGCTTTTCGATGAAGAGCTTTATGGGCTCGCCGAAGCGGTTGAGGATGCCCGCGACGAGGAAGAAGCGCGCGCCCCGCGTGATAAGTGACAGCACGATGAACCAGAAGAGGCTGTAGCCCGCGAAACCCGAGGCGATGGTCACGAGCTTGTAGGGGATGGGCGTCGCGCCCTTGATGAGGATGATCCAGGCTCCCCATTCGGCATAGAGCGCGCGGAACTCCTCCAGCTTGTCCTCATAGCCGTAAATGGAAATGAGCCAGTGGCCCAGCGTGTCATAGAGGAGGGCGCCGATCGCATAGCCGAGAAGCGCGCCGGCGACCGATGCGATCGTGCAGACGGTGGCGTAGAACCACGCGCGCTCGGGCCGGGCGACGGTCATCGGCACCAGCATCACGTCCGGCGGCACCGGAAAGAAGGAGCTTTCGGCGAAGGAAACAGCAGCGAGTGCCCAATGGGCATGCTTGTGCCCCGATAGGCGGATCGTCCAGTCGTAGAGGCCGCGCAGCATGACATCGTCCCGGTTGGAGCCGCACCGGGTTTAGCAGGCTCCGGCGGGGCGTGTCCATCTCGCGCCGGTTGGGGGCGGCCGGGGCGGGCCCGGCCCCGTGCTCACATTTTGTTTGATCGGCAGAAACCGCCGACTATCATGCGCGCTCCCTAAGGGGGCCCCTGTGGCGGAATGGTAGACGCGGCAGACTCAAAATCTGTTGCCTTCACGGGCGTGCTGGTTCGAGTCCGGCCAGGGGCACCAATTCAAGGTCTTGCCGCAATCCGGCAGCTTCAGTTCAGATAGCCGAGTTCGCGCATCAGCGGCGCCCAGCGCTGCTCGACCTTGCGGGCGACCGGGGCGGGCAGTTCCTTTCGCCATCCGCCGGATGTCGCCTTGCGGACGAAGGGGATGTCGCGCCGCTTTCTCAGCGCAGGGTCGCTGTCGGCCTCCCGCGCCTCGATGGCGCGCATCCTGTCGGCGGCCGATGCCTCGATCGCGCCGGCGATCATTTCGTCCGTGAAAGGAATGCCGAGAAAGCGGGCGGCCTGTGCGAGCCGCGCATGCGGATTGGCCAGCAGGTCCTCATAGCGCAGCATGAGGAAGGATTTGCTCGCGCGCCGCGCGCCAAGCCAGCTTCCGACATTTTCCGCCCAGGAACCGGCACTTCGTGCCGGTACGTTGCCCTCAAGGAAAATTTCGGCGAATTCGGCGATCGTCATGTCGTCGGCGATGTCTTCCTGCTTCCGGCTGTAGTGGAAATAGGACACGAGAACGTCGCGCGGATCGCGGCAGAGATAGAGAACGCGGCGATAATCGGGTCTGAAAACCTCGTGGCTCTTCAGGTAGCGCGAGCGAGAACCGTTCGAGAAATTGCCCCTGTTCAGCCGGTAGATGTCCGGGATCAGATCGTTGACGGTGCGGAAATCGGCAGCCTCGGCCGGCCGGAGAAGATTTGCGAGGCAGAACCTCATCCAGGTGTTCCCGGATTTCGGATAGGAGCAGATCCAGACGTCGTCCTCCGCCGCCCATAGCGGCACAGCCGGATCGCGCCGTGCTTTCTTGATGTTGAGCTTCGGCGGCAGCAGTCGAATTTTTACATGATAATCCATATCGCCCGTGAAGGTCAGTTGTCCGGTAATTTCGAGATACGTTCTAGATAACCGCACTCCGGCGCTGATGCCCGCAAAAAAATGTGATTACGCGGGTAAATAATGGCTCTGCGTTCATGCGGACGCGAAATTCGCCTTTATTCAAGGTCTTTCTCTACATTCCTTGAATGCAGAAAATCTGACTCAAAATGTACTCACCATAATTGCCGTGTGAGCAGTTCTTCTGTCAGTCTTCGATGATGAGCTGCATCATGACGAGGTCGAGCCAGCGGCCGAATTTGCGGCCCACTTCCGGCATGCGCGCCGTTTCCCTGAAGCCGAAGCGGGCGTGAAGGGCGAGCGAGACTTCATTCCCTGCTTCGATGGCGGCGACGATGACGTGGCGGCCTTCCGACCGCGCCGCTTCGATGAGCGATGCGAGCAGCATGGCGCCGATGCCCCTGCCGCGCCGGTCGGCGCGCACATAAACCGAATTCTCGACGGTGTGGCGGTAGCCTTCATGCGGCCGGAAGGGGCCATAGGTCGCGTAGCCGAGAATTTCGTCGCCGTCCGTTGCGACGAGCACCGGAAATCCCGCTACGCGCCGCTCCATGAACCAGTCGCGGCGGTTGTCGAAATCGGCCTCCTCGTCGATCCAGATGGCGGTCGTGTGTCTCACCGCGTCGTTGTAGATCGAGAGAATGGCAGGAATATCCTCGATGGTCGCGCTACGGACGGAGACCATGAGACGCCTTTCTGAAAGGCCTGTGGCGGGGGGTCAGGCCTTCAATTTGCGCGGCACCCCCGCATGTTCGCTCAGAAGATCGGCGAACCAGCGGCGAAAGCGCAGCACGCCTTCCTGATCGAGGCCCGCTTCCTCGGCAAGCTGGCGTCCGATGATCGCGTCGCCGAAGGCGGCGCTCGCCGTCAGCATGGCGATGAACAGCGTGTCCTCGCGATCGGGCGCGGACGCGCCTGCCTTCGTCGCGTATCTCTCCCGGCCCGCATGAAGCTCGCGCGCGATATCGGTCATCATGGAGCGCGACGTGCCCTGATCGACGATGCGGCCCGTGAGCATCATCCAGGAGAGAAGGCGCGCCGTGCCACGATCGCTCAGCGCCTGAAACACATTCTCGATGAGTTCGGCAGCTTCGAGTTCGCTGCCGGACTTGCCCTTCAGGGCCGCCATCAGCTTGTCGCGCAATTGCTCGGACGTTCTGGCGATCAGCGCACGGACGAGGCCCTCGCGGCTTTCGAAGTGATGGAGGATCGCCGGGTGCGATATGCCGACATCGCGCGCTATGTCCTGGAGCCTGATCCCTTCCGGGCCCTGCGTCGCCAGCCTGACTTCAGCGGCGTCGAGGATGAGGCGCCTCGCCTCCTCGGCCGAGCGCCGGACACGCTTGGCGGCGGGCTTCGATCCGGCCGGCGCGTTCGCGGTGGCATGAAGAGGGGGTGTGCCCGGCTTCGTTGCAGTCGTCACTATGCGATACCTCCCGGACGGATATTGACAGCAATGTCAGTATAATCCATATTTTCTGAAGACGGAATTCTGCTTTGGGTATTCTATCAGGAGAGGCCAAGCGATGACGACGATCTCCGACATTTCCACTAAGGGCGGTTCGAGGCCGGTGCGCAAGCGTATCGAGCCGCTGAAGGCGATCAGGGCCATTCGCGCGCTCATCGCCGACAAGGAGGATACGGGCCAGGTCTTCAGGATCATCGACGCTCTGTCCGGCGGGTCGGACGAGCGCATGTTTGGCCGCTTCATCGCCAACGAAACAGGCCAGCGCATCGTCGGTGAGAAGCGCTCCCTCCTCGCGACGCTCAGCGATCGCGAGCGGCTGTCGCGGCTTCCCGAGGGCACGCTCGGGCGCATCTATCACGAATTCATGGCGTCCGAGAACCTGACGGCGGACGGGCTTGTGGAGGCCAGCGCGGAAGCGCCGCGGCGCTATGGCGAGATGCCCGAGGCCGCCACGATCTTCCGCGACCGGATGCGCGACTCGCACGACCTCTGGCATGTGACGACGGGCTATGGCCGCGACGGGCTCGGCGAGCTTTGCCTGCTTGCCTTCACCTATGCGCAGACGCGCAATCGCGGCATCGGCTTCATCGTGCTTGTGGGTGCCCGCGTCGCGAGCAAGCAGGCGCCGGGTCTCGGCATCTGGCGCGCGGTCCGCGAGGGCTATCGCCTCGGCAAGGCCGCGCAGTGGCTGCCGCTCGCCGATTGGGAGACGCTGCTCTCCCTGCCGCTCGCCGATGTGCGGGCAAGGCTCGGCATCGCCGCACCCGTCATCTACCAGCGCATCGAGCCGGTCACCTCCGCCGCCGAAAAGACCAAGATGACCGGCCAGGGCATGAAGACGGCCGCCTGAGCGCGCCTCCTTGCCTGAAGGGCGGCCACGGGATTTCCGGCCCCTCCCTCATTGCTGATATGCTGCCTCCATGCGCCCCGGCGGATCTTCGCGATCCGCCGCGGGTGCCTTGGCGTATTTGCAGTCGATGAAGGTTGAGAGGCAGGATTGATTACCGTCTATGGATTGAAGAATTGCGATACGTGCCGCAAGGCGCTCGCCTGGCTCCAGCAGGAGAAGATCGCATATCGTTTCGTCGATCTCAGGGCCGACGGCATCGCGCGGGCCGACATTGCGCGCTTCGCAAAGGCCGTGGGCATCGAAAAGCTTCTCAACAAGGCGAGCACGACCTGGCGCGGGCTTGCCGACGACGAAAAGAGCCTGCCCGACGAAGCCGCCGCCATCGCTCTCATGGAAAAGCATCCGGCACTCATCAAGCGGCCGGTGTTCGACATGGGAAAGACCGTCATCGCGGGTTTCCGCGACGCGGAAAAGGCGGCGGTCCGGGCGGCGAAGGCATGATCTTGCGCAAGCGCGCCCCCACTCATCGCGGGATCGCGCTGCCGATCGAGACGCCGCGTCTCGTGCTCCGAGATTTCAGGGCGGGCGACGTCGAAGACGTGCATGCCTATGCGTCGCGCGAGGATGTGGCGCGCTACATGATCTGGGGTCCGAACACGCCTACGCAGAGCCGCGAGGCGGTCGAGGGGTTTCTGGAGGATCAGCGCCGGCGGCCGCGCATCGCCTATGATCTCGCCATCACGCTGAAGGGTGGTGGCGAGGTTGTGGGCGGCGCCGGGCTCTCCATCGTCGACCGGGCGAACAGGCTCGGCGATCTCGGCTATGTTCTGCACCCGGATTTCTGGGGCTTCGGCATTGCCGCCGAGGCGGCGCGCGCGCTTCTTGATGCGGGTTTCCGCGAGCTCGGCCTTCGGCGCATCGTTGCCAGTTGCGATCAGCGCAACAAGGCGTCGGCCCGGGTGATGGAGAGGATCGGCATGCGCCGGGAGGGCGCGTTCCGGCAATCGAAATTCATCCAGGGCGACTGGCGCGACGAATATCTCTACGCCATCCTCGCCGAGGAATTTCTCAGCTAGACGTTTCGCGAAGCTCCGCGGCCCTGCGGATCAGGAATTCGATCCAGCTTCCCCTGTCGCGGGTTTCCAGAAGCTCATGGCCGCTCTCGGCGCAGAAATGGGGCAGGTCGACGCGCGAAACGGGGTCGGTCGTGAAGACGCGAAGCAGCGTGCCGGGCTCCAGATTGGCAAGGCGCTTCTTCGTCCGCAGCACGGGCAGGGGACAGTTCTGGCCCATGACGTCGAGAATGAGTTCCGGCTCGGTCATTTCCTGCATTGGGCGGCTGTCCTGCTTCTGGTCCGTTTCGCTTTCGAGCGTGAGCGAGGCATCTTCGGGGGCGGGATCATGGCCCCAAAAGAGCCCCCTGTCATCCCGTGGGGGCAAGCGTAACGACAAGGCTTTCCTTGCGTCACCTTGACCTCGCGGAGCCTCCGCAGGCATAAACGCAAGTCGAATGCGCGTTCTCTCTCGAGAGCCGCATCAGGGGGGAAGGAGATCGCGATGGGCTTTTTCAGACGAATCCGCAATGAGATCATCTATCTGCGGGCGGCGCTCCGCACGCTCGGCCGATTGAGCGCCATCTACAAGACGCCCAATCGCACCTTCGCCGATACGATCGAGGATCTCGCGAAATCGAAGCCCAGAAACGTCGCGATCTATTTCGAGAACCGGAAGATCACCTATCGCGAACTCGACGAGGCGGCCAACCGCTATGCGCGCTGGGCGCAGGCGCAAGGCATCGGCAAGGGCGATGTTGTCGCGCTGATGATGGAGAACCGGCCGGAATATCTGATCGCCTGGATCGGTATCATCAAGATCGGCGCGTCGGCGGCGCTCATCAACACCAATCTCGTCAAGGGGCCGCTCGCGCATAGTCTCAACATTTCGGGCGCGCAGCATCTCGTTCTCGGTGCCGAACTTGCGGACGCGTATGCGACGGCGACCGAGGGGCTCGAGCGCCCGCTCACCGTCTGGGCGACCGGCGGCGCGGTGCAGGGCATGCAGAACCTCGATGCCGCCCTCGCGCAGCAATCGGGCGAGCCGCTGCCGGCCGACACGCGCAATGGGCTCACGCTCAACGACAACGCGCTCTTCATCTATACGAGCGGCACGACGGGCAATCCCAAGGCGGCGCGGCTGCCACATGCGCGCGTGCTGACCATGATGACCGGCTTCTCGGCCGGGGCGAACGCGACGGAGAAGGACCGGATGTATATCGCGCTGCCGCTCTATCACTCGGCGGGCGGCGTCTGCGCGGTCGGCACCACGCTCACGGTCGGCGGCTCCGTCATCATCCGGCGCAAATTCTCGGCGCGCGAGTTCTTCGCCGATTGCGCGAAATACGAGGCGACGCTCTTCCAGTATATCGGCGAGCTTTGCCGCTATCTTCTCAACACGGAGAAGCAGCCGCGCGAGCGCAAGCACAAGATCAGGCTCGCCATCGGCAACGGGTTGCGCCCGGAAATCTGGCCAGCCTTCCAGAAGCGTTTCCGCATCCCGCGCGTTCTAGAGTTCTACGGCGCGACGGAAGGCAATGTCGCGCTCATGAACTATGACGGCACGGTGGGCTCCGTGGGGCGCATTCCGGGCTGGGCGAAGAAGCGCTTCAATGTCGAGCTGGTGCGTTTCGATCTCGAAAGCGAAACGGTGGTGCGCGGCGCGGATGGTTTCTGCATCAAATGCGCGCCGGGCGAGGCAGGCGAGGCGATCGGCAAGATCTCCGACGATCCCGACACGCCGACCGGGCGCTTCGACGGATATGCCAAGAAGGAAGAGACGGAAAAGAAGATCCTTCGCGACGTCTTCGAGAAGGGCGATGCGTGGTTCCGCACCGGCGATCTGCTGCGTCAGGACAAGCTCGGCTATTTCTATTTCGTCGATCGCATCGGCGATACCTTCCGCTGGAAGGGCGAGAACGTGTCCACGGCCGAAGTCACGGAAGCGATCTCGGTCTTCCCCGGTATCAAGGAAGCGAATGTCTATGGCGTGCAGGTTCCGGGCACGGACGGCCGCGCGGGCATGGCCTCGATCGTCGCCGACGGCTCGCTCGATCTCGACAAGCTGCGCGGTCATATCGAGAAGGAACTTCCCGAATATGCGCGCCCGCTCTTCATTCGCGTGAGCCCCGAGATCGAGGTCACGGGCACGTTCAAGCATCGCAAGGTCGAGCTTGTGCGCGAGGGTTTCGATGTGAAGCGGGTGAGCGATCCGATCTATTTCAACTCGCCCGTGGACCGGAAGTTCGTGCCACTCGACGAGGCGCTTCACGACAAGATCTGTTCCGGCGAATTCAGGCTCTGATCGCCACTGAGAAAACAGGAAGGGCGGCCTTGCGGGCCGCCCTTTTCGTATCTTCGCAGGCCTGAAGCGGCGTTACTCCGCGGCGCCGGACTTCTTGTCGAGACCCATGGCGGCGAGGATTTCGGGACGGATGTTCTCCGTGCCCTTCTTCTCGACATGCTGGGCGACGCGGGCGCCGACCGCCATCATGGCCTGGCCCATGAAACTTTCGCGATTGTCCTTCGCCCAGTTCAGCGAGACCTCGCGATTGTCGTTGAGGTTCTGGAACTTCGGGAACACATAGCGCGCCATCAGCTCGTAGGAACGCCTGGTGTTCTCCCAGTTCGCCCAGTTGTGGGCGAGCTGCATGAAGCAGCCGAAGCCGCCCGACTGCTTCTGAAGCCGCTCGATCTGGGCGATGGCATCGTCAGGCGTGCCGACAACGGCCATGCCGGAGGCGATAAGCGCATCGACGGGATCGGAGCCGTCGGTCGGCGCGAGCGGCAGGGCCGCCACTTCGCGGAAGTAGTAGAGCCACTTGTCGAGGCCGAAGCGCACGTTCTCGCGCGCCTTCTCGCGCGTCTCGGCGATATGCACCGGGCCGACCAGGCGCCAGCCGGAGCGGTCGACCGTCTTGCCGTTGTCTTTCGCTGTGTCCTCGCAGATCGCCCAGTTGGTCGCGAGCGCGTTGAAGCCGCCGGCCGAGGTCGCGCCGATGGAGAGGAGGCTGAGCCCGTGGCGGCCGGCCGCCGTCGCGCCCGTGGGCGAGACCTGGCTTGCGACCGCGATCTCGACGCTCGGCCGCGACCAGGGCGTCATTTGCAGGCGGGCATTGTTGAGCTCGAACCAGTCGGTCTTCATCGTCACCGTCTCGCCGCGGAGCAGCGGCACGATGGCGTCGAGCGCCTCGTCCATCATGTCGCGCTGCTTCTGGACGTTGATGCCCATCATGATCGCGTCGGAGGGCAGCGAGCCGGGGCCCACGCCCAGCATGACGCGGCCGCGCGTGATGTGATCGAGCTGGTTGATGCGGTCGGCGAGCATCAGCGGGTGATGATAGGGGAGCGAGGAGACGCCCGTGCCGAGCTTGATGTTGCGCGTGCGCTCGGCGACCGTGGCGATGAAGAGTTCGGGGCTCGCGATGAGTTCGTAGCCCGCCGAATGGTGCTCACCGATCCAGGCTTCGTCATAGCCGAGCTGGTCCATCCACTGCACAAGCTCGATGTCGCGCTCGAGGGCGAGGGTCGGGTTTTCGTCGAGCGGGTGGAAGGGCGCAATGAAGGCGCCGAAGCGCAATTTCTGTCCGAGCATTTTGTCTTGTCTCCGGTTCTCTCGTTTCGATTTCGGGGTTTCGATTTCGGGGTGTCAGTCGGCGGCCTGCGTGCCCTTGGCTTTCGCCTTGGCTTCTTCTTCCGCCTGATGCTTGGCGATGGTCTGCAAGGCGGCGTTCATGGCGGCGCCGATGAACTCGCCAGAATTCTCCGTCGCCCATTTCAGCGATGCCTCGCGCGCCTCGTTGGCGCGGTGGAATTTCGGCTTCACATGACGGGCGAATAACTCGTAGGAGCGTTTCGTGTTCTCGAAATTCGCCCAGTTGTGGGCGAGCATGAGGAAGGCGCCGAAGCCCGGTATCTTCTGTTGCAGCCGCTCGAGCTGGGCGATGGCGTCCTCAGGCGTGCCGACCACGGCCTGACCGGATTCGATCATGGCGTCGAGGGGGTCCTTGCCCTCCTGCGTGTCGAGGCCCATCGGGTTGATCGAGCCGAAATAGTGCCGCCATTTGTCGAAGCCGTAGCGCACCTGGGCGCGGGCCTCCTCGCGCGTTTCGGCGAGATGCATGGGACCGACGAGGCGAAGCCGCGCGGGGTCCATGACGCGGCCGTTTTCGGCGGCCGTCTTCTGCGCCACGTCCCAGTTGATGCCGAGCGCGTCATAGCCCGCCGTGTTCGTGGCCGCGACGCAGAGCATGCCGAGCCCGTGGCGTCCGGCGAGCTTGCCGCCCGATGGCGTGACCGAGCTTGCGACCGCAACTTCCGGGTGCGGCGTCGAGAAGGGGCGAAGCTGGAGCCGCGCGTTCTGGAGCTTGAACCATTCCGTCTCGGCGCTGACCGTCTCGCCCTTGAAGAGACGCAGGATCACTTCCAGCGCCTCGACCATGCGGTCGCGCTGCTTGGCGACCTCGATGCCGAGCATGAAGGCGTCCGAGGGCAGAAGGCCGGGGCCGACGCCGAACATGACGCGTCCGCGCGTCTGATGATCGAGCTGGATGATCCGGTTCGCCGCCATGAGGGGGTTGTGATAGGGCAGCGAGACGACGCCCGTGCCGAGCTTGATGCGCTCGGTACGCTCGGCTGCGGCGGCGATGAAAAGCTCGGGGCTGGCGATGATCTCGTAGCCCGCCGAGTGGTGCTCGCCGATCCAGGCTTCCTCATAGCCCTGCTTGTCGAGCCATTCGACGAGTTCGAGATCGCGGCGGATCGCCAGTGTCGGGTCTTCATCGACAGGGTGAAACGGGGCCAGAAATATGCCGCTTCTGAGCTTGCCTTCGGTGGTCATGTGAGTGCCTTCCTGTTTCGTTCGGATTTTTTCCTCGTCAGGCTTTCTTCTTGAGCCCGTTGAGTGTGATGTCGATGATCTGGCGGCTCGCAAGTTCCGCCTCCGCCTCGGGATGCTCCGCCCACCAGGCGCTGATGGCGCTCCAGGTCGAAACGATCGCCATGGCGGCGAGTTCCGGCGCGATGCCGGGGCGCAGCTCGCCCCGCTCCTGCCCACGCCTCACGATCGCGCTGACGAGATCGACGATGCTCTCGTTGACGGCGGCGGCGGTGGCAAGCAGCGTCGGCTGATCGAGGAAGTCGCGCAGCATCTTCTGCATGACGGGGCCGTTGGTCTCCCAGGCTTCCTCGAAGGCGGAGAGAATGAGGCTCAACTGGTCTTGTGTATCGCCTTCATGGCCGGCAAGGCGCTCGGCGAGCGATTGCGTGATCTCGTCGTTGAATTCCTTGATCAGCGCCGCCTTGTTCTCGAAATGCAGGAAGAAGGTCGCCTTGGCGACGCCGGCGCCCGCGCAGATGTCCTCGATGGTGACGCCGTCATAGCCGCGCATCGAAAAGAGCTCCATCGCCGTGCGATAGATTTCGCGCCGCGTGCGCTCCTTCTTGCGGGCGCGCCTGGTTCCGCCGCCCGGGCCTGCCTCGTCCACTTCCTTGAGGTCGCTAATGATGCTCTCCCATTGCCAAATCCGGCGCCCATGAAAATAGACCGAAGTCCACTTATCTCCAACAGTTTTGCGCCGGGCCGAAACCCCTGAAGGGAAGGTCCGCGCCGTCCCTCTCCGGGTCCGCTGGATCATCCCAACCCAAGCCCACGCAACGGAAAATGCCGTTGCCGGTCCTAGGGGATGTACCCTAAGAGAGAGTTCATAGGGAGCAAGGCAAAAATCGGGGCCGCGAGGCCCGGCCAAAGAAACAGCCGGAAAAAGGAGAGAAACGATGGGACGTGTGAGCGGAAAGATTGCGCTGATCACCGGAGCCGGTAGCGGCATCGGCCGGGGGGCGGCGCTGGCGCTGGCGGCCGAGGGCGCGAAGATCGTGGCGAGCGATGTCGACGACAAGGGGCTTGCCGAAACCGCCGATCTCATTGCCAAGGCGGGCGGCGCGGTTTCGACCTACCATCAGGATGTGACCAGCGAAGCGCGCTGGGCCGAGATCATCGAGGACATCAAGAAGACGGAAGGCGCGCTGCATGTTCTCGTCAACAATGCGGGCATCGGCATCGGCGCCGACATCTTCCAGATGTCCTATGAGGATTGGCGCCGCCAGATGGCGATCAATGTCGATGGCGTCTTCTTCGGCGTGAAGCATGCCATTCCGCTCATTGCGGCGTCGGGCGGCGGATCGGTCATCAATATTTCGTCCGTGGCCGGACTTCAGGGCGCGCCGGGGCTTGCCGGCTATTGCGCGACAAAGGGCGCGGTGCGGCTCTTCACGAAAGCGGTCGCGCTCGAATGCGCGCAGGCCAAGATGAATGTGCGCGTGAACTCGGTTCATCCCGGCATCATCGATACGGCGATCTGGCAGAAGATTCCGCAGGGTGGCGTTGGTGCCATGCGTTCGGAACTCATCCCGGCCGGCGCGAATGCGATCGATCCCAACATGATCGCCGCGACCACGCCGCTCGGCTATGCGGGACTTCCGGCGGACATCGCAGCGGGCATCGTTTTCCTCGCCTCCGACGAGTCGCGCTACATGACCGGCTCCGAACTCGTTATCGATGGCGGCATCACGGCGCGCTGACGCGCCTTGTGATGTTGGCATGACGGCGCGCCGACGCGCGCCTGGTGGGCAAAAAGAAGGCGGAGGTCATTTCGAAACCTCCGCCTTTGTTGCCTCACAAGCCGGAAATCAGTTTTCGACCCGCCAGCTTCCATCGGCCTTCTGGCAGGCCGTGCCATAGGCATCCTCATAGTGGCCGCCGACGCGCACGGTGGTGCGGTATTCGCGGCAATATTGCCCCGACGGCGATTGATAGACCGGAGAGGTGGGCGTCGCTTCCAGCGGCGCGCCATAATCGTAATAGGCCGGGCCGTAATAAGCCGGCGGCGCCCGGTAGACGACCGGCGGCGGTGCATAAACCACGGGTGGCGGCGCGTAATAATAGGGGTTGTAGTAAGGGCCGTAATAGCCGCCCCAGACCGGCGCGGCGAAGATCGGAAAGCCGAGGCCGATCCCGATGCTCACGCGTCCATGGGCGGATGCGGGCGTCGCGGCCGCGCCCATGGCGAAGATGCCGAGCGCCGCTGCCGCGGCGATGGAGGCGGCCCTCATCCTTCTTCCTGCATGTCCGATGATCGACATGGTCCGTCTCCTCGATTGCGAAAGAATTCCTCCGCCAAATATACGTCCGCGGCGGCGTTTCCGGTCCCTCCGCGAACATTAAATTTGAAGATTCGCCCGCGCGGTTACGGCCGTCACGCCTTCATCACGAGGAAGCCTGCGCGCGGGAAATGCACAACGACTTCTCCGACGCGCGGGTCGGCCCGCCTGATCGCGATGTGCTGCGCGGAGGAGGAGACGAGTTCACCCATAATCGGGTCGCGGCCGTAATCGTCCGCCATGACGCTCACGCGGTCGCCGGGCTTCAATCCGTTGGGCTCGCCCGTGTCCGCGCGCGGCTCTTCGGTTGAGGTCGCGGCTCTCGCGATGTCGAGCGCCGCTTCCCGCGCGATCTCGTGGCGCGTGCCATGGCCGATCGCCGCTACGCGGGCTTCCCATTCGGCGACGCGCGGCCAGGCGGCGATGAGTTTCGCGCCTGCGGGCGATGTCCAGCGGATGAAGGCGAGGTTGTAGAAGACGCTGGCGTCGGCGAGGCCCGCTCGTTCTCCCATGAGGAAGGCGCGGCCATCCGCAAGCTGATCGTCGATCCAGCCGAGTTGCGCGCGGAACTGCTCCGCCATGAGGGGCGCTGCCTGCTTCATGGCGGCGATGTCGAAGGGGCGGCCCGTCAGCTTCTCGCGATCCTTGATGAAGGCTTCGTCGGCAAGCGCCGTGCCGCCGCCGAAGATGATGGCGACCGCCGCCTGAAAGAAGACGCGGTCGGTCCACATTGCCGTGCCCCAGCCGAGACCCTTGTCGCCGCCGACGAAGATCGAGGGCGAGGGGAAGCGGCGCTCAAGCTCGCGAATGATGATCTGCGTGGCGCAATAGATGTCGGCGCCGATCTGCATCACGGGGATCTTGCGATAGCCGCCGGTGAGCGCCACGAGTTCCGGCTTCGGCATGATCACGGGCTCGTCGCAGGCATACCATTCGAGCTTCTTCAGCCCGAGCACGACGCGCACCTTCTCCGAGAAGGGCGACACATCGTATTGATGAAGGATGATCGAATTCGCATCGGCGGCCATGGCGTCCCTCACTCGAAATCGGCGCTGAAGCGGATGTTGTTCTTTTCGAGCCCCTTCAGCACGACCTCGATGCCGCCCGACTTGATCATCCATTCGAGGCGATGGTCGCGATATTCGCGCTTGAAAAGCCCTTGCTCCAGAATATTGGCGACGACCTCCATGCCGGCGATCGAAGCGGCAGCCTCCTTCAGCGTCAGCGCGACGCTCTTGCGCGCCTTCGCGCGGGCGAACCAGCGGCCGAGAGCCGAGCCCTCGTCCGGCGCATTGCCGAAGCCGGCCGAAGTGTTGACGAAGGGCGCGACAGCAAGATCGCCCCAGCCGAAGGACGCGCCGTTGAACCAGTCGCGCGCTCCGAGTTGCCTTGCAAGCCAGGCTTGCAGTCTTTCCGTCTGCTCGGCGGCGCGCTCGCGCAGCGTCTCGCCCAGTTTGCCCTCGGCGCGGCGGAACCAGCCGATCTCGCCAAGACCCCAGTTGATCGCCTCGTAATGCGTGTCGCAGACATCCTCGATCATGCGGATGCGGGCCCGTCCGGCGGGCGTTTCGGGCAGCAGAGCGGGGGCCGGCCATTTGTCCTCGATATATTCGAGGATGATGGTCGAATCGAAGATGCGCGTCTCGCCGTCGATGAGCACCGGCACCTCGGCGCGCGGATTGGCCTCGGCGAATTCGCCGGAGGCGCCGCCCGCGCCGATGCCGCCCGGCATCTTCGCCTCGAAGGGCGCACCCTTCTCGCGCAGGGCTATCTTCACCTTCTGCGCATAGGGCGAAAGCGGATGTTCGTAGAGCGTCAGCATGAAAGCCTCCCCAATTTCCGGATGGGCGCGATCATCCGGAGTTCACCGCGGCCTGTCCATGCGCTGCCGGGCGGGGCTCGATCACGCCTTCGTGATGCGCGTCAGAGGCGGCCCTTCGCCTTGGCGATGGCGGCCATCTGCCCGAAGAGCGAGGCCGCGTCATTGGGCGTCTCGTCGCCCGAGAATTCCTTGTAGAGCGTCGCGACATTGACGACGATGCGCTCGCCGTCGCCCCAGCTATCGTAATCCGACATGTCGATGTCGAGAGCGGCATCGAGCGGCGAGAGGCCCGCATCGTAGCGCTTCCTGGCCTCGTCGCGCACATAGACGAGATAGTCGCGCACGGCCTTGACGCCCTTCTTGTCGGTGATGGGGCCGTGGCCGGGCACCACCGTCTCGACATTCATGCCCATGATGCGGTCGCAGGCGGCGATCCAGTTCGCCACCGGGCCTTCCCACATGATCGGGTGGCCTTCGATGAAGAGAATGTCGCCGGTGAAGACGATCCGGTCCTCCGGCACATGGACGAGCGCGTCGCCCGGCGTGTGCGCGGGCCCGACATGCATGATCTTCACCGTTTTCGAGCCGACATGGCGCGTCAGTTCCGTCTCGAAGGTCGTCGTCGGCAGCGTCTGCGTCACGCCCTTGAAGTCGAAGGCACCGAAGCAGCGGGTGATGAAGGTTCCGAGATCGCCAAGCTGCGGCGCCATGTCGAGAAAACCGGCCAGAAGCTGCGGCGGCTCATGCGCCATCGCTTCTTTCGCGAGCTTGTGGGCGATGATCTCGGCGCCTTCGCAGCATTCGTTGCCGTTGCAATGGTCGCCATTGTGATGCGTGTTGACGACGGTTCCGATGCGGGCGGCCGCCCTGGGCTCCGCCTTGCGCATCGCCGCGAGCATCTCGCGCGTCAGCGGCACGTCGAAGAGCGTGTCGACGATGAGCGACTCGCCCTGATCGACAATGAGCCCCGCATTCGACCAGCCCCAGCCGCCATCCGGCTGAAGCCAGGCATAGGCGCCGTTTCCGAGGTCGTGCAAACCCTTCGTGTACTGATAGCGGCCGAGGCCCAATCCCATTTTCCGTTCCTCACGAAATGCCGGTCATGCCGCTGTCGACGGCCATGACCTGCGCGTTCACATAGACGCTCTCATCCGAGATGAAGAAAAGCGCGGCATAAGCGATTTCCCAGCCGGTCGCCTGGCGCCCGAAGGGCGTCGGCGCGCGGCCGCGCGAGGGGCGGCCTCGCGTGGCGAGGCGGCCGAGCGGCGTATCGACAAGGCCGGGGGCGACGATGTTGGCGCGAATACCGCGCCGCGCGCCTTCGAGCGCGACATGGCGCATGAGGCCGCCAAGCGCCGCCTTGGAGGCGTCATAGGCAGGAAGCCGCGAGCCGGCGACGAGGCCGGCGATCGAGGAGATGAAGACGATGGAGGCGCCATCGGCGAGTTTCGGCAGGGCCGCCCTGCAGGTGAGCATCGGTCCGCGCAGATTGATCGCGAGCGTCTTGTCCCAGTCCTCGGGCGTCGCGCCGCCAAGGCCGAGCGCGCCGACGCCGACACCGACATTGAGGACGAGGCCGTCGAGCCCGCCGAGGCGCGTGGCTGCCTCATCCACCATGCGGGCGACATCGCCGGGCTTCGAGATGTCGGCCTCGATCGCCATCGCCGTGCCGCCCTCGGCCGCGATCCGCGCCACCGTTTCTTCCGCTGCGGGAAGGTTCATGTCGGCGACGGCGACAGACGCGCCTTCGCGGGCGAACAGGATCGACATGGCGCGGCCATTGCCGATCGGGTCGGTCGCGGCATCAACCGTGCGCTGGCCGCCGCCGACGACGAGAATCCTGCGGCCCTTGAGCCGGCCGCGGCCCGGCGCCTCTCCTTGCGATTCCGCCGAGGGCGGACGGACATAGCGTTCGGACTGTCTGTCTTCGTCAGCCATTTGCGCCCACTCCCCGCTTGATTTCCTCGAGGCCGCTTCCCTCTATGTCCTGCGCCTCGAGCTCGATCTCGAAGGTTTCGAGATAGCGGCAGACGAGAATGTAGACGCCGACGATGATGACGAGTTCCTGAATTCCCGTATCGCCGAGATGGGCGCGCGCCGCATCGAAAAGCGCCTTGTCGGCCTTCACATGGGCGACGAGATCGTCGGCCAGGGCGAGGGCGGCGTTTTCGGCCTCGCTGAAAATGGCGGAGGGGAGCCTGCCGCCAGCCGCTTCGATGCGCGCCTCGGACATGCCGATCGTGCGCGAGACGCGGATGTGCTGATGCAGCTCATAGGCCGAGCCGCAGAGATGGCCGACGCGCAGGATGACAAGCTCGCGAAGCTCGGCATCGAGAACGCCTTCATTGAGATAGGCATTGATGAGCGATATGAAGGGCACGAAGGAGGCGCCGCTTCCCGCGATCATGCGGAAGATGTTCAGAGGAGGGAGCGTTTCCAGCAGCTTGCGGCTCGCCTCCGGCAGGTTGGCCGGATCGGGATAGGGGATGCGCGCCATCGTTCAGTCCGCCATCCCCGGCAGCTTCACGGTCGGTTCCTTGCCCTTCTCCTCGATATCGACGTCGAATGTCTCGAGGAAGCAGCTCACCATGGTGTAATAGCCGATGGTGACGACAAGCTCCTGAAGCTCCCTGTGGGAGAGTTTCGCGGCCAGCGGGTCGAATGTGGCGTCGGAGGCGCGCGTGTTCTTCACGATGTCGTCGGTGAAGCGCATGACGAGGCGCTCCATCTCGTTGAAGGCGGCGGCTTCCGGCCCCTCATGGATCGCCCTGATCTTTTCTTCCGACATGCCTAGCTGGCGCGAGATGCGCTCGTGCTGGTGGACCTCATAGGTCGAGCCCCGGAGCACGCCGACACGGACGATGGCGATTTCGCGCAGGATGGGATCGAGCTTCGAGAACACCAGAATGGCGTTTCCAAGCTTCACGAAGGCGTCGAGCATGTCGCCCGAATGGCCGAGCATGCGAAAGATGTTGAGCGGCGGAAGCTTCCGGTAGGCCTCCCTGGCGCGGCCCTCGGCCTGCGCGGGATCGAAATACGGAATGCGTGCCATTGCGTGTCTCCCTGGGTCGTTATTCGTTGTTGGCGCCAGTTTGGGGGCGAACTTCCCCAGCGTCCAGCGGGAAGCGGCGGCGCCTTTTCGCACCTGCTTGCCCGTCGGAAATTCGCCGCTAAACTCAGGTCCAATTATGAGGGTGGAAACGCCCCACGGCCGTGAATAAAGCCTTTATCCGGGAGGGGAGATTCGATGTTCGACCGCGAGCAAATCCGTGCTGCCGCCGATATCACGCGCGCGCAGGCCAGGGTCATTCCGAATGACGTCGCGCAGGTTTTCGAGGGGCGCGTCACGACCTATGGCCAGCTCGATGCGCGCTCGAACAGCATCGCTCAGGGCTTCATCGCCGAAGGCTGCAAGCCAGGCGCGCGGGTCGGCTTCATCGGCAAGAATTCCGACCGCTATTTCGAGATGCTGCATGGCGCCTTCAAGGCGAAGGCGGTGGTCGTCGGCGTCAACTGGCGCCTCGCCGCGCCCGAGATCGCCTATGTGCTCAACGACGCCAAGGCCGAGATGGTCTTCGTCGGAGCGGAATTCTACGACATCGTGGCGCAGGTTCTCGCCGAGTGCCCCAGCGTCAAGCGCGTGGTGGCGCTCGATGGCGGCCGCGTCGACTGGATCTCGTTCGACGAGTGGCGCGACAGCTTTCCCGCCACGGACCCGAAGTTCGAGCATCATATCGACGACGATGTCATTCAGCTCTATACGAGCGGGACGACCGGCCACCCGAAAGGCGTGCAGCTCACCAACAGGAACTATCTCTCCGTCTTCGAGGAGGGCGAGACTTCGGGCTGGGCGGACTGGAAGCGTGGCGAGGTCAATCTCGTCTGCATGCCGCTTTTCCATGTCGCGGGCGTCAATATCGGCGTCATCGGCCATGCCCATGGCACGAAGAACATCATTCTCAAGGATGTCGATCCGCAGGCCATCCTCAAGCTCATCGAGGGCGAGAAGATCAACGTCGCCTTCATGGTTCCGGCGGTGATCCTGTTCCTGCTTCAGCAGCCGAACATCAAGACGACCGACGTTTCCTCACTGCGCCAGATCCTTTATGGCGCCTCGCCCATCGCGGAAGACGTGCTGCGCCAGGCGCAGGCGACCTTCAACGCCGATTTCATCCAGCTCTACGGCCTCACCGAAACGACGGGCGGCGCGACCTATCTGCCGCCCGAGGCGCATGACCCGGCAAAGGGCAAGCTGCGCTCCTGCGGCATTCCCTACCCCAACATGCAGATCCGCGTCGTCGACGAGAAGGGCAACGACGTGCCGCAGGGCGACGTCGGCGAGATCGTCATCAAGGGCGGCATGGTGATGAAGGGCTACTGGAACCGGCCCGAGGCGACGGCCGAGGCCGTGAAGGATGGCTGGTTCCATTCCGGCGATGCCGGCTATTTCGACGCGGATGGCTATCTCTACATTCACGACCGCGTGAAGGACATGATCGTTTCGGGCGGCGAGAACATCTATCCCGCCGAGGTCGAGAATGCGCTGTTCGGCCATCCGGCGGTCGCCGACGTCGCCGTCATCGGCGTGCCGGACGAGCGCTGGGGCGAGGCGGTGAAGGCCTGCGTCGTGCTGAAGCCGGGCATGTCGGTGGAGCCGGGCGAGATCATCGCCTTCGCCAAGACGCGCATCGCCTCCTACAAGGTGCCGAAGTCGATCGATTTCATCGAAGCGCTGCCGCGCAACCCCTCGGGCAAGATACTCCGGCGCGAATTGCGCAAGCCCTTCTGGGAAGGCCGCGCGCGCATGGTCAATTGATCGCGTCCCGGAAGATGGACGAGCGGCTCATGGGGCCGCAGCAGGAATTTGAAACGAGAGGAAACCCCAGATGAGCCTTGCCACTGCCGGGAAGACGAGCCTGCCACCCTTCAAGCCGCTGAAGCAGAAGCCGCCGAAGATCAGGGTCGAGCGCAAGGCCGACGGGACGGTCTATATCTCGTCGGAATATCCGCTCGGGCCGATGCAGCGCTCGACCGTGCATATTCTCGAGGAGAAGGCGGCGCTCCATCCGGCGCGCAACTATATCGGCGAGCGCGACAAGTCCGGCGCATGGCGCTACATCACCTATGGCGAGGCGGACCGCGCCGCGAACGCCGTTGCCACCGCGCTTCTCGCGCGCGGCATGGGCCAGTCGACGCCGCTCCTCATCCTGTCGGGCAATTCCATTCCGCATGCGGTGATGATGCTGGGCGCGATGAAGGCGGGCGTGCCGGTCGCGCCTGTCAGCGTGCCCTACTCGCTGATGAGTTCGGATTTCTCCAAGCTGCGCCATGTCTTCGAGCTGACGCGGCCGCGCATGATCTTCGCCGAGCAGGGGGCGCTATTCGAGCGCGCGCTTCGGGCGCTCGATCTTTCGAGCGTCGATGTCGTCACCTGCGACGGCGTGCCGGAGGGCGTCGCGAGCTTCCATTACGATGCGCTTCTTGCCACGCCGGTCGACGAGGCGGCTGTGCGCCG
Source organism: Parvibaculum sp. (assembly GCF_035325945.1). GTDB lineage: Bacteria > Pseudomonadota > Alphaproteobacteria > Parvibaculales > Parvibaculaceae > Parvibaculum. Next base: position 28,696 of record NZ_DAOKYX010000021.1, read on the forward strand.
CTCGATGGAGGCGATCGACCACGACACGGTGGCGAAGTATCTCTTCACTTCGGGCTCCACGGGCATGCCCAAGGGCGTCATCCAGACGCATCGCATGATGATGGCGCTCGTCGCCGCGCAGGAGGCGCTCAGGACCGAGGAGCCCGACCCGGAGGATATTCCGCAGAGCCTCGAATGGATGCCGTGGAATCACATCTCGGCCGGCAATATCGGTTTCAACGCCAATCTTCAGGCGGGCGGCACGGTGCATCTCGATGCGGGCAAGCCCGTTCCGGGGCTCTTCGAGCAGACGATCCGCAATCTGCGCGATGTGAGCCCGCGCGTCTTCGGTTCGGCGCCCGTCGCCTTCGCGATGCTTGCGGACGCGATGGAGAAGGATCCCGAGCTTCGCAAGAGCTTCTTCCGCAATCTCGAATATATGGGCTATGGCGGCGCGACGCTTTCCAGCGACATCTATGACCGCATGCAGGCGCTCGCCATCGAGGAGACGGGATACCGCATCCCGCTCACGACCATGTATGGCGCGACGGAGACGCAGGGCATCACGGTCGTCCATTGGGTGACGGAGCGTGTCGGCCTTATCGGCCTGCCGCTGCCGGGCATCACGCTCAAGCTCGCGCCCTTCGGCACCAAGCTCGAGGCGCGCGTCAAGGGGCCGACGGTGACGCCGGGCTATCTCAACGATGCGAAGAAGACGGCCGAGGCCTTCGACGAGGAAGGCTTCTACGCGCTGGGCGATGCGGCGCGCTTCCTCGATCCCGAGCGGCCGGAGGAAGGCATCGTCTTCGACGGCCGTGTGACGGAAGACTTCAAGCTCTCGTCGGGCACATGGGTTTCGACGGGCACGCTGCGCGCCGATGTGGTCGGCGCCTGCACGCCCGTGCTTCAGGATGCGGTCATCTGCGGTCTCGACAAGCCCTATATCGGGCTTCTCGCCTGGCCCAATCTCGCCGCGGCGAGAGCCGTCGCCGGGCTTGGCGACGCGGCGACCCCGCAGGAGATCGTCTCCCATCCGAAGCTCGTCGCCTATGTGCGCGAGGCATTGCAGCGTCACAACAAGGCGGGCGGCGGTTCGTCGACGCGCATCGCGCGCATTCATCTCATGGTCGAGCCGCCCTCGATCGACGGGCACGAGATCACCGACAAGGGCTATGTCAATCAGCGCGCGACGCTCGACCGGCGCGCCCATCTCGTCGCGCGGCTCTATGAGGAGCCGGCGCCGGAAGACGTGATCGTCATCTGAAGGAAAACGCTCCCTGTCGCGCTGCGCGGCAGGGAGCTTCAATGCACAGGAACCGGCATGACCATTGCGAGGCCCCGCGAAATTCTCGACTTCTGGTTCGGCGCGGGGCCGGAAAAATGGTTCGCGAAGGATGACGCCTTCGATGCCGAGATCGGCCGCCGCTTCGCCGGGACGCATGCAGCCGCCTGCGAGGGCAGGCTCGACGACTGGGCACGGGATGCGCAAGGCGCGCTGGCGCTCGTGATCGTGCTCGATCAGTTTTCGCGCAATCTCCATCGCGGCGATCATCGCGCCTTTTCAAACGATGCGAAGGCGCTAGGCCTCGCGCGCGAAGCGATCCGGCGGCGTTTCGATGTCGAGGTGCCGGCGGTGGCGCGGCAATGGTTCTATCTGCCCTTCATGCATTCCGAGGACATGGCGGTGCAGGAGGAGAGCCTGCATTTCTATGCGACCAGGATCGACGATCCCGTGGCCCTGCGCTTCGCCAGGGAGCATGCGGAGATCATTCGCCGCTTCGGGCGTTTCCCGCATCGAAATGCCGTCCTCGGCCGTCAGACGACGGCCGAGGAGCAGAGCTATCTCGATGATGGCGGCTTCGCGGGCTGAGCCCGTGAGCTTCTCGGGGTGCGCCCGTCAGGCGGCCCGCACTTCGGTCAGGAAGCGGTCGACTTCGGCGCTGAGCTTTGCGGCCTGCGCCGAGAGTTCGGTCGCGGCACGGCGCACAAGGCTCGCGGCGCCCGCCGATTCATTCGCGGCGCCAGTGACGTCGAGAATATTGTTCGCCACCTCGCGGCTGCCATCCGCGACTTCGGAGACGTTGCGCGAGATTTCCCGTGTCGTCACGTTCTGCTGATCGACCGATTCCGAGATCGAGCGTCCGATCTCGTTGATCTGCGCGATGATGTGGCTGATCTGCTGGATCGCGGCCACCGTTTCGCCGGTCGAGCCTTGAATGGCGCCGATCTGCTGGGCGATTTCCTCGGTCGCCTTCGCGGTCTGGGTGGCGAGCGCCTTCACTTCGGTTGCAACCACGGCAAAGCCCCGGCCAGCCTCGCCCGCGCGCGCCGCCTCGATGGTGGCGTTGAGGGCGAGCAGGTTCGTCTGGCCGGCGATCTGCTGGATGAGCGTCACGATCTCGCCGATCTGGCGGGCGGCGGTGGTGAGCGCCTCGACCTTGGCGTTGGTTTCGACGGCGGTCGAGTTCGCCTGAGCGCCGATCTCGTTCGATTTCGCCGTCTGCCGGCGGATTTCCTCGATCGAGATCGCCATCTCCTCCGCAGCGCTTGCCACCGTCTGGATGTTGGCGGTCGTCTGTTCGGAGGCGCTTGCGACCATCGAGGCGCGCTCGTTCGTGACCTCGGCCGTCTGCGTCATGGCGACGGAGGTCTGCTCCATCTCGGATGCGGCCGTGCTCACGCTCCCGAGCATTTCCTTCATCGAGGCGTCGAAGTCGGCGATCATCGTCTCGATCGCGGCGGCGCGCTTTTCCTTCTCGGCGCGCTCGATCTCCTGCTGCCGCTCGAGGTGCTGGCGCTCGATCGCATTGGCGCGGAAAATCTCGACGGCGGCGGTCATCTCGCCGATCTCGTCGCGGCGGTCGGCGCCGTTCAGTTCGACCGACGTATCGCCATTGGCGAGCTGGCGCATCGCGCCGGTCAGGTTGCTGATGGGCTTGGAAATCTGGCGCGCGAAGAACACGCCGCCCGCCGAGACGCAGATGAGCAGCAGAAGCGCGACGCCGAGCATGGTGTTGCGCATGGCCATGAGCGGCGCCTTGACCTCGCTCGTCGCCACCTGCGCCACGAGCGCCCAGCGAACGCCGTTGAACTCGATGGGCGTGGCGAATGTCTCGACCTCGTAGCCGAGCGTGCCCTTGTCGATGCTGAAAGTGTTTTCGCCGACCTGCTCGGTATGTGTATTGGTGTTGAAGAGCATCTTCACCGCGTCGGCGTCGATCTCGCGCGTCAGGATCGTCGGCTCCTTCATGAGGCGCGAATTGTTGCGCATCAGGAAGTCCTCGCCGACGAGCATCAGCTCGCCCGTCTTCCCGAGGCCCTCGGTGACGTTCATGATCGCATTGAAACGGCTCACCGGCACACGGAAGGCGATGACGCCGAGGCGCGCGCCCGCGCGATCGAAGATCGGTGCGGCAATGAAGCTTGCCGGCTTGTCGCCGATGGGCCCGTAGGGCGCATAGTCGAAAAAGACGAGATTGTTGGGGTCGCTCTCGCCGTCGGAGACTTCGAAGGCGTAGGAGAGATCCGTGCGGTCCTTCCTGGTGACGGAAGGCGGATAGACGTTCGATCCGTAATCGGCGCCCTTGTTGACCGTGTAGACGACGTTGCCGTCCTGGTCGATCAGATAAAGTTCCTCATAGCCGCGTTCCTGAAGGAACTTGCGGAAGCCATGGTGGTAGCCGTCGTGAAGGCCCGCATATTCGGTGCCGTCCGTCATCACGTCTTCGCTGCCGTTCTTGTAAAGCTCGCGGAAATGCGCGACCGGGTCGCTGTCATTCTTTGCCGAGCGCCAGGCGGAGGCGAAGTCGTACATGGCGTCCTGCACGAACGGGCTCTGCGCCATGTAGCGCAGATCCTGATCGACAGAGGCGAGATAATCCTGAAGCGCGGCCTTGCGTCCGTGGAGGAGGGCGTCGAAGCGTTCCTTGATTTCCTTGTTGGTATTGCTGGCCGCCTCCATGTAGCTCGACACGCCGATGCCGATGGCGAGCAGAAGCGCCGCCGAGACGACGATGAGCTGCATCTTGATCGCGATGCGCAGTGTCGGAAGACGGTCGGTGGGAATACGCGGCAGACGCGGCATGCGCGGCATGCTGAATTTCGTCGGGCTCGTCAGCTTCATCGTCCTGCACCTCGTGACCGTTGGTGGATGCAGCGCCTCTCCCCTAGAGGTACTTTCTTGAACAGCGGTTTTAGCGTGGGTCCGTAAAAGGGAACTTAATCCGCGCCGGATTGGAAAGAATCTGCCGGGCCGAAGGCATTTCCTTTCCGGTAAGCTTTGCCGCCCGGCCCGGCGCATGCCTCATAACGCATTGATTCCACTTACGAACGGGTCTGGCCCGGCGGTTGCAGTGTCATGGGCAGTTCACTCGCCTAGCCGGAGTCCAGTCCCATGATGACCGATCACGAACTCAATCTTCTCGCCGCCTACATGTTCGATACGCATGGCGCGAAGGCGCTTCAGTATGCGGACACGGCGGTGGACGAGCTTGAGCAGATCGGCGAGCGGACCAGGGCGGAAGCCTGGCGGAGCCTGCGCCGCGTCGTCGTCGACATGATCGAGGGCCGCCGTTCGCGCGACGGCGAGGTTCTGCACTGACAAAGCGCGGCTGACGCAGCGTCCGGCACTCCTTTCCGGGATCGCTTTGCGAAACCGCGCCTGCGCCGCTAAAACCATCCTCCGGATTTTCGATCAAAGGGGGAAATGGATATGGCGCTCGACCCGCAGGCAAAGGCTCTTCTCGACGGCATGGCGGCCAACAAGGACGCGCCGAGGATCATCGATCTGCCGCCGGCCGGCGCCCGCGAACTTTACCGCGCCATGGCGGCGCAGCTCGATCTCTCGGGCCTCCCGATCGGGAAGATCGAGGATCGCAAGATCGCCGGGCCCGCGGGCGAGATCCCCGTGCGCCTTTACACGCCGGTCGCCGCGGGCGGCGCGCCGCTGCCCGTGCTCGTCTATTTCCATGGCGGCGGCTGGGTGATCGGCGATCTGGAGACGCATGACGCGCTCTGCCGCAGCCTTGCCAATGAAAGCGGCTGCAAGGTCGTCGCCGTCGATTATCGTCTCGCGCCGGAGCACAGATTTCCCGCCGCGGCGGAGGATGCGCTTGCCGCCGTCTCATGGGTCGAAGCGAATGCGGCCTCCATCGGCGTCGATCCCAATCGCATCGCCGTTGCCGGCGACAGCGCGGGCGGCAATCTCGCCGCCGTCGTCTCGCAGCTCGCGCGCGACGCGAAGGGGCCGCGCATCGCCTTTCAGATGCTGATCTATCCGGTGACGGACACGGATACGGATACAGGTTCCTATCGCGCCTTCGGCACGGGGCATTTTCTCGAGCGCGACGGGATGGTCTGGTTCTTCGATCACTATGCAGGCGAGGCCGACCGCGCCGATCCGCGGCTTGCGCCGCTCAAGGCGCGCTCGCTTCAGGGCCTGCCGCCCGCCTATGTCGTCACGGCCGGACATGACGTGCTGCGCGACGAGGGCCGCGCCTATGCCGAGGCGCTGAAGGCGGCGGGCGTCTCCGTCGAATATGTCAATTACGAAGGCATGATCCACGGCTTCTTCAATCTGCAGGCCGTGCTCGATGTCGCGCGCGATGCGGTGAAGGCAGCCGCAAAGGCGCTGAAGGACGCGCTCGCCTAACGCATAGGCGAGCGGCCCAGCACTTCGTCCACGACCTCGGCAATGGAGGGCAGCACGCGGCCGCCGCCCTTCATCGCCCTTGTCTCGTCGCCTTCGCGGAATTTTCCTGTCCGCACCAGAGTGGCCTCGAAGCCCGCCGCGATCGCGCCGAGCACGTCGGCATCGACATCGTCGCCGACCATCAGCGTTTCGGCGGGATCGGGCCCCATGCCTGCGGCTGCGGCGAGGAAGAAGGCGGGGTCGGGCTTTCCGAGCAATTGTGCCTTCGCGCCGCTTGCATATTCGAGCGCGGCGACGAAGGGGCCCGCATCGAGATCGAGCCCGTCCGCGCCCCGGAAATAGCGGTTGCGCGCGAGGGCGTAGAGGCGCCCTCCCTCGATGAGAATGCGGAAGGCGCGGTTGAGGCGCTCATAGGTGAAGCCCGGTCCCGCATCGCCGATGAGCACGCTGTCGGGCTCGTCCGCCTCTGGCGGGCAATCCACGCGCAGATTTTCATGGACGAGGAGAAAGGGCCGGGCGCCGTCGCGCGCGATCGCGGCGCGGGCGACTTCGCCGGTGGTCACCAGTTCGGAAGGCGCAACGTCGAGGCCCATGCGGGAGAGCCTTCCAAGAAGGCCCGCCTTCGAGTTGCGCGTGGTGTTGGTGACGAGGCGGAAGGGGAAACCGGCTTCACGCAGGCGCGCGAGAGCGGACGCCGCGCCCGGAAGCGCGCTCTCGGCCTGATAGAGCACGCCGTCGACATCGAGCAGCAGTCCCTTGATGGCGCCCATGGGGTCCTCGCCTGCCGCCCCTTGCGGGAGCGCGAGTCTAGAACCTGAATGGAACGTCAGACAAGCATGGTATAGAGAACAAAAAAAGCCCGAGGAGGAAGAGATGCCAGTCCCGACTTCGCCCCGATTGCGTTCGCCCGCCATCCACCCTTTTTCGGGGTTCGATGTGCCGCGCCTGCTTGCCCATCACGCGGCCACGCGGCCCGATCACCCGTTTCTGATCTGGGAGCCCTTCGAGGGGCCGTCCCGCGTCTGGACCTATGCGGGCTTCGCCGATGAGGTGGCGCGGGTCGCGGCGGGGCTGAAGGCGCGCGGCGTGAAGTTCGGCGAGCGCGTGCTCCTCCATCTCGACAACTGCCCGGAAGCGCTCATCGCCTGGTATGCCTGCGCGCATCTCGGCGCGGTTGCTGTCACCACCAATGCGCGCTCGGCGGCGGACGAACTCACCTATTTCGCCGCTCATGCGGGGGCGGTCGGCGCCATCACGCAGCCGAGATTCGCCGAGCTCGTGCAGTCGAGCTGTCATGACATCAAATGGCTCGCCATCACCGAGACGGACAATGGGGCGCCCGCCGCGCAAGGCCACCGGCCCGGCAAGGCGGAGAGCTTCGCCGCGCTCCATGGCGATCCGGCGACGGTGCCGATGCGCGCCCCCGATCCCATGGCCAATGTCGGCATTCAATACACATCCGGCACTACCTCGCGGCCGAAGGGCGTTGTCTGGACGCATGCCAATGCGCTCTGGGGCGCGAAGCTCTGCGCCATGCACGAAACGCTGACGCCGGAGGACGTTCACCTCGTCTATCTGCCGCTCTTCCACACCAATGCGCAGTCCTATTCGGTGCTGGCGACGCTCTGGGTCGGCGGCACGGTGGTCGTGCAGCCGCGCTTCTCCGCCTCGCGCTTCTGGGAGGTTTCTCTCCGCCATCGCTGCACCTGGACCTCGATGGTGCCGTTCTGCGTGCGCGCGCTGATGGGGCAGGAGGTGCCGAAGGCGCATCACTACAGGCTCTGGGGCAACGGCATCGCGTCGCTGCCGACCGACGCGCATTTCCGTGTGCGGACTATGGGCTGGTGGGGCATGACCGAAACGATCACCCATGGCATCGTAAGCGATCCCTTCGTGCCCGCGCCGCCCATGACGATCGGCAAGCCGTCGCCTGCCTATGAGATCGCGATCATCAGGGAGGACGGCCTGCCTGCCGAAGCGGGCGATACGGGCGCGCTGCTCATTCGCGGCATTCCGGGGCTCTCGCTTTTCAAGGAATATCTCAACAATCCGGAAGCGACGGCATCGAGCTATGACGAGCAGGGCTTCTTCATCACCGGCGACCGGGTGACGCTTCTCGAGGATGGCTATATCCGCTTTGCCGACCGCGACAAGGACATGCTGAAAGTGGGCGGCGAGAATGTCGCCGCCTCGGAGATCGAAACCGTGATCATGGCGGTCGGCGGCATTCAGGAATGCGCTGTGGTCGGGCGCAAGGACCCGATGCTCGACGAGGTGCCGGTCGCCTTTCTGCTGGTGCCGGGCGGCGAGGCGGCGGCGCCCGGCGATCTCAAGGAGCGCGTCATGGCTGCCTGCCGCAAGTCGCTCGCCGACTTCAAGGTGCCGCGCGATATCCGCATCGTCGATGCGCTGCCCCGCTCGACGCTTGAAAAGATCGCCAAGGCCGAGCTTCGCAACGCGCTGGAGAGCGAAGACGCCGGGAGCTGACCGGCGTGGCTTTCGTCAGCCGATGAGCTTGCCGGGGTTCAGGACGCCGGCCGGGTCGAGTTCGCGCTTCAGCGCCTTCAGCACCTCATAGCCGACGGGGCCCTTCTCCTCGGCAAGCCACGGCGCATGGTCGATGCCGACGCCGTGGTGATGGCTGATCGTGCCGCGATGTTCGAGAATGGCATCCGAGGCCGCGCGCTTGATCGCCTGCCATTGCTCGACCTCGCGGTCGAGCTGGCGGGGGAAGACGAAGGTGAAGTAGAGGCTCGCCCCGTCCGGATAGGAATGGCTCACATGCGCCATGACGATGCCGCGCGCGCCGCGCTCGGGCATGTTGGCGGCCATCGCGCCCTCGATCGCCGTGACAACCGCTTTGTGAAGGTTCGCGATGTTCGACCAGCGCGTCGAGGTTTCGAGCGTGTCGATGCCGATGCCGTGGTCGAGCATGGGGTCGCGCGAATAGGGCGCGTGGAAGCGGCCGTGATACCATTTGTGGCCGGGGCCGGTGCCGAGCGCCAGCGCGCCGAGCTTCTTGCAGATCGCCTGTGTCTGCGCCTGCGCCCAGACGACCGTGTCGGCGTCGCCTTCATGGCCGATCAGCATGAGGCAGGGCGTTTCATCGAAACCCTTGAGGCGGAGATAGGCGCGCTGCGCCCGCGCCTTGAGGCTCGTCGGCGACGAGGTCGATGAAAAGGCCTGGAAGAAATGCGTCTCCGGCGCGTCCGAGAGGCGCACCATGGCGACGGGAATATCGGCATGGTTGATGCGGCGCGCCGCTTCGATGCCGCTCTCGAAATTCTTGAAGAGATAGCCGCGATAATCCTTCCGCGCGGGCAGGGCGTGGATTTTCACCGTCGCCTCGCAGATGACGCCGAGCGTTCCCTCCGAGCCCGCGACGAGCTGGTTGAGATTGGGGCCTGCCGCCGAGGCGGGTGTCGTTTCCGTCGACCAAAAGCCCCGGGGCGTCGCGAGTTTCGCCGAGACGAGCCACTTCTCCGCCTTGCCGTAGCGGTTCGACTGCTGGCCCGCGCCGCGCGCCGCGATCCAGCCGCCCAGCGTCGAGAACTCGAAGCTCTGCGGATAATGCGCGAGCGTCACGCCATGCTGCTGAAGCGCCGCTTCGAGCGCGGGGCCGTATATGCCCGCTTCCACCGTCGCGGTCATCGCGATCTTGTCGATCTGGATGACGCGCGACATCAGCGTCGTGTCGAGGGTTATGACGGCGCCGCCCAATGATTTCGGCATGGCGTTGATGCCGCCGACGACGGAAGAGCCGCCGCCAAAGGGAATGAGGGTGATGTCCTCTTCCGCCGCGAGCTTCACCAGCGCCAGCGTTTCATCGGCGCTGCGGGGATAGACGACGGCATCGGGCACCATGTCGAGCATGCCGGCGCGCAGATAGAGGAGATCGTGATAGCTCTTGCCGCGCGCATGGAAGGCGCGCTCGTAATCGTCGAGCTTCACCTGCTCCGCGCCGACGATCGCGCGCAGCCGGTCGAGCTGCGGCGTGTCGAGGCGGCAGGCGGGAATCCGGATCTCCGACAGCGGCTTTGCGGGCGTTGCGGGAAGGCGCGAAAGGCCGAGCGTCGTCCTGATCCACTCCCATTGCGGCGCGCCGTCGGGCAGCACGTTTTCCTGTGCGGCCGGACCCCAGCCATTCCAGCGAAGCGATGCGCGGTCGATCGTCATCGGAACCTCTTGTCTTCTCTCAGCAGCGGAGCGTGATGGCGGAGGGCAGAATTTCGAAGCGGGCGGGGAGCCGGCCCGGCGCTTCGCCATCCACATCGAGGAGCACGGGCGCGTCGCCGATGGGCGTCGCCGTCAGGCTCGTCGCGCGGATGTGGAGGACTTTCGGATTGTGGATATGCGTGCCGGCACGCAGCTCGTTCGAGCCTGTCAGCATGTCGCCGAAGGTCGTGTCGCGCATGATGATGACCTCGAAATGGCCGCTATCGGGCTCGGCCATGGGCGCCATCATCATGCCGCCGCCGAAGAAGCGTCCATTGGCGATGGCGCCGACGCCGACATTCACCACCTCGTCGAACCCCTGATCGGTGACGATACGGACGGCATGGGGCCTGTAGCGCGCGGCGGTGACGAGCGTTGCCCAGAGAAAGGCGAAGCTGCCGCCGAAGAGTTTCGAGAATTTCGCGCGGTTGACGGCGCGCACGACCTCGCCCGAAAGGCCGAAACTCGCAATGTTGTTGAAATAGCGCGCCGCCTCGCCGCCATCCTCGGCGACGAAGGTGAGACGGCCGATGTCGATCCGGCGCGTCGTGCCCTGGGCGATGCGGGCGACGCAGGCTTCAAGCTCGTCCGGCAGGCCGAAGCTCCTGCGGAAATCGCCGCCCGTGCCGGTGTTGAGAATGGCGAGATGCGCCTCGGGGTTGATGAGCGCGCCATTCTCGAAAAAGCCGTTCACGACCTCGCTGATCGTGCCGTCGCCGCCGACGGCGATGACGAGCTGGGCGCCTTCCTTGAGCGCTTTCCGGGCAAGGGCGGCGGCGGGAAGGTAGCGGGGCGTGGAGGCGCCTTGCGTGAAATGCGCGCGGACGGGCCCAAGCTCGCGTTCGAGCGTCGCGCGAATGAGCCGCCAGGCGCGGCCCGTGCGTCCGCCGCCCGAGCGCGGGTTCACGATGGCTGCGATATGGGGCATGCCCGGCATCGTCATCACCGATCCGCGCTCCTTGTCGCCTCGGCGAGGGATGCGCCCTTCATGCCGCCTTCATTGGCGGGCGGCTGCGTCCCGAAGAGGCGAAGCGCGTCGGCGATTTCATTGGCGATCGTCGTGTCGTCCCAGCCGAGTTCGCGCGCCATCAGCTCGGTCACCCGGTTGACGATGGGCACGCCGGGATGTCCGAGCGTGCCGAGGCCGGTGCGGCGGAAGAGAACGTCGGAGAGATGGCGCGCCATTTCATGGCGAATGGCGTGGATCACCTGCACGGCGAGCACGCTCGTATTGCCGGCGAGCCGCCGCAGAAGCTCCTCGCGTTCGCCCGGCCGCTCGTCGGCCGTCGCCAGCACCTCGTCGATGCGGCTGCCGTAGTAGTTGCAGAGATTTTCGACGACCTCGGCGGGCAGATGCGGGTGGCGCTTCCGCGCGCGGGCGATGAAGCTCTTCAGCCTGCCGATCTCGCCGCCATAGACGGGCGTGCAGTGGGTTTCGCATTTCGCCTGACGGCCGAGCTTCATCAGCGCGAGATCGACGACCTGCTCGGCGAGATGGCGCGAGGTGGTCCACTTGCCGCCCATGGCGGAGATGAAGCCGAAAGTGTCGTCGATCTTCTCGTGATCGAGGACTTCGGCGGCGCGGCTCGCATTGTAGGAATCCTTGCCCTCTTCCTCGCCGGAGGCGGGGCTTGAATCCACGAGCGGGCGGATGCCGACATAGAAGTGAAGAATGTCCTCGCGCTTGAGGTCGAGACCCGGAAGGCCATCATTCACGACGCTGAGGAAATCGCGCAGATCCTGCTCGGTGACGCCGACCTTGTCGGGATCGTCGTCGAAGACCGTGTCGGTCGTGCCGATGATCGTGTGCCCGCGCCATGGAATGACGAAGAAATGCCCGCCGATATCGGACTGGATGGCGAGCGCGTTGCTGCCCGAAATCTCGCGCGTGATGATGTGGATGCCCTTGGAGCGGATGAGGCGGCGGGCGGGCTTGCCGCCTTCGGCAAGGCCCATCAGCGTGTCGGCCCAGGGACCTGCGGCGTTGATGACGATGCGGCCCCGGATGCGGTGCGTCTCACCGGTATGGCGGTCCTTCACCTGGACGCCCGAGATGCGGCGGCTCGCGCCAGCCGCGTTCTCCATCTCGAAGCCCGTGACCTCGGCGTAATTCGCGGCATCGGCGCCGAATTCGACCGCGCCCTCGATGCATTCGAGGCAGAGGCGCTCGGGCGCGAACATCTGGCAGTCGTAATAGATCTTGGCGCCGGTGAGCCCCTCGCGCTTCAGCGTCGGCATGAGCGTCAGCGCCTCGTCGCGCGAGATCGAGCGGAAGCCGGGGATCTTCTTGTCGTCGTCGGAGACGAAATTGCGATCGTAGGAGAGGAGATCGTAGAAGGCGAGGCCGATGGCGAGCACGGGCCCGCCCTTCATCCCGTAGCCATAGGTCGGCAGGATGAAGGGCAGCGGGTGAACCATATGCGGCGCGATATTCTCCCATATGCGCCGTTCACGGAGCGATTCGCGAACGAGCCTCAGCTCGCCATTGACGAGATAGCGAAGGCCGCCATGCACGAGCTTCGATGAGCCCGAAGTCGTGGCATGGGCGAAGTCTTCCTTTTCGAGGAGGGCCACCTTGAGGCCCCGGAGCGCCGCGTCCCATGCGATCGAGGCGCCGCTGATGCCGCCGCCCACGATCACGAGATCGTATTCGGTGGCGCTCATTTTCTTCAGATCGCGCTGCATGGGAATTCCGCTCGCTTTGTCAGGCTTGCGGGCGAGGCTACCGGCAGAGCGGCGGCCGGTCCAGTGTGCTGTCAGGCCCGTTTCTTCAGGCCGCGCTTTTCCATCCGCCAGCGGAGGTGATCGACGCGGTCCTGGCCGAAAAAGGGCTCGCCCTCGAAGACCATCAGCGGCACGCCCCAGTGGCCGGCTTCCTTCTGCGCGGCCTCGTTGGCGGCGATGACGGCCTCGTAGCGATCGGGATCGGCTTCGACGAGGCGGTCAAGCGCGGCGAGATCGACGCCCGCGCGCGCGGCGGCATCCTTCAGATGGTCGCCTTCATGCCAGTTCTTCACGCCGCCGAAGACGATGCCGCTCACTTCGCGGAGGAAGGCGAGACCTTTTCCGGCCTCGGTGGCCGCGACGCCGAGCCTTGTGAGGCGGTGGATATAGGGCTGCTCCGCGGCGACATCGCCTGTCCTGATATTCATGACGATGGGGTCGGGCGAGGGCCAGGCATAGGGCAGGCCGAGCATTTCGGCGATGCGCATGGTGTCCTTCATGAGATAGGGCGGCCACATCGGGTTGACCTTCTTGAAGAAGCCTTCGATGCGGACGGCGATCGGATAGACCGGCCGGACGTTGCAGCGCACGTCATAATCGCGCTCGAGTTCGATGAGGCGCGGCGTGACGAGATAGGAATAGGGCGAGCGGAAGGACCAGAAGAGGTCGTATTCGAGGGTCATGAGGAACTTTCCTGGGGGGCGGCCCGGCCGTCCGGCGGCCGGATAATGGATTTCATTAATGTGCGGCCGGCGCGCCGCGAAGGCAAGCGCCTGATCGCGGGCCAAAGGCGGCCTGCCGCTTCCTCCTTGCCGCCTTAATGATCTTCATTAAAAATGCGCTTTTACTGTGCCCGCTTCGTAGTCGCGCTGATAAGCTTCAGCAAAACACACAAGAATCACGGAGGTTTCCATGCCGCAAGTTCAGGCGAACGGCATCACCATCGAGTATGAGAGCTTCGGCCCGGCCAATCGCGAGACCGTTCTGCTCATCATGGGGCTTGGCGGCCAGCTCACCATGTGGCCGACCGAGCTTTGCAACGAGCTTGTGCAGCGCGGCTATCGCGCCATCCGCTTCGACAATCGCGATGTGGGGCTCTCCACCAAGTTCGACGAAGCGGGCATGCCCGACATGGCGGCGATTTTCGGCGCGCTGATGAGCGGGCAGAAGGCCAACGCGCCTTATTCGCTCGACGACATGGCGGCGGACGCGGTCGGGCTTCTCGATGCGCTCGGCATCGAGAAGGCGCATATAGCGGGCGCTTCCATGGGCGGCATGATCGCGCAGCTCGTCGCGGCGAACCATCCGGAGCGCGTGCTGTCGCTCACCTCGATCATGTCGACGACGGGCAATCCCGCGCTTCCGCAGGCAAAGCCCGAGGCGATGGAAGTGCTGATGTCGCCGGCCGCGCCCGAGGGTGACTGGGAGGCGATCATCGCGCGCGGCATCAAGGCGTGGAAGACCATCGGCAGCCCCGGCTTCCCGACCGATGAGAAAATCCTGCGCGAATGGGTGATGCGCGATGCAAAGCGCAGCTTCTACCCCGTCGGCGTCGCCCGGCAGATGGCCGCCATCGTCGCCAATGGCGACCGGCGCGAAAAGCTGAAGAACATCGCTGTTCCGGCCGTCGTGCTCCACGGCGCGGACGATCCGCTCGTGCCGGTCGAGGGTGGCAAGGATACGGCGGCCAATATTCCCGGCGCCGAGCTTCGCATCGTTCCCGGCATGGGGCACGACTTCCCGGTCGCGCTCGTCGGCACTTTCGCCGATGCGATCACGGCGGCGACGAAACGGGCGGCTGCCGCCCGCGCGGCGGAGTGACGCGCATGGGGATGCGGCAAACGCAAGCGAACGGCATCACCGTCAATTTCGAGGATCTGGGGCCTGCCGACGGCAGGCCCATCCTTTTCGTCAACGGCTACACATCGACGATGATGAGCTGGCCGGCCGAATTGATGGACGGGCTCAGGGCGCGCGGTTTCCGCGTCATCCGCTATGACAATCGCGACGTCGGGCATAGCGAAAAGCTGAAAGGCATGCCCGATATTCGGGCGGTCGCGGCGGCGGTGCGCGAGGGTCGCAGGCCCGACATCCCCTATACGCTTTCCGATATGGCGGCCGACGGCATCGGCGTTCTCGATGCGCTCGGCATCGCCCGCGCGCATGTCATGGGCATTTCGATGGGCGGCATGATCGTGCAGACGATGGCGATCGATCATCCGGGCCGTCTTCTCAGCGTCACCTCGATCATGTCGACGACGGGAAATCCCGATCTGCCGAAGGCGAGCGAGGCCGCCATGGCCGCGTTGCAGGAGCAGCCGCACGCGCAGGACCGCGAAACCGTGATCCGCCATCGCATGAAGGGCCGCCGCGTCTATCAAAGCCCAGCCTATCCGATGACCGACGAAGCGCTTTATGCGCGCTGCGCGGCGGAATTCGACCACATGTACTATCCCGAAGGGGCCTCGCGGCAATATGCGGCCATCGTCGGCGATGGCAGCCGCGTGGAGCGGCTGAAGGCCGTGCGCGTGCCTTTTCTCGTGATTCACGGGCTCGCCGATCCGCTCGTGCCGCCGGAAGGCGGGGTCGACACCGCAAATTCCGTACCCGGCGCAAATCTCGAGCTGATCGAAGGCATGGGACATGATCTGCCCGCCGAATTGTGTCCGCGTTTCGTCGAACTCATCGCGGAACACGCGCTTGCAGCGGAAAAGGAAAACGCTGCCGAATAGTGCTTTGCATATAAGCCACACATAGTGCCTTTATGCCCCGTTCAACTTTCCTGCCCCGGTGCCGATATAGGGGGTTGCGCCATGTCGGCGCCGAGGTAGGAGAGGACATGCCCCGTATCAAGACAAATGGACTCAGGATCGAATATGAGAGCCTTGGCTCTGCAAAGAGCGAGGCGGTCCTGCTCATCATGGGCCTTGGTGCGCAGCTCACGCAGTGGCCGGCTGCGCTTTGCGAAAAGCTCGTTGAACGCGGCTACCGCGTCATTCGTTTCGACAACCGTGACGTCGGGCTTTCGAGCAAAATCACCAAGGGCAGCAAGCTGAGCTATTCCGAAATGCTTGCTTCGCTTGGCGACGGCAAGTCCGATTTCGCGCCCTATTCGCTCGCCGACATGGCATCGGACGCGATCGGTCTTCTCGACGGATTGAAGATCGACAAGGCTCACATCGTCGGCATGGCGATGGGCGGCATGATCGCGCAGACGATCGCGGCCGAATATCCCGATCGCACATTGTCGCTGACGTCGATCAGCTCGACGAGCGGCAATCCCGACCTGCCGGGGCCGGACGAGGACGTGCTGCGTCTGATGCTCAGCCCGGCGCCGGTCGTCAGCGATCTCGACGGGATCGTCGCGCGCGACATCGAGCTCAACCGGCTGATCGGAAGCCCCGATTATCCGACCGAGGCGGCGACGCTGAAGGAATGGGCGATGCGCGACGCATTGCGCGCCTATTATCCGGCGGGAATCCTCCGCCAGATGGCGGCCGCCATGTCAGGCGGCGATCGGCGCGCGGCGCTGGCGAAGATCAAGGCGCCGACCGTGGTGCTGCATGGCGCGGCCGACCGTTATATTCCGGTCGCGGCGGGCGAGGACACGGCGAAGGCCATTCCCGGCGCCGAGCTTCGCGTCGTGCCCGGCATGGGCCACGATCTTCCGACCGCGCTTGCCGGCACGATCGCCGAGGCGATCGTCGCGGCGGCCGAGCGGGCAACGGGCCCGAGGCCCGCTGTGGAAGCAGGCTCCGCGACGCGGAATGACGAAGCCGGCAAACCCGGCCCGTTCTCGCGCATGTTCCGGCGCTTCCGTCGCGCGATCGTGCCCGCTTGAGGCTCTGAGCGCGCGGCGACCCAACCCTCTCGCTTCCACGATGAAGGAGAGGGTTGGGAGCCGCCGTTCTTTCGCGTGGTGGTGAGCCCGCTCCTGCTTTTCTGATCTGCCGCGTTTCCGAACCGTAAGCGGTCGGCTTCCACTTCTTCCGGAAACGCGCTACTGGCAGAGCGCCTTGCGCAGTTCCGGCCTTGCCTTTTCGAGTTTCGCGCGGAAATCCTCGCGCTGCATGAAAGCGGCAGCGACGAGCTCGCCGCTCAGGCGGCCCTGTTCGACATCGCTCTGGAAGTGAACGCCCGCGACGAGGCGGTTGTGGCTGTATTGCGCCGCTCGCGCGTAGATCCTGTCCTGCTCCTCGGGCAGAAGGCTGGCGAGCACCAGCGCCGTCTCATAGGCGAAGGCGGTGTGTCCGCTCGGATAGGAGGGGCTCTTCTTCAGATTGTCGGTCGGCAGCAGCGCGGAGATGCGCGGCAGGCCCTCGACCTCCGCCTGATAGGGGCGCAGGCGGCCAAAGGCCTGCTTCGCGCCATCGACGGCCATGATGCTGTCCTTGGTCATGGCGTGAATGAGATCGACGGTCGCGGGCAGGGTCGCGGCAAGCGCCTGGTCGTCCGGCGCGGTGGCGATCTCCGGCGCGATGGCGCAGGCGGGCGCGGCGATCTCCTGCCAGATCGGGCGGCCGAACTGGGCGAGCGAGGGTCTCGCGGCATCGGCGATGGCGAGCTTCTTTTCCTCCTCGCTTGCATTCTTCTGCGCGTCGAGGACCGCCTGATAGTCGCGCTTCTGAAGGGCGGGGTCCTGAGCGCAGGTTATCCCTGCGCCGGGCTTCACATCGCTTTGCGGCGGGCAGGGCAGGATTTTCAGCAGATCCGGCACAGCCGGCTCATCCGCCGCGAACGCGCCCGCCGGAAGGGCGAGGCTTGCCGCGAGGAGCCCCGCGGCAAACAGCATATTTCTCATGACAAGTCTCCTTCGATCACCGGACCGATCGTGACATGGTTTCGCGTCGGTCCGATGACCGAAGGCCATATGATCAGATTTCCGCCGCGCCGCCGTCGCAGGGAATGACCGCTCCCGTCGTATAGGCCGAGGCGCGCGAGGAAAGGAAGATGGCAACGCCGGCGATGTCCTCGGGCGTGCCGATGCGCTTTCTCGGATTCGAGGCCTTGATCGCATCGCCGAAGGTTTCGAGCGTCGCCTTCATCATCTGGCTCGGGAAGGGCCCCGGCGCGATGGCATTGACGAGGATGTTCTCGCGCGCGAGGCGGCCCGCCAGGTGCCGCGTGAGCATGATGCAGCCGGCCTTGGAGGAGGAGTAGGCATAGGTTTCGAGTTCCGGCGGCTGGATGCCGTTGATCGAGGCGATGTTGATGACGCGCGCCGGGTCTTCATAGGTCGCAGCCTTGCGCAGCAGCGGCAGCAGCTTCTGCGTGACGAAGAACGGGCCCTTGAGGTTGATCGACATCACCTTGTCCCAGCCGCTTTCGGAATACTGGTCGATGGGCTCGCCCCAGGCGGCGCCCGCATTGTTGACGAGGATGTCGAGGTTCTCCTCGCGCCTGGCGAGTTCGCTTGCGAGCCCTTCAATGCCCTGCATGGTGCCGAGATCGAAGGGAAGCGAGATGCAGGTGCCCTTTTTCGAAAGTTCTTCCGCAAGCTCGTTGCAGGCCTGCGCCTTGCGCGCCGAGATATAGACCTTGGCGCCGGCTTCGACGAAGCCCGTCGCGATCATCTCGCCGATGCCGCGCGAGCCGCCGGTGACGAGCGCGACCTTGCCTTCGATATTGAACAGATTTTTCATGGAGACTTCCCCGCCTGAGTGTCGATGGTGGGAAGCTATCGTGGCCCGGCCGTTGCGTCACCTCTCGAATGCCGCTCAGGAAAATTCAGTTTCCGGCGACGCCGCCGACGCTGGAGGGGAGCGGCTCGGTGGGTTTGGTCGCGGCTTCCGCCTCCGGGTTGAGCGCGCGGCCCTGATGGCGTGGCTCGATCAGCGGTTCCGGTACGACGGGCTTCGTATGCATGAGGTGGGCGCCCGCCATCATGCCCTCGGCGAGCTGGAGGGCGAGGCGCTCCTCATCGCGGCGGCGCATTTCCGCCTCGACATTGCGCACGGCCTCGGGCGAAAAGCCGAGCGCCTTCAGCGCGTCGACGCCGAAGGCCACGGCGGATTCATAGGTTTCCCGGATCTGGTAATCGACATTGCGCTTGAGCAGGTCGAGCGCGTGGCGCCGGTCGCGCGAGCGGACATAGAGCTTGGCCAGCGGGAAATGCGCCTGGATGACATCGACGATACGGAGCGCCACATCGGGCTTCACCACGCAGAGCGCGATGAGCGAGGCGTCCGCCGCGCCTGCCGCGCGCAGCACGTCGAGCCGCGTGCCGTCGCCGTAATAGACGCGGAAGCCGAAGCGGGCGGCGGCGCGTATCTGCTCGACATTATGGTCGATCGCCGTCACCTCCACGCCCTGCGACATGAGAAACTGCGCCACCACCTGCCCGAAGCGGCCGAAGCCGATAATGATGACCTTGCCATGCGCGTCGGAGAAATCGGCATCGGGCTCGTGGTCGGCGGTGGGGCGGGCGGCGCGATTGGCGAGCGCATAGGCGAGCGGCGTCAGCGCCAGAGAGATCGTGACGATGGCGATGAGGAGGCTCGAATTCTTCTCCGTCATCACGCTCGCCGCGGCGGCTGCGCTGAAGAGCACGAAGGCGAATTCGCCGCCCTGCGACAGCACGCTGCCTATCCTCAGCGCGTCATTGTGAGGCGAGCCGGAGATGCGCGCGAGGCCATAGATGAGCGCGGTCTTGACGAGCATGAGGATCAGCACGCCGAGGGCGACGAAGGCGGCGTTGGCGACGACGAGTTCGAGGTCGATGCCCATGCCGACGGCGATGAAGAAGAGCCCGAGCAGCAGGCCGCGGAAGGGCTCGATATCGGCCTCGAGTTCATGGCGGAAGCTCGACTCGGCGAGCAGCACGCCGGCGAGGAACGCGCCCATGGCCATGGAGAGGCCCGCGGCCTTCATGATCATCGCCGCGCCGAGCACGACGAGAAGGGCGGCGGCCGTCATGATCTCGCGGGCCTGCGCATTGGCGAGGATGCGGAAGAGCGGATTGAGCAGGTAGCGCGCGCTGAGCACCACGGCGGCGACGGCGGCAAGCTCGATCAGCGTCTGGCCGATGCCGCCTGTCGGCGCCTTTTCGCCCGGCGCGATGAGCGCGACGAGGGCAAGCAGGGGGACGATGGCGAGGTCCTGCATGAGCAGGATGGCGAAGGCGCGCTGCCCATAGGGCGCGGTCAGTTCGCCGCGCTCCTCCATCAGCGGCGCGGCGAAGGCGGTGGATGAAAGGGCAAGCCCGAGCCCGGCGATGATCGCGCCGCGGGGCCCGAGGCCCGCCATATGGGCGATGAGGCCGAGCGCCGCGCCGCAGGCGAAAAGCTGCACGAGGCCGAGGCCGACAATGTCGCGGCGCATCGACCAGAGCCGCGAGAGCTTGAGCTCGAGGCCGATGATGAAGAGCAGCATGACGACGCCAAGCTCGGCAAAGGCGAGCACGGCCTCCGAGTCGCTGAAGAAGCCGAGCCCTTGTGGACCAATGGCGATGCCTGCGGCGAGATAGCCGACAACGCTCCCCAGCCGCAGCCGCCTGAAGATCGGCACGGCGATGACGGCAGCCGCCAGGAAGACGATCGGCGCGATGAGCGCCGCGCCATCCGCAGGCGGGGAGATCGGAACGATGGTCTGCACGGGCGATATTCTGACGTGAAGTCGGGGCCGTGAACAGTGCCCCGGCCGGTGCGCAGCACATAGGAGCAAAAGATGGCGGCGATGCGGCGGGCCGAAAGAAAAAGGGCGCTCCCCCGATCTTGCGAGGGGAGCGCCCTTTCGGCGTTCCGGAATGTGACGGATCAGAAATTGACGACGTCGAGTTCCATGAGCCCGTCGGCGCCGGCCTTGGCGCGCTCGAGCCAGGCGGCCGTCATCGGCACTTCGCGCTCCATCCAGTAGCGGGCGAGCGTGAGCTTGCGCTTGTAGAAGTCGGGCCGATCGGTGCCGGCCTTGAGCTTCGCCTGCGCGACCTTCGCCATCTGCGCCCACATCCAGGCGAGCGTCACCGTGCCGAAGATGTTGAGGATGTCATAGGAAGCGGCGCCCGCATTGTCGTAATTCCTGGGTGCGTTCTGCATGAGCCAGCCGGCCGCCTCGCCGAGACGTGCATAGCCCGTCTTCAGCGGCGCGATGAAGGGCGCCATTTCGGCGTCGCCCTCGTTCTCCTTGATGAAGGCTTCGAGCTTGCCGAAGAAGGTCAGCGTGGCGCGGCCGCCCTTCATGGTCATCTTGCGGGCGACGAGGTCGAGGGCCTGGATGCCGTTCGCGCCTTCATAGACCTGGTTGATGCGCGCATCGCGCACGAACTGCTCCATGCCGTTGTCGCGGATGTAGCCATGGCCGCCGAAGACCTGCATCGAGGCATTGGCCGCCTCAAAGCCCTTGTCGGTGAAATAGGCCTTGATGACCGGCGTGAAGAGCTGGCTCAGATCCTCGGCCTCCTGGCGCTCCTTCTCGTCCGGGCTCGAGCGCGCGACCGAGAAGAGGAAGGAGACATACATGGCGAGCGCGCGGGCGCCCTCGACGAAGGAGCGCGAGGCGATGAGCAGGCGGCGCACATCGGGGAAGACGATGATCGGATCGGCCGGGCCGTCCGGGTTCTTCGCGCCGGTGAGCGCGCGGCCGGCGAGGCGCTCCGTCGCATAGGCGACGCCGTTCTGATAGGCGACCTCGCCCGCGGCGATGCCCTGGATGCCGACGCCCATGCGCGCGCCGTTCATCATGCCGAACATGCCGGCCATGCCGGCCGATTTCGACTTCACGACCTTGCCGTCCTCGGCCTTCTTCTCGGGCGCGCGGCCCTTGAGGTGGTAGGCGACGGCATTGTCGAAGTTGAGCACGCAGGTGGCGTTGCCCTTGATGCCCATCTTCTTCTCGACCGAGCCGCAGGTGACGCCGTTCGGGCCCTTGATCTCGCCGGTCTCGGGATCGACGAGGAGCTTCGGCACCATGAAGAAGTTCACCGTCGACAGATCGTCGACATATTTGCCTTCCTCGTTCGGCAGCTTCGCGATCACCATGTGGATGATGTTCTCGGTGATGTCCTGATCGCCGCCCGAGATGAAGATCTTGGTGCCGGTGATGCGGTAGGTGCCGTCATCCTGCTTGACGGCGCGCGTCTTCATGAGCTTGAGGTCGGTGCCGCAATGGGGCTCGGTGAGGCACATGGTGCCCGCCCAGTCGCCATCGGCCATGCGCTGGGCCACATGCTGGCGCATCCAGTCCTCGCCCGTCGCCCAGAGCGCGCCGAGCGCCGCGCCGGTGAGGCCGGGATACATCGCGAAGGCCTGATTGGACGACGAGCCCATTTCGGAGAAGGCGAAGGTGATGACGGAGGGCAGGTTCGCGCCGCCCAGCTCCTCGGCCACGCCGAGCTTGTTCCAGCCGCCATCGGCATAGGCCTTGAAGGCTTCCTTGAAGCCCTTGGGCGTGCGCACGACGCCATTTTCGAGGTAGCAGCCTTCCTCGTCGCCAGACTGGTTGAGCGGCTGGAGGACTTCCTCGCAGAACTTCGCGCCGCCCTCGAGGATCGCGCTCGTCATGTCGGGCGTCAGCTCGGCGAAGCCGGGCAGGTCGGTCCGCTTCTCGATCTCGAGAAGTTCGTGGAAGAGAAACAGAAAATCTTCGACCGGCGCCTTGTAGCTCGGCATGGGCTCGCTCCGTAGCTTTCAATAATGTCAGTAAGGAAGCGAGATACTGCTATATGACGCTAGGGAAGGCAAGTGGGTGAGTGTAAGTGGTGCTAG
>NZ_DAOKYX010000022.1:0-16395 GCF_035325945.1 Parvibaculum sp.
CCCCCGCAACCAAATTCGCAAAAGCGCCGCAGCCTCACCGCTGCGGCGTTTTTGTTTGTGCGGTCCGGATGTCGCCCAGCAATTGCCTGCCCTAGCGCCGTTCCACGCTGGAGCATTTTTTCCGGTCGTTGGTCATCAGGATCGCGCGTTTTGTTTCGCCGATCTTGCAGAGACCGATATCTCCGAAACGACCGAGGAAGTGCGGTGCGGTGCGCTGCTTCAGCACGAGATAGAGCGTTGTGTTTTGCGCCGTGGCTATGAAGTCCGGAATGCCGATGAACCAATCCGGTTCGGCGTGCCTTTCGCCATAGGCAAGATCGGAACTTTTGTCGCCAAGCACGCCGCTGACGATATGTATGCGCGCCCTTTCATAGAAAAGGACCGATGAGACATCCTCGAACTTGCCGGCGAGATAGAGCGGGTGCCGGTCGCCGAGAGAGGCGAGGGGCGTGATGAGGGCTCGTTCCGACAGAGCAGTTTCATCATCGATTGCGGCATCTTGCACGGTGAGGAGGGTCGGACCGATCAGCCCTGCAACAATCATGAAGGCCATGAGATTGCTACTCCTCTTGAGCGCGATGAGGCCGATGGCGGCGAGGTATACGAGGAAGGTGCCGATGGTCCAGGGCGTCGCTGCGAGGCAGACCGGGTAGAAACTCACTGCATCCGGCGCGCAGCTCGCCTTGAGGGTTACGAGGCCGCAAAGGAATGCACCGCCCCAGAGGGCTCCGATAAGCCCGAGCGGGGCCAGCCTCTTCTCTTCGAGCCATCGCACTATCGTCCCGGCGATGAGGAGCGCCATCGGCACGGCAGCGGTGGCGAGGTAGTAATTGGCCTTGTTGGACGAGAGGCTGAAAAAGATCAGGAACGTGCCGAGCCAGATCAGCAGGAAGCTGTCGAGCGGCGTTTTTTCGCGCCAGGCGGACAGGATCGCCGCGGGAAGGATCACAGACCATGGAGCGAGATAGCCGAAAAGGCGCGGAAGATAGTACCAGAGCGGCCCGCCGTAATAGTCGCGCGGTACACGCGTTCCGACGAAGCGGTTGAAATGCTCGTTGATGAAATAGAACCAGGCGAAGTCGGGCTCTCTCAGCGCCGCCGCTATGTGCCATGGCGCAACGATGGCGAGAAAAATGGCGATGGCCGGCAGGTCTGTGAAGAAGGGGCGATAGCGGCGCATGGGCGCGTGGTGCAGCATCAGAAAGGTGAAGACGACGAGCGCCGGCAGAATGAGGGCGATGAAGCCCTTGGTCATGACGCCGAGCGCGAGCCAGACATAGGCAGCGCGCAGGTGTAAGCGGTTCCCATCGCGCAGGAACAGGTAGAGGCAGGCGAGCGCAGCCGACATGGTGAGGGTCAGGAGCGATTCGAAGAAGACCGTCCGCCCGATGGCGATAAAGGCGATCGAACTGCCCATGACGATGGCGGCGACGAGCCCTTGCAGCCTGCGCCCGTCACGTTGGCCGAGCCAGTATGCGACGCCGCATGTGCCGAGCGCGGCCAGAGCAGGCACGAGCCGGGCTGAAAACTCCGAGACGCCGAAGATTTCGTATGAGAGGGCCACGAGCCAGTAGAGCAGCGGCGGCTTCTCGATATAGGGAAGGAAATTCAGATGCGGGATGACGAAGTCCCGCAGATGCAGCATCTCGCGCGGGATCTCGGCGTAAAGCCCCTCATTGTTGTCGAGGATGCCGTAGCTGCCGAGGCCATAGAGAAAGCCGTAAGCAAGGAGCGGGACCGCGATCGCCATGGCGGCGGCCTCCGGTTCGGCGGCCATGGCGCGGGCCCATTGACGCGCGATCTCCGGGAGCCCCGTTTTGCGGGGGCTGGAGGAACGATTCGGGGTGCTGAAACGCGACATGATGGACGTCTGTGGCCCAATGCGCCTGCCCCCGGCACGCGCCGAATGATAGCGGATCGCGCGCCCTGAGGCGAAGGCCGCGGCGGCCCGCATGCCCCCCTGCGGCAATTTTGACATGCGGCGTTTTCAGATATTAATTGACGGACAGTTTGTCAGTTTTGACAATTCAATATCCACATGGCCGCAAGGGTTGAGGCCCGGCCATGCGTCAACAAGAAGAAAGAGCAAGGCTCATGACAGGGACACAGACGCTTGAGAGGCCCGTGGCCGCCGCGCCCGGCAAGACCGAACATTTCGACGTGCTGATCGTGGGGGCGGGCATTTCCGGCATCGGCGCCGCCTATCACCTCACCCAGCAATGCCCGGGGACGAGCTTCGTCGTGCTCGAAGGGCTCGACAATTATGGCGGCACCTGGCGCATGCACCGCTATCCGGGCGTCCGCTCGGACAGCGATCTCTACACCTTCGGCTATCGCTTCAAGCCGTGGACCGGCACGCCCATCGCCACGGCGGAAGAAATCCTCACCTATATGGGCGAGGTGATCGACGAGAACGATCTCGCCCGCCACATCCGCTATCGCCACAAGATCCTATCGGCGAGCTGGTCCAGCAAGGACAAGCGCTGGACGATCGAGGCGCGCAGGACCGGCACGGATGAAGCGGTACACATCACGGCCAACTTCCTCTGGATGTGCCAGGGCTATTACCGTCACTCCGAGGGCTACACGCCCGAATGGGCGGATATGGACAAGTTCCGTGGACAGATCATCCATCCGCAGACCTGGCCCGAAGATCTCGACTACAAGGGCAAGAAGGTCGTCGTCATCGGCTCCGGCGCCACGGCGGCGACACTCGTGCCCGCCATCGCCGGGGATTGCGCGCATGTGACGCTGCTTCAGCGTTCGCCGACCTATTTCATTCCGGGCCGCAACGCGAACGAGCTTGCCGATCAGCTTCGGATGCTCAAGGTCGATGAAGCGTGGATCCATGAGATCACGCGCCGCAAGGTCCTTCACGATCAGGCGGAATTCGCCCGCCGCTCCTTCGAGGAGCCCGAAGCGGTGAGGCAGGAATTGCTCGCCGCGGTCGGCATGTTCCTTCCGAAGGAGGAAGTCGACAAGAACTTCACGCCGCGCTACCGGCCCTGGCAGCAGCGCGTCGCCTTCGTGCCCGATGGCGATATCTTCCAGGGCATCGCGTCCGGCAAGGCATCGGTCGTCACCGACGAGATCGACCGCTTCACCGAGAAGGGCATTCTGCTCAAATCGGGCAAGGAACTCGAAGCCGACATCATCATCACGGCGACGGGCTTCAATCTCAGCGTGCTCGGCGACATCGACTTCGAGGTCGACGGCAAGCCGCTCGACTTCTCCCAGACGGTCACCTATCGCGGCATGATGTTCACCGGCGTGCCCAACATGGTCTGGGTGTTCGGCTATTTCCGCGCGAGCTGGACGCTTCGCGTGGATCTCCTCGGCGATTTCGTCTGCCGTATGCTGAAGCACATGAAGGAGAAGGGAGCGGAGAAAGTCACCGTCGCCCTTCGCCCCGAGGACAAGGACATGCCCTTGCTCCCCTGGATCGATGCGGAGAACTTCAATCCGGGCTATCTCATGCGCGGCATGCATCTCCTGCCGAAGCGTGGCGACAAGCCCGAGTGGCAGCACACGCAGGACTACTGGCACGAGAAGGACGAGCTGCCGGAAATCGATCTCGACGAAGCCTCCTTCGTCTATGAATGAGACGGGATGGCGGGGCTGAAAGCCCCGCCGCCCGCGCCACGACATGGAGCCGCCGCAGCCCCACAGGGTTGCGGCGGTTTTTTTGTGCCTGGGGGGCGCCGGGCGACACATTTCGTCGCACTGGCGAAGGTCTTGTTGATGTTCGCGCAGAGCCGTTTGATATTGCGCATATCAAATGCCTCTTTACGGGGCGGCGCGGCAACATGACCCCGGCTCACACCGGCGCCGGGGTATGCCGGGGCGTATGTGTCCGGCTCTTCCGGTCGCGGATGAAATCCGGTTACCATCGTCAGGCCCGCTTCTTCCGGAGGCGGCATATCGGACGATTTCGATCTTGCGGGGACGCAGGCGCCCGGCACAGGCAGAGCGGGACGACATGATCTCACGATTGACATTGGGCGAAAGACAAGCCGCGATCGCCACGCTGATACTGCTCACGGTTTGCGGGCTCGTGATGGCGATAGCGGGCCGCTCCGATCCGCTGGGCGGTCAGGGCTTCATCGTCATGGTCTTCAGCATCGTGGTGATGTCGGCGATCATCTCCGGCTATTACGCGCCGGAGCCGGATCAGGCACGGCTCACACAGTATTACGACGACCCGACCAGAGCGGGCATCATCTTCGCCATGATCTGGGCGATGATCGGCATGTTCGTCGGCGATTGGGTAGCCTGGCTGCTTGCCTATCCGGAAATGACTTTCGATGCGGCATGGGCGAGCTTCGGGCGCCTGCGGCCGGTGCACACGACGGGCGTCATCTTCGGCTTCGGCGGCAATGCGCTCATCGCCACGTCGTTCCATGTCGTGCAGCGGACGTCTCGCGCACGCCTTCCCGATCAGTTCAGCCCATGGTTCGTACTGCTCGGCTTCAATCTCTTCTGCATTCTCGCAGCGAGCGGCTATCTCATGGGCATTACGCAGTCCAAGGAATATGCCGAACCTGAGTGGTATGCCGATATCTGGCTGGTGATCGTCTGGGTCGTCTATTTCGTACTCTATCTGCGCACGCTGGCGCGGCGTCAGGAGCCGCATATCTATGTGGCCAACTGGTACTACATGGCCTTCATTCTCGTCGTCGCCGTGCTGCACATCATCAACAATCTGGCGATGCCCGTTTCGTTCACACATGCCAAGAGCTATTCGGCTTTCGCGGGCGTGCAGGATGCGATGACGGAATGGTGGTACGGGCATAATGCCGTCGCCTTCTTCCTCACCGCCGGCTTCCTCGGCATGATGTATTACTTCCTTCCGAAGCGCGCCAACCGGCCCATCTATTCCTACCGGATGTCGATCGTCGGTTTCTGGGGCATCACCTTCTTCTACATGTGGGCGGGATCCCATCATCTTCATTACACGGCGCTGCCCCAATGGGTGCAGACGCTCGGCATGACCTTCTCGCTCATGCTCCTCGTGCCGTCATGGATCGCGGCGGGCAATGCGCTGCTCACGCTGAACGGCGCATGGGAGCGCGTGCGCGACGACGCCACGCTGCGCTTCATGATGGTCGCCGCCGTCTTTTACGGGCTCTCCACCTTCGAGGGATCGTTCATGGCGATCAGGCCCGTCAATGCGCTGTCGCATTATACCGACTGGACCGTCGGCCATGTTCACGCAGGCACGCTCGGCTGGGTGTCGATGATCACATTCGGCACCTTCTACAATCTCGTGCCGTGGCTCTGGAAGCGCGAGCGCATGTTTTCGCCGGCGCTTGTCGAGGTCCATTTCTGGCTCGCCCTTGCCGGCACGCTCGTCTACGTCTTCGCGATGTGGAACTCCGGCATCATCCAGGGGCTGATGTGGCGGACCTATAACGACAGCGGAACGCTCGCCTATTCCTTCATCGATTCCCTCGTTGCGATGCATCCCTATTACATCGCGCGCGCCTTTGGCGGGCTCATCTTCTTCGCGGGCGCCGTGCTCTGCTTCTACAACATCTGGATGACCATTCGCGCGGTGCCGGAGAGGAGCGATGTGGCCGCACATGAAGTGCCCGTGCCTGCCGTCGCCGGCGCGGCGCTCGAAGCGGGGGAGTGACCGGACATGCTCAACACCCATTACAGGCTCGAGCGTCATACGATCGGTTTCGCGCTCGCCATCATTCTCGTGGCCAGCATCGGCGGCTTCGTCGAAATCGCTCCGCTCTTCACCATCGACGAGACGGTCGAGGCCGCGCCCGACATGCGCGTCTATACGCCGCTCGAGCTTGCGGGACGCGACATCTATATCCGCGAGGGCTGCTATGCGTGCCATTCGCAGATGATCCGCACCCTGCGCGACGAGGTGGAGCGCTACGGAAAATATTCGCTCGCGGTCGAATCGAAATACGACCATCCGATGCTCTGGGGCTCGAAGAGAACGGGGCCGGATCTGGCGCGCGTCGGCGGCAAATATTCGGACCAGTGGCATGTCGCGCATCTCACCAATCCGCGCTCGGTGGTGAAGGAATCGGTGATGCCGAATTATAACTGGCTCAACCGCAACGAGCTTCGGACCGACGATCTCGAACTTCGCCTGAGGGCACAGAAGCGCGTCGGCGTTCCCTATACAGACGATATGATCGTCCATGCGGCCGAGGACGCGGTCGCCCAGGCCGAGCCTGACAGCGACAAGGCGGCGGGCGTGACCGCGCGTTATGGCGAGGCCACCAATGTTCGCGTCTTCGACGGCGATCCGGCCCGCGTCACGGAAATGGACGCGCTCGTCGCCTATCTCCAGATTCTCGGCCGGCTGACGGACGCGGCGCAGAAAACCCCGGCGGGAGGCGAGTAGAATGGACCTCGATCACGGAACGCTGGTCGCCTTCGCCAAGTCGTTCGGGCTCTTCTATCTCATCGCAATGTCGCTCGTCGCGGTGGCCTATGCCTTCTGGCCGTCGAAGCAGGCGCAATTCGAGCGCGCGGCAAACGACATTCTCGACAATGAGGACACGCCATGTCGATAGGCGAGCGCGACCGCCACACGGGGCAGATGATGACCGGCCATGACTGGAACGGCATCAAGGAGCTCAATACGCCGGTTCCCCGCGTGGTCTATTTCTTCCTGATCCTCGCCTTCGCCTTTTCGGTCGGCTACTGGCTGCTCATGCCTGCATGGCCGTACGGCGTCAGCTACACCAGAGGCCTGCTCGGCGTGACCCAGCATTCGGGCGTCGATGCCGATCTGAAGCAGGCGGCGAGCGACAGGGCGGTCTGGACCGCGAAGATCGAGAGCATGAACTTCGCCGACATTCAGGCCGACCCCGCATTGATGCGCGCGGTCCGCGAGACGGGCCGGACGCTCTTTGGCGATAATTGCGCGGTCTGTCACGGCACCGATGCGCGGGGCGGAAAGGGTTTCCCCAATCTGAGGGACGGCGCCTGGCTCTGGGGCGGCAGCGCGGAGGCGGTGAGCGAGACGATCCGCGTCGGCATCAACTCCCCACATGAGGAAACGCGGACGAGCCAGATGCTCGCCTTCGGCCGCGACGGAATGCTTGGCCGCGACGCCATTCTCGATGTCGTCGCCTATGTCCGCTCGCTCTCCGACCCTGCGCTTGCGACCGGCCCCGAGGGTGCTCATGTGGCGGCGGGCAAGGAGGTTTTCGAGAAGAATTGCGCCTCCTGTCACGGCGTGGACGGAAAGGGCAATACCGATCTCGGCGCGCCCAACCTCACGGATGATTTCTGGCTTTATGGCGGCGACCGGCAGTCCATCTTCACCACGGTCTATGGCGGCCGGCAGGGACATATGCCGAACTGGGACCAGAGGCTGTCGGATGTCGACCGGAAGATCCTGACGCTCTACATTCTGGATCTCGGCTCCGGAAAGCCATGAGCGTGCATGAAGGGAGCGGCTGGCCCGTGAAATCCTCTCGCGCGAAGTCGATCTTTCTAGTCGGTTCGGCCGTGGC
The DNA here is from genome assembly GCF_035325945.1 of Parvibaculum sp. Classification (GTDB taxonomy): domain Bacteria; phylum Pseudomonadota; class Alphaproteobacteria; order Parvibaculales; family Parvibaculaceae; genus Parvibaculum. The sequence goes on from NZ_DAOKYX010000022.1 coordinate 7,491, forward strand.
GGCGGGCGTGCTTTTCGTCCTTCTTGCCAATGCGCATCTCGTTTATGTGGCCGTCAAGTCGCAACCGGATTGCGTGCCCCATGTGAAGGCGAGCGAGAGGGCGTCTGGCGGCAATTCCTTCAGCGCCGCAGGCTCCGCATGCTGAAACGACCCGCCCGAAAATCGCGACCGACCAAGTGGAGGCGATCATGACCAGACTTCCGCCCATCGTTCCTCCGCTCGCGCCGGAGAAAAGCTATAGGCGCGATCTGCCTCTGGGCGCTGCGTTCGAGTGGCTGCGCGCGGGCTGGCGGGATCTCGTCACCCAGCCGGGGCCGAGCCTTGCCTATGGGCTCGTCGTGCTGCTCACATCGTTCCTCGTCATCGGGGCCATGTTCGCGCTCGGCTGGGATCACGTTCTCTTCCCCGCGCTTTCGGGCTTTCTGGTGGTGGGGCCGATCCTCGCCGTCGGTCTTTACGAGAAGAGCCGCCGTCTCGCGCGCCATGAAAAGGTTTCGCTCGGCGGCATGATCCTCGTTCGCGCGAAGTCCAGAGGGCAGATCGTTTTTGCCGGCGCGCTGCTCTGTCTGCTGATGCTGCTGTGGATGCGCGCCGCCGTCATCATCTATGCACTGTTTTTCGGCGTCCGGCCATTCCCGGGGCTCGATCATATCGCGCCGATGCTGTTCACGACGCCTGTCGGCTGGTCCATGCTGGTCGTCGGCACGCTGGTCGGAAGCCTCTTCGCCGCCTTCTCCTTCTCCATCAGCATCTTCGCCATTCCCATGCTGCTCGATCAGCGTGTGGACGCGCTCACCGCCATGGGCACCAGCATGGCGCTCGTCTGGAACAATCTGCCGGTGATGATCTGCTGGGGGCTTATCGTGGCGGCGCTCTTCACCGCCAGTCTGGCGAGCGGGCTTCTCGGCCTCGTCGTCGTCTTCCCGCTGCTCGGTCATGCGAGCTGGCATGCATACAAGGCGGTGCAATAGCGCGGCGATGGAAACATCGGGCAAGGCAGTCAGAGACGGCATGCCGCGCGGCGGCGCGAAGGGCCTGTCGTCCTCCGACGGAGAGATGCTGCTGGCAAGCCGCGCCATCGGCGAAGATCTGCGCCAGACCGATATCTCCGTTCCCGGCATTCATTGCGGCGGCTGCATCCGGACCATAGAAGCGGGGCTCGGCGCGGTTGCCGGCGTGGAGCATGTGCGCGTCAATCTTTCGACGAAGCGCGTCGCGGTGCGCTGGCGGGCGAGCGCGGGCGCGCCGGCGCTGCTCGAGGCGCTGCGGGGCATGGGCTACGAGGCCCATCTCCACGACATGAGCGCGGAGGAGAAGGATCGCACCTATTCGGAACTCTTGCGCGCGCTTGCCATTGCCGGCTTCGCGGCGGGCAACATCATGCTGCTCTCGGTTTCGGTGTGGTCGGGGGCGGAGCCCGCGACGCGTGACATATTTCACTGGATATCGGCCGTCATCGCGCTTCCGGTGCTTGCCTATTCGGGCCGCGTCTTCTTCCGCTCGGCGTGGAACAGCCTGAGGCACGGACAGGCCAATATGGACGTGCCGATCTCGATTGGCGTGCTGGTGGCCTTCGCCATGAGCCTCTACGACACGATCCATCATGGCCAGGAGGCCTATTTCGATGCGTCGGTCACGCTTCTCTTCTTTCTTCTCATCGGGCGCACGCTCGATCATCTGATGCGCGAGAAGGCGCGCGTGGCGGTGAAGGGGCTGGCGGCGCTCGCCGCGCGGGGTGCGATGGTCCGGCAGGCCGATGGATCGCGCGACTATCTGCCAGTCGATGAAATCGCGCCCGGAATGACGATCCTGCTTGCGGCGGGCGAGCGGGTTCCCGTCGATGCGCGTGTCGTCGAGGGCGCGTCCGATCTCGACAATTCGCTCGTCACGGGCGAGAGCATGCCGCTCGCGGTCGGGCCGGGCGCGACGGTTCGGGCCGGAACGCTCAATCTCACCGGGCCGCTCACGCTCGAGGCCGCCGCCACCGCGAAGGATTCATTCCTCGCCGAAATGGTGCGGCTCATGGAGGCCGCCGAAGCGGGGCGCGGAGCCTATCGCCGCCTCGCCGACCGGGCCTCTCGGCTTTATGCGCCGGTCGTACATCTCGCCGCCCTTTTGAGCTTCATCGGCTGGATGGTCGCGAGCGGTGATTTTCACCGCGCGGTGACGATCGCCGTCGCCGTTCTCATCATCACCTGCCCCTGCGCGCTGGGGCTCGCCGTGCCGATGGTGCAGGTCGTCGCGGCGCGGCGCCTGTTCGAGAGTGGCGTCATGGTGAGGGACGGGTCGGCGATGGAGCGGCTCGACGAGGTCGACACGGTCGTCTTCGACAAGACAGGCACGCTGACGCGCGGCGAGTTGAGCCTTGGCGGAGCGGCGAATGCGAGCCGCGCGAATTTGACGATTGCGGCGAGCATGGCGGTCCGCTCGCTGCACCCCTGCTCGCGGGCGCTCGCGGCCGCAGCGTCGGCGGAGGGCATCGCCTCGGCCCCGCTCGACACCGTTCGGGAGTTTCCGGGCTTCGGCCTTGAGGCTCATATTGGCGGCGATGTATATCGTCTCGGGCGGGCGGACTGGGCGCTCGAGACGTCAGACGGACCTTCGCCCGCGCCGGGGGATGCCGGTGCCGTGCTGTCGAAGAACGGGCGGCTCCTCGAAGCCTTCCATTTCGACGACGCGCTGCGGCCGGGGGCGAGAGAAGCGATCGCCGAGCTTCGGGCCCGAGGGCTCGCCGTCTCGATCATCTCGGGCGACAATCCGCCAGCCGTGCGGCGGCTTGCGGGCGAAGTCGGGATCCGCGATTTCGAGGCGGGCGTCCTGCCGGGAGAAAAGGCCGCTCGCATCGCAGCGCTCGGAGCCGCCGGCCGCAAGGTGATGATGGTGGGCGACGGTCTCAACGATACGCCCGCGCTAGCGGCCGCGCATGTCTCCATGGCGCCTGCGAGCGCCGCCGATGTCGGGCGCAATGCGGCAGATTTCGTCTTCCTTCACGACAGCCTCGATGCGGTTCCGCTGACGCTTGCCATATCGCGCGCCGCCGGGCGTCTCGTCCGGCAGAATTTCGCGCTGGCCGTCGCCTACAACGCTGTCGCCCTGCCGGTCGCGATCCTCGGCCATGTCACGCCACTCGTGGCGGCGCTCGCCATGTCCGGTTCCTCCATCGCCGTGGTCGCCAATGCGCTGCGCTTGCGGCCCCGCGGCAAGGCGAAGGCGCGCTCTCGAACGGCCGTCGCGCCGATCCCCGGTCTCGGGAGTGCCCAGCAGGGGGTTTCCGGGAGGGCTTGACGGACGAACCAAAAAGTCGATGATCCCCGCCCATGATGATCAAGACCTCGCACGCGCTCCGTTCCTATTACCGGCTGTTCCCATAGGAGCGGCAGGTCGATCACCTATGTTCGAAACATGCCGCCGTCAGGCGGCATTTTCGTTCGTGCATATCCGTCCTGGCGGCCAGACAGGACGAGAAAAATGCCACAGCAAGCCGAATTTTCTATCGATATACGCCCGAAACCGCTGAGCCTTGCGCCTCTGTGCCCACCGCGGCCTGGCATGGGCATCATCGGCATCGGTGCCTTCGGCGCCTTTGCCATCCCGCATCTCGCGCGCCATTTCGATCTCTCGCTCCACGATGCGGGGCCGCATATCGAGACGCTGCGTTTGCCCGAGCGCGCCCGGCGCGCCGATCTCGAAACCGCCGCGCGGCAGGAGGTGGTGGTGCTCGCCGTGCCGTTCGCGGCGCTGGACGAGGTAGCGCGCGCCATCGCGCCGCTGCTCAAGCCCGGCGCTCTCGTCGTCGATGTCTGCTCGCTCAAGGTGAGGCCGCTCGAAATCCTCGATGCGGCGCTGCCGTCCCATGTCGACATTGTCGGCACGCATCCGCTCTTCGGCCCGCAAAGCGGGAAGGGCGGCATAAGGGGCCTGCGGATCGCCGTCTGCCGCGCGCGCGGGCGGCGCGACATTCTCGTCCGGCGCTTTCTGAGAGCGGGGCTCGGTCTCGATGCGTTCGATACGACGCCCGAGCGCCACGACCGCCAGATGGCCTATGTGCAGGGGCTCACCCATCTCCTGTCGCGCGTCATTCTCGCCATGGATCTGCCTCCGCTCGAACACACGACGCCGACATTCGAGCACATGATGCGGATGGTCGCCTCCGTTCGTCACGATACGGATGAGCTTTACAGGGCGATCACGCTCGAAAACCCGTTCGCGGGCGAGATGCGGGCGCGCTTTCTCGACGCGGCGAAAAGGCTGGCGGGGCCCGACGGGAATGGCGCGACGGGCATATGTCGCGGCTCCGGCCTGTCGTATACTGACCGCATTTCGCGGCCCGAACCATCGGGCGTGAGTGGGGAGTGACAGGAATGACGCAACCGGCATCCGTTTCCGACTGGCGCATCCGGGCCAAGCGGCGTCTGCCGCGCATGTTCTTCGACTATATCGATGGCGGCTCCTATGCGGAGACGACGCTGGCGCGCAATGTCGGGGACATGGAGCGCGTGGCGCTGCGCCAGCGCGTCTTGACCGATGTGTCGAAGCTCGATCTCTCGACCGAGATTTTCGGCCAGAAGCTCGCCATGCCGATCCTTCTCGCGCCGGTCGGCATGGCCGGGCTCTATGCGAGGCGCGGCGAGGTGCAGGCGGCCCGCGCGGCCGATGCGGCCGGTCTGCCGTTCTGCCTCTCGACGGTCAGCATCTGCTCGATCGAGGAGGTGAGTGCCGCGATCGGCAAGCCGCTCTGGTTCCAGCTCTACATGATCAAGGATCGCGGCTTCATGTCGGCCGTGCTCGAGCGGGCGAAGGCAGCAGGTTCGCCCGTGCTCATCTTCACCGTCGATCTGCCCGTGCCGGGCGCGCGCTACCGCGATGTGCGCTCCGGTCTTTCGGGTGAGCTTTCGTTTCTCGACAAGCTCAGGCGCGCCGTCGATGGCGCCTGCCATCCATTCTGGCTCTGGGATGTGATGCTCAATGGCGGCCCGGCCACTTTCGGCAATCTGGCGAGCGCCATGCCGAATGCCAAGGGCACCAACGATTTCGCCATGTGGCTCGGCCGAAATTTCGATCCGAGCGTGAGCTGGCGCGATCTCGAATGGGTGCGCGAGCGCTGGGACGGGCCGATCGTCATCAAGGGCATTCTCGATGCCGAAGATGCGCGCCACGCCGTCGAGGCCGGCGCGAGCGGCATCGTCGTCTCCAATCACGGCGGACGGCAGCTCGATGGCGTGCCGTCGACGGTGGAGGCGCTACCGCCTATCGTCGAGGCGGTCGGCGATCGCGCGACGGTGCTGATGGATGGCGGCGTGCGCTCGGGCCTCGATGTGCTGAAGGCTCTGGCGCTCGGCGCGCGCTCGGTCATGATCGGCAGGGCATGGGCCTATGCGCTGGCGGGCGGCGGCGAGGCGGGCGTTCGCGCCATGCTGACGACGCTTCAGCGCGAACTGGAGGTTGCGATGGCGCTCACGGGCTGCACGGACATCAGGAAGGCAGGGCGGGACCTTCTCGTCCGCTGATGGCGTGAAGATCAAGGCTCCGGCAGCACGCATGATCTGTTGACGGATTGCCTGCGTCGTCCAGGGCTCGGGTTCGCGCGGCCGATATCCATGTCGGCGGCGCGGTTGCATTGGCAGCGGGGTCTATTAGCCTCGTGATGTTCAATCCGGGAGATCGAGATGCCAGCAGAAGCCGCTTCCACCGAGGTCCGGGACAATCCGGCGCGCCACCGCTACGAGCTTGTCGTCGATGGCGTGACTGCCTTCGTTACCTATGAGCGCCAGCCGGGCCGCATCGTGCTCGTCCATACCGAGGTGCCGGACGCCCTGGCGGGCAAGGGCGTCGGCTCCCGGCTCGCCAAGGGCGCGCTCGATTCCATAAGGGCGGCGGGCATGAAGCTCGTGCCCCAATGCCCCTTCATCGCGCGCTTCATCGAGAAGCATCCAGAATATCGCGACCTCGTGGCCGCCTGAGGCTCACGAGCTTCTCGCCGGTCCGGCATTCAGGGATTTCAGCACGGCCTCGAAATAGAGGTTCATCCGGGCGAGCCCTTCCTCCGTCAATTCGACGAAGACGCGCCTGCCGTCATTCTCGTCCTTGATGCGCGTGACGAGGCCGCTTTTCACCAGATCGCCGATGCGGCGGAGCGCCGTCGTCGCCGGAACATGAGCGGCGATGCAGAGGCTCGAGACAGAGACACGCTTGCCCGCGAGCCTCGCATGGGTGAGGTCGAGCAGCATTTCCCAAGCCGGGTCGGCGAAGAGGCCGGAAGGAAAGAGCTTCATCCGGGCATTGTAGAGATCGAGCAGCATCCGCGTGCGCTGGCGGTTGAGCGGCGCCTCGCAATGCTCCGGCGTGCCGGGCGGTGTGTTGCCCGCCCTTTCGGCAGCGGGCTCGAGGGGCCATGCGCGGCCTTGGCGCGCGCTCCGGGCCGGGCTTTCCGCGCTGATGGTCGGAACGAGGTGAAGCCGGTCCAACTCCGCAGAGCCGAGGGGGGCCGACGGCGCTCTATCGAGCGTTACGAATCGCTGTGTCATAGAACTATAGTTGCACACATAATTATTAATGCAACCATAACGAGCTAAAACGTGTCCATCTAACATTACAGGTTGCGTCGAACTGTTTCGGCGCTATCGAGCCTTGATTTTTTGCCGGATTGTTTCCGCCCATCACCCATAACAATATCTGCCCATGTCCGAATCAGCCGAACTCAAACCCCAGCGCCGCTATCGTGGCGAGAGCCGCTCCGAGAGGCAGGCTGCAAGGCGGGCGAAGCTCGTCGAGGCGGGTTTCCGTATCTTCGGCACAACTGGCTACAGGGCCGCCACGGTCCGTCAGGTCTGCGCAGAGGCCGGGCTCACGGAGCGCTATTTCTACGAATCCTTCGCGCGCAAGGACGACCTCTTCGTCGCCGTCTACGAGCTTGTCATGGTGAGGATCGGCGGCGCGATGCAGGAAGCGATCGCCGCGGCGGACGATACGGCCGAAGCCAAGGCGCGCGCGCTTCTCGGGGCCTATTTCGGCACGATCGAGCGCGATCCGGGCCTCGGGCGCATCCTTCTCATCGATGTGCTGAGCGCGGGCCGGGACAAGGACCGCATCTACCGCGACGCGATGGCGGCCTTCACCGCTCTCGTGCGCAACGAGGCGCGGGTTCTGCTGCCGCGCGGCGCCACGAGCGCGGTGCGGGAGGAGGTGGTGGCGGCGGGCATCGTGGGCGCGATCGTCCATGTCGCCATGCGCTGGGTGATCTCGAATTTCGACCGCCCGCGCAACGAGGTGATTGAGGGGCTTCTGAGCCTCCTGCTCGCGGCGAGCCGCTGAGAGATCGGGGGCCGGTGCTACAAAAGCGGGAGGGATGTGCTATGTAGGCGCCGCTGCCCCTGCCGGGCTTTGCGTTCCGCCGGAGAGCATTTCCATGCCGAAAACGACAGCTTGTGAGCCATTGTCCTTTACCGAGGCCGCCCGGGGCGTCATCGCCATGGCGCGGCTCGCGGGCGAGCGTCACTGGGTGCCGGCGACGAGCGGCAATTTTTCGGTGCGCATCGACCAGGCGCATGCGGCGCTGACGGCGACGGGCGCCGACAAGGCGCGGCTCACCGAGGCGGATGTGATCGAGGCCGAGATTTCAGGCGCGAAGCATCCGCGCGCCTCCGCCGAGGCGCCGCTTCATCTCATGCGCTATGCGGTTGATCCCGCCATCGGCGCCATCGCGCATATTCACTCGCTTCCGGCGACGATCCTGTCGCGCGCCCATGAGCGGGCGGGTTTCTTCCGGCTGGAAGGCTGGGAACTTCTCAAGGCGTTTTCCGGCATCCGCACTCATGAGGTGGCGCTCGACATTCCGATCGTGCCGAACGATCAGGATACGGATCGTCTGGCGGCGCTCGTCGAGGAGCGGCTCCGCGAGGCGGGGCCCGTTCCCGGCTATCTCATCTCGGGGCACGGCCTCTATACATGGGGCGCGAGCGCCAAGGATGCGATCCGCCACATGGAGGCTTTCGACTTTCTCTTGACCGCCGAACTTCAGCAGGAGCGCGCGCGATGACACATCTCACCGTCTATCCCGATACGGACCCCTCGAAGGTGCTTGTCGATACGCGGGACAGCGCCGAGATCGCGAAGGTGCTCGCGGAAATCGGCGTCAGGTTCGAGCGCTGGAAGGCCGCGGCCGAGCTTCAGCCCGATGCGGGCCAGTCGGAGGTTCTCGCCGCCTATGATGCAGAGGTGACGCGCCTCATGCAGGAGGGCGGTTACAAGAGCGTCGATGTGGTGCGGGTGAAGCCCGGCCATCCCGACCGGGTGGCGATGCGTCAGAAGTTTCTCGCCGAGCACACGCATGACGATGACGAGGTGCGCTTCTTCGTCGAGGGGTCTGGCGCCTTCTATCTGCGCGCTGGCGGCCGCGTCCATCGTGTCGTCTGCGAGCGCGACGATCTCATCAGTGTCCCCGCCGGCACGACGCACTGGTTCGACACGGGCGCCGATCCGCATTTCTGCGCCATCCGCATCTTCACGACGCCGGAGGGCTGGGTCGGGCATTTCACGGGCGACGACATTGCCACCCGCTTCCCGCTTTACGAGAGCGCCGGGGCTGCATGACCATCGCGGCCATCGTCACCGACATCGAGGGCACGACGACGCCCATCGCCTTCGTGCATGAGGCGCTGTTCCCATATGCGCGGGCGCGCATCGCGGAATTCTGCGCGGCGCATCAGGGCGAGCCGGAGGTCGCCGCCGCGCTCGCCGCGGCGCGCGAGCTTGCCGGCCATACGGAATACGATCTCGATGCGACCGTCGCGCTCCTCATCGGCTGGATCGATGAGGACCGAAAGGCCGGGCCGCTCAAGACGCTGCAAGGGCTCATCTGGCGTTCGGGCTATGAGGCGGGCGTGCTCAAGGGTCAGGTCTATGAGGA
>NZ_DAOKYX010000022.1:16495-36307 GCF_035325945.1 Parvibaculum sp.
GTCGATCGCGCCTTCGGCCTTTCAGGCGAGGCTCAGACGTAATCCTCCCGCGCGGTCACGTCCTGATGCGCGGTCGATGAGATCGCGCGGAAGACCGGCGTCAGGATCGCGGCGATGGCGAGATTGAGGATGACCGTATAGAGCGCGGCATAGCCCGGCATGGTCACGCCGAAGATGACGAGCGGATAGATCGACGATTTGAAGCCGAGCGTCCATGCCATCCATGTGCCCGTGCCGATGCCGACAGCCCAGCCGATGAGGAGCGCGCGCGGGTCGAACCAGCGCGTGTAGAGGCCGAAGAAGATCGCGGGCAGGGTCTGGATGATCCAGATGCCGCCGAGAAGCTGGAGCTGAATGGCGAGGCTCTGCTGGAGGCCGAGGACGAAGAACAGCGCGCCGATCTTGGCGATGAGCGAAATGATCTTCGCCATGCGCGCTTCGGCTTCCGGCGTGCAATCGGGGCGGAAATAAGCCTTGTAGATATTGCGGGTGAAGAGATTGGCGACCGCGATCGACATGATCGCGGCCGGCACGAGCGCGCCGATGCCGATGGCGGCGAAGGCGATGCCCGCGAACCAGCCCGGCAGCTTGTCGAGGAAGAGCGCGGGCACGGCGAAATTCGCGCCATAGCGCGCGAAGCCCTCGGCGAATTCGGGCTTCGCCGAAAGCCCGTCGGCGAAGGCCATGTAGCCGAGGAGCGCGATGAGGCCGAGCACGACGGAATAGGCGGGCAGGATCGCGGCGTTGCGGCGGATGACATGGCCCGAGCTCGAGCTCATCACGCCCGTCATCGAGTGGGGATAGAGGAAGAGCGCGAGCGCCGAGCCAAGCGCCAGCGTGGCATAGGCGCTGTAGCTGCCGAGGCTGCCTTCGGGGGGCGGCGGCAGGGTGAGCTTTTCGGGCGGGATCGCGCTGAAGATCGCGGTGTAGCCGCCGAGCTTGCCCGGAATGATGATGATGGCGCCGATCACCGCCACATAGATGAGCACGTCCTTGACGATGGCGATCATCGCCGGGGCGCGCAGGCCGCTCGTATAGGTGAAGGCGGCGAGGATCAGGAAGGCGATGATGAGCGGCAGTTCGCCGAGAAGACCGTCTGCGTGGATGCCCATCGCGCCGATCACGACTTCCATGCCGACGAGCTGGAGCGCGATATAGGGCATGGTCGCGACGATGCCGGTGAGCGCGACGGCGAAGGCAAGGCCCTGATGGCCATAGCGGCCGTTCACGAAATCGGCCGCCGTGACGAAGCCGTGCTTGTGCGCGACCGACCAGAGGCGCGGGAACATCACGAAGACCAGCGGATAGACGAGGATCGTGTAGGGGACCGCGAAGAAGCCCATCGCGCCCGCCGAGTAGATGAGGGCGGGGACGGCGATGAAGGTGTAGGCGGTGTAAAGATCGCCGCCGAGAAGAAACCAGGTGACGACGGTGCCGAAGCGGCGCCCGGCGAGGCCCCATTCCTGGATCTGGTTGAGGTCGCCCTGGCGCCAGCGCGCGGCGACGAAGCCAAGAATGGTGACGAAGGCGAAGAGCCCGGTGAAGACGGTAAGGGCGGTCCAGTGCATGGGAGGCTCTATTCAGTCGCGAGATAGACGAAGACCGTCAGCGCGGCGCCGATGATGATCCAGAGGAACTGGAACCAGTAGAAGAAGGGAATGCCCGCAAGGGCAGGCTCGTGGGTGTTGTAGAACGGCACCCAGAGCACCGCCACGAAGGGAATGAAGACGAGGGGCACGAGCCAGCGGCGCTTGCGCCGCGGCTGCTGGTCTTCGGGTGCGTTCTTGGTCATTCGTCCTCGACCTCGGGCTCGTCCGGTTTGTCCGGGGCGGGGTCGGGGAGCGGATGAGGGTGGCAGGCAGCGTAGTCCCGCGCTTCGGCGCGGGCCGGCTTCTCCCCCCTTTTCGCGGACCCCCGGGTTCTCAGGAACCGTCTCTCACTCCGCCCGCCGGAACATTAGTTGCAGTCCCGCGCTCTGTCACGCGCAGTGTGGGGCGGGCGCGGTCATTCGCCGGCCGCCATGGGCAGGTCGATCGCTTCCGCCCTCTGCCTGTGGCCGCCGCCGAAGCGCGTGCCGATCCGGTCGAGATACACGTAAAGGACGGGGGTGATGTAGAGCGTCAGCAGTTGCGAGAGCGCAAGCCCGCCCACCACCGCGAGGCCCAGCGGCTGGCGCACCTCGCCGCCCTCGCCGAAGCCGATGGCGATGGGAAGCGTGCCCATGAGGGCGGCCATGGTCGTCATCATGATCGGGCGGAAGCGGATGATCGCGGCGCGGAAGATCGCCTCCTCGGGCGCCATGCCTTCGGCCCGTTCCCGCTCCAGCGCGAAGTCGATCATCATGATCGCGTTCTTCTTCACGATGCCGATGAGCATGATCATGCCGACAAAGGCATAGAGGGTGAGCGGCAGGTCGAAGACATAGAGCGTCAGCAGCGCGCCGACGGCGGCCGAGGGCAGGCCGGAAAGGATCGTCAGCGGGTGGATGAAGCTCTCATAGAGAATGCCGAGGACGATATAGACGACAAGAATGGCGAGCACGAGCAGCATGCCGAGCCCGCTCATCGAGCTCTGGAAGGCCTGCGCCGTTCCCTGAAAGCTCGTCGTGATCGTGTCGGGCAGGCGGATTTCGCTCTGCACCTTCTCGATGGCGCTCACCGCATCGCTGAGCGCGACGCCCGGCGCGAGGTTGAAGGAGATGGTGACGGCCGGAAGCTGGCCCAGATGGTTCTCGGTCAGCGAGGTCGCGATCCGCTTCGTCCGCACCACGGCGGTCAGCGGAACGAGCGTGCCCGATGACGAACGCAGATAGAGCCGTTGCAGGGCCGCTTCGTCCTGCTGGTATTTCTTCTGCAGTTCGATGATGACCTTGTACTGATCCGACGAGGTGTAGATCGTCGAAATCTGGATGCCGCCAAAGGCGGAGGCGAGCGCGCTCTGTATCTGCTCGGGCGTGATGCCGAGCCGGGCGGCGCGGTCGCGGTCGATCTCCACGCTCAGTGTCGGCGTCGTGAGATCGAGATCGCTCGTCACGTCCTGAAAGCCCGGGGCGGAGGCAAGCGCGTTCTGCAATCGCGTCGCGCCGCCGTAAAGCGTATCGGAATCGAGGTCCTGCAATGTGTACTGGTAGGACGCCTTCGAAAGCTGTCCGCCGACGCGGATCGCGGGCGGGTTCTGGAGATAGACCTTGATGCCGGGCACGACGGCGAGTTTCGGCCGCAATTCCTGAATAACCTCGTCGGCGCTGAGCTTGCGCTGCGAGCGCGGCTTGAGGCGCGCGACGATGGTGCCCGCATTGACGGTCGAGCGCGATCCACCCGCGCCGACCGAGGACATGACGGCGGCGACATTCGGATCGGCGAGAATGATGGCGGCAGCCTGCTGCTGATGGCGCGACATGTCCTCGAGGGAGATGCCGTTCGGCCCTTCGGTCATGGCGAAGACCTGGCCGTTGTCGCCGCTCGGCAGGAAGTCCTTGGGAATGATATTGAAGAAGAGGACTGTCGCCGCGACGCTCAGCAGGAAGACGCCGAACACCATCCGGTGATGCACGAGGCTTGTGCGCAGCGTCCGTTCATAGGCGCTTTCCATCGCCGCGAAGGCGCGCTCGCTCCAGCGCAGAATGGCGATCTGCTGCTTCCCGGGCGCCGCCTCTCCGTGGCCTGACCGGATGATGCGGCTGCACAGCATCGGCGTCAGCGTGATCGAGACGAAGCCGGAAACGGCGATCGCAATGACGATGGTGACGGCGAATTCATGCAGCAGCCGGCCGACGATGCCGCCCATGAAGAGCACGGGAATGAAGACGGCGGCGAGCGAGACCGTCATCGAGAGAATGGTGAAGGCGATCTCGCGCGAGCCCTTGAGCGCGGCCTCGAAGGGACGCTCGCCATTCTCGATATGGCGCATGATGTTTTCGAGCATCACGATCGCGTCGTCGACGACGAAGCCGACTGAAAGCGTCAGCGCCATGAGCGAGAGATTGTCGAGGCTGTAGCCCATGAAGGCCATGCCCGCGAATGTGCCGACGACCGAGATCGGAAGCGCGAGCGAGGGAATGATCGTCGCCGACAATGTGCGCAGGAAAAGGAAGATCACCAGAATGACGAGTGCTGCGGCAAGCACGAGCGTGAACTGCACATCCTCGACCGAGGCGCGGATGGATTCGCTCCGGTCATAGAGGATGTCGAGCGAGACGGAGGCGGGAAGCTGCTCCATGAAGCCCGGGATGACGCCGCGGATCGCATCGACGACGGCGATCGTGTTCGCGCCCGGCTGGCGCTGGATCGAAAGCACGATGGCGCGGTCCTTGCCCGCCCAGCTTGCAACCTGATCGTTCTCGACGCTGTCCACGACATCGCCGATATCGCCGAAGCGCACCGGGGCGCCGTTGCGCCAGGCGACGATCTGGCGGCGGAAGGCGTCGGCATCGACGAGTTGCCCGTCGGCGCGGATGACGGTGTTGCGCGTCGGGCCGCTGAGGGAGCCTGTCGGATTGTTGACGTTGAGCGATTGCGTGGCCGCCGTGACCTCGTCGATGCCGATGCCGCGTGCGGCGAGCGCGTCGGGGTTCACCTGCAGGCGAACGGCGTATTTCTGCGAGCCATAGACGTTCACCTGCGCGACGCCGTCGATGGTGGAGAGCCGCCGCGCGAGAATCGTCTCGGCATAGCGATCGACCTCGTTGAGCGGCAGGGTGGGCGAGCTCAGGGTCAGGAAGAGAACGGGCGAGTCCGCCGGATTCACCTTGCGCAGCGTCGGCGGGCTCGGCATGCCGGAGGGAAGCTGGCGCTGGGCCGCGGAGATCGCCGCCTGCACATCTTGCGCGGCGGCGTCGATGTTGCGGTCGAGCTTGAACTGGATGGTGATGCGGGTCGAGCCGAGGCTCGATGTCGAGGTCATCTGGTCGATGCCGGCGATGGTCGAGAACTGGCTCTCGAGCGGTGTCGCGACGGCCGATGCCATGGTTTGGGGATCGGCGCCCGGAAGCGAGGCGGAAACCGAGATCGTCGGAAAATCGACGGCGGGCAGTTCGCTCGTCGGCAGGGTCGAATAGCCGAACATGCCGAAGAGCACGATCGCCGTCATGACGAGCGTCGTCATGACGGGGCGGCGGATGAATATTTCGGAGACGTTCATGCGCCGGGTCCCCTCGGCACGATTTTCACCGGCATGCCGGGCGCGACGCGCATCTGCCCGTCCGTCACGACCTGCTCGCCGGGCTTCACCGCGCCGGGCGCCAGCGCCGCCATGTCGTCGCTGCGATGGAGCACGTCGACGTTGCGGGCCTCGGCCTTGCTGTCGGCCGTCACCACATAGACATAGAGGCGGTCCTGCCCCGTATTCACCGCCTCGCGCGGCACGACGACGGCATTCGTGATCTCGTCGAGATGCACGCGCACATTCACGAATTCGCCCGGCACGAGGTCGAGGCCGGCATTGTCATAGGTGGCGCGCAGTTCGATCGTGCCCGCATCGGCGTTCACCTGATTGCCGATGAAGTCGATGGGCGCGGAAATCTCCCGGCTGGAATTGTGCGGCCTGAACGAGGCGACGAGCGCCTTCTCCGCCATGCGGCTCTGGAGTTTCGCCAGATGCTGCTGGGCGAGCGCAAAGGAAATCTTCACCGGCTGGATCTGCGTCACCACGACCAGCGGGTTCGCATCGGCCGCCTTGACGATGTTGCCGGCATCGACGAGGTAGGGACCGGTCTTGCCGTCGATGGGCGAGCGGATTTCCGTATAGCCGAGCTGGAGCGCGGCCTGATCGATGGCGGCCCTGTCGGCGGCGACGCTGCCTTCGAGCGCCTTCACCTGCGCCTGGGCGGCATCGTGCGTCTGCTGCGACGCGTAGCCCTTGGCGAGGAGCTTGTTCGCGCGGCCGAGGTCGAGGCGCGCATTGTCGAGCTGCGCCTCGTCGCGCTGGAGATTGGCCTTCGCCGCCCGCAGCGCGGCTTCGTAGGGCGCGCGGTCGATCTGGAAAAGAAGGTCGCCCTTGCGGACGATCTGCCCCTCCTTGAAGGCGACCGCGACGATCTCGCCGTCGATGCGCGACTTCACCTGCACGGTGGCGTTCGCAAGGACGGTTCCCACCGCCTCGACATCGACGGGAACATTGCGCGTCTCGGCGGCGGCGACGGTCACGGGGGGGATGTCGCCCCGTCCCGGCTTGCGGCTCGCGGCGGAGGGCGAGAAGAGCCAATGGATGGCGAAGCCGATTGCGACGAGGCCGCACAGCGCGACAAGAATGGTGCGGGGTGACGCTTTTCGCATATCAGGGACTTTCGGCTCTGGTCATGTCATCCGGCGCGTAGCCGGGGGCTGCCACCGGCTCAAACGAAACTGCCGGCACTCTTCCGTCGCGCCTCGAAGCATACGACTCAATCCTGCCGATTGGTTTACCTCAGTCCGTGCCGCGCGGGGACAAGTAAGAAAGAAGACGCCGGGCAGGGCTTCGCATTTCAGGCCCGGCGGTCCTGACTACGCGTCTTTTGCGACAGCGGAGCGACATGCTGCGCCGGAGGAGGGGGCGGCCACCCGCCGGTCTCCGCGCCGGGGGAGCCGGAAGCGCCCGCGGATGGCAAAAGGCCCGCCGCGGGATTGCCGGGCGGGCCTTTCGGAATTGGATGGAACGGGGCTTTGCCTCAGCATTTGCCCTGTTTCTGACAGCCCACATAGGCACCGGCGGCGGCACCGACCGCGCCGCCCACAATGGCGCCCGTCGCAAGGCTCGTGCCTGCGACGGCCGTCGCTGCGAGACCCACGGCGGTACCGATGGCGCCGCCCGAAAGCGCGCCCTGGGTGGTGCTGTCGAGGTTGGTGCAGGCGCTGGTTCCGAGCAGAGCTGCTACAACCAGCATCGTCGCTGCTTTCTTCATCTTGGCCTCCCTTCAGCAATGGGCGGGCGGCGCCGATTCCCGCGGCGCATCCCGCGATCGCCAGAATCGAGGTCGAAGGAGGCGAAAAAGTGACACAAATCAGGCAATTACCGGGCTTGTCTCCAGTGCCGCACTCACCGATGATCCGGGCGTGAACAGGTTTGAAAGAAAGTCGGGGGGACAGCGGGACCGGCGCGGGCAGCGTTCGCGTCCGGGCCTGCGGGCGGGCGCCATCAGGCGCTGGGCTGGCTATTTGCTGCTGGCGGCCTTTATGGGGCCCGCGCTCGTCATACTTCTCTACCGCGCCGTGCCGCCGCCGGTGACGCCGCTCATGCTCATCCGGGCGGCCGAGGGTTATGGTGTCTCCAGATCCTGGGTACCGCTTTCGCGCATATCCCCCCATCTGCAACGGGCAGTGATCGCGGCGGAGGATGCGAAGTTCTGCGCCCATCGCGGCTTCGACTGGGATGCGGTCGGCAATGCCGTCGAGCGCTATCAGAAGAAGCGAAAACGCGTGCTCGGCGCGAGCACGATCAGCATGCAGACTTCGAAGAACCTCTTTCTCTGGCCTGCCCGGACGTTTCTGCGCAAGGCGGGCGAAGCCTATCTGACGGTCTGGCTCGAAGCGCTGCTACCCAAGGCGCGCATTCTGGAGCTTTATCTCAATGTGATCGAATGGGGGCCGGGTATCTATGGCGCGGAAGCCGCGTCGCGGCACTATTTCGGCGTCGGCGCGGCGCAGCTCTCCGCTCATCAGGCGGCGCTTCTCGCGGCCGTGCTGCCCAACCCGATCTACTGGCATCCCGACCGGCCGGGGCCATGGACGCGCGACCGCGCCGCGACCATCATGGCACGCGCCAACAGCGTGGCGCTCGGCAAGGGAACGCCTTGCCCGTAATGGCGTAATTCTGTGAGCCGATGGAGTTTCGCGCGGACATGCGCGTCGGGCTCTGATCCCGCCGCTTCAGCCTTCGCTTGAAAGCGCCGCCCCGCTGTGGAGCGCGGCCAGCATGCAAAGCTCCGCGTCCGTGCGCGTGACCTGCCAGCCTTCTATGTCCACGAGATCGTCACGCGCGAATTCGTGGCGCACCCGGGCCGCGAGCGCGGCGCGCATCAGCTCCGGATCGTCGCCAGGGCGCCAGCCATGGGCGCGAAGCCGCTTGGCGATCTTCTGCGCGAGGGCGGCGGCGTTATGCTCGCGCTTGGTCGATGCCGCCCAGCGCCTGCCGATCTCGGCGGCGCCGGAAGGGTCGGAGAGCATCGACAGAAGCTGGTCCGTCGTGTCGCCGGATTCGCGCTCGATGGCGATGAACGCAGCCGGAAGTGCCGCGGCCGCGGCGCCGGCCAGGGCGAGCACAAGCATGTTTCTGCGGGAGATCGTCGTCGCCATGGCTCACACTCCCCTGACGAAGCGTGTCTGCACATGCTCGGCGAGGCGAAGCGCGAGCGCGACGACGGTCAGTGTCGGATTGACGGTAGCCGATGTGGTGAAGACGGAGCTTCCCGCGACATAGAGGTTCTCGACGCCATGCACCTTGCAGTTCGCGTCGACGACGCCCTTGCGCGGATCGTCGGCCATGCGGGTGGTGCCCATGTGATGGTTGCCCCAGCCTTCCGCTTCTTCCCATGCGTCGCGCTCGGGGAAGAGAACGCGCACGCGGCCCTCGCCCCAGGCGCCGAAGGCGCGGGAGAGCGCGGCGAGATTGCGGCGCAGATTGGTGCGGTCTTCGGCGGTGAGCTTCCAGTCCATCTTCGTGCGGTTGAGGCCGAGCGCGTCCTTCTCCTGCGAAAGCAGGATGCGGCTGTCGGGGTTCGGCGCCTGTTCGGTGGCGCAGCCCGTGCCGTAGCGCATGGCGAGGAGGGGGCTCTCGCCCGCACTGGATGTGGTCGAGCGCACGAGTTGCGCCAGACCGGCCTCGATCGCGCGCGCATCCTCGGGGTCCTTTGTCTCGATCTCGATGTCGGTGCGGATCTCCTGCACCTTGTAGAAGGTCATGACCGTGCCGAGGCGGCGATGCTTGCGCAGATAGTCGGCCGTGAACATGAAGACGCCGCGAATATTGACGCCCGCCGATTTCGTGTAGGTCTGGTAATAGGGCGCGACCAGCGCGGGATCGGTGATCATGATCTCGCAAGGCCGGTTGATGTGCGGATGCTCCATGAAGTAGCGCCCGACAAGGCCGCGCCCGTTGCCGAGGCCCGCTTTCTCGACGCTGTTGGAGAGAAGGAGCATGCGCGCATTCTCGATGCCGCCGGTCGCGAGGATGACGAGCTTCGGCCGCACCTCGAAGCGCCGCCCGCTCAGCGTGCCGACCCGGAGGCGCTCAACGCGCCCGGCCGTCTCGTCCGGCACGATCTCGAGCACGTTCGAGTGGAGATAGGTCTTGATGTTCGCGGCCTTCTCGATGTCGGGGCGATAGGTCCAGCCGAATCGGGTGGGGGGGCTGTATTCGAAAAAGCGCGTCATCACCTCGCCGCCCGGCAGATCGAGCGGGCGGTACTTCCCGCCTTCGGAGAAGGCTTCCGCATCGTCATAGATGAAGGGGCCGATCTGGCAGACCTCGTTCGCCTTGACGTAATAGGGATCGAGCTGCGCGCGCGTGATGGGCCAGCCCGAATGGGGCACCCAGTCGCGCTGCTCGAAATCGATTGGCTCGAAAGGACGGCACCAGCCGCCCCAGTGATTGGTCGAACCGCCGAAATAACGAAGGCGCGAGGTGTCGAGCGTGTAGGGCACGCCGACGGTCTCGCCGGCATAGAGGTCCTGGGTTTCGGGATCGAAGTCGAACCCACCGCTTTCGATCAGCGTGACGGTGGCGTCGGTATTGCGGAGTTCCCTCGCAATGGTGATGCCGGCCGCGCCGGCGCCGATGATCGCTATGTCCGTCTCGATGACGGTATTGTCCGGGACCTGGCGTCCGTCGATGAACATCGGCTCTTCGCTCCGGGATTTAAGGGCCGCTGGGCCCGAAAGACGCACCAATTTCCTCTATTTTTCGCCTATGTCAATTTTGCGACGAGAGCGTGGAATTCCGGCGGCGGGATTTTTTCTCCGCGGCAAAAAGGGAATTGGCGGATTTGGACGGCTTTTTGGACTGGACCCGGCTCAAGTCTCTGTGTCAGGTTTCTCCCAAAGAAATACCCCTCCCGGCAAAAACGGGCGGACCCTGCGGCATTCACCTCCGGGTCGGCGTAATTCGAAACCCTCACCATCGATCCGGCGGTGAGGAGCGATGAGTCGAAACCGGTGCGCCGAGGGCGGGGACGGCATCAAACGGAGGATTGCTATGACCGATTATCTGAAGTTCTACATCAACGGCCAGTGGGTCGATCCGAGCCAGCCCAGGACGCTCGACGTCATCAATCCCGCGACAGAAGAGTCCTGCGCGCGCATCAGCATGGGCAACAAGCAGGACGTCGACAAGGCCGTCGCGGCGGCGAAGGCGGCGTTCCCGAAATTCTCCACGACCACCCGTCAGGAGCGCATCGAGCTTCTGCAGTCGATCATGGCTGTCTATCAGAAGCGCTATGCCGAAATCGCCGCCGCCATCACGGCGGAAATGGGCGCGCCCGTCCAGCTCGCCCAGCGCGCTCAGGCGGCCATGGGTCTTGCGCATTTCAACACCAATCTCGAAATCCTCAAGACCTACGAATTCGAGCGCGACAAGGGCACCACGCGCATCGTGCGCGAGCCGGTCGGCGTCTGCGCCTTCATCACGCCGTGGAACTGGCCGATCAACCAGATCGCCTGCAAGGTCGCGCCGGCGCTCGCGGTCGGCTGCACCATGGTTCTGAAGCCGTCGGAAGTTGCGCCGATCAACGCCTATCTCTTCGCCGAGGTTCTGCATGAGGCGGGCGTTCCCGCCGGCGTCTTCAACCTCGTCAATGGCGATGGCGTCGATGTCGGTTCGCCGCTCTCCTCGCATCCCGATGTCGACATGGTGTCGTTCACGGGTTCGACCCGGGCTGGCATCCTCGTCTCCAAGGCCGCGGCAGATACGGTCAAGCGCGTGGCGCTCGAACTCGGCGGCAAGTCGGCCAACATCGTTCTGGACGACGCCGACTTCAACAAGGCGATCTCCAGCAGCGTCATGACCATGATGAGCAATTCGGGTCAGTCCTGTAACGCGCCCTCGCGCATGCTCGTTCCGGCGAGCCGTCAGGACGAGGCGATCGCGGTCGCCAAGGCCGCTGCCGAGAAGGTCAAGGCGGGCGATCCCAATGCCGAAGGCACGGTCATCGGCCCGGTGGTGAGCGAGGTCCAGTTCAACAAGATCCAGGGCCTGATCCAGAAGGGCATCGAGGAAGGCGCGACGCTCGTCGCAGGCGGTCTCGGCCGTCCGGAAGGCCTCAACAAGGGTTATTATGTCCGCCCGACGGTCTTCGCCAATGTCACCAACGACATGACGATCGCGCGCGAGGAAATCTTCGGCCCGGTGCTGGCGATCCTGCCCTACAAGGACGAGGAAGACGCCATTCGCATCGCCAACGACACGGTCTATGGCCTGTCGGGCTATGTGCAGTCGGGTTCGGTCGAGCGCGCGCGTCAGGTGGCCTCGCGCCTGCGCACCGGCAACGTGCATCTGAACGGCGCCGGCCCGGACCTCAATGCGCCTTTCGGCGGCTACAAGCAGTCCGGCAATGGCCGCGAGTGGGGCGAGTTCGGCTTCGAGGAGTTCCTCGAGGTGAAGGCCGTGCTCGGCTACAACCCCGCCTGATTTCCGCGGCAAAGCCAGATTTGACGAAGCCGGCGCCCCGAGGGCGCCGGCTTTTTCAATGGAAGACGTTGCGCTTGCGGGGCTCGGCCACGAGGAAGAAGACCATGGCGAAGGCGATGGCGAGCATGGACGTCGAAATCCAGAAGACGGCGGCATAGGACGCCGCGCCCGCGATGAAGCCGCCGATGAGCGGTCCGATGGCGCTGGCGAAGGATGTGCCGGTGTTCAGCACGGCGATGCGCATGGCGAGATCCTCCCGCGCGCCGAATTCGAGGATCATGTTCTGCGTGCTGTTCTGGAAGCCGCCCTGGCCAGCGCCGAGGCCGGCGAAGACGATGGCGATGCCGATGAGCGAATGCGTTTCCATGAGGAGCACGGTCGAGACGGCCCAGAGGCCGACGGCGAGCAGAAAGACGATGCGGTTGCCGATGCGGTCGGCAAGCGCGCCCCAGACGAGGTTCATGCCCGTCTGCGCGAGGAGGAAGGCGGTCGAGAGGGCGCCGAGCGTCGTTCCGGAAAGGCCGATCGTCTCGCCCGCAAAGAGAATGTAGAAGGGCACGGCGAGCGTGCCGAGGGCCGCGGCCGACGAGGCGACGCAGAAGAAGAGAAGCTCCCTGTCCTCGCGAAGAAGGCCCGGAATTTCACGCAGGCGCAGGGCGAGGCTCGTGCGTGGCCGGACCTCGGGCGAATCCGGCTCCCTCACCATCAGCAGCATTGAGAGGCCGGCCGATGTGAGGACGAAGGCGGCGAGGAATGTCGTCGCATAGCCGTTGCCGAGCGCATGGGCTTCGACGAAATATTTGCCGCCTATATAGGCGACGCCGGCCGCGGTCAGTCCGGCGGCGAAATTGCGGAAGCCGGTCAGCCTGCCGCGCAGGCGCAAGGGAATGACCTTCGCCATCAGCAGCTGGAAAATGACGGACTGGATGCCGTTGAAGAGGCCGAAGAAGCCGAGGAACACGCAGGCGAAGATCAGCGCCAGATGGTCCGGCAGGAAATAGCCGCTGAGCGAAAGGCCGAGCACGCCGCCGCGCATGCCCCAGCCGACGAGGAGCCCCATGGGGAGCACGCGCTTTCGGTGTTCGACGAGCGTCGCGCCGAGCGTCGCGGAAAGCGCATTGCCGAGCCATTGCGAGGCGAGCGCGAGGCCGACCACGAATTCCGAGCCTGACAGAAGGAAGATATAGGCCGGTACGAAGGTCGGCGCCGTTACAAGGCGGAAGCCGGTCTGGCCGAGCAGGCCGTGAGCGAGATTGGCCACATAATTGCGGGTGAGATTGCGCTCGACTTCGGCGTGGTAAGCCTCTTCCGCAGCCTTGCGCTCTTGCGACCACACCGCAGGGTGGTTTGCCCCCCCATCCATGGTTCGTTTCCTCTCTGCCGCGCGCGAATCTTCATCGGTTCGATTCCGGTGTTCGCTTCCGGCGGCGCGTCTTTATAGCCCTGCTTACCGCAAGGGACCATCCGGTTTTATGCCGCGTTCGGGCGGCGATGAGGGGTCGCTCAAGGCCTCAGCCATTCGATGCGCGCATGGGCGCCGGGACCCTGCGCGAGTTTCGCCGCAAGCCAGGGCAGGAGATCGCGAAGCGTCTCTTCAAGCGTCCAGGGCGGGTTGATGGCGATGATGCCACAGCCTGAAAGCCGCGCCGGATCGTCGGCGGCGCGAATCAGGAGTTCCGCCCGCAGCGTCTTGGGCGGGCCGTCTTCCGCGAGGCGGTCGAGAAACTGGCCGGAGACGCTCGGGTCCTTGACCGGATACCAGATGAGATAGGTGCCGCTCGCCCAGCGCGCGAGCGCCTCGCCGAGCGCCGCGAGCAGGCGGTCGAATTCGTCGCGCGCCTCGAAGGGCGGATCGATGAGGACGAGGCCCCGGCGCTCTGGGGGCGGCAGCAGCGCCTTCAGCGCGCCATAGCCATCGGTTTCATGGACCCTGACGGCGCGGTCGCCGCGAAAGAGGGCCTTGAGATCGGCGGCGTCGTCCGGGTGGAGTTCGCAGAAGGCGAGGCGGTCGCTCTCTCTCGCGAGGCTGCGGGCGATGAGCGGCGAGCCGGGATAGCGGCCGGGGTTCTCACTCGCGCAGCCAAGCTCCGCGAGTGTTTGCAGATAGAGCCGAAGCGCCGGATGGGGCGAGGGATCGGCGAGGATGCGCGCGATGCCGTCGCGGAATTCGCCCGTCTTCTGCGCCTCGACGCCGGTCAGGTCCGTCTCGCCCGTTCCGGCATGGGTGTCGAGCACGAAGAAGGGCTTTTCCTTTTGCCGCAGATGCTCGAGCGCGAGCACGAGGATCGCGTGCTTCATCACATCGGCGAAGTTGCCGGCATGGTAGGCGTGGCGGTAGTTCACGATCTGCGCCTGTTGACGATGACAAGTCCGGCGAGCCCTGCGCCCGTGATCGCAGCGCCGGCATAGAAGGTGACAGCGGGACCGTAGTTCTGCCACAGAGCGCCGGCAATGACACTTGCCGCAAGAAGCACGATGCCGCTTGCAAAATTGAACAGGCCGAAGGCGCTGCCGCGAAGGGCGGCGGGCGAGGCATCGGCGACGAGGGTGGCGAGAAGCCCTTGCGTGAGCCCCATATGGAGCCCCCAGAACGCGACGCCGCAAAAGACGGTGATGGGCGATGTGGCCTCGCCGAGCACGATGTCGGCGACAATGAGCGGCACGAAGCCGAAGGCAAGGAGCGAGCGGCGGTCGAGCCTGTCGGCAAGGAGACCCGCCGGATAGGCGGCGAGCGTATAGACGCCGCTCATGACGACCATCACCAGTGGAACATAGGTGACGGCGAGCCCCGTGCCCTGCGCGCGCAGGACGAGAAAGGCTTCCGAGAAGCGCGCGAGCGTCAGCACCGCGCCGACGGCGACGACTTCCCAATAGGGCCGCCCGAGCCCTTGAGATCCGCAAGGCGGAAGGGCGCGCGCGGCGCAGCTTCCATGCGCGGGCGCTCCGGTTCGCGCACGGCAAGGATGAGAATGACGACGGCGAGGATCGCGGGCAGCGTCGCGATCCAGAAGACGGTTCTGATCCGGTCGGCGAAGATCGACATGAAAAGGATGGCGAGGAGAGGGCCTGCCACCGCACCCGCCGTGTCGAGCGCCTGGCGCAGCCCATAGGCCGCGCCGCGCTGGGCGGGCGCCACGAGATCGGCGACGAGCGCATCGCGCGGGGCGCCGCGAATGCCCTTGCCCACGCGGTCGATGAAACGCGCGGCGAGTACGGTGTCGATCGTCGTTGCGAGCGGGAAGAGCGGCTTCGTCAGCGCGGCGAGCCCGTATCCCGCGACGGCGAGCAGCTTGCGCTTGCCGATCCAGTCGCTGACAAGGCCGGAAAAGACTTTGGTGATCGATGCCGTCGCTTCGGCGATGCCCTCGATGATGCCGACCGACAGCATGCTCGCGCCGAGCGTCGTCACCAGAAAGACGGGGAGCAGGGCATGGACGAGTTCGGACGACATGTCCATGAAGAGGCTGACGAGGCCCAGCGCCCAGATGCTTGCCGGCAGGCGACTGCTGCCCGTTGTGCCTGTTCCTCTGCCCGCCGTCATCGGGGCGTGTAGAGATACATGGCGGCGGGAACGCCCGCGAGCGCCAGCGCGAAGAGCGCGAGCGCCGGCCTTGCTCCCGACTCGCGGCCCGCAAAGGCGAGCGTGTAGATCGCTTTCAGGAAATTGTTCGCGGAGGCGGCGACGATGATCGCGGCGGCGGCGACGTTGAAGTCGATGGCGCGCGCCGTTCCCTGCGCGAGGCTCAGGACGAAGGGGTCGATATCGGTGAAGCCCGCGAGAACGCCGAGCGCGAAGATGCCACCCTGACCGAAGCGGATCTTCGCCCAGCTCACCGCGATCGAAAGCGCGATGAAGAGGATGGCGAAGACGATGGCCGTGGAAAGCTCGAGCGGGTTCGTCGTCGCGGCGGGGCGGTCCTCGCGGGTGGCGGCCTGGCCGCGTTCCGTCCACATGAGCCAGGCGCTCGCGGCAAGGCCGAGGGGGCAGAGAACGGAGATGACGGGCAGAAGCTTCAGCGCCAGCGTGGGGCTGAAGATGCCCACGACGACGAGGATGCGGAGAAACATGACGGCCGTGGCGAGCACGATGGCGGCCTGGGTTCGCGCGAGCGCGGCGGTCGCGGTGGCCGCGCGGCGGGAGAGCACGACAGTCGTCGCCGTCGAGGAATAGAGACCGCCGAGTGCTGCCGAGATGAGAATGCCATGGCGCGGCGCGAGGAAGCGCTGCACGAGATAGCTCAGATAGGAAAGCGTCGAGACGGCAACGACGGCAAGCCAGACCTCATAGGGAGTGATGTCGGTGAGCGTCGTCACGGGCTCGTTCGGCGCCAGCGGCAGAATGATGCCGATGACGATCAGGAATGTGGCAAGAGTGGTGAACTCGTCCGCGCCGAGCGTGGTCGCGAGCGCGTGGAGCCGGTCGCGCGCGCCGGTGAGGAGCACGGCCGCCACCGCGATGCCGACGGCGACCCAGAGCGGCTGCGCAAGCGCGATGGGGCCGAGGAGGAAGGCGAGGATGTTGCCGACAGGGGCCATGATGCCGGCGTCGAGCCGCCGGTCACCGCCGCCGCCGTCTTCCTCCGCTTCCGCATGCTGATGGGTGAGACGCTCGCGATAATAGACGGTGAGCCATGCTCCCAGTATCACGAGGCCGCCAAGCAGGAGCAGGCCATGCGCGGGGTCGAGCGCATAGAGCAGCGCGCCCGCGAGCGCCAGCAGCGGAAAGGTGCGCACGCCGCCCGGCGGCTTGATGTGGCTGCGGATGAAATATTGCTCGAAGGCGAGGCCGAAGAAAAAGCCGAGCGCGAGCAGGACGGCCAGACGCTCCGGTTCGAGCGGGAAAGCCGGGGAAGGCAGCGTCATTTGGCGATCCGATCGTTTTCGAGATATGCGGGATCGAAGGAGAAGACGATCTCGCGATCGGGAACCGTCAGCTTGGCCTTCTTGCCGTCATAGTCGATGCGGCTCAGAAGGTCGCGCATGACATTGAGCCGGGCTTCGCGTTTCCGGTTGGCCGAAACGACGTACCAGGGCGCGTGAAGCGCGTGCGTGCGGGCGAACATCACGTCGCGGGCGCGGCTGTAATCCGCCCAATGCTTCAGCGCCGCATTGTCGACGGGCGAGAGCTTCCATTGCTTCAGGGGATCCTTGCGGCGATCCTCGAGCCGCTTCTTCTGCTCGTCGCGGGTGATGTCGAGATAATATTTGAAGAGCGTGATGCCGGCTCCCTTGAGCATTTCCTCGAAGGCGGGAACGGTGGCGAGAAATTCCTCACGCTCCTTCTCGGTGCAATAGCCCATGACGGGCTCGACGCCCGCGCGGTTGTACCAGCTCCGGTTGAAGAAGACGATTTCCTGCGCCGCCGGGAGGTAGCGCGCATAGCGCTGGAAATACCACTGGCTCGTTTCGCGGTCGGAGGGTTTGCCGAGCGCGACGATGCGCGTTTCGCGCGGGCTCAGATGCTCCGTGATGCGCTTGATGGTGCCGTCCTTGCCGGCGGCGTCGCGCCCCTCGAAGACCACGAGCAGCTTGCGATTGTTGGCGATGACATCCTTGTGGAGCTTCACGAGCTCGACCTGCAGCTCGTAAAGTTCCTTCTTGTAGAGGTCGTCGCCGTTCTCGCCGTTCGGGTCCCGGAAACCGGCGTGCCTCTTCCCGGTCTTGCCGGCCTTCTTCAGCTTGTCTGCCATGGCAAGCCTCGATCGCCCTGCGTTGCGCCTTCAGAGTAGTGCGTCGGCGGCGTTTTCAGAAGGGGCATTCATGCAGCGCCGGGGGCGGATCGGGCGCGGCTTCATTTCCGGTCGCGGGTTGCGCGGGAAATTTTCTCTGATATGTAATGTTATAACATTGCTTAAAGGAGTGAGGTGTCATGCGCCGGGGGGTTGCTGTTTCGATTGGTATCGGTCTTTCCGTCGTCTGGTCCGCTCCGGCCGTCGCACAGGGCGATGTGCCGGAACTTGTGGTGACTGCCACCCCCTGGGCTTCGCCGCTCGAGGAACTTGCAAGGCCGGTGACAGTTGTCGGGCGCGACAGGATCGTGGAAAGTGGCGCTTCGACGCTCGGCGCACTTCTTGCCGATGCCCCCGGAATGGCGCAATCCTCCTTCGCGGGCGGCGCGAGCCGGCCCATCATTCGCGGGCTCGACAATGCGCGTGTTCAGCTCCTCGAAAACGGTCTGGGCGGCAATGGCGTCTCGACGGTGAGCGAGGATCATGCCGTGCCGATTGATCCCTTCAGTGCGACGAAGGTCGAAGTGATCCGCGGTCCGGCGACGCTGCGCTATGGATCGCAGGCGATCGGCGGCGTGGTCGATGTCATCAATTCGCGCATCCCGTCATCCGTGCCGGCAGGCGGGATAAAAGGCGAGGTGACGGCAGGCTATGGCACCGCCGACAGGGGACGGCAGGCGGCGGGACTGGTGGAGGCCGCGGCCGGTCCGATCGTCTGGCATTTCGATGCCTTTGACAGGAGGACCGAGGATTACAGCATTCCCGGCCATCCGTCGCGGCAGGTCATGACATGGTCGAATGCGAAGGGCGTGGCAGGCGGCGCGTCCGTGTTCTTCGATCAGGGATATGCCGGCGCTTCGATCTCGCATTTCGGCAGCCGATACGGCATTCCGGTGCCGGACGATCCGCTTGACCCGACATGGATCGACATGAACCAGACGAAATTGCAGGCGGAAGCAGAATTCGACGATCTCGGAAGCGTGTTTGAAACGCTCCGCCTTACCGGCGGCTACAGCAACTATCATCACGATGAGGTCGGCGCTTTTTCGGGCGATGTCGGCTCGCATTTCGACGACCGCTTGTGGGAGGGGAGGGCGGAACTCTTGCACGGCGAGCCCGGCTCCATCATCGGCGCATTCGGCATTCATGCGCTTCGGCACCATCTGAGCGCCGGCGGCGAGGGGGGTGAGCTGCTAGCCCCGACCGACACGACGATGCTCGCCATGTTCCTCTTCGAGGAGATGCCGCTTGCCCGTGCGCTCAAGCTTCAGCTCGGCGCCCGCGCGGAGCGGGTCGTCGTCAATGGCGGGGCGCTCGACGAGGCGACCTTAGCCATCAATAGGGTCGAGCGGAGCTTCGTGCCGCTCAGCGGCTCCGCGGGGGTGGTGTGGACGCCCGGTGGAGACTGGGTGGTGGGCGCGACCGCGCAGCTTTCGCAACGTGCCCCCGAGGCGGCTGAGCTTTTCTCGAAGGGGCCGCATGAGGCAACCGGGACCTTCGAGATCGGCGATCCGATGCTCGGCAAGGAGACGGCCTTCTCGACCGAATTGTCGCTACGCCGCGAGGGCAAACGCTCCTCCTTCGAGGTCGCGGCCTATCAGACCAGGTTCCGCGACTACATTCTGAAGGCGCTGACGGGCGAGACCTGCGACGACAGTTACGACAGCTGCACGAATGTGCCGGGCGGCGCGGGCGACGAACTCGATCAGCTCCGCTTCAGCGCAAGGGGCGCGACCTTTCGCGGTATCGAGATCGGCGGCCGCAGGGCGCTTGCAGAAGCCGGAGAAGGGGTCATCGGTGTCGACGGGCTGTTCGACTTCGTCCGCGCCACGCTCGATGAGGGGGGCAATGTGCCCCGCATTCCGCCGATGCGCATTGGCGCCGGCGTCTATTACGAAGCGGACCTGCTGGCGGCCCGGCTCGGCTTTCTCCACGCCTTCAGCCAGAAGAGACTCGGGCCGGGCGAAACGGAAACCGCCGGCTATACACGCGTCAATGCGGAGCTTAGCTATCGGCCTTCAAGATCTCTCACCGGCGGGACGGCGGTCGAATTCGCGCTCATCGGCGACAATCTTCTCAACGACGACATCCGCAACCATGTCTCGTTCAAAAAGGACGGAATGCTGCTTCCGGGGCGAAGCGTCCGTTTCGTGGTGCTCGCAAGGTTCTAGGGGTTCGAACGCCGATCCCGGGTCCTGTCCGCCGCCCCGTAACCGAATTTTAGCTATCACTTCCTTATAACGGTCCGGTTCAGTGTGTCCGTCGGGGGAGCGTTCGTGCCTTCTGCGTCCGGCGGACGAGAGGGAATTTCCAGGCCAAGCATGGTGCGATCGGCTCCACAGCGCGGCACCGGCCACGACGGCCGACGCAGCGATGCCTCCGCTCCATCGGAGGACCGGTCGAAAGCCGGAGCGCGTGTCGCGCTCGCTGAGGGCGCTCGCCTGGCGTTTCGCCGGTTCACAACCCGATTTTCCCTCGCGCTGCGCGT
>NZ_DAOKYX010000022.1:36407-45914 GCF_035325945.1 Parvibaculum sp.
GATCTCGTCGCGCGTGTGGCCGAGCAGTCGCATGTCGATGCCGTCGCCATCATCGATGAAAGCGGGCGGGTCATCGCCACATCGAAGGATGAGGCGAGTGGTTTTTCCGCGCGCCCGCTTTCCGGGCGCGACCTGCGGCAATTCCTTGCCGACGGGCCGGCGGCACTTCAGCCTGTCGAGACTGCCGATCCGGGTCTTGCGGCGTTTCTGCGCCGCGTCTCGCTCCCCGGCGGCGAGGCGGCGGCCGTTTTCATTCGCCTCGATCAGGCCGCGCTCGTCGAAAGCCTGAAGGCGAAGGCATGGAGCGTTCTCGTGTGGCTCACGGGGGCGATCATCGTCGGCATGGTGATGGTGTCGCTCCTCATGCAGCGGATCGTCGTCGGGCCCATCGAGGCGCTGCGGAGTTTCGCCGAGCGGCGCGAACCGATGCCCGACCTGCCTTCCACCAGCCCGGGCGATGAAATCGCCATCGTCGCCAGCGCGCTTGCAAATTCCTTCAAGGCCACGAGCGCGAGCGAAAGCCGGCTTGCCAGTCTCGCCCATACCGATGGCCTGACGGGTCTCGGCAACTGGACTTTTCTCAAGTCGCGCCTTGCCGAAGAGATCGCGGAAGCCACCCGCACCGGCGAGACGATCGCCGTGATGATCCTCAATCTCGACAAGTTCAAGGATATCAACGACACGCTCGGCCACGATTCCGGCGACGCGATCCTCCAGCGCACGGCGGACATATTGCGAGGTTGCCAGAAACCGGGCGACATCGTCGCGCGGCTCGGCGCGGACGAATTCGGCGTCGTCATCCGCGGAGCCATGTCCTCGGACGAGGCGGTCGAATGCGCCAATCGCTTCATTCGCGCGGTCGGCGTGCCCTTCCGCATCGGCGCGCAGGAAATCCATCAGACGGCCTGTGTCGGCCTCACGCTCTATCCGCAGGATGCGCGCGACCCGGACGTCCTTCTCAAGAATGCCGATCTCGCGCTTTCGCGGGCCAAGTTCGAGGGGTCGAGCGCCTGCGTGCTCTATCGTCACGAGTTGCACCTGCGGGTGATGGAGCGCAATTCCATCGAGCGCGATCTCCGCGCGGCGCTCGCGCAGAAACAGTTCGTGCTCTACTACCAGCCGAAGGTCGACATCACCTCCGGCCGCATCAGCGGGGCGGAGGCGCTCATCCGCTGGCAGCATCCCGAGCGCGGGCTCATCGCGCCCGATCTCTTCGTGCCCGTGGCCGAGCGTTGCGGCTTCATCGGCGATCTGACGCGGTGGGTGCTCGATGAGGCGTGCAGGCAAAACCGTGCCTGGCAGGAGGACGGGCTTCCCAAGGTGGGCGTCGCCGTCAACGTATCGGCGGTCGATCTTCGCCGGCCGGATCTCAGCGACATGGTCGCCAACACGCTCGTGCGCCACGCTATTTCGCCGCAATATCTCGAACTCGAAGTGACCGAGAGCATGGTGATGCGGGATGTCGATGTGGTCATCGGCACATTGCGGCGCCTGCGCAGTCTCGGCGTCGGCATCGGCATCGACGATTTCGGCACGGGCTATTCCTCGCTCGCCTATCTCAAGAGATTTCCGGTGAAGCGGCTCAAGATCGACCGCAGCTTCGTGCGCGACATCGCGGATACGCGTGACGGGAAGATCATTCCGAAGGTCATCATAGATCTTGCGCACAGCCTCGGCCTCAACGTGCTCGCGGAAGGCGTGGAGAATGTGGCGCAGCTCGAAATCCTGCGCGCGCTGGGTTGCGACGAGGCGCAGGGCTATTTTCTCGGCAGGCCGATGCCGGCGGCCGAGTTCGAGGTCTTCCTTCGCCACGCGCCGAACGGGCTTCATCCCGTGGAGGCGCTGCGCGACGTCATGACCATCGCGGCGAGCGCAAGCACGCTCCGCCGCCACGGCTTGCCCGGCTCGGCGGCCTGATCCCGAATTCCTCTCCCGGTTGACGCAGGGTTTGCCTGTTAAGGGCGGGCGCATCTTTCGCGCGGCTTTACGGGCGGCGTTCCCAAGCTACATTCTGCTTGAAACAAGACATGCAGCCGCCCTCGCACGAAGCTGGGGGCGGGCGAACGATGTTGCAGGAGGACGTGATGGATCTTGCGTATGGTCCCGAATACGAGGCATTCCGGCAGGAGGTGCGCGACTTCATCGCGAAGCATCGCGACAGGGCGCCGCGCCGTTTCGGCGTGTCGCGTCCTTCGGGCGATTCCCTCGAATGGCAGCGCCTCCTGATCGAGCACGGCTATGCCGCGCGCACGATCCCGAAGGAGTATGGCGGCTACGGCGCCGAGCCCGACATTCTGAAATCGCGGATCATCGCCGAAGAATTTTCGAGCGCGGGCGTGCCCATGGGGCTCGCCAATCAGGGCATTTCCATGCTTGTGCCGACGCTGCTCGAACTCGGCACCGAGGAGCAGAAGAAGAAATGGATCGCGCCGACGCTTCGCGGCGAGGTCGTCTGGTGCCAGGGCTATTCGGAACCGGGCTCCGGCTCCGATCTCGCCTCGCTGCAGACGAAGGCGGTGGAGGATGGCGACGATTTCGTCATCAACGGCCAGAAGATCTGGACATCGACGGCGCATGCGGCGGACATGATCTTCTGCCTCGTGCGGACCGAGCCCGACAAGCCGAAGCATGAGGGCATTTCCTATCTCATCTTCTCGATGAAGACGCCCGGCATCGAGGTGCGGCCGCTGAAGACGATGACGGGCCATGCCGAGTTCAACGAAGTCTTCTTCACCGATGTGCGCGTGCCGAAGAAGGATATCGTCGCGGGCCGCGGGCAGGGCTGGTATGTCGCCAATGCGACGCTCAAGCATGAGCGCGGCATGCTCGGCGATCCCAATCAGGCGGGAACGCGGCTCAAGGAAATCGTCGCGCTCATGCATGAGGAAACGCTCGATGGCGAGCGCCTCATCGACAATCCGCTGTTCCGCGACCGGCTGCTTCAGTTGCAGGCGCGCGTCTTCGCCATGCAGTTCCACGGGCTGCGACTGCTGACGGCATCGGCGAAGAAGGAGGATGCGGGCATCGAGCGGCTCATCGTGAAGCTGCAGGGCTGCGAACTCAATCATCAGCTCGCCGCGCTCGCCATCGACGCGCTCGGAGAACTCGGCGTTCTTTATGGCGACAGTCCACGTCTGCGCGCGCATGGCGCGTGGCAGCACCGCTACATGTTCGATCTCGGCCTCATCATCGGCGGGGGAACGGCGCAGATTCAGAAGAACATCATTTCGGAGCGCGGCCTTGGCATGCCCCGCGAACCGAAGCTCGCAAAAGCCTGAGGAGAGCGGGACATGGAATTCGGACTTTCGGAAGACCAGAGGCTGATGCAGGAGAGCGTCAACAGGACGCTCGAAAAAGTCTCGCCGCTCGAGCGCGTGCGCAAGGCGGCGGATGGCGGGGAGGACTATGCCCGCGACATCTGGCAGGCGCTCGTCGAACTCGGCGTGCCGGGCATGCTCATCCCCGAGGCTGAAGGAGGAATGGGGCTCGGCCTGCTCGATGCCGCGCTCGTCTCCGAGGCGCTCGGCCGGCATGTCGCGCCGGTGCCCTTCCTCGCCAGCGCCGTCATGGCGCCGCTCGCGCTCATGGGCGCGGGCAGCAGGGCGCAGCAGGAGGCGTATCTGCCGAAGCTCGCGGCGGGTGAGGCGATTGCCGGCGTCGCGATTTCCGAGCGGGCTTCGGGCGCGCGCGACAAGGCGGGCGTCACGGTACGGAACGGTAAGCTCAACGGCACGGCGCTCTTCGCGATCGATTTCGGTGGCGCGGATTTCTTCATCGTTGGCGACCGTGAGGGCGGCCTCCATCTCGTCCGGGCGGACGCGCCGGGCCTCACGCGCAAGCGGCTGACGACCATCGACCTGACGCGCTCCATCGGCGAACTCGGCTTCAGCGATGTCGAGGCCGAGCCGCTCGCCTCTGGCGATGCGGCGACGACGTCGCGCCGCATGCTCGATGCGGGCCGCGTCATGCTTGCCGCCGATACGCTCGGCGCAGGCTGGATGATGATCGACAAGGCGGTCGATTATGCCAAGGAGCGCAAGCAGTTCGGCCGCGTCATCGGCTCGTTCCAGGCGGTGAAGCATATGTGCGCCGAAATGGCGGCGGAGCTTGAGCCCGGCCGTTCGCTCATCTGGTATGCGGCGCATGCCTTCGATGCGATCCCCGGCGAGGCGTCGCTCATGGCGGCGCATGCCAAGGCGCATCTTGCGGAGGTCGGCCGCTTCGTCGCCCGCACCGCGACCGAGGTTCATGGCGGCATGGGCTTCACCGATCTTCTCGGCCTGCACTACTGGTTCAAGCGGATCGGCTTCGACCGGCAGTTGCTCGGTTCGCCCGAACGGGCGCGTCACGATGCGGCCGTGCTGCAGGGCTGGGCGGCGGACTGACGATATTTCCGCATCGACGCAAATCCTTGCATTGAATGGCTCGTGGCAGGCGTTATCAATGTCACGGGCCATTCGATAGCGTCTGGCCGGAGCGTCGGGGGATGCCGGTCATGGGGAAAGCGGGCGAGGTCTTCGGAATCTTTCTGAGGCTCGGCCTCACTTCCTTCGGCGGGCCGATCGCGCATCTGGGCTATTTCCGCGACGAATTCGTCGAGCGCCGCCGCTGGCTCGACGATCGCGCCTATGCCGATCTCGTCGCGCTGGCGCAGTTCCTGCCAGGGCCGTCGAGCAGCCAGGTCGGCATGGGGCTCGGCCTCATGCGCGCGGGGCTGCCCGGCATGGCGGCGGCCTGGGCGGGTTTCACGCTTCCATCGGCCCTTGCGCTCATCGCCGTTGCCTATGGCGCCTCGCTCCTCGAAGGCAGTGTCGCGCGCGGCATCACGCATGGGCTGATGCTCGCCGCCGTCGGCGTTGTTGCGCAGGCGGTCATCCAGATGGGGCGGGCACTGACGCCGGACGCGCCTCGGCTGGCGCTTGGCGCCGCTGCGGCCATAGCGGCGCTCCTCTCGCCCGGCGCGCTGATGCAGATCGGCGTTCTCCTTGCGGGCGGGCTCATCGGCCTTGCCGTGCTGAAGCCCGTGGCGCCCGGCGATCATGTGCCGCTGCAAGTTGCGATCAGCCGCAAGGCGGGCGCGCTGTCGCTCGCGCTCTTCTTTCTGCTTCTCCTTGTCCTGCCGCTGCTTGCGGCCGGTGGCGGGCCGGGCCTCCAGCTCTTCGACATCTTCTTCCGGGCGGGCTCGCTCGTTTTCGGCGGCGGCCATGTCGTGCTGCCGCTTCTCGAGGCAGGGCTCGTGCCGCGCGGCTTCATCGAGCGGGATGTGTTCCTTGCCGGATACGGCGCGGCGCAGGCGGTTCCCGGCCCGCTTTTCAGCTTCGCCGCCTATGTCGGCGCGGCGCTCAGCGAAGGGCCGCGCGGCCTCATTGGCGCGGCGATCTGCCTTGCGGGCATGTTCGGACCCTCCTTCCTGCTCGTGCCGGGGGCCATGCCTTTCTGGGTCCGGCTCTCGCATCTCATGCCCGCTCGCGCGGCGATGATGGGCGTCAACGCGGCCGTGGTCGGCATCCTCGCCGCGGCTTTCTACGACCCCATCGTGACGACGGCCATTCGCGGGCCGGCCGATGCGGGGATCGCGCTTCTCGCCTGGGGGGCGCTTTCGTTCACACGGCTGCCGGTCTGGGCCATCGTTCTTCTTTGCGGCGGCGCCGGCATCCTCGTTTCATGAGCCTGCGAACTGCTCTATTGATGAGATGGCGGCGCCGGAGCCGCCGCGCTTCGGGATGAGAGCCCATGTATATCGGATATGCCGCAGCCTTCCTGACGACGGTTTCCTTCCTGCCTCAGGCGTGGAAGACCATCAAAACCCGGAATACGGACGGAATCTCGGTGCTCATGTATCTCTGCATGGTCGTCGGGGTATTCTTCTGGCTCGTCTATGGCGTGCTGCTCGGCGATGTGGCGCTCATCGCGGCCAATGCGCTCACCTTCGTCTTCGCGCTGCCGATCCTTCTGATCGCACTCGCCAATCGCTCGAAATGCCGCCGCGACCCTTGCTGACGCGACGTTCGCCGGCCCGCGCCATGTCACGACTTGCGCGATGGCGCGGTGCCTGATTGCATAGCGCCACCGACATTCAGAAACGGGCATAATCCGGGAGGACAAAATGCGCGCTGCCATATTCCGCGATGGCGATCTCGTCGTCGATACGATGCCGGAACCCAAGCCCGGCGACGGCCAGGTTCTGGTCAAGACGCTGGCCTGCGGCATCTGCGGCTCGGACCTTCATGCGTTCCATCACGCGCATCACATGGTCGATGCGGCGAAGCGCTCGGGCTCGAGCTTCGTGATGGACCTCAAGCGCGACATCGTGTTCGGACATGAATTCTGCGCCGAGGTGCTCGATCACGGACCCAACACGCAGAAGACGCTGAAGCCCGGCACGCGCGTCTGCTCGGTGCCGATCGCCGTCACCGTGGCGGGCGAGAAGGCGAAGGTGCATCCGGTCGGCTATTCCAACGAGATGCCGGGCGGCTTTGCCGAGAACATGGTGCTGAACGAGATGCTGCTTCTCGAAGTGCCGAACGGTCTGTCGGCGGAGCATGCGGCGCTGACCGAGCCGATGGCGGTCGGCTGGCACGCGGTGCAGAAGGCGCGGCTCACCAAGGAGGACATCCCCCTCGTCATCGGCTGCGGGCCGGTCGGGCTTGCCGTCATCGCGGGGCTCAAGATCGCGGGCGTCGGGCCGATCATCGCCGCCGATTTCAGCCCGGCGCGGCGCAAGCTCGCCGAGCGCATGGGCGCCGACATCGTGGTCGATCCGGCGGAACATTCACCCTACAAGCGCTGGACCGAGGAAGCGACGCCCGAAGGCTACGACCCCACAAGCGTCGTCTCCATTCTCGGCCTCGGGCCGAAGATGCGCCCGGCCGTGATCTTCGAATGCGTCGGCGTGCCGGGCATCATTCAGCAGATGCTCGAAGGCGCGCCGCGCGAGGCGCGGATCGTCGTCGTCGGCGTCTGCATGGAGCAGGACCGCATCGAGCCCTTCTTCGGCATCAACAAGGAAATCAACATGCAATTCGTGCTCGGCTATACGCCGGACGAATTCGCTTTGACCCTTCGCCACATCGCCGAAGGGCAGATCGAGGTCGCGCCGCTCGTCACCGGGCAGGTTGGTGTCGAGGGCGTGAAGCAGGCTTTCTCCGATCTCGCCAATCCCGAGCAGCACGCCAAGATTCTCGTCGAGCCCTGGCGTTGAAGGATGGGCGCTGAAGGGCAGGCGTTCGCTGCCCGTCAGGCGCTGCGGATCGAGCCCATGAACTGACGCACTTCGTGCCCGAGCGTGGCGACCTCGTTCGCCAGCCCGGCCGCGGAGTGCGCGACCGCTTCGGCGGTCCTCACCGTCTCGCCCGTGTCGGCGCGGACGGTATCGACCGTCCTCGCCGCCTCGCCGGTGCTTGCGGCGGCGACATGCGTGCTTCTCGTGATTTCTCCGGTCGCCGCGTTCTGCTCCTGAACGGCGGCTGCGATGGCCTGGCTCATCTCGCTGATGCTGGAAATGCGGCCGCGGATCGAGGCGATGGCACCAACGGTCTGCTCGGTCACGGACTGGATGGCGTTGATCTGCGTCGAGATGCCTTCGGTCGCTTGCGCCGTCTGATTGGCGAGCGTCTTCACCTCGGCGGCGACGACGGCGAAGCCGCGTCCCGCTTCGCCCGCGCGCGCGGCCTCGATCGTCGCGTTGAGGGCGAGCATGTTCGTCTGCATGGCGATGCTGGTGATGAGTTCGATCACCTCGCTGATGCGCTGGGCGCTTTCGGAGAGGTTCTGGACGGTCCGGTCGGCGGCTTCCGCCTCGGCGACCGCTTCGCTCGCGATCTCGGTCGAGCGGGCGACCTGCCGCGCAATCTCCCCGATCGAACTCGACAGTTCCTCGGCCGCTGACGCGACGGTCTGGACGCTTGTCGAGGCGAGGTTGGTTTCGTTGGCGACGCTTCCGGCGAGATCGTCGGTCTTGTGCGCGGACGCGACCATCGCTTCGGCGGTCGTCTTCACTTCGGCCGAGCGTTCGCCGATGGAGCCGACGACGCGGCCGACCATGGCCTCGAAATGATCGGCGAGGCGCGTGCGCTCCTCCCTGCGCTCCTGTCTGGCGCGCCGCTCATCCTCGACCCGCTGATGCGAGAGCCGTGTCGCCTCGGCTTCGGCGGCGGTGGCGCGGGCGACCGCGCCGTCTGCGTTCTCGATCGCCTGCTCCATGTGGAAGGCGCCGTAGATGAGCGCCGCCGTCTCCAGAACGACGATGACGGCATGGGTGAGGACACGGCTGAAATCCGCGCCGCCGGGCCAGAGCATTTCAGGCAGGATGAAATTGAGCGCGAGGTGGTGGATAGCGACGGCGGCCGCTGCCACGACGATCGCGCGCCAGTCGACCAGCGTGACGAGCATGGCGAGCGCCGCCATGAAATAGAGGTGAAGGTCGATCTGAAGCGCCATGCCCCGATACTCATCGACCAGCAGCATCGCCATGATCATGAGGCTGAAGGAGGCGAGCATCCGCGCGGGCATGCCTTGCGGGTTTGCCCGCCAGAGGGCGGTGGTGAGCGCGGCGAAGACGGCGGCGCCGATCGTCGCCGACATCCATGGCACGCCGAACCAGATGCCACCGAGCGCGAGCAGCGGCACATGCAGCCACAGATAGGCGATCAGGAAGCGGAGCGAGTTGAGGCGGATGCGGTCGATCGTTGACATGGGCCTAATCCAGGACGGTTTTTGCCGGAGAGAGCGGGGAGAGAGCCTGCATGCGCGGAAGGAGGCAATCGCCCACCGGTAGCGCATCGAGGGGGAAGAGCGCGCCGGTCTTCCACAGCGCGGGGAGCGACCAGCCATGCGGAAAACGGGCGATGACGATGTTCTCGGCGGCGCCGATGCGCATGATGCGGGCATCGAGCGTGGCCAGTCTCGCCGCCGCCTCGGGGAAGCCGGTGCCGGGCATGAAGACAACGGCGACGCTCGTGGCGCCGGGCCGGGGCGCGGCGGCGCTTGCGACCGTGAAGCCGAGCCCCGCGATCATCGCTGCCGCGACGAGGCACGGGCCTTTCCATCGGCTGCCGGCGCGAGACGGCATTCCTGCGTCGGCACACACGGTCATCTGCTCCGCACACATCCTTATTCCGCTGACGTTTCCCCCTTGTGGCACGTCATTGCTAACCAACAGCTAATCCCCATGGTAAAACTGTTGTTTTTATGGCATTGCGGGGTGCGGCAAGGCGTGCCGGAGGCCCGATCATTTCAATCTGCCGGGGGCACGGGGTTGCGCTAGAGTCGGATGCGGACAACGGAAGGGAATTGATTCATGTTCACCGGCACGGCATTTGTCATCGCGATACTCGTTCTCGCCATCATCTTCATCGCCAAGGCGATCAAGGTCGTGCCGCAAGGCTATGTCTATACGGTCGAGCGCTTCGGGCGGTACACGCACAGCCTGATGCCGGGCCTCGGCATCATCACGCCGTTCATCGACGCCATCGGCTCCAAGGTCAACATGATGGAGACCGTGCTCGA
>NZ_DAOKYX010000023.1:0-18724 GCF_035325945.1 Parvibaculum sp.
CAGAACGCCCGCCGAGAACGCCCGCCCTTGTGCGGGACGCGGGCCCGCCCCTTGACTTCGATATGTAAAGATATATCTTTAACTTCGATATATCGAAACACTATCGGAAATATCCATGTTCAAGCATTTCAGAGCCCATCGTCATGGGCACGATCTCGGCGGGAGGGATCGCGACTGGCACACATTCGGCCCGCACCATCATCGCCGCGGACGGCGCCGCCGCGCCTTCGAGCAGGGAGATCTGCGTTTCGTCATCCTGCGGCTCATCGCCGAGGAGCCGCGCCACGGCTATGACATCATCAAGGCCATCGAGGACGCCTTCGGCGGCACCTACAGCCCGAGCCCCGGCGTCATCTATCCGACCCTGACCCTGCTCGAGGATCAGGGCTTTGCGAGCGTGTCGCCCGGCGAAGGCTCCAAGAAGCTCTACACGATCACGTCCGCGGGCGAGGCTTTCCTCGCCGACAACAAGGCGACGCTCGACGCGATCGTCGCGCGCATGGAGGAAGCCAGCCGCCGCTTCCGCGCCGGACCCGCGCCGGAAATCGTCCGGGCGGTCGAGAATTTCCGCACCGCGCTTCGCCTGCGGCTCGAGCGCGCGCCGCTCTCGTCGAATGAAATCGCCGCCATCGCCGAGGCGATCGATGCCGCCGCCGCGAAAATCGAACGCTGCTGATCAACGCGAAGAGGGAGGCCCTTCCATGTCACGCTCACTCCTGCCGGAAGCGATCGAGGCCTATTCGGCATCGCTCGTGATCGAAACAGAGGCGCAGAAGAAGCTCCGCATCGAGACCGCGAAGCTGCCCATGGCGCAGATGCAGATCGGTCCCGACCAGGGCGCCTTCCTCACGCTCCTTGTCGGCGCCATCGGCGCAAGGAGGGCCATCGAGATCGGCACCTTCACCGGCTATAGCGCCATTGCCATCGCCCGCGGCCTCGCGCCGAACGGAACGCTGCTCTGCTGCGACGTGAGCGAGGAATGGACTTCCATCGCACGCCGCTACTGGAAGGAGGCGGGCCTTGAGAAGCGCATCGAACTGAAGCTCGCCCCCGCGCTTGAAACGCTCGAGGGGCTCATCCGCGCGGGCAAGGAAGGCACCTTCGACTTCGCCTTCATTGACGCCGACAAGACCGGCTACGACGCCTATTACGAAGCCTGTCTCAAGCTGCTGCGTCCCGGAGGCGTGATCGCGCTCGACAACATGCTCTGGAGCGGCGCCGTCGTGAAGCCGGAAATAAAGGACGACGACACCGTCGCGATCCGCGCGCTCAACACGAAAATTTCGGCCGACACCCGCGTCGACGCATCGCTGCTGACCGTCGGCGATGGCGTGATGCTCGCACGAAAGAAATAGATGTGGCGGATTCCGTTCCCCAGCCCATGCGGCCTCATGGCCTCGCCGGCCGCATCTTCGGCGTTCTCATGGAACGCACGAACCGCCCGGCCTATGAGCGCGCGGCGAGCCTCATCGATCTGTCGCCCGAAGGCCGCTTTCTCGAAATCGGTTTCGGCACCGGCAGGCTTGCCGAGATGATGGCGTCGCGCGCCACGGCGGGATTGGTCGCGGGCGTCGATCCCTCCCCGCTCATGGTCGAAACGGCCCGCCGCCGCCTCCATCATATGGGCGTCCGCCATGAACTCCTCGAAGGAACCGCCGAAATCCTTCCCTGGCCCGATGCGAGCTTCGATGCCGCCGCCGCCCTTCACAGCTTCCAGTTCTGGCCGGACCCGGTCGCCGCGCTCACCGAGATACGCCGCGTGCTGCGCCCCGGCGGCCGACTGATACTCATCCTGCGCAATCACGGACGCAGACAGCTCGACTGGCTCCCCAATCCCTGGAGCCGCACGCCGAACGAAATCGAGGATGCGCTGACGCTGCTCGCCCGAACGGGATTTTCGGCCGGGCGCGTCAGACCCGATGCCGGAACGTCTGCCGTCATCGTCGCAGCCGCCGCCTCCGATGCGGATCAGTCGGCCGCGCGCAAGCCCATATAGTCCGTGCTCTGCATTTCCATGAGCCGCGACACGGTGCGCTCGAAGGCGAAGGCGCCATCGCCCTTCGGATAGAGCGCGGATGGCTCGGCAGCGGCCGAGACGATGAGCTTGGTCTTGGCCTCGTAGAGCGCGTCGATGAGGGTCACGAAGCGCTTGGCCTCGTTGCGACGCTCCGGGCTCATCATCGGCACATCGTCGATGAGAACGGTGTGGAAGCTCTGCGCGATCTTGATGTAGTCGGCGGCGCCGAGCGGCCGGGCGCAAAGCTCCTCGAATGAAAAGCGCGCGACCCCATGGGCGGCCTGCGGCACCTCCACGGCGCGCCCTTTGAGCGCAAGCGTCATCGGATGGCCGCGTTCCTTGTCGGTGAGGCGGTGGAAAGCCCTGTCGAGGGCCGAGCGCGATTCGGCCCCGAGCGGCGTGTAATAGACCGGCAGGCCCATCATCCTGTCGAGACGATAATCGGTGGCGCTGTCGAGATGGACGACATCCATCCGCTCCTTCACGAGATCGATGAAGGGCAGGAAGCGATGCCGGTTAAGACCGCCTTCATAGAGCCGGTCGGGCGCGATATTCGAGGTGGCGACGATGATGACGCCGAGATCGAAGAGCTGCGTGAAAAGACGGCCGAGGATCGAGGCGTCGGCAATGTCCTGCACCTGGAATTCGTCGAAGCAGAGAAGCGCCGCCTCCCTCGCGATCTCCTGCGCGACCGGCGGGATCGGATCGCCGCCCTTCACCGCGCCCGACTTCTCGCGCTGGCGCCAGTTGAAGATGCGCTCATGCGTTTCGAGCATGAAGGCATGGAAATGGACGCGCCGCTTCGGCCGGATGCGGACGTGATCGAAGAACAGATCCATCAGCATCGACTTGCCGCGTCCGACATCGCCCCAGATATAGACGCCTTCGGGCGGCGTCAGCGCCTTGCCGAAGCCGAGGCGCGCGAAGGGGCCGACCTTCTTGCCCGGCTTCCAGTCTGCAAGCTCGACGGCCAGATGCTGAAGCCGCTCGGCGGCGCGCGCCTGTGCGGGGTCGGCTGCGATCTCGCCCTTCTCGATCTTCCGGCGATAGGCGGCAAGCGGTCCCTTGTTCATTCTTCAGCAGAGGCCAGGTAAGAACATTGATAGAACATTGTGCTGTCGATAGAGTTCCGGAACCGGAAGGGATGCGCCCAGGGATCAGCCATGCATCAGCTCGAGGAACTTGCCGGCCTTTTTGAAAAGGCGTCCGAAGCCCATGCAGCTTCGCACGGAATAGCCCGAAACGACGACTGGTTCATCCTGAAAATGCAGGAGGAACTGGGCGAGCTGACGCAAGCCTGGATGAGGCTGACCGCGCGGGGCCGCCGTCAGGGCCGGTCGGATACCGAACTCAGAGAAGATCTCGCCAATGAGGCGGCCGACCTCCTCGGCCACATTCTGCTTTTCGTCCATCGGCACGGAATCGAGCTTGCGCCCGCGATCCGGCGCAAATGGCGGTTCGATCCGCTCGGGAATGAATGAAACATTCTCCGCGCCGTCGCATGACTGCAACATTCGCCTAAGGACGTGACTTCGCTCATCTTTTTCAGGCGCAACCGCCGCTCATGTGATGCGCTGCCACGGAAACGACGTTCCATAAGGCGTTTCATACTGGCGCTCCGGCGACATTTGACTAGCATTCCACCGGGGCCCGGGGGATTCGCGCCCGTGGAACCTGGCGGGAGCAACGGCTGCAGCAGGCCCGCATGAAACAAACGGCCGCAGAACACAGTTAAGAGGAACGACAATGTCCAACTCCGTGAAAGTCATCATCGCAGTAATTGTGATCGCCGTGGTTTTGCTCGTCGGCTACAAGCTGACCAACAAGGGTACTCCGACAGAAACGACCGGCACGCCGACGACGTCCGAGACGGCGCCTGCCGAAGCACCGGCAACGCCCGCCGCGCCGGAAAGCGCGCCTGCGCAGAGCGCGCCGGCCGAGACCGAGCATGCGCCTGCTACCTCCGAGCCGGCCGCGCCGTCCGAGCCCGCTCCGGCCACGCCGTCGGAACCGGCTCCGTCCGGCCAGCAATAAGCTCCCCCGGAGCTGAAGTTCAGCCCGCGCATCGAAAGATACGCGGGCTTTTCATTGGCACGGCGCATATGCCGATGACGCACGCAGACCACGCCCCACCGTTCACCCTGGGTTCAGGTGAACTTCGCCAGAGTCGCTTCCACAAGGAAACTGTTGTCCCGGATTTTGCATCGGGCCCGACAGTCCACACCCGAAAGGAACGACCCATGCTGAAGATTCGCGATGTCATAGTTGCCGCGACCCTCGTTGCGGTTGCTCCAGCCCTCGCTCTTGCTGCCGAAACCACAACTCCGCCAGCGACGACCGCGCCCGCCACACCCGAAGCGACGACGGCCGCTCCGGCCGGCACGGCCGAAAAGGCTCCTGAAATGGAGAAGAAGGAGAAGAAGGAGAAGAAGGAGCACAAGAAGCTGAAGCACAAGAAGACCGAGAAAATGGAGAAGAAGGAGAAGATGGAGAAGATGGAGAAGAAGGAACCGGGCACCTCCGCTCCTTCGACCGAAACTCCGAAATAACCATCTCGTCCGGACAAACCCTGCGCAGCCACGCTGCGCGGGGTTTTTCCTGTCTACGGCAAAGCAGTGGTGCGACGGCTCAGGTCGCCAGCCGCGGATACATTCTCCCACC
This sequence comes from Parvibaculum sp., assembly GCF_035325945.1. Taxonomy (GTDB): domain Bacteria; phylum Pseudomonadota; class Alphaproteobacteria; order Parvibaculales; family Parvibaculaceae; genus Parvibaculum. The sequence goes on from NZ_DAOKYX010000023.1 coordinate 4,679, forward strand.
GATCAAGACGAGAACGGCAAGCGTGAGCGCAAGCACCGAGAAATCGACCGCGAGCCCGAAGCCGCTTTCGCCATCCGCAAGCATCAGCGCGCGCAAGCCATCGACCGTGTAGCTCAGCGGATTGAGATAGGACACGCCCTGTAGCCAGCCGGGCATGATGCTCATCGGGTAGATCGCATTGCTCGCAAAGAAGAGCGGCATGGTGAGCACCTGGCCGATGCCCATGAAGCGTTCGCGCGTTTTGACGATGCAGGCGATGATGAGCGAGAAGGTCGAGAACAGCGCCGCTCCCAGAAACACCAGCAGAACGACACCGACAAGCGCCCACGGCGCCCAGAGAATCCTGACGCCGAGCGCGAGCGCCACCAGATAGATGATGGCCGCCTGCGTGACCGCGCGAAGCCCCGACGACAAGGCCTTGCCAAGCACGAGCGCCGTGCGCGGCGTGGGGCTTGCGAGAAACTTGTGCACGATGCCGAGATCGCGCTCCCAGATGACCGAGATGCCGTTGAAGATCGCGATGAAAAGCACGCTCTGCGCCAGAATGCCCGGCGCGAGAAAGGCGATATAGCTGATGCTTCCGGTCGGAATGGCGTGCGTTCGCGCGAAGACCTGACCGAAGACGAGAAGCCAGAGCATCGGCTGGATGGCCCGCGTGAAAAGCTCCGTCGGATCGTGGCGCAGCTTGCGCACATCCATATCGGAGATGGCGAGCACCTTGAGGATATAGCCCGCAGCATGGCCCCAGAGCGCGATGACGGGGCGCCGCCCCTCAACCGAGCCTTTGGGTCGTGTGTCGCGTACCGGCTGTTTCGGCATAGCCGCCCTCGCTTTCGGCGCCCCCTCTGGTGAAATCGACGAAGAGTTCATCGAGGCTCGCATCGGCATCGCCGCTCGCGGCGCGAAGCTCGGCGAGCGTGCCGATGGCCGCGACCCTTCCGCTCTGCATGATGGCGACGCGCCCGCAGAGCTTTTCGGCCTCATCCATGTAATGCGTCGTCAGGACGATCGTCGCGCCGAAGCTCCGGCGCAGTTCGAGGATGTGGTCCCACACCGCCTCGCGCGCCACGGGATCGAGGCCGACGGTCGGCTCGTCGAGAAAGAGAAGCCTTGGCCGGTGCATCATGGATTGCGCGATTTCGAGCCTGCGGATCATGCCGCCGGAATAGGTGGCGACGAGGCGGCCGGCAGCAGCGGCAAGCCCCATGAATTCGAGCGCCTCCTCGATGCGCCCGGCCTGAAGCCGGCGCGGAATGTCATAGAGCTGCGCAAAGACCTTCAGATTCTCATAGCCGGTAAGTTCCCCGTCGGCCGAAAGCGCCTGCGGCACATAGCCGATGATGCGGCGGACCCTGGCGGGCTCGCGCCTGACATCGTAGCCGCCGACTTCGGCCGCGCCCGAACTCGGCGGCAGCAGTGTCGTCAGCATCTTGATGAGCGTGCTCTTGCCCGCGCCGTTGCGGCCGAGAAGACCGAACACCTCGCCGGTCTCGACCGTCAGCGTCACCCGGTCGACGGCGACGAGATCTCCGAACCAGCGCGTAAGCTCGTGCGTCTCGAGAATGGGCCGGGCCGCCATCGCACTGTCTCCCGCCTCGCCAGCGCCCCCGCGCCCGATCATGCGGCGCCGCAAGGCCGCATGAAATCCGTAGAACTCCCTAGGGGCGGGCCCTCCGGCCGTTCACCGGCGGTTCAGCTTTGGCGGCTATGCTCATTTCCACGCCTTCGATGGCGACACCACAAGTGGCGGCGGAGCCCCGGCTGCGTTTGAGCGCCCCGGCCTATCTCTCGCCCCCCGACCGGCCCGCGTCTTTCCTCGAGGCGCGGGCCGTCCCTTTTTTGGCGAGCCATTTGCCCTGGCGCCGGTCCCGGTGCAGCATGAAGGTGCCTCTGCGACCCCATGGAGAGCCGACATGCACGGATGCCGACTGGCCGCCATATTGGCGGCGTCCCTTCTTCTCTCCGCCTGCTTCGTGAGCAAGGTCCCGCTCTTCGGCCCCGCAGAGGCGGATTATCCGGTCCCGGACGGTGCGCGCTTCGCCGCCTTCAAGCTCGATGACAATGGCAGCCGCGCCTCGGCGCCGCCGCGCCATCTCACCGTCACGAGAAAGGGCGCCGATTATCTCTACACATTCGATGGTGAGGAGCCCGTCGCGGGCCTGCTCGACGACATTGGCGGCGGCGACTACATCGCCCTCATCCGCGACAGCGAGAAGCCGGGCGAGGCCGTCTACGGCCTTCTCCGCCAGAAGGGCGAGGGCTGGCTGCGCTTCGCACCCGAATGCAGCGACTTCATCCGCGTCGCGGAACGCCATGGCGAAAGCGCCGGGACCTTCAACATCACGCGCAGCGGCAATGACTGCGCCTTCTCATCCTATGACGATCTCAAACGCGCATTGGCCGCCGCCGCCCGCTATACCGCGCCGGACACGGAATATGTGCGAGAATAGGCGCTACTCGCGGCTCAGATGGGCAAGCGAGGCGCCATGCGCTTCCCAGTTCTGCCCGTCGAAGGGGCGGATGGTGACCTCGCCGAATTCCGAGCGGTCGAGACAGCGGAAATTGACGCTCCAGCCGTCGGGATTTGAACGCGGCACATAGAAGGGTTTGACCCCGCAGACCGAGCAGAAGAGATGCCGCGCCGTGCCGGTGTTGAACCGGTACTCGGTGAGCCGCTCCTCGCCCGAGAGAATGCGAAAGCGCGAGGCCGGCACGATGAGATGGAGATAGCCCGTCTTCGCGCAGATGGAGCAGTTGCAATCGTCGAGCACGATGTCACGCGCAGTCTCGACCTCGAAGGTCACCGCACCACAATGACATGCGCCCTTGTGCCAGTCTCTCTCGCTCATGGCGCGACTATGCGATGGCGGAGTGCGGGTGGCAAAGAAAAAGGCCGCTCCGGGGAGCGGCCTCGTTCGGTCGCGGTGGCGGCGATCAGGCCCGCCCGACCATCATCTTCTTGATCTCGGCAATGGCCTTGGCCGGGTTCAGACCCTTCGGGCAGGCCTTCGCGCAATTCATGATGGTGTGGCAGCGATAGAGCTTGAAGGGGTCCTCGAGCTTGTCGAGGCGTTCCTGCGTCGCCTGATCGCGGCTGTCGACGAGCCAGCGATAGGCCTGCAGCAGCGCCGCCGGGCCGAGATAGCGGTCGCCGTTCCACCAGTAGGACGGGCAGGACGTCGAGCAGCAGGCGCAGAGAATGCACTCATAGAGCCCGTCGAGCTTCTCGCGATCCTCGTGGGATTGCAGCCATTCCTTCTTCGGCTCTTCGGTCTTGGTGTGGAGCCAGGGTTCGATGGAAGCGTGCTGCGCGTAGAAATTGGTCAGATCGGGCACGAGATCCTTCACGACCGGCATGTGCGGCAGCGGATAGATCCTCACATCGCCGTCGATCTCGTCGATGCCCTTGGTGCAGGCGAGCGTGTTCGCCCCGTCGATATTCATGGCGCAGGAGCCGCAAATGCCTTCACGGCAAGACCGGCGGAAGGTCAGCGTCTGATCGACCTCGTTCTTGATCTTGATGAGGGCGTCGAGAACCATCGGCCCGCATTTGTCGAGATCGACCTCGAACGTGTCGATGCGCGGGTTCGCGGTGTCGTCGGGCGACCATCGGTAGACGCGGAACCGCTTGACGCGCGTCGCGCCTTCCGCCTTGAAGGTCTTGCCTTCCGTGGTCTGGGAATTCTTGGGCAGTGTGAGCTGAACCATGATCGAACCCTTCGCGTCTCAGTAAACGCGCGCCTTCGGCTTGATGTACTCGATTTCGTCGGAAAGTGTGTAGGTGTGGACCGGGCGGTAATCGACGGCGGTCTTGCCCGTCTCGGTGTCGACCCAGCAAAGCGTGTGCTTCATCCAGTTATCGTCGTCGCGCTCGGGGAAATCCTCGCGGGCATGGGCGCCGCGGCTTTCCTTGCGGCCCACCGCGCCCTCGACGGTCGCGATCGCCTGAACGATGAGGTTGTCGAATTCCAGCGTCTCGATGAGATCGGAGTTCCAGATGAGCGAACGGTCGGTGACGCGGATATCGGGAAGCTCCGCGAAAATCTCGGCCACGCGCCGCTTGCCTTCCTCCAGCGTCTCGCCGGTGCGGAAGACGGCGACGTCCTCCTGCATGGCGCGCTGCATCTTGAGGCGGAGCGCCGCTGTCGGCGTCTTGCCGTTCGCGTTGCGGAAGCGGTCGAGACGGGCGAGCGCGAAGTCGCCGGCGCCCTTCGGCAGCTCCGGCTGCGACTTCTGATCCTTGAGAAGCTCGGCGGCGCGGATGCCTGCCGCCCGGCCGAAGACCACGAGGTCGATGAGCGAGTTCGAGCCCAGACGGTTCGCGCCGTGAACCGAAACGCAGGCCGCCTCGCCGACCGCCATCAGGCCCGGCACCACCGTGTTCGGGTTGCCGTCCTTCAGCGTCAACACTTCGCCGTGATAGTTGGTCGGGATGCCGCCCATGTTGTAGTGGACGGTCGGCAGGACCGGGATCGGCTCCCTCGTCACGTCGACGCCCGCGAAAATGCGCGCCGATTCCGAAATGCCGGGCAGACGTTCCTTCAGGATCGCCGGGTCGAGGTGATCGAGGTGAAGGAAGATGTGATCCTTGTGCGGACCGACGCCGCGTCCCTCGCGGATTTCGATCGTCATGGCGCGGCTGACGACGTCGCGCGAGGCAAGATCCTTGGCGGAAGGCGCATAACGCTCCATGAAGCGCTCGCCTTCCGAATTGACGAGATAGCCGCCTTCGCCGCGCGCGCCCTCGGTGATGAGGCAGCCCGAGCCGTAAATGCCGGTCGGGTGGAACTGCACGAACTCCATGTCCTGGAGCGCGAGCCCCGCGCGCAGCACCATCGCATTGCCGTCGCCGGTGCAGGTATGGGCGGAGGTGGCCGAGAAATAGGCGCGGCCATAGCCGCCCGTCGCCAGAATGACGATGCTGGAACGGAAGCGGTGCATCTCGCCCGTCGCCATGTCGAGCGCGACGACGCCGACGCAGCGGCCATTGTCCATGATGAGGTCGATGGCGAAATATTCGACGAAGAACTGCGCCTTGTGGCGGACCGACTGGCCATAAAGCGTGTGCAGCATCGCATGGCCGGTGCGGTCGGCGGCGGCGCAGGTGCGCTGCGCGATGCCTTCACCGAAATTGGTCGTCATGCCGCCAAAGGGACGCTGATAGATCCGGCCGTCCTCGGTGCGGCTGAAGGGCACGCCGAAATGCTCAAGCTCGTAGACCGCGTCCGGCGCATGGCGGCAGAGATATTCGATCGCGTCCTGATCGCCGAGCCAGTCCGACCCCTTCACGGTGTCGTACATGTGCCAGCGCCAGTCGTCCGGCCCCATATTGCCGAGCGAGGCGGCGACACCGCCCTGCGCCGCGACCGTGTGGCTGCGCGTCGGAAAGACCTTTGTGATGTTCGCGGTCTTGAGGCCGCGCTCGACGCAGCCGAGCGTCGCGCGCAGTCCCGCGCCACCGGCGCCCACCACCACCACATCGAATGTATGATCGTTGAAGCTGTAACTCGCGGTCATGGGACTTGCTCGTGAAATGATCAGAAACCGATGAGGATTTTCAGCGCCGCGTAGATGCTGCCGAGAACGACCGCCGCACAGAAAAGGAAATTGCCCGTCTTCGACAGTTTGTGGAGGGTGCTGTCCTGCACATAGTCGTCGATGATCTCGTTCATGCCGATGCGCATATGGACCGCCGTCGCGATGACGAGGAGGACGACAACGCCCGCCACCAGCGGATTGGCGAGGCAGGCGCGCGCCGTCTCATAGTCGCTGCCCGCGAGCGCGACGACGAGAGCGACGAAAATCAGCCCGAGCGGGACGAGCGCGAACGCCGTCAGGCGCTGGCGGCGGAAATCGCGGGTTGCGGATTTTCCGGACTGGGCCATCAGAACACCCCCTTGAGGGAAAGAGCCACGACCCAGACGGCGATCGTGCTCACGAAAGCGATGATGAGCGCAGCCCAGCTCAGCATGTCCGCCTTGCGAAGCTCGAAGCCCTGGATGCGGTCCCAGATGAGATAGCGGATACCGCTGAAGAGATGGTGGAGCAGCGCCCAGCTATAGCCGAAGAGCACGAGGCGGCCGATCCACGAGCCGGCGACATCCTGGAAGAGCGCATAGGCTTCGGGGCCCGTCGCCGCCGCCACAAGCCACCAGACGAGAAGCGCCGTACCGAAATAAAGCGCGCCGCCCGTGATGCGGTGGACGATCGACATCGTCATGGTGATTGTGAAGCGATAAATCTGAAGATGCGGCGAAAGCGGCCGCGCGACCTGTTGCGTCTTAGCCATCTCAAGGTCCCCGAATGGGTCTGCGGGTGGGCTGTGATGTTTGTTGTTTATCCCCTGATTCCCCCGAACGCAAATGCGGAGACAGGGCGCGCGCGGCAGGCTCCGCGCGCCTGAGCTGTTTTGCGAATCGTTCTCACACAAGCGTCGAGCCGGCCCGGCCCCCCGTCGGGCCCGCGCAATGCGCTTTGCGCGGATGGGAGACCCGCTAACCCCATGAACCCGCAACGTCAGCCCCACTTCCGCAACAGGCATTGCGCGGGTGGAGAATTGTCGCCGATCCGCAAATCTCCAAAACCTCGCCGAAGCAGAGGAGACGAACGGCCATGACCGCACCATCGAACGAAAAAGAAGTCCTCGAACAGCTCACCCGAACGCTCGAGGAGCAGCCCTTCGCCCGACTCGTGGGGACGAAGATCACGCATGTCGAGCGGGGCCGGGTGGAGCTCACGGTGGAGAACCGGCCCGAGCTTGCCCAGCAGGCAGGTTTCCTTCACGGCGGGGTCATCGGCTATCTCGCTGACAATAGCTGCGCCTTCGCGGCGGGCACGGTCCGGCCGGAGGGCGCGGCGGGGCTCGTCACCTCGGAGTACAAGGTGAACATCCTGCGGCCGGCGACCGGCACGCGCGTCATCGCCCGGAGCGAGGTCGTCCGCGCGGGCCGCATCCAGTGCGTCGCCGAAGCGCGCATCTATTGCGACGAGGGAGGCGAGGAAAAGCTCGTCGCCATCGCGCTCGCGACCCTCGTCTATGTCTATGGCAATGCGAAAGCGGTCTGAGCCGCCTCAGAAGGCGATGTCCGGCACGCCGAAGCCGATATCGAGCCAGTGCCAGACGGTCGAATGTTCGACGCGATCGATATGTGGCTTCGGCGCAAAGGTGCCGAGCTCGAAATTCACATAGATGACGATGTGATCGGCCACGTCCTTGCCCTTCGAGATCGGCAGGATCGTGTATTCGTATGGCATGGAGCCGCCCTCGGCGATGCTTGCCGGCGTGATCTGCCAGAGGCCGCATGGCTGCTTGAGACATGCCATGACGCAATCATAGGCAAGCTGCCTGATCGACGGATCGGCAAGCTCCAGATAATCGACCCCGGTAAGATCGGTTTTGAGAAAATCGAAGAAGCCCGAGCCGACGAGCCTGAAGGGCAGCGCCATCCGATGCGGATCGGGCTCGATGATCGCAAACCAGCGAGCGAATTTCGCGAAATGCTTGAGGTCGATATCGCTGCGGTCGGGATAGGGCGCCTCGCCCCTCGCCGCCTCCCACGCCTCCTCGAAGGCGACGCTCAGCGCCGAGCGCATCGCGGGCGCTTTGGGAGCGGCTGAACCCTTTCCTGAACTCGATGTAAACATGGATCGCCCAATCACGTTGATACGAGCTTAACCACTTGTCCTGAACGAAACATGAAGGGCGCTCTGGGGGCGTCAGCGTCTCGGCATGAAGACCCAGTAGTCCAGATCAAGAATGACGCCTTCGGCATAGCCCCTTTCGAGCGCGCCCGGAAAATCGCTGCAGGGCAGATCTCTGGTCGCGATCGTGCGGATGCGGAGCGCGCCGAGATCGTCGCGATCGGCAATCGGTTCCTTCGCCAGAACCTCCGACCATGCAAAGACCGTATTGCCCGCAAAACACGGCGCGACATGCCGCCCGCCATTGATCGCGGCAACGAGCGCCGCATTGCCCAGCCCGTTGAAACTCAGCGCGCGGGCAAGCGAGATCACATGACCGCCATAGATGAGGCGGCGGCCGAAGCGGCCCTGCCCTTCCGTGAACTGATTGAAATGAACCTTCGCGGTGTTCTGATAGAGGCGCGTCGCCATCATGTGCTCGGCTTCCTCGATGGTGACGCCGTCGACATGATCGATCTTCTCGCCCGCCTCGTAATCGTCCCAGAGATGGGGCGAACCGGAGGCGATTGTATCGAACTCCTTGAAATTCGTGCCCGAAGGCGCTGCAAGAGCTTTCGCATCAACGGCGGCGGGAAGCTGCGACACGTCGGTTTCCGGCGCGGGCGCGGCCTTGTCGCGCTTCCGCACCATCACCCAGCGCACATAGTCGAGAACCGTCTCGCCCCTCTGGTTGCGGCCCGTCGAGCGCACATAGACGACGCCCGTCGCGCCGTCCGAATTCTGCTTGAGGCCGATGACCTCGGACGTCGCGGAAAGCGTGTCGCCCGGAAAGACGGGCTTCAGGAAGCGGCAGTCCGCATAGCCGAGATTGGCCACCGCATTGAGCGAGATGTCGGGCACCGTCTTGCCGAAGACGATGTGAAAGACGAGCATGTCGTCGAGCGGTGATTGCGCATAGCCGGCCTTGCGCGCAACCTCGTCGGAGGATTGCAGCGAAAAGCGCGAACCGAAAAATGCCTGATAGAGCGCGCGGTCGCCCTCCGTCACGGTGCGCGGCGTCGCATGATCGAGCACCTGCCCGACCTTGAAATCCTCGAAGAAGTTTCCGGCGTTCGTTTTCGTCATGCCTCAAGCTCCGCGATGGCATCGGCAATGGCGACGGTGCGCCTTGCGATTTCCGCATGAAGAATTTCGACCATGCGGCCCTCGACCTTGAGCACGCCCTTGCCCTTGTTCTCCGGCAGCTCGAAGGCCTCGATCGTCTTCCGCGCGAAGGCGACGGTTTCGGGATCGGGCGAGAAGATGCGGTTGCAAGGGGCGACCTGCGAGGGATGGATGAGCGTCTTGCCGTCGAAGCCCATGTCGCGGCCCTGCTCGCAGATGGCGACGAAGCCCTGCTCGTCCTTGATGTCATTATGGACGCCGTCGAGCGCGACGATGCCATAGGCCCGAGCCGCGATGATCGAAAGGCCGAGCGAGGCGAGCATCGGCACGCGGTCCGGCGTGTGTGCGGCGCGAAGCTCCTTGGCGATGTCGTTGGTGCCCATGACCCAGACGGACATGCGCGAGCCCGCCTCCTGCGCCTTCGCCGCGATAGACTGGATGTTGAGGATCGCAAGCGGCGTCTCGATCATGCACCAGAGCTGCAAGCCGTCCTTCGCCCCGGCCGCCGTCAGCGCGGCTTCGGCGCGCGCAACGTCCCCGGCGGAATTGATCTTGGGAACGAGAATGGCGTCCGGGCCCGCCGCGACCGCGGCCTTGATGTCGTCGATGCCCCAGGGCGTATCGAGCCCGTTCACGCGAATGACGATTTCACGCTTGCCATAACCGCCTTGCGCGACGGCGCCGATCACCTGCGCCCGCGCTTCTTCCTTCGCGTCCGGCGCCACGGCGTCCTCGAGATCGAGGATCAGCGCGTCAGCGGGAATCTCCCGCGCTTTTTCCATCGCGCGCGCATTCGATCCGGGCATGTAAAGCACGCTGCGGCGCGGACGGGCATTAATCAGGGACATGACTCTCTCCAGCGTCGGAAGTTCTCGCGGATACGGAATGCGGACACTATAAATCTTGTGGGGACGTGTGAAGCGGAATTGCGGGGGCTCGCTGCATGAGGAGTACGCATGGCGACGATCCTTTCCATCTCGAGCCAGGTCGTCTATGGGGCGGTCGGAAATTCCGCCGGCGCATTTGCGATGCAGCGGCTCGGCCACGAGGTCTGGCAGGTGCCGACCGTGCTTCTCGCTCATCATCCGGGTTACGGCAGCTTCGAGGGCGAGCTTCTCGGTGAGGAACTGATCGAGCGGCTGGTGCGCGCGCTCGACGAACGGGGCTGGCTTTCGCGCTGCGACGCCATCTTCTCCGGCTATCTCGCCAATGCCGAACAGGCGGGCGCCGTCGCCGATGCGGTCGCGCGCGTGAAGTCCGCCAATCCGAAGGCGCTTCATCTTTGCGACCCGATCATGGGCGACGAAAACGGCGCCTATGTGAGCGGCGCCGTCGAAGCCGCGCAGGCCGCGCTCGCGCTCCGCGCCGACATCGTGACACCGAACTGGTTCGAATTCGCGCGGCTTGCTGGCGAAGAGCCCGCCGATATCCGCGCCGCCATTCCCCTTGCGCGCAAGCTCGGCCCGAAAATCGTCACCATCACCTCGGCGCCCGCGCCCAAGGGCCGCATATCGAACCTCGCGGTCGAAGACAGGAAAGCCTATCGCGCCGAGACGGCGAGATATTCGGCCACCGACGATGCGATGACGCCAAAGGGCACGGGCGATCTCTTCGCCGCCATCTTTCTCTCGCGGCTCCTGAGCGGCGTGGCGGTGCCGCAGGCGCTCGCGCGCGCCTCCGCATGCTCGGCGGCTCTCATCCGCTCGAGCGTCGAGGCCGGCCGTGGCGAGCTTGCGCTCGCGCACGACCAGGCAATGATCTGGGATCCGGGCCTGCCGCCCAATATCGAGGTTTTCGCCTGAGCCTCAGGCGGCCTTCTTGAGGTAACGCGCGCCGAGAATTTCGGCGATCTGCACCGCATTGAGCGCCGCGCCCTTCCTCAGATTGTCGGAGACGATCCACATGGCAAGCCCGTTCTCGACGGTCGGGTCGACGCGGATGCGGCTGATATAGGTCGCATATTCGCCAACGCATTCGAGCGGCGTCACATAGCCGCCATCCTCGCGCTTGTCGACGACGAGACAGCCCGGCGCCTCGCGCAGGATTTCGCGCGCCTCATCATCCGTGATCGGATTTTCGAACTCGATATTGACCGCTTCCGAATGGCCGACAAAGACGGGCACGCGCACGCAGGTCGCCGTCACCTTGATCTTCGGGTCGAGCATCTTCTTCGTCTCGACCACCATCTTCCACTCTTCCTTCGTGTAGCCATCCTCCATGAACACATCGATATGGGGGATGACGTTGAAGGCGATCTGCTTGGTGAACTTCTTCTTCTCGATGGGATCGTTGACATAGATGGCGCGCGTCTGCTCGAAAAGCTCGTCCATGCCGTCCTTGCCCGCGCCGCTCGTCGACTGGTAGGTCGAGACGACGACACGCTTGATCCGCGCGACATCGTGGAGCGGTTTCAGCGCCACCACCATCTGCGCCGTCGAGCAGTTCGGGTTGGCGATGATCATTTTCTTCGTGTAGCCGCCGATGGCGTCGGAATTCACTTCCGGCACGACGAGCGGCACGTCGGGATCGGTGCGGAACTTCGACGAATTGTCGATGACGACGCAGCCCTGCGCGCCGATCCGCGCCGACCATTCGGCGGCGACCGTCGAGCCCGCCGACATGAGGCAGATATCGGTGCCGGAGAAGTCGTAATTCTCCAGCGCCTTCACCTTGAGGATCCTGTCGCCGTAGGAAACTTCCGTTCCCTGGCTCCGCCGCGAGGCGAGCGCCACCACCTCATCGGCGGGAAACTCGCGTTCGGCGAGGATGTTCAGCATCTCGCGGCCCACATTGCCCGTGGCCCCGACAACGGCAATTTTGTATCCCATCGGCTTTCTCCTGACGGCTCGTTATGCGTTCAGCCGGTCGAGTTCATTCAGGATCGCATCGCCCATCTGGACGGTGCCGACCTTCGTCATGCCGGCCTGCATGATGTCGCCGGTCCTCAGGCCCTGCGCGAGCACGCCGTCGACCGCCTTTTCAAGCAGATCGGCGCAAGCCCCGCGATCGAATGTGTAGCGCAGCGCCATTGCGAAGGAGAGGATCGAGGCGAGCGGATTGGCGACGCCCTGGCCCGCAATGTCGGGCGCGCTGCCATGCACCGGCTCATACATGGCCTTCGCCTTGCCGTTCGCATCCTTCGCGCCGAGCGAGGCGGAGGGCAGCATGCCGAGCGAGCCCGTCAGCATGGCGGCGATGTCGGAGAGAACGTCGCCAAAGAGATTGTCGGTGACGATGACGTCGAACTGCTTCGGATTGCGCACGAGCTGCATGGCGCAATTGTCGGCGAGCATGTGATCGAGCTTCACATCCGCGAACTTCTCCTTGTGGAGCTTCAGGACTTCCTCGTACCAGAGCACGCCCGACTTCATGACGTTGCGCTTCTCGACCGACATGACGCGATTGTCGCGCTTGCGGGCGAGGTCGAAGGCGACCTCCGCGATGCGGCGGATTTCATGCGTCGTATAGACCTGCGTGTCGACGCCGCGGCGCTCCCCATTGCCGAGATCGGTGATCTCCTTCGGCTCGCCGAAATAGACACCGCCCGTCAGCTCGCGCACGATCATGATGTCGAGGCCCTCGACGATCTCGCGCTTGAGCGAAGAGGCGTCCGCCAGCGCGGCGAAGCAGAGCGCGGGACGCAGATTGGCAAAAAGCTCGAGATCCTTGCGCAGCCGGAGAAGACCCGCCTCGGGCCGCCCCTCATAGGGAACGTCGTCCCATTTGGGGCCGCCCACCGCGCCGAGGAAGACGGCATCCGCGGCCTTCGCCTTCTCGACCGTCGCATCCGTCACCGCGACGCCGTGCTTGTCGTAGCAGCAGCCGCCGACCAGCTCATGCTCGATGGCGACGTCGAACTTGCGGTTCTTCGCATACCAGCCGATGACGCGCTCGACCTCGCCCATCACTTCCGGGCCGATGCCGTCGCCCGCCACGATCAGGATCTTCTTCGTCATTTCAAACTCTCTCGTCGTCATTGCCGGGCTAAACCCGGCAATCCAGGGCTCTTGCACCGTGCGTGTCATTCCAGATGCCCGGATGAACCCCGGGCATGACGAGCCTCGTCACAGCCAGGGCTGCTCGGCCTTGTGCTTCGTCTCATAGGTCGAAATCGCCGCTTCCCGCTTCAGCGTCAGGCCGACGCCGTCGAGCCCCTCGAGCAGGCAGTGCTTGCGGAAGGGATCGATGTCGAACTTGATGACGCCGCCATCGGGACCGCGGATTTCCTGCGCCTCGAGATCGACGGTGACGACAGCATTGCTCCCGCGCTCCGCGTCGTCCATCAGCTTGTCGACATCGGCCTGCGGCAGCACGATCGGCAGAATGCCGTTCTGGAAGCAGTTGTTGTAGAAGATGTCGGCAAAAGAGGGCGCGATGACGCAGCGAATGCCGAAATCGAGGAGCGCCCAGGGCGCATGCTCGCGCGAGGAGCCGCAGCCGAAATTCTCGCCGGTCACAAGAATCTGCGCATTGCGATAGGCCGGCTGGTTGAGCACGAAGTCGGGCTTCTCGTTGCCCTTCTCGTCAAAGCGCATCTCGTCGAAGAGATTCTTGCCGAGCCCCGTGCGCTTGATCGTCTTCAGGAACTGCTTGGGGATGATCATGTCGGTATCGACATTGATCATCGGCAGCGGCGCCGCGACGCCCGTGAGCTTGTTGAACTTGTCCATATCTTCTACCGCCTCTTATTGCCCCTCCCCTCGATGGGGAGGGGTTGGGGTGGGGTGATGTTTCGAATGATCAGATGAGACCCAGTTCCCGCCTGACCGTCTCTTCCACGCCCTCGATATTTGTCAGTACCTCGTTATTCCAGAAGCGCAGCACCCTGTAGCCCTCTCCCTGGAGCCATGCCGTCCGTTCCGCGTCGCGCGCAAGACCGGACTTCTCATTGTGCTGCCCGCCATCAACCTCGATCACCAGCTTGAATGAATGACAGGCAAAATCCGCGATATACGTTCCGATAGGCGCTTGCCGCCTGAAATGAAATCCTTCCGCCTTCAGCACTCTCAATTTCTGCCAGAGCGCCCTCTCGGCTTCTGTCTGGTTCCTCCGAAGCGTTCTGGCTCTTTCGTTCGCCATCGCCCGGCCGCACCTCATTGAAAGCGCTGTGGGCACCCCACCCCAACCCCTCCCCATGAAGGGGAGGGGCTTTGAGGCGCTATACTTTCCTCACATCGACGAAATGGCCCGCAATCGCCGCCGCCGCCGCCATGGCGGGCGAGACGAGATGCGTGCGCCCGC
>NZ_DAOKYX010000023.1:18824-45469 GCF_035325945.1 Parvibaculum sp.
CCCGCAATCGCCGCCGCCGCCGCCATGGCGGGCGAGACGAGATGCGTGCGCCCGCCGCGGCCCTGACGGCCCTCGAAATTGCGGTTCGAGGTCGAGGCGCAGCGCTCGCCCGGCGCGAGCTTGTCGGCGTTCATCGCAAGGCACATGGAGCAGCCCGGCTCGCGCCACTCGAAGCCCGCCTCGAGGAAGATCTTGTCGAGACCTTCCGCCTCCGCCTGTTCCTTCACGAGGCCCGAGCCCGGAACGACCATGGCGCTGACGGTGGAGGCCACCTTCTTGCCCTTTGCGATCGCCGCCGCCGCGCGCAGATCCTCGATGCGGCCATTGGTGCAGGAGCCGATGAAGACGCGGTCGATCTTGACCTCCGTGATCGGCGTGCCGGGCGTGAGGCCCATATATTCGAGCGAGCGCTGCATGGCGTGGCGCTTGCCCTCATCGGCGACATTCGCCGGGTCGGGAATGCGGTCGGTGATGCGGATGACATTCTCAGGGCTCGTGCCCCAGGTGATCATCGGCGGCAGATTGGCGATATCGACGGTCACTTCCTTGTCGAAATGCGCGCCTTCGTCGGAAGGCAGCGTCTTCCAGTAGGCAACCGCCTTTTCCCAGGCGTCGCCCTTCGGCGCCATCGGCCGGCCCTTGAAATACTCGAAGGTCTTCTCGTCCGGCGCGACGAGCCCGGCGCGCGCGCCCGCCTCGATCGTCATGTTGCAGACGGTCATGCGGCCTTCCATGGAAAGATCGCGGATCGCCTCGCCGGCATATTCGACGACATAGCCCGTGCCGCCCGCCGTACCGATATGGCCGATGATGGCGAGCGCGATGTCCTTCGCCGTGAAGCCTTCCGGCGCCTTGCCGACGACATTGATGCGCAGGTTCTTCGCCTTGGCCTGAATGAGCGTCTGCGTGGCGAGCACATGCTCGACCTCGGAGGTGCCGATGCCATGCGCGAGCGCGCCGAAGGCGCCATGCGTCGAGGTGTGGCTGTCGCCGCAGACGATGGTGGTGCCGGGGAGCGTGAAACCCTGCTCGGGCCCGACGATATGGACGATGCCCTGCCGCTTGTCGCTCATCGCCAGATACTGGATGCCGAACTCGCGCGCATTGTCCTCGAGCGTCTGGACCTGGATGCGGCTTTCCTCGTCGGCGATGCCCTTGGAGCGGTCGGTCGTCGGCACGTTGTGATCGGCGACGGCGAGCGTCTTTTCGGGCGCGCGCACCTTGCGGCCAGCCATGCGCAGACCCTCGAATGCCTGCGGGCTCGTCACCTCATGCACGAGATGCCGGTCGATATAGAGGAGGCCGGTGCCGTCCTCCTGCATGTCGACGAGATGCGCATCCCAGATTTTGTCGTACATGGTGCGTGGAGCAGCCATCTTCTTCACTCCTTGTCCGGGAGCCGGAATCCGGTTCGATTCCCGGGCTCCGTCGGTTCCCCAATTCACATTTTCGCAGGCGTCGAAAGCGAAAAGCGGGCACGGGGCTCGCGCCCTGCCCGCTTTATGCGTCTCGTCTTATCGTCTGCGGACGAATTCAGGCGGCGCCGTTCTCTTGCGAGCGGGCTTTGTTGTCCTGCTTCTCGACAATTCGGGCCGACTTGCCACGGCGCCCGCGCAGATAATAGAGCTTCGCGCGGCGCACGCGGCCACGGCGCACCACCTTGATCGAGTCGACGAGCGGGCTGTAGATCGGGAAAACGCGCTCCACACCCTCGCCGTAGGAAATCTTGCGGACGGTGAAGTTCTCGTTGAGGCCGGCGCCCGAGCGGGCGATGCACACGCCCTCATAGGCCTGCACGCGCGAACGCTCGCCTTCGACGACCTTCACATTGACGATCAGCGTATCGCCGGGCGCGAAATCGGGAATCTCCTTGCCGTTGGAGAGCGTTCCCATCTGCTCCTGCTCGAGCTGCTCAATGATATTCATCTGTCTAACCTCAGGTATTGAAGGCGCCGGACCCGTGCCCGAAAGGGCCTTGCCGGGATTTACCCGTCCGGAAGCGCGCTTCAGTATCACACTTCAATGTCACTGGCGACTGTCTTTGGCTTTTCTCTTGAGAAATTTCTCCCAGAGATCAGGCCGCCTTTCCTTCGTCAACGCCTCGGCCATGGCACGCCGCCAGGCCTTGATCTTTCCGTGATCACCGGAGGTCAGAACCGCCGGAATCTCGCGTCCCTCGAAAATCTGGGGCCGCGTGTAATGCGGATATTCGAGCAATCCGCTCTCGAAACTCTCATCCTCGCCTGAGGCTTCCTTGCCCATCACGCCGGGAAGAAGCCTGACCGCCGCATCGAGCAGGGCGATCGCCGCAGGCTCCCCGCCGGAGAGCACGAAGTCCCCCAGGCTCACCTCTTCCATGCCGCGCGCCTCGATGACCCGCTCGTCGAGCCCCTCGAAGCGCCCGCAGACCAGCGTGACCCCCGGCCCCGCCGCCAGCTCCCTCACGCGCGCCTGCGTCAGCGGCGCGCCGCGAGGGCTCAAGTAAATCAATGGCTTGAGCGATTGCGCGGGATGAACCGCATCGACCGCCGCCGCCATCACATCGGCCCGCATGACCATGCCGGGCCCGCCGCCCGAGGGCGTATCGTCGACCGTGCGGTGCTTATCGCGCGCAAAGTCGCGTATGTCCACCGCATCGAGCCGCCATATGCCCGCCTCGAGCGCCCGCCCGGCCAGCGAAATGCCGAGCGGCCCCGGAAACATCTCCGGGAAGAGCGTCAGAACCGTGGCCTCCCACGCCTCAGCCATTCCGGCCCTCCCCGGCGCCGTCCTCGCCCGGCACCTCGTCGAAGAGGCCGCCCGGAGGATCGATGACGAGCCGCCCGGCCTCGGGTTCGATCACGGGCACATTCTCGCCCGTGAAGGGCAGATAGACCGTCGGCCCGCCTTCCGGCCGCTCGATCTCGAGAAGATCGCCCGCGCCGAAATTTTGTACCGCGACGACCTTGCCGAAATCGCGCCCATCCTTGCCGATGGCCGCAAGCCCGATCAGGTCGGCGTGATACCAGACGTCCTCGTCACCCGCCTCGGGGAGCCGCGCGCGATCGACGTAAAGCTCCGTCCCGCGCAGCCGCTCCGCCTCGTCCCGGTCCCCGACCCCTTCGAGCCGGCAGATGACGGTGCCCTTGGCAAGCCCCGTCACCTCGATCCCGAAGCGGCGCGACCCGTCCTTCGTCTCGACCGGCCCATAGGCAGCAAGCCCCTCCGGCTCCTCCGTGAAGGGCTTCACCCGCACGAGGCCGCGCACGCCATGCGCGCCCACGATGACGCCGAGACAGACCCTCTTCTGCTGCGTGCCTGCCATGGCTCAGTGGACGCGAGCCGTGCTCAGGCCTCGGCCGGAGCCTCGGCGGCGGCCTTCGCCTCTTCCGCGGCTGCGGCAGCGGCGGCCAGACGCTCCTGCGCCTTCGCCTTGGGCTTCGCCTTTTCCGGATTGCTCTTCGGCGTGCGCTTCAGGAGGCCCGCGCCATCGAGGAAACGCTCGACCCGATCGGTCGGGACGGCGCCGACGGAGAGCCAGTGCTTCGCACGCTCGAGGTCCAGCGCCAGGCGTTCCTTGTGATCCTTGGGAAGCGTCGGATTGAAGGTGCCGATCTTCTCGATGAAGCGGCCGTCGCGCGGAGAGCGCGTGTCGGCGATGACGATGCGGTAGACGGGACGCTTCTTCGCGCCGCCACGGGCGAGCCTGATCTTGAGAGCCATGTTTGTTTCTGCCTTTCAGTGAAACTGGAACCGAACCGATTGCGGGGGCGCTCCCCGCGAAACTCATTTCTTCTTTTTGCCCGCGGGCAGACCCGGCAAGCCGGGAAATCCGGGCCGGCCGCCCGGAAGGCCGGGAAGCCCCGGCAATCCGCCGCCCGAAAGTCCCGGCAGCCCGCCGGGAAGGCCGCCCTTCGGCAGCATGTCCTTCAGCGCCTCGGGATTATTCGCAAGTTCCGGCGGAAGCTCCGGCATGCCGCCGCCGAAGAGCTTGCCGAGAAGGCCGCCGCCCTTCTGGCGCGCCATCATCTTCATCATGTCGGCCATCTGGCGATGGAGCTTGAGCAGCCGGTTGATCTCCTGCACCTCGGTGCCGGAGCCCGCCGCGATGCGCCGCTTGCGGCTGGCATTGAGCAGCGCCGGATTGCGCCGCTCGGCCTTGGTCATCGACGAGATGATCGCCGCCTGCCGCTTGATGATGCTGTCATCCATATGCGCATTCGCCATCTGCGCCTGGGCCTTGGCGACGCCGGGCAACATGCCGAGCACGCCCTTCATGCCGCCCATGCGCTTCATCTGCGCGAGCTGTTCGGCCAGATCGTCGAGATCGAACTGGCCCTTCTTCATCCTGGCGGCGATCTTCTGCGCCTTCTCGGCGTCGATCGTCTCGGCCGCCTTTTCGACGAGGCTGACGACGTCGCCCATGCCGAGAATGCGGCCCGCCACGCGCTCGGCCCGGAAATCCTCGAGCTGATCGAGCTTTTCGCCGGTGCCGAGGAGCTTGATCGGAACGCCCGTGACGGCGCGCATCGAAAGCGCCGCGCCGCCGCGCCCGTCGCCATCCGTCCTTGTCAGGACGATGCCGGTGACGCCGATGCGATCCTTGAAATGCTGGGCGACATTGACGGCGTCCTGTCCCGTCAGGCTGTCGGCGACGAGAAGCGTTTCCGTCGGCTGGGCGGCGTCGCGAACCTCCGCGACCTCGGCCATCAGCGCTTCGTCGATATGGATACGGCCGGCCGTATCGAGCATGACGATGTCATAGCCGCCGAGACGCGCCGCCTCGATCGCGCGGCGGGCGATCTGCACCGGCTGCTGGCCGGCGATGATCGGCAGCGTGGGCACGCCGGTCTGCTCGCCGAGAATCTTGAGCTGCTCCTGCGCGGCCGGACGGCGCGTATCGAGCGAGGCCATGAGCACGCGGCGCTTGTCACGCTCCTGGAAGCGGCGGGCGATCTTCGCCGTCGAGGTCGTTTTGCCGGAGCCCTGGAGGCCGACCATCATGATGGCGACGGGCGGCGCCGCGTGAAGCGAGATCGAAGTGTCGACCGCGCCCCCCAGCATCTCGACAAGCTCGTCATGGACGATCTTGATGACCTGCTGGCCCGGCGTCACCGATTTGAGAACCTCGGCGCCGACGGCGCGCTCCTTCACCTTGTCGATGAAGTCCTTGACGACCGGCAGCGCCACATCCGCTTCGAGCAGCGCCCTGCGAACCTCGCGCATGGCTTCGTCGACGTCCTTCTCGGAGAGCGCGCCGCGCCCTCTGAGCTTGGAAAAGACGTCGCCGAGACGGCCTGTCAGGTTTTCGAACATGGGCTTTCGCCGGTCCTGTCCACACAAAGCACAAAAGCACCCGCGAACGAACCCTCGTCGGCGGATGTTGACCCGGGCTCCATGCCTCGGGCGGATCGGGGCGCAACAATGTCCCGAAAGTCGGTGCGGAAACTAGGGCCGCGGCGGGCGAGAGTCAACCGCGCACGAAGCGCGGGGGCGCCGCCACGGCCCGGCGATTTACCGGAATTCGCCGCGCGGGAACCTTGCCCGCCGCACGGCCTCGCGCGCCGCCTTCTGCCTCATCGCCGCCTCGCGATAGAGAAGACTGGCAAGACCGCCCTCGTTCTGCGCCTTGAACTGCGAGGCGAGACGGCCGAGAGAGGCAAGCGGCCTCGGCTTGTCCCGAAGGCGCGCCTCGAAGGGATTGAGATGCGGGTTCTGATTCATGCCGAAATCTCCCGACAGGCGCCGGGCTTAACGCCCGGCAACGGACCACCTAAAGATAACCGCCTGATTTCAAATAAGATTTTTCAGGAGGAGTTCAAGCCCGGTCCGGGCGAAGGCGCGCATATTGGCGATGCGGTCGTCGCTGCCCGTGGAGACGGTAAGGCTCTGCTCGACCGGCCCCACAAGGGCGAGGCAGCCCGTGCCGGCCGGGTCTCCGTAACGGCTGCCCACAGGGCCCGTGGCGCCAATCTCGGCAAGCGCCCAGTCGGCCGCAAACTCGGCCCGGAGCGTCCGGCCGAGAAGCAGGACGAAGGGCTCGCTCAAGGGTTTCTGCGCCTTTGCCGCGACGATGGCCTCGTCGGGAAGGTCGATGAGCACGCGCCGCGCCTTCTGCGTATAGACGACGGCGCCGCCGAGATAATAGGCCGACGCCCCCGGAACCGACAGAAGCGCCGCCGACATGAGCCCGCCGGTCGAGGATTCCGAGACGGCGATGGTTTCGCCGCGCTCCTTGAGCCGCGCCCCGATCCTCTCCGCGATGGGCAACAATTCCTGCATGCCGTTCCTCCTTTGGCAGCCCAGTGGCATCAACAAGTGGCAACATGGTGACACTAACCGCCAGAGCGGCCGCCCACAAAGCGGCAATCAACTGGCATTTCGGGGCGAAAAGCGCCATATAAGCGGCCATCATGGTGACCGCGCGCACGCATTTCCGGAAGATGAACGGGCTCGGCAACGACTTCGTCGTGCTGGACGTCCGCGAGACGCCGCTTGCCCTCTCCGAAGCGCAGACCCGCGCCATCGCCGACCGCGAAAAGGGCGTCGGCTGCGATCAGCTCATCACCATCGAGCGCCCGCGCGGCGACGGCGACGCCTATATGGGCATCCGCAATGCCGACGGCTCGGTGGTCGGCGCCTGCGGCAATGCCACGCGCTGCGTCGGCCGGCTGCTCATGGACGAGACCGGCAGGAAGGAAATCCGCCTCGAGACGCCTTCGGGGCCGGTCGTCTGCTTCGATGCGGGCGACGGGCGCATCACTGTCGACATGGGCGAGCCGAGGCTGAAGTGGAACGAGATCCCGCTGTCGGAGGAATTCGCCGACACGCGCTCGATCGAGCTTGAGGTCGGGCCCCTCGGCAATCCGGTCATGCATTCGCCCGGCGTCGTCAGCATGGGCAATCCGCACGCGATCTTCTTCGTGAAGGATGCGGATGCGATCGACCTCGCTCGCATCGGCCCCATGCTCGAGAACCATCCGCTCTTTCCCGAGCGCGCCAACATCTCGGTTGCGGAAGTCCTCGCCCCCGATCACATCAAGCTCCGCGTCTGGGAGCGCGGCGCCGGTCTCACGCTCGCCTGCGGCACGGGCGCCTGCGCCGCCGCCGTCGCCGGCGTTCGCAAGCGCCTCACGGCGCGCAAGGTGACGGTCACGCTTCCCGGCGGCGATCTCGAGATCGAATGGCGCGGGGCGGACAATCACGTCTACATGACGGGCCCGGTCACCTTCGAGTTTGAAGGCGACCTCGATCCGCGCCTTCTCTCCGGTGGAGTCGTGGCATGAAGAAGCACTCCGATGTCGTCACCTTCGGCTGCCGCCTCAACGCCTATGAATCCGAGGTGATGAAGGAACATGCCGAAAAGGCCGGGCTCGAAGGCGCGATCATCTTCAACACCTGCGCGGTGACGAACGAGGCCGTGCGCCAGGCGCGCCAGGCGATCCGCAAGGCGCGCCGCGAGCACCCGGACGCGCGCATCATCGTCACCGGCTGCGCGGCGCAGATCGCGCCCGCCGAATTCGCGCAGATGCCCGAGGTCGATCTCGTTCTCGGCAATGACGAGAAGATGAAGGCCGAGAGCTGGCAGCCTGCCGTCGCTCTCCACTCGAACGAAAAGGTCATCGTCAACGACATCATGTCGGTGCGCGAAACGGCAGGCCATCTCGTCCATGGCTTCGAAGGCCGCGCCCGCGCCTTCGTGCAGGTGCAGAACGGCTGCGACCATCGCTGCACCTTCTGCATCATTCCCTATGGCCGCGGCAATTCGCGCAGCGTCGCCGCGGGCGAGGTCGTGGCGCAGGTCCGCACCCTCGTCGAGGCCGGCTACAGGGAAGTCGTGCTCACCGGCGTCGACATCACCTCCTATGGCAGCGACCTTCCCGGCCATCCGAGCCTTGGCAATCTCGCCCGCCGCATCCTGAAGCTCGTGCCGGAACTCGAGCGACTGAGGCTTTCCTCAATCGATTCGATCGAGGCCGACGACGAACTCATGCGCCTCATCGCCGAGGAGGAGCGGCTGATGCCGCACCTCCATCTCTCGCTCCAGTCGGGCGACAACATGATCCTGAAGCGCATGAAGCGGCGGCATCTGCGCGAGGACTCGATCCGCTTCTGCACCGAGGCCCGCCGCCTCCGGCCCGACATCGTCTTCGGCGCCGATTTCATTGCGGGCTTCCCGACCGAGACCGAGGAGATGTTCGAGAACACGCTGCGCCTCGTCGATGAATGCGGCCTCACCTGGCTGCATGTCTTCCCCTTCTCGCCGCGTCCCGGCACGCCCGCCGCGCGCATGCCGCAGGTCGATCGCGCCATCATCAAGTCCCGCGCCGAGCGCCTGCGCGCCAAGGGCGCCGAGCGTGTCCGCCTCCACCTCGAGGAGGGCGTCGGTTCGACGCGGACCGTGCTCATGGAAAGCGAGACGCTCGGCCGCACGAACCAGTTCACGCCCGTTCACCTCGTCAATGCGAGTGTGCGCCCCGGCGAGATCCTCGACGTCCGCCTCGCCGCCCATGATGGCGTCTCCTTCCAGGGCCAGTGTGCGGCATGAACGAGACGGGCGAAGTGCAGGAGCAGCAGAAGAAGCGTTCCCTCTTTCAGCGGATGAAGGAAGGGCTCGCGCGCTCGACGCGAACCATTTCCGACGGCATTACCGGCATCTTCACGAAGAGAAAGCTCGATCAGGCGACGCTCGACGAGCTGGAGGAGCTGCTCATCGCCGCCGATCTCGGCGTCGATACGGCGCTTGCCATCACCGAGGCCGTCGGCCGCGACCGTTACAACAAGGAAGTGACGCCGGAGGAAATCCGCACGATTCTTGCCGACGAGATCACCAAGGTTCTCGCGCCGGTCGAAAAGCCCTTCGTCATCGACGCCTCGAAAAAGCCCTTCGTCGTGCTCATGGTCGGCGTCAATGGCGCCGGCAAGACGACGACGGCGGCCAAGATCGCCGCCCGCGCCAAACGCGACGGCAAGAGCGTGATGCTCGCCGCCGGCGACACGTTCCGCGCGGCGGCCGTCGAGCAGCTCAAGGTCTGGGGCGAGCGCATCGGCGCGCCGGTCGTGACCACCAAGGTCGGCGGCGACGCGGCCGGGCTTGCCTATGAGGCGCTTGCCCGCGCCAAGCAGGAAGGAACCGACCTCCTTCTCATCGACACCGCCGGCCGCCTCCAGAACAAGACCGACCTCATGGCCGAACTGGAAAAGATCGTGCGCGTCATGCGCAAGCTCGATCCCGAGACGCCCCATGCGACGCTTCTCGTCCTCGATGCGACGACTGGCCAGAATGCCGTCAACCAGGTCGAGATCTTCGGCAAGATCGCCAATGTCACCGGCCTCGTGATGACGAAGCTCGACGGCACGGCGCGCGGCGGCATTCTCGTCGCCATTGCGAGCCGCTTCGACCTCCCCGTCCACATGATCGGCGTCGGCGAGCAGATCGACGATCTCCAGACCTTCGAGGCGGATGCGTTTGCCCGCGCGATCACGGGAGCGAGCTGACGGCATGAGCGCGAATGGAAAAGCCGCCGGTCAGGGCCTGCGCATGCTTCTGGAGCTGGGGCCGCTTGCGGTCTTCTTTCTCCTGAACGCGCGCGCCGACGCGATTTTCGGCGGCCCGGCGTCCGGCAACATCTATTATGCGACGGGCGGCTTCATGGCCGCGACTGTGGCCTCGCTTCTCTATTCCTATGCGCGCTTCCGCAAGATTCCGACCATGCCGCTCGTCACCGGCGTCTTCGTTCTCGTCTTCGGCACGCTGACCCTCGTTCTTCACGACGAGACCTTCATCAAGGTGAAACCGACCCTGGTGAACCTGCTTTTCGCGGGCGCGCTTCTGGGCGCATCTTGGGCGGGCTACCCGCTTCTGAAGCGGCTTTTCGACGGCGCGCTCGACCTCACCGACGAAGGCTGGATGGTGCTGACGCGACGCTGGGGCCTTTTCTTCATCGTCCTCGCGGCGATCAACGAAATCGTCTGGCGGAATTTCTCGACCGAATTCTGGGCGGGCTTCAAGCTCTTCGGCATCATGCCGCTCACCATGGCCTTCGCCATGACGCAGCTCCCGGTCTTCAGGAAATACGCCGCGCCGGAAACGGAAAAAGCGCCGGACTCGCCCGCGGCCGACTAGACGCTCTTTTTCACCGCCGCGAGAAACCGCTTCCGCTCCGCCACGGTCGAGACGCGATGGCGCACGAATTCGCCGCCCTCCCGCAGATCGGCGAATAGCCCTTCCGGGTCCTCGTGAAAATGCAGGAATGCCCTGCCCTTCCGGTAGAAGACGCCGCACGACCGCTCGTTCAGCCCTTCGATCTTCCGCAACGAGGCGAGAAGCGGTTCGAGACGGTCGAGCGCCGCCGCTGTCGCGTGCTTCACATCAGCCCTCGTGATGGATGCTTCGATCCTTCGTCTCTGGCAGGAAGAGCATGCCGATGACGAAGGTCACGGCGGCGATGATCACCGGATACCAGAGCCCGTCATACATGTTCCCCGTCGCCGCGATGACGGCGAAGGCGACGGGCGGCATGAAGCCACCGAACCAGCCATTGCCGATGTGATAGGGAAGCGAAAGCGACGAGTAGCGGATGCGCGCCGGAAAAAGTTCCACCAGCATCGCCGCGATCGGCCCATAGGTCAGCGCGCCGAAGATCACGAGAATACCGATGAGAAGGATCACCATCGCCTCGTTGATGCGATGCGGATCGGCCTTGGCGGGATAGCGCGCCTGCGCGAGCGCGCGGGTGAGCGCTTCGTCGAAGGCGGCCGCCTCTGCCTTCGCGTTCTCGCCTTTCGCATCGAACGAGGGAATGACGACGCCACCGACATGGATCTGCGTCGGCGCGCCTGCGGGTGCTGCCTCGTTGTCATAGGGCACGCCACGCTTGACGAGGGCGCTCTTGGCGACATCGCAGGACGAGGTGAAGGCGGCGGTGCCGACGGGATTGAACTGGAAGGAACATCCCTTCGGATCGGCGACGACCGTTACCGGCGCGCTCATCTGCGCAAGCTCGAGAGCCGGATTGGCGTAATGGGTGATCGCCTTGAAGATCGGGAAATAGGTGAGCGCGGCGAGAAGGCAGCCCGCCATGATGATCGGCTTGCGCCCGATATGATCTGAGAGCCAGCCGAAGATGACAAAGAAGGGCGTTCCGATCACGAGCCCCCCCGCGACGAGAATATTCGCCGTCTGCGGTTCGACCTTGAGCACCTGCGTCAGGAAGATGAGGGCGTAGAACTGGCCCGTGTACCAGACCACCGCCTCGCCCATGGAAAGGCCGAACAGCGCCAGAAGGACGATCTTGAGATTGGACCATTTGGCGAATGAATCGCGCAGCGGCGACTTCGATCCCTTCCCCTCCTTCTGCATGCGCTTGAAGATGGGTGACTCGTCGAGCTTCAGCCGTATCCACACCGATATGGCAAGCAGAAGCGCCGACATGAGAAACGGAACGCGCCAGCCCCAGGCGTCGAACGCTTCGGGCGCGATGACGGCGCGGCAGCCGAGAATGACGAGCAGCGAGAGAAAGAGACCGGCCGTCGCCGTCATCTGGATCCAGGATGTGTAGGCGCCACGCTTGCCGGGCGGCGCATGTTCGGCGACATAGGTGGCCGCGCCGCCATATTCGCCGCCGATCGCAAGGCCCTGCAGCATGCGGAGCGCCACAAGACCGACAGGCGCGAGAATGCCCGCCGTCTCATATGTCGGCAGGAGGCCGACAAAGACCGTCGAAAACCCCATGATGAGGATGGTGACGAGGAAGGTGTATTTGCGCCCGACGAGATCGCCGAGCCGCCCGAAGACGAGAGCGCCGAACGGCCGGACGGCAAACCCGGCGGCAAAAACCAGCAGCGCAAAAATGAACGCTGCAGTGTCGTTGACCCCGGCAAAGAACTGTTTGGAGAAGATGGCGGCGAGCGCGCCATAGACGAAGAAGTCGTACCACTCGAACATGGTGCCGAGCGAGGAGGCGAAAACGACCTTCCGCTCTTCCGGCGACATTCCTCGTGCCCGCGCGCGCGACAAGATGCTCTCCGCCACGATCTTCCCCTCCCCGCCATCGAACGATATCGGGGCCGGCCCCCGCCGGCCCGAGCGGGAGGATGCCGTGAACGGAGCTTTGGAGCCAGAATATTCTGGGGAGGATCAGGGCGCGCGCGGCGGGAACCTTCCGCCGGTTTCGCCTTCCGGATTGGTGAAGGGCGCGATCACCGTCTGTCCCGCAGCGGCGCGAAACTGCGTCAACGCCCAATGGACGCTGGGGAAAGCAAGCTCGCCCCAGGGGATGTCCTCCCATTTGAAAAGCGCGACCTCGAGACTTTCCGGACCCGCCGAGAAGCTCGGCGAGGCAAGCTCGGCGCGATACATGATCTGCACCTGTCCGATGCGCGGAATGTTGTAGATCGCCAGCATGTCGCGGATACGGATGTCGGCGTTCGCCTCCTCCCTCGCCTCGCGCCTTGCGCCATCCTCCGTCGTCTCCCCATGTTCCATGAAGCCGGCGGGCAGCGTCCAGAAGCCCTTGCGCGGTTCGATGGCGCGCCGGCACATCAGGAAGCGCTCGCCATCGCTCCCGGTGGTGTGAGTGACGACCGAGCCCACGACTATTTTGGGGTTATCGTAATGGATAAAACCGCAATGCCCGCAGATGTCGCGCGGCTGGCTGTCCCCGGTTGGCACACGCCGCGCAAAGAGCATCTCGCGCTCCGATCCCGGCTCGCGATGCTTCATGGCGCCCTGCGGCGCCGGGCGGCTGCCCTTTTCGGGAAAATCCGGCATTTCACTTTCCTTTGATCCGTCCACGGAACTCAGCCGAATATGCCCGCCGGCTCGCCGTGTTGAGCGTACATTATGTCCAAATCGCGCCATGGACCGACATCTTCCGACATCGGAGAGCACGATGCGCCTTTTGCCCCTCAGCCGCCTCTTGCATCAAGCCATTAGTCGGGTACATATGAGCATATTATTGCGCGCAGGATTGAGCCAACGGCGTGGCTCCACGAAGCGGCAGGATCGAATGAAGTCCGCGCGGCTTGTTCTTCATGCGAATGGAACCCGGTCCAGTGAACGAGGTTCCCGCACTTGTACCGGAGGTTCTCAAAAATGGCAGCCAGAAAGTCGTCGGGTAGTTATGAGCTTGAGAGTTCTCTCAGCCATCTTCTGCGGCGCGCCCAGCAGTTTGCCTATGATCAGTTCGTCCAGCATATGGGCGCCAGCACGATCACGCCGCGCCAGTTCATCGTGCTCTTCGCGGTGAACGAGGAAGAGGGCCTGAGCCAGACCGATCTCGTCAACAGGACCGGCATCGACCGTTCGACTCTTGCGGACATGATCAGCCGCATGATCGGCAACGGTCTTCTCGCCCGCAAGCGCACCGCGGAAGATGCGCGCGCCAACGCCGTGCGTCTGACGGCGGCGGGACGTCGCGCTCTGACGAGCGCGATGCCGCGCGCCTTCCAGGCGGAAAAGGCTCTGCTCGATCTGTTGCCCAAGACAGCGCAGACCGAGCTGCTTCGTGGCCTGAGCAGTCTCGCCGGCGCGATCGAGCAGCTTAAGACGGCAGAGAAGCCGGCGACGCCCAAGGCGAAGCGGCAGGCGGCAGCGCCGCGCAAGGCTCCGGCGGCGAAGCGCGCCGCGGGCGGGCGTCGCAAGGCGTCCTGAGATCGAATCGAGCCGGCGCTCAGTCTCCCGCCTTCGCAACGCGGGCGGCTTCGAGCGCCGGCAGGATTTTCTCGCTGACGATCTCCGGCGTCAGCGGACCTACATGCTTGTAAGCGATGCGCCCTTCGCCATCGACGATGTAGGTCTCCGGCACACCATATACACCCCAGTCTATCGAGGTGCGGCCCGCCCGGTCGGCGCCGATCCGCTCATAGGGATTGCCAAGCTCGCCAAGGAAGCGGCGCGCCGCTTCCGGGCTGTCCTTGTAGTTGATCGCATAGAGAGGCGCGCCGGCGATCCGCTTCAGCTCGACGAGCACGGGATGCTCCTGCCGGCACGGTACGCACCACGAAGCGAACACATTGACGATGGCGGGCTTGCCCTGCCCGAAATCCCGATCCGAAAGCCCCGGCAGATCGAGCCCCTCGACAGGCGCGAGCGTGAACTCCGGCACATGGCGCCCGATGAGCGCCGAAGGCACTTGCGAGGGATCGCCGCGATAGATGGCGATGAGAAAGAAGCCCGCGACGAGAATGAAGAGCCCCGCCGGGATGAGCGCCGAAAGCCTCATGGACGGCCGCTCCCCGAGCGAGCGCGAGCGCGCGGACGCACCTGCTCGCCTGCTTCGAGTTCGCTCACCAGCCGCCGCTGCGTCCTGAGATCGGCGAGGCTCTGCACCACGAGGCCGATCATGACGACGGCCGCGATGGCATAGCAGGGCCAGATGAAGACGGCATAGCCGCCCATGTCGAGAAACGCCGCCATCGCCTAGCCCTCCTCGCCCACGGGCTCGGTCCGCGCGAGGCGCAGCGCCCTGACCCGCCGCCTCAGGATTTCCGCACGCATACGGACGAGAAGCAGCGTCACGAAGAAGAAGGTGAAGCCGAGCGCCATGACGAGAAGCGGCACCAGCATCGAGGTCGCGATCGTCGGGCCGCCGATGCGGAAGACGCTCGCCGGCTGGTGCAGCGTGTTCCACCAGACGACGGAGTAATGAATGATCGGCACGTTGATCGAGCCGACAAGCGCGAGCACTGCCGCCGCGCGTCCGGCGCGGATCGGCTCCTCGATCGTCGCCCAGAGCGCCATGTAGCCGAGATAGAGAAAGAGCAGGATCAGCATCGAGGTGAGGCGCGCATCCCACACCCACCATGCGCCCCACATGGGCCGGCCCCAGAGCGAGCCGGTGACGAGCGCGAGAAAGGTGAAGGCGGCGCCGAGCGGCGCGGCCGACTTCGCGCACATGTCGGCGAGCGGATGGCGGAAGACGAGCGCCACCGCCGATGCGCCCGCCATGGTCATGTAGCCGAACATGGCGAGCCAGGCCGCGGGCACATGGATGTACATGATCCGCACCGTCTCGCCCTGCTGGTAGTCGGGCGGCGCGACGAAGAGCGAAAGATAGACCCCGGCGGCGAGCAGCGCCGCAGTGATGAGGCCGAAAGGCATGATCAGCCGGTCCGACAACGCCATGAAGCGCGCCGGATTGGCGAAGGCATGAAACCTCTGGATCGCGGTCAGCTCGGACATGCCCGCCATTTAGCTGTCCTATCCTTCCAAGGGCAAGGGATGGCGGCGGTCATTTTGCCGCGCATGTCGCGCTCTTGCGAGCCCTTCATCTGAGATTGGCCCTGAGCGCCGCCGCCGAGGCGACCGGCCCGAGAACGAGGCTCACAAGCGCCACCGCGGCAAGGAGGAGAAGGCTCTGCCGCCCCGCGCCTTCGACCGCCGAGGCGCCGCCCGCCGCCCCGACGCCGAATATGAGCACGGGGATATAGAAGGGAATGACGAGAAGCGAGGCGAGAAGCCCCCCGCGCCGGACGCTGACGGTGAGCGCCGCGCCAACCGTACCGAGGAAACTCAAGGCGGGCGTCCCGACAAGCATGGCGAGGATCAGCGGCCAGAAGGCCGCGACATCGAGATTGAGCAGAAGCCCGAGAAGCGGCGCCGCGATGACGAGCGGCATGCCCGTGGTGAGCCAGTGGCTGACCGCCTTCGCCGCCGCCACGAATTCGAGCGGCAATGCGCCCGCCATCATCACATCGAGCGAGCCATCCTCGAAATCGGCCTGAAAGAGCCGGTCGAGCGTCAGCAGCGCCGAAAGCAGAAGCGCCACCCAGAGCATCCCCGGCGCGATCTGCCCCAGCAGCTTCAGATTGGGCCCGACGCCGAGCGGCACGATGGAAATAACGACAAGGAAAAAGAATACCGCCATGCCGCCGCCGCCGCCGATGCGGATGGCAAGTTTCGTGTCGCGCCGGATGAGGCTCAGAAAGGCGCGCATCATGCCGGCGCCTCCGCGGCCGCGCGCTGCGGACCGAGGACGAGAGGCCGCGCGCTCGCAAGCCCGAGTTCCTGATGGGTCGCCGCGACGATGATCCCACCTTCCGCGAGATGCGCTTCCATGAGCGCGGTGAGCCGGGCAAGGCTCGCCCGGTCGAGGGCGACGCTCGGCTCGTCGAGGAGCCAGAGCGGGCGCGGCGCGAGCAGAAGACGCGACAGGGCAAGCCGCCGCCGCTGGCCGGCGGAAAGATAGGCGACGGGAAGCGCCGTCAGGCCCGCGAGATCGAGCCGTTCGAGCGCATGGCCGATGTCGCCTTCATCGCCGTCGAGAAAATCAGACCAGAATTCCGCTGTCTCACGCACGCTCATGGCGGGCTTCAGCGCATCGAGATGGCCGACATAATGCGCCTGCTCCGGCAGGCTCCGTTCGGCATCGCCGCCAGCGAGCGCGAGGCGGCCTTCCGCGATCTCGACGAGGCCGGCGATCTGGCGCAGGAGGCTCGATTTTCCCGCGCCATTGGGACCCGTCACGACAAGCGCCTCGCCCGCCTGGACCTCGAAGGACAGGCGCCGGAAGACCACCCGCCCGCCGCGCTGGCAGGCAAGGTTCTCCGCCGTGAGGCGCAGGGGGGAAACGGGCGCGCCGCTCTCAGATTTCATCGAACCTTCCGCCCCGCCCCTTGCCACTTGCGAAGCGCGCCGCGCCCTTGAAGGTTTCGCCCGAGGCCAGAACCTTGCGGCCATGCTCGAATTCATTGGCCATCGCCCGATCGAAGGGCAGGTCCCATTGCTCATAGGCCGACATGCGATCGTGGCGGAGGCAAAGCTGCGGGAAGCGCGCGATGTCGGCGGCGAGGCGTTCGGCCTCCGCGCGGGCCTGCCCCTTCGGCGCGATGCGATTGGCAAGCCCCATGGCGAGCGCCTCCTCCGCGCCGACCGCGCGGCCGGTGAGAATGAGATCCATCGCGCGGGAATGGCCGATGAGGCGGGGCAGGCGCACCGTGCCGCCATCGATGAGCGGCACGCCCCAGCGGCGGCAGAAGACGCCCATCTGCGCATCCTCCTCGACGACCCGCATGTCGCACCAGAGCGCGAGTTCGAGCCCGCCCGCGACCGCATAGCCCGAAACGGCCGCGATCACGGGCTTCGAGAGCACCATGCGCGACGGGCCCATGGGACCGTCGGCCGCGAGCCGATCGAAGTCGAGGCCGGTTCCGGGCGGCGTGGTGCGATTGCTGCGGGGCAGTCCGTCGCCGCCGCGCCCCTGGGCGGCGCCTTCCGACACCGCCTTCAGATCGGCGCCCGCGCAAAATGTACCGTGATCGCCCGCGAAGACGGCGACCAGCGCCGCCTCGTCCTTTTCAAATTCGAGAAACGCATCGGCAAGCGCCACCGCCGTCGGCCTGTCGACCGCATTCTTCACGTCGGCGCGGCTCAGAATGACCGTCGTGACCGGACCATCTTTCTCTACACGAACCGCTGCCATGGCGCTCTCCCCGCTTCTCAACCGCACATTCATTATCACCCGTCATCCGGCGGGCGAAGCATAGCCTTCACACTCGAAAGACATTATAGTCTCGCGCGTTAAGCATATAGGCCCATCGGCGTAAAGCGGCGGCGATCCGGGGCCCCGGCGCATTCTCCGCGCGGGCACCCCTCGAGGCCCCTCTCCCGCCAGCCCGGGCCGGCAGCATCAAGGAACTTTGGAATGGCGAGAAAAGCCCCGGCTAAAGCGAAGGCGGTGAAGAAGCCTGCCGCGAAAAAGCCCGCAGCGAAGTCTGCAAAACCTGCAGCGACGAAACCCGCAGCCCGGAAGAAGCCCGTGGCGAAGGCAAAAGCAGCGGCAAAGAAGCCCGTTGCGAAGAAGCCCGTCGCCAGGAAGGCAGCGGCCGTGAAGAAGCCGGCTGCGAAGAAGGCTGCTCCGGCAAAGAAGGCGGCTCCCGCGAAGAAGCCCGCTGCGAAGAAGGCCGCTCCCGTGAAGAAGGCCGCGCCCGCCAAGAAGCCGGTTGCGAAAAAGCCCGCCGCCAAGAAGGCAGCGCCGGCAAAGAAAGCCGCCCCCGCCAGGAAGCCCGTTGCGAAGAAGCCTGCGGCGAAGAAAGTAGCCGCCAGCAAGGCCGCGCCCGCAAGGAAGCCTGCCGCGAAGAAGGCGGCTCCCGCGAAGAAGCCGGCTGCAAAGAAGGCCGCGCCTGCAAAGAAACCCGCCGCAAGGAAGGCCGCGCCCGCGAAGAAGGCGCAGTCCGGCGGCAACAGCTTCGCCGCCCGGCAGGTGCTGAAGGTCGGCAAGCGCAGCTACACCTTTTACAGCCTCAAGGCGGCCGAGAAGAACGGGCTCAATGGCATTTCGCGCCTGCCCTTTTCGCTGAAGGTGCTGCTTGAGAATCTTCTGCGCTTCGAGGATGGCCGCACCGTCACCGCCGACGATATCCGCGCCATGAAGAAGTGGCTCAAGGATCGCACGTCGGACCGCGAGATCGCCTACCGCCCGGCCCGCGTGCTGATGCAGGACTTCACCGGCGTTCCCGCCGTTGTCGACCTCGCCGCGATGCGCGATGCCGTGAAGAATCTCGGCGGCGATCCGAAGCGCATCAACCCGCTCGTGCCCGTCGACCTCGTCATCGACCACTCGGTCATGGTCGACAAGTTCGGCACGCCGCTCGCCTTCAAGCAGAACACCGACATCGAATATGAGCGCAACCGCGAGCGCTACGAATTCCTGCGCTGGGGCTCCAAGGCGTTCGACAATTTCCGCGTCGTGCCGCCGGGCACCGGCATCTGCCACCAGGTGAACCTCGAATATCTGGCGCAGACCGTCTGGACGAAGAAGGAAGGCAAGGAAGAGATCGCCTATCCCGACACCTGCGTCGGCACCGACAGCCACACCACGATGGTCAACGGCCTTGCCGTTCTCGGCTGGGGCGTGGGCGGCATCGAGGCGGAGGCCGCCATGCTCGGCCAGCCGGTCTCCATGCTCATCCCCGAAGTCATCGGCTTCAAGCTCACGGGCAAGCTCAATGACGGCGTGACCGCGACCGACATGGTGCTCACCGTCACGCAGATGCTCCGCAAGAAGGGCGTCGTCGGCAAGTTCGTCGAATATTTCGGCTCGGGCCTCGACAACCTGACGCTCGAGGATCGCGCCACCATCGCCAACATGGCGCCGGAATATGGCGCGACCTGCGGCTTCTTCCCGATCGACAACGAGACGCTGAAGTACCTCAAGGCCACGGGCCGCTCTGACGAGCGCGTGGCGCTGGTCGAAGCCTATGCGAAGGCGCAGGGCATGTTCCGCGAGACGAACACGCCCGATCCGGTCTTCACCGACACGATCGAGCTCGATCTCTCGACGGTCGTCCCCTCGCTCGCCGGTCCGAAGCGCCCGCAGGATCGCGTCGCGCTCACCGACGTCGCGTCGAATTTCGCCACCGCGCTCGAAAAGGAATTCGGCAAGCCCGGTCAGGCGAAGACGCGCGTGCCGGTCGAAGGCAAGGATTTCGATATCGGTCATGGCGACGTGGTGATCGCCGCCATCACCTCCTGCACCAACACCTCGAACCCGAACGTGCTCGTAGCCGCCGGCCTCGTCGCCCGCAATGCGCGCCGTCTCGGCCTCAAGGTGAAGCCCTGGGTCAAGACCTCGCTCGCGCCGGGCTCCCAGGTCGTCACCGACTACCTGACGAAGTCGGGGCTCCAGGCCGATCTCGACGCCATGGGCTTCAACCTCGTCGGCTATGGCTGCACGACCTGTATCGGCAATTCGGGTCCGCTCCCGACCGAGATCAGCCAGGCGATCAACAAGAACGATCTCGTCGCCTCGGCCGTTCTCTCGGGCAACCGCAACTTCGAGGGCCGCGTCTCGCCCGACGTCAAGGCGAACTATCTCGCCTCGCCGCCGCTGGTGGTCGCCTATGCGCTCGCCGGTTCGACGCGGATCGACCTCACGAAGGAGCCGCTCGGCACGGGCTCGAACGGCCAGCCGGTCTATCTGAAGGACATCTGGCCGAGCACGAGCGAAGTGGTCGAGACGGTGCGCGGCTGCGTGACGCCGGAGATGTTCCGCAAGCGCTACGCCAACGTCTTCGACGGCGATGCGCACTGGCAGGCGATCAAGGTCACGGGCGGCCTCACCTATGACTGGGACGGCGACAGCACCTATGTCCAGAACCCGCCCTATTTCGAGCATCTGTCGCGCGATCTCTCGCCGATGGAAGATGTGAAGAACGCGCGCATCCTCGGCCTCTTCGCCGATTCGATCACGACCGACCACATCTCGCCCGCCGGCAACATCAAGGTGCAGAGCCCGGCCGGCGCCTATCTGAACGCCAAGCAGGTCGGCGCTCAGGACTTCAACTCCTATGGCGCGCGGCGCGGCAATCACGAAGTGATGATGCGCGGCACCTTCGCCAACATCCGCATCAAGAACCAGATGCTGAGGGGGATCGAAGGCGGCCTGACGAAGCTCGAGCCGGAAGGCACGCAGATGCCGATCTACGACGCGGCGATGGAGTACAAGCGCCGCAGCGTTCCGCTCGTCATCTTCGCGGGCAAGGAGTATGGCACCGGCTCGTCGCGCGACTGGGCGGCGAAGGGCACCATGCTTCTCGGCGTCAAGGCCGTCATCGCGCAGAGCTTCGAGCGCATCCACCGCTCGAACCTGGTCGGCATGGGCGTTGCGCCGCTCCAGTTCGTCGGTGACGAGAGCTGGCAGTCGCTCGGCCTCGACGGTTCGGAGACGGTGACGATCGAGGGCCTCAAGGGCGTGAAGCCGCGCGCCAGGGTCAAGGCCGTCATCACCTTCAAGAACGGCACGAAGAAGGCGATCGACCTCCTCTGCCGCATCGACACGCAGGACGAGCTCGACTACTACGCCAATGGCGGCATCCTGCAATATGTGCTGCGTCGCCTCGCCGCGTAACGCGCACATCATCTGAAAATGAAAAGGGCGCTCCTTCGGGAGCGCCCTTTTTGTTTGTCATGCTGCGCGCTTGCGGCAACCGGAAGACATGCATCGCGCCGTGGCGATGCCAATGGCCGGTATCAGTTTTCGAGCCCCGCCTCATGCGTGAGCTGATCCATCGACTGGGTGAGCTGATTGCCCGCCTGCTGCGGCAGCTTGTAGAGCCAGTCCTTGACCCGCGCGTTGATCTCCGCCGCCTTGGCGTCGGCGGCCTTCAGGTCGGCGCCCGGCCGGGCGATCGCCGGATCGGCCGCCGCCGTGACCTTCGCCCACAGCGCGCCGCCGCCGCCCGTGAGTTCGATCGTCAGGCGCAGCCCGTCGAAGGTTTCGAAAACGGCCTTGGGCGAAATCGCCGTGAAGTCGAGCGAACCTGCGGGGACCGCATCGTCGAATGTGAGATCGACGATCGTCGTCGCCGCGCCATTGACGATCGGCGCGCCGCGCGTGACCCGACCCTTCGGAATGTTTTCCAGCACGAAGTCGTTGTCGTCGGCCGAAGCCCTGCTGATGACGATCGGATTGTCCGTATCCGCCCAGAGCGTGACGCGGGCGATCTCGCTGCGCGCAACGTCGAGGAATTTCGTATCGAGCCATTCCTGCGCCGACTGGAAGAGCGGCAGCCGCCCCCGTGCGAGATAGGTCTGGTCCTCGCCGTCGCGCCGCACATAGATCATGCCCTGCCCGCGCGCATCTCCCGTCTGATCGGGCACCTTGCCCGCGAGAAGCGCGGCCATGCGCTCGCCCTTGGCATCGAAGAACTCGACCCGCGTCGCCGTGCCGAGATCCTCGGGCGCGAGCAGGCCGAGATTGCGGTGCCATTCGGCCCGCGCCGTGCGCGGCTCGTAGAGATTGATCTCCGAAACGCCGATGAGGAGCTTCTGCACGAGATCCTGCTGGGCGGGATAGTTCTTGCGGTTGGCAACCGTCCACTTGCCGCCGGGCGCGCGCTCGAGCGTGATCTTGTCGACGCCCCTGATGCCGCGGCCGAGCGTGTAGGTGACCTTGGACACGCGGTCGAGCTGCGTCTCGAGTCCCGGGAACATCGCCCGCGGCTCGAACCGGACGCGCACGCCGCGCTCCTGCGTGACGACGGCGAAACTCGCCGCGACCACGGCGACAAGCGTTGCGAGCGCAAGCAGCAGAAGATTGCGAAGCGGACGATTGGTCCAGACGGTTCGGAAATCGGTCGCCACGCTCACACCCCCTTGGCCGCGCGCGCCTTGCGGCGGCGATGGCGGATGACGGCCAGCACGAGCGCGAGCCCCGCGACGAGAATCGGCATCAGCGCCACATTGACGAACCGCACCTCGGTCGCCAGCCGGTCGATATTGCGGCGAAGGTTGCGCTCGACATCGCGCAGCGCCTTGCGGCTCTGGAGAAGCTCGGCGCGGAACTGCGCGACCTCCTCCTGCGCATGCGGATCGGAAGACTGCTCCACCGCGCCGTTCGGGCCCTCGGTCTGAAGCGCGGCAAGCCGCCGCTCGGTTTCGGAAATCTTCGCCTTGAGCCTCTCCTGCTCGGCGAGGAACTGCCGGTCGGCCTCGCGCCGCAGATTATCGACGACGACGAACGGCCGGTCGGCGCGCTCGCGCGCTCTGAGCGAGATGAGATCGTCCGAGCCCATGAGATTGTCGATGGCCGACAGGATGAACTTCGCATTGTCGGCGAAGGGCTGCGCCACACGGTCGGCGCCGTCGCTCTGGATCTGGACCCAGAAGCGGTCATCGAAAATATCGGAATCGGCAACGACGATGATATTGGCGTCGCTCTTCGTCGCGCCGATATATTCGTCCGGCTTGTCGGCCGCATCCGAAGTCTGGCTCTTCTCCGAAACGCCGGTCGGCGGCGGGGGCGTCGTCGTGAAGGCGCTCTTCAACGGACCCGAAACCCGCGCCGCGATGACATGGCGCTGATTGTCGGCCTTGAAGCGGTTGAGGAGATCGTCCGGCGTCGGGCCCGACTTCACATAGTCGAGATCGTAAAGCTCGGAATCCTCCGTCGACCAGATGAGCGGCGTGAACTTCGTGCTCGCGCCCTTGGCCGGCGAGAGAGCACCCGCCGTGGCGAAGTTCAGATGATCGACATTCGCCGTCACGATGTCGTCCTGATCGAGATTGGACTTCGGCACTGTGAGCCAGAGCACATAGTCGCTCGTCTGCCGCCGCGCATCGAGCCCCGTCTGCACGCGCATGGCGAGGTCGCGGTCGCCGACGACATGCTTCGGATCAAACTCGACGCCCCATGTGGTCAGGAGCGGCTCGAGGTTCGATGCCTCCGTATAGCCCTGCACGGGCTGGCCGCCAGGCCCCGCCGTGAGACTCACTTCCGAATGCGGATCGACAAAGGCCATGACGCGGCCGCCACGCATCACGAACTGGTCGATAGCGTAGAGCGTACTGTCATCGAGCTGCCGCGGATGGGCGATCAGCAGCACATCGACCTTGCTCGGCACCTTGACGAATTTCTGCTCGAGGAAATTGATCTCGAAGCGGTTCTGAAGCTCCTGATAGATCATGAAGGGCTGCGAATTGCCGCGCATCGCCTCCATGAGCCCGCCGGCGCCCGTATCCATCGGCAGGTTCGTGACGATGCCGAGCACGGGCTTCTTCGGGCGGCTCAGATTCTGGATGAGCCGCGTCACGTCATATTCGAGATATTGCTGGCGGGCCGAGGAGAAGAAGGGAACCGCCTCGATGCCATCGACGAGATTGGTGCCGACCAGACCGAAATAGATGACTTCGCCCTCGGTCGTCCGCGCGCCCTTGAGGCCGAGCGACATGGCGAGGTCTTCCTGCTCGGAGAAGGGCTCGGGGTCGATGACCTGCAGGATCACCTTGCCATGCGAGCGGGCGCGGATTTCCTGCAGCAGGTCACGGACGCGGTTCGCATAGGTCCTGATCTGCGGAAAATCGGTCGCGAGCGATTCCGAATAGAAGAATTTGAGCGTGATCGGCTCGTCGATTTTCGCCAGCACGTTTTCGGTGCCCTGCGAAAGCGTGAAGAGGCGGTTCTGCGTGAGATCGGCCTGCGCCGAGCGGAAGACGATGTTCGAGAAGAGATTGACCGCGATGAAGAAGACGGCAAGGAGCGCCAGCGTCGCCACGCTGTAGCTCGAACGCAGATGTGTGCGGTTCAGCGACTTCAGCATGGCCCTACCCCGCCTTCTTCATGTCGACGACGATGCCGCAGGCGATGAGCCATGTGGCGATCAGCGTGAAGAAGTAGATGACATCGCGCAGATCGATGACGCCCTGCGTGATGGCGCTGAAATGGGTGAGGAAGGAGAAGGAGGCGATGGTGTTCAGCACCTCCTGCGGCACCCAGCTCGCAAAGAAATCGGTGACGAGCGGAAGACCCGCGACCGTGAAGAGGAAGCAGACGACGACGCTGATAACGAAGGCGATGACCTGGTTCTTCGTCGTCGCCGACAGGCACGAACCGATGGCAAGATAGCCGCCCGCCATGAAGAAGCTGCCGATATAGCCCGCGACGATCACGCCATTGTCCGGATTGCCGAGATAGTTGACCGTGAGCCACATCGGAAAGGTGAGCGCGAGCGCGATTCCGGAAAAGGCCCATGCGGCGAGAAACTTGCCGAGCACCGCCGCCCAGAGCGGAATGGGCAGCGACAGCAGAAGCTCGATCGAGCCCGTGCGCCGCTCTTCCGCCCAGAGACGCATCGAGATCGCCGGAATGAGGAAGAGATAGAGCCAGGGGTGGAAATTGAAGAAGATCTGGAGATCGGCCTGGCCGGACTCGAAATAGCCGCCCATGTAGAAGGTGAAGGCGCCCATCGTGAAGAGAAAGATCACGATGAAGACGAAGGCGAGCGGCGTCGCGAAATAGCCGCCAAGCTCGCGGCGGAAGATGGCTGCAAGCTCTCTCATGCGGCGTTCTTTTCCTGATTGTCGGCCGTATCGGAGCGCGTGAGCTTGCGGAAGACCTCGTCCAGGCGGCCGGGCTCGCCGTAAAGCGTGCGCACCGGCCAGTTCATCTCATGCGCGAGGGCGGCCACCGCGTCGATGAGCTTGACGCCCGCTGCGCTCGCCTCGCGCAGCGGGAAGAGCGTGAAGGTCGTCTCGCTGCCGCGCGGATGGATCTCGATGCTCTCGATGCCGGGAAGCGCCTTCAGCGTCTCGGCCGCCGCCGCCGTCATCTGGCCGCCGACGGTCAGCGACACGGCATTATGGTAGCGCGAGCGCGAGATGAGTTCGGCGGGCGTACCATCGGCCACGATGCGGCCGCGGTCGATGATGAGCGCGCGCGTGCAGATGGCGTCGACCTCTTCGAGAATATGGGTCGAGATGATGATCGCCTTCTCCGCCGCCATGCGGGCGATGAGCTTGCGGACCTCGTGCTTCTGGTTCGGGTCGAGGCCGTCGGTCGGCTCGTCCATGATGAGGACGGGCGGATTGTGCAGGATCGCCTGGGCAAGACCGACGCGCCTGCGGAACCCCTTGGAGAGCGTGTCGATCGGCTGGTCGAGAACGCCCTGAAGCTCCGTCGCCTCCACGGCCTCGGCGATTGCCCTGTCGGCGGCGGCGCCGGAAAGCGCGCGGATCCGGGCGATGAATTTGAGGAAGCCGCGCGGTGTCATGTCGCCATAGGCGGGCGCGCCTTCGGGCAGATAGCCGATCATGCGCTGGGCGGCGAGCTGTTCGGTGGCGATGTCGTGTCCGCAGATCGAGACCGCTCCCTCGCTCGGCGCGAGAAATCCGGTGACCATCTTCATCGTCGTGGATTTGCCCGCGCCGTTCGGCCCAAGAAAGCCGAGTACCTCGCCGCGCGAGACGCTGAAACTGATGCCGTCGACCGCCGTGAAAGGCCCGAAACGCTTCACCAACCCGTCGATGACGATCATTTCCTCGCCTTCGGCAACCCTGTTATTCGCCGTCTGCATGCTGGACTGAACGATGACGCCTGCTCCTGGAGGATCGGGCACATGCCTCGAGCCTCGCCTCCCCCTGCCAAGGATCTCGAAATGGGCTCCGAGATGTGTAGGCCAAGGCAATGAACCCCTCAAGTGAAAGATGTTTCATCGTGCGCCATGCGCGCATGCAGACGCCGCCCGGGTGGAGGACCGGGCAGCGCAAGCATCGAAAGCGGGGAACATTGCCTTGAAGGGGTGGCCCGGTCCCCTAAATCCATCCCGGTGGGGCTGGGGGGGCTGATGATACCGGAACTTCCATGAGGACCGGGCCAGTGAGGCAACGGTGATAGAATGGTTGCCCAGTGTGGCCTCGCAAGGGCTGAAAAAAGGCAATATTGTGATTATGGGCCCGATCGGGAAAAGCCTGCGAAAGGCGGAAATCCGCTCCCGCGAGAGCGGTTTCGGCCGCGACGGCAAGCCCGCAATATGGGAGGACTGCCGCGCATGACCGACAGCGCCGAGGGAAGGCCCGATAGCGAGCGCGGCTCGCTCAGCCTCGTCATTTCGTCGACGCAGACGCCGCCGAAACAGCTCCGCGAGCCCGACATATTCTTCAATCGGGCCGAGCTCGACGCGATCCTCACCGTCTATGGCCGCAAGGTCGTCGAGGGCGAATGGCGCGACTACGCGATCGGCTCGACGCGCGACGTCGCCGTCTTCGCCGTCCACAGGCGTACGAGCGAGCAACCGCTGTTCCGCATCGAGAAGCGCCCGAAGCTCGCGCGCCGACAAGGCGCCTACAGCGTCGTAGCCGCGACGGGCCTCGTGCTGAAGCGCGGCCACGATCTGAAGCAGGTGCTCAAGGTCTTCGAGAAGCGCGCGCTGCGCCTCGTCACCGGCTAGGA
>NZ_DAOKYX010000024.1:0-40029 GCF_035325945.1 Parvibaculum sp.
TGGCGGAGAGGGAGGGATTCGAACCCCCGATAGAGTTACCCCTATGCCGCATTTCGAGTGCGGTGCTTTCAACCACTCAGCCACCTCTCCGCGGGGCACGGGGTTTGGACCAAGATCCTGCCCGTCATGTTGAAGCGGCGCGGAATGTAGACCGAGCCCTTCCCTCGGCACAAGGCTTGATCGCGCTATGCGGGTACTTTTAGATCGCCGCCCTTTTTCGGGCGTGCTTGCGCCCTTTCGCGCCCCGCCGCTTCGCCCGGTCCCGCCCCCCCAACGGGCCCCGGCCCGCGCGCGACGCCGGTTTCGCCATTTCCGCGAAATGGCGAAATTGTCTAGACTTCCGGCATGAGCGAAGCGCAAAGCCCCGCCGGACACGGCCCGCATGAGAGCCCCGATCCCGGGGGTCACACACCCGGCCGCATCGCGCCGTCTGCCCGCAAGACCCGCAGGCGCCGCCGCCCCGACGGGCGCGTCCTCGCCGCATGGGCCGTTCATGCCTTCACGGCCACGGGCGCCGTCGCCGGCCTTCTCGCCATTTCGGCGCTCATCGCGGGCGATCTGCGAATGGTGCTTCTCTGGCTCGGCGCGGCGCTGCTCATCGACGGTTTCGACGGACCGATGGCCCGCAAGGTGCGCGTCACCGAATTCGCCCCCCGCTTCGACGGGGCGATCCTCGACCACATCATCGACTATCTGAACTACACGGTGATTCCCGCCCTCGTGGTCTACCGCTTCGGCCTCGTGCCCGAGGGCTTCGCCATTCCCGCCGCCGCCTACATCATGACCACGTCCCTCTATTGCTTCGGCAACAAGGACATGAAGACCGCCGACAACTATTTCTCGGGCTTTCCGGCGGTCTGGAACGTCGTCATCCTCTATTTCTATCTCATGGCGAGCGGCCCCTGGGCCAATCTCGCCGTCATCGCGGCGATGGGGGCGCTCACCTTCGTGCCCTTCAAGTTCATCCACCCCTTCAGGGTGAGGGCGTTGCGCTCCTTCACCATCGCCGTGACGGGGGCCTGGGGCGCGCTGACACTGGTGCTCGTCTGGACGAGCGAGCAGGGCCTCGCCCCGGCCGAAACGCTCCCAGCCGCCTATTGGGGCTGGCTTGCCACGTCGCTCTATTTCCTGGGGCTTTGCCTCTGGCGCTCCCTCAAGGGCCCGGAAACGCGCTGAAAGCCACTGATTACAAGGCTTTCCTGCCTTGACAGCCCTTCCTCCCCCTGTATATTGCGCGCCAATCCGGCCCGTAGCGCGGTTTCGCGCGCTGCGCAGGGCCTTTATTCGCTAAATGGTGGTTTTCCATGTTCGCAGTCATCCGGACCGGCGGCAAGCAGTACAGGGTCGCGAAAGACGAGCTTCTCGAGGTCGAGAGGGTCGGCGCGAACGCTGGCGACAAGATCGACCTCCCGGTCCTGATGATCGGCTCGGAAGGCGGCGAGACGAAGATCGGCGCCCCGCTGGTCGAGGGCGCGAGCGTGAAGGCCGAGGTGGTGGAACTCACCCGCGGCCCGAAGCTGACGGTCTTCAAGAAGCGCCGCCGGCAGAACTATCGCCGCAAGAACGGCCATCGTCAGGATCTGATGCTGGTCAAGATCGTCGAGATCGCGGGATAAGGCGCCCGGCCCGGAAGGCAAGACGCCACCCGGGTCACTGAACAGCCGGAATTGAAGGATTTGAGCGCAGAGAGCGCGCTCTGGCAGGAGTAGAGGCAAATGGCTCATAAAAAAGCAGGCGGTTCGTCCCGCAACGGTCGCGACAGCGCAGGCCGTCGCCTCGGCGTTAAGAAGTTCGGCGGTGAGAACGTCATCCCCGGCAACATCATCATTCGTCAGCGCGGCACCAAGGTGCATCCGGGCGAGAATGTCGGCATGGGCACGGACCACACGATTTTTGCGACGGCCGCTGGCGTCGTCTCTTTCCGCGCGCGCAAAGGCGGCCGCACCTACGTATCCGTGATGCCGGCTTGCGCCCCGGCCGCGGCGGCGGATTAAACATTGCGAGGGCCCGCCACCTCGCAAGGTGGCGACCATCGGAATCGAGAGGGAGATGGGCCGCCATCTCCCTTTTTTAATGCCTTCTCGGGGATGAGGAGCCCCCGATGCAGGAAATCGCAAGAACGGAACGCCTGACGCTGAGGCATTTTCGCATGGAAGACGCAAGGCGCGTTCAGGCCCTCTGCAACAACTGGAACGTCGCCCGCAGGCTGAGCCGCATGCCCTACCCTTACACCGAGGAGCACGCCATCGCCTGGCTCGCGAGCCATGACGAAGCGCGCGCCTCCGGACGCGAGTTTCCGCTTGCGATCGAATCGGGTGGCGAGCTGATCGGCTCGACCGGCGTCATGGTGCATGAGAGTGGCGAGAGCGAGATCGGCTACTGGATCGGCGAGCCGTGGTGGAACCGGGGTTTCGCGACCGAGGCCGCCCGCGCGGCCATTTCATTCGCCTTCGAGCGGCTGGGGTCGGATGCCGTCACCGCCGTTCACCATGCCGACAATCACGCCTCCGGCCGGGTGCTGACGAAACTCGGCTTCCGTTATACTGGCGAGGATCGCCGCTGGTGCGAGGCGCGCCGGGAAAAAGTGCATTGCCTGCTGATGAGGTTCGCAAGACCCGCGGCCGGCACGGATTCGGCAGGGACCGAGAGCGGGCTTGCGTCCGGGTGCCGTTCGACTATTGAAAGCCGTATGCTGGCCACGCGGCTGACGGGGTTCCGTTCGGCCTGAACGCGCGCAAGGAGCGCCTGATGAAGTTTCTCGACGAGGCGAAAATCTATATCCGCTCCGGCGACGGCGGCGCCGGAGCGGTGAGTTTTCGCCGTGAGAAATTCATCGAGTTCGGCGGTCCCGATGGCGGCGACGGCGGCCGGGGCGGCGATGTCGTCGTCGAATGTGTCGACGGGCTCAACACGCTCATCGACTATCGCTACCAGCAGCACTTCAAGGGCAAGACGGGCATGCACGGCATGGGCCGCAACCGCAACGGCTATAATGGCGCCGATGCCGTGCTCAAAGTGCCTGTCGGCACGCAGATTTTCGACGAGGACCGTGAAACGCTGATCGCCGACCTCACCGAGGTCGGCCAGCGCATCGTGCTGCTCAAGGGCGGCAATGGCGGCTTCGGCAACGCCTATTTCAAAAGCTCCACCAATCGCGCACCGCGCCGCGCCAATCCCGGCCAGCCGGGCGAGGAAATGTGGATCTGGCTGCGGCTGAAACTCATCGCCGATGCCGGCCTCGTCGGCCTGCCCAATGCGGGCAAGAGCACCTTCCTCGCCAAGGTGAGCGCGGCAAAGCCCAAGATCGCCGACTATCCCTTCACCACGCTCACGCCCGGCCTCGGCGTCGTGAGGATCGACGGCCGCACCTTCGTGCTCGCCGATATTCCCGGCCTCATCGAAGGCGCGCATGAGGGCGCCGGGCTCGGCGACCGATTTCTCGGCCATATCGAGCGCTGCCACATCCTGATCCATCTGATCGACGGGACGTCCGAGGATGTCGCCGGCGCCTATCGCACCATCAGGGGCGAACTGGAGGCCTATGGCGCGGGGCTCGACGAAAAGGCGGAAATCGTCTGCCTCAACAAATGCGACGCGCTGAGCGACGAGGAGCGCGCCGAAAAACGCGCCGCGCTCAGGAAGGCGAGCGGCGCAGATGTGCAGCTCATTTCCGCCGTATCGGGCGAGGGTGTCGACAAGGTGCTTCGCCTCGTCGCCAAGAAAATCGAGACGCGCCGCGCCGAGGAGCGCGAGGCGCATCTGCGCGCCACAGGCAAAACCGAAGAGGGCTGGCAGCCGTGACAATCGCTCGTCTCAGCAATGCCCAGCGCGTCGTCGTCAAGATCGGTTCCGCCCTTCTCACCGACGGCAAGACCGGCAAGCTCAATCGGGACTGGCTCGGAGCCTTCGTCGCGGATGTGGCGGCGATGCGGGCGCGCGGGCAGGAAATGCTCATCGTCTCATCGGGCGCGATCGCGCTCGGCCGCCGCGCGCTCGGTCTTCCCTCGGGCAGGCTGAAGCTCGAGGAAAGCCAGGCCGCCGCCGCCGTCGGCCAGATCGGCCTCGCCCAGGCGTTTCAGGAAAGCCTGAGCGCGCATGGCCGAAACTGCGCGC
The DNA here is from genome assembly GCF_035325945.1 of Parvibaculum sp. Taxonomy (GTDB): domain Bacteria; phylum Pseudomonadota; class Alphaproteobacteria; order Parvibaculales; family Parvibaculaceae; genus Parvibaculum. The sequence continues at coordinate 4,114 of NZ_DAOKYX010000024.1, forward strand.
AGATCCTGCTGACGCTCGACGACACCGAGACGCGGCGGCGCTACCTCAATGCGCGCTCGACGCTGAACACGCTCCTCCGGCTCGGCGCGGTTCCCGTCATCAACGAGAACGACACGGTGGCGACGAGCGAAATCCGCTACGGAGACAATGACCGCCTCGCCGCCCGCGTCGCGAGCATGATCTCGGCCGATTGCCTCGTCCTGCTTTCCGATGTCGACGGGCTCTATACCGCGCCGCCTTCCGAGCCCGGCGCGACGCATATTCCCGAGGTCACCGACATCACGCCCGAGATCATGGCGATGGCGGGCGATGCCGCAAGCGAGATGAGCCGCGGCGGCATGAAGACCAAGCTCGCCGCCGCCCTCATCGCGACCGAGGGCGGCTGCCACATGGCGATCGCCAATGGCCGCACGCTTCACCCGCTGAAGGCGCTCGAGGAAGGCGGCCGCTGCACATGGTTCACCGCGCGCTCGACGCCCTATGCCGCGCGCAAGCGCTGGATTTCGGGCGGCCTCAAGACGAAGGGCACGATCGTCGTCGATGCCGGCGCGGTCGATGCGCTGCTGCATGGCCGCAGCCTTTTGCCGGCGGGGATCACCGCCGTTCAGGGCCGGTTCGAGCGCGGCGACGCGGTGAGCGTCAGGGATAGCGAAGGGCGCGAGATCGCGCGCGGCCTCTCGGCCTACTCCAATGAGGATGCCGCCCGCATCCTCGGCCACAACAGCCGCGAGATCGAAGAGCTTCTGGGCTTTGCAGGCCGCGCGGAGATGATCCACCGCGACGACCTCGTTCTGAAAAAGGGCTGAAAATAGCCTTGCCGCCGGGAATACGGTAAGTTCGACGGATCGGCGGCTAGAGATGAGACAGGAAGATCCCGTGACCATCGCAGAAATCGGCAACGCAAATCGAGACATCGCCGCGCTCATGGCGGAGATGGGCGAGAAGGCGCGCGCCGCGGCCGAAACGCTTGCCGGCATCTCGACCAAGCAGAAGGATGCGGGCCTTCTCTGCGCCGCCATGGTCGTGCGCGCCAATATCGACGACATTCTCGAAGCGAACGAGAAGGACCTGGCCGCCGCGCGGGAGAAGGGTCTTTCGGGCGCCATGCTCGACCGTCTCATGCTCGACGAAAAGCGCGTCGAGGCGATGGCGAAGGGCATCGAGGAAATCGCCGCCCTGCCCGATCCCGTCGGCGCGAAGATCGCCGAATGGGACCGCCCGAACGGCCTTCATATCGAGCGCGTGCGCACGCCGCTCGGCGTCATCGGCATCATCTATGAGAGCCGCCCCAATGTGACGGCGGATGCGGGCGCGCTCTGCATCAAGTCCGGCAATGCCGCGATCCTTCGCGGCGGCTCGGAAAGCAGCCATTCGAGCCGCATCATCCACGCCTCGCTCGTCGAGGGTCTGCTCGCCTCAAACCTGCCGGAAGCCGCCCTCCAGCTCGTACCGACCACCGATCGCGCGGCCGTCGGCGAAATGCTGAAGGGCCTCAACGGCGCCATCGACGTCATCGTGCCGCGCGGCGGCAAGAGCCTCGTCGCGCGGGTGCAGGCCGAAGCCCGCGTGCCGGTCTTCGCCCATCTCGAAGGCATCTGCCACGTCTATGTGGACAAGGACGCCGATCTCGAAATGGCGCGCCACATCGTCATGAACGCGAAGCTCCGCCGCACCGGCGTCTGCGGCGCGGCCGAAACGCTGCTCGTCGATCAGGCCTGCGCGGAAACGCATCTCGCCCCGCTGGTGAAGGATCTGATCGAGGCCGGTTGCGAGGTGCGCGGCGACGCCATCGCGCAGCGCGCCGATCCGCGCGTGAAGGCGGCGACCGAAGCAGACTGGTCGACGGAATATCTCGAAGCGATCATCGCCGTGCGCGTGGTGAAGGGCGTCGAGGAGGCGATGCGCCACATCGCCACCCATGGCTCGCACCACACCGAAGCCATCGTGACCGCGAACCAGGCGACGGCCGACCGTTTTCTCGCCGCCGTCGACAGCGCCATCGTGCTTCACAATGCCTCGACGCAATTCGCCGATGGCGGGGAGTTCGGCATGGGCGCCGAGATCGGGATCGCGACCGGCAAGTTCCACGCGCGCGGGCCCGTCGGCGTCGAGCAGCTCACGAGCTTCAAATATGTCGTGCGCGGCACCGGCCAGACCCGGCCCTGAGAGGCGGATTTGAGACCCGCCCCCATGACACATCATCCATGACGCACTCAGAACTGCTCACACCCGGCCTGCGCGTCGGCCTTCTGGGCGGCTCCTTCAATCCCGCGCATGAAGGCCATCTCCATGTGACGCGCATGTGCCTGAAGGCGCTGGCGCTCGACCGCGTCTGGTGGCTCGTCTCGCCGCAAAACCCGCTGAAGAGCGACGCCGGAATGGCGCCGCTCGCCACGCGCCTTTCGGATGCGCGCGGCCTCGTCGACAAGGCGGGCGATCCGCGCATCGTCGTCACCGACATCGAAACGCGGCTCGGCACGCGCTACACGATCGACACCATCGAGGCGCTCAAGGCGCGGCATCCGGGCGTGCATTTCGTCTGGCTCATGGGCGCCGACAATCTGATCCAGCTTCCCGAATGGGCGCGCTGGCGCGACATTGCCGAGGCCGTGCCCATCGCCGTCTATCCGCGGCCGGGCTACACGCTGAAAGCGCGCGCTTGCCCGGCGGCCGAATGGCTGAAGCCGGCGACGATCGATGCGGGCGATGCGCCGCTACTCGCCGAAAGGACGCCGCCCGCTCTCGTGTTCCTCCAGGGACCCGAGCACAGCGCATCTGCAACGGCCATCCGCGCTGCCGCCAAGGAGCGACGCAAGTGAAGAGTTCAGGCAAACGGTCGATGCGGGATAGATTGAACTCGGAGGGCAGGACACTTATCCTTGGTTATGCCAAGACCGCTTCGGCGGCAGGCCGTCGAGTTCATCTGGAAGGAGCCAGTTCCTGAGCAGTCAGACACCGGACCGCAAGGTCCCCCGCGCCAAGGCGAAGGCATCCGGCGCAAAGACGCCCGCGGCAAAGGCGGTAAATCCCAAAGAGCCAAAGGCAAAAGTGGCGAAGGCAAATGCGCCGACGGCAAAGGAGCCCAAGGCGAAACCGGCCCGCGTGAAGGCGCCCGCGACGAAAGCGCCCAAAGCGAAAGCACCGGAGACGAAAGCAGCAAAGCCAGCCAAGGCGACGAAGGCAACCGGCGCCGCGAAGGCTCCTCGCAAGCCTTCCGCAACGAAGGCTGCTGCCTCGAGGAAGAAAGCCTCGGCCGAGGAAGCCAGGCTCTCAGCCATGCTCGCTCTCATCCTCAAGAGCCTCGACGACGACAAGGCCGAGGACATCGTCTCGATCGATCTCGCCGGGAAGACGCCCATCGCCGACTGCATGGTCATCGCCAGCGGCCGCTCGCAGCGCCATGTGAGCGCCGTCGCCGAACACCTGATCCGCAGGTTGAAGGAGAAGGGCCTCGGTACGGCGCGCGTCGAGGGCCTGCGTCAGGGCGACTGGGTGCTGATCGACGCGGGCGACGTGCTGGTGCATGTCTTCCGTCCCGAGGTACGCGAGTTCTACAAGCTCGAGAAGATGTGGGCCGCGAACATTCCGGCGGAGCAGGCGGCCGAGCAGGTCGCGATCTGAAACCGGCACGCGGGCCAGTACGCCCCGGGGGAGGAGAACACCGATGCGCATCGAGATATGCGCCGTTGGCCGCCTTCGCGCCGGGCCGGAAAAGGAACTTCTCGACGGCTATGTTTCCCGCATCACCGCGGCCGGGCGCGGCATCGGCATCACCGCGCTCACGCTGAGGGAAGTCGAGGAGAAGCGCAGACTCGAAGGCGCGGCGCTCAAGGAAAGCGAGGCGGCGCAACTCAAGGCCTCGCTTTCACGCGGCGCGCTTCTCGTCGCGCTCGACGAACGCGGCCGCGCCGAACCGAGCGAGGCCTTTGCCGGGCGGCTCGCGCGCTGGCGCGACAGCGGCGTTTCCGATCTCGCCTTCGTGATCGGCGGCGCCGATGGCCTCGCGCCTTCGCTGCGTGACGAGGCAAGCCACCTCATCGCCTTCGGCCCCATGACCTGGCCGCATATGCTGGTGCGCGTCATGCTCGCCGAGCAAATCTACCGCGCCGTGACGATCATCGCGGGTCATCCCTATCATCGCGCCTGACCGCCACGCTTTTCATGCGGCACCACGTGCCGGAATCGGTCAACGCGGCGTGGACACGATTCAAGCCTTCCATTAGCTTCATCCGGGGGTGCGCGACCCGCGCACAGGCATTGGGCTGACTGTTTTTTCGGAAGTTGAGAGCGGCATGATCGGCGTCAGACCTCTCGTCCTGGTTCTCCTGGACGGATGGGGCATTTGCGCGGAGCGCGAAGGAAATGCGCTCGCCCAGGCGCGTACGCCGATTTACGATCGGCTCGCCGGAACATCGCCCCATGCCGTGCTTGCCGCCTCGGGCGAAGCTGTCGGCCTGCCCGCAGGCCGACCCGGCAACGCGCAGGCGGGCTACATGACCCTTGGCGCAGGGAGGCCAGTGACGCAAAGCCTCGTGCACATAAACCGCGCGATCCAGGACGACGGTGCGCAATCGATCGGCGCCAATCCCGTCTTCACGCAGATCGTTCAGCGCGTGAGGCCGCTGGGCGGCGCGGTGCATCTCATCGGCATGGCCTCGCCGGGCGGTATCGCCGGCCACCAGCATCATCTGGCGGTCCTTGCCGCGCTGCTGAGCCATGAGGGCGTGCAGGTCTGGATCCATGCCGTGACGGATGGCCGTGACACGAGCCCGCAGGCCGGCATCGACTGCCTCGCGGAGCTTCTCGACGATACGGCCGGCGCCGAGAATGCCACTCTCGCAAGCCTGATGGGCCGCGCCTTCGCCTTCGACGATCCGGCCGATCCCGCGGCCCTTGCAGCTGCCGTGAAGGCAATCGCCGACGCCGATGCGCCGCATACGGAATATCCTGCCGCCCATCTCGACCAGTGCTACCTCAAGGGCATGGCCGACGACCGGATCGCGCCCGTCATCACCCAGAAATATCGCGGCATCAGGCAGGACGACGCGGTCTTCCTCGTCAATCTCCGGCCCGATCTCGGCCGGGGGCTCATGGAAGCGCTGCTGGCGTCTCCCGCCGCGCGCCTGCTTGCGGGCGCCTATTCGCTCTGCGAACTGGACGGCCCGGCAAGGGAGCGTGTCGAGCCGCTCTTCAGCGAGGCGCCCGCCCGGCCGACGCTCAGCGAGACGCTCTCGCGCGCGGGACGCACCCAGCTCCTGCTCACGGAAACCATCGCCGAAACGAACCTCTCGCTCTTCCTGCGCGGCGGCACGTCCACGATCTTCAACGGCGAGACGATCGGCGTCGCCGAAACGCCGCCGCTCGCAAAGCTCGAAAGGCGGCCCGAGCTTGCCGCGGCCGACCTCGTCGCCGAGGCGATCGCGTCGATCAAGAAGGCTGACCGCGACTTTCTCGTGCTCAACCTGCCGAATGTCGCCGTGCTGGGACGGACCGGAAATCTGCGCGCGACGATCGAGGCGGCCGAGGCGGTCGACAAGAGCCTCGGAAAGCTCGCCGCGCAGATCGAGAAGCGCGGTGGCGTCATGGCGATCACCGGCGCCTTCGGCAAGGGCGAAATCATGGTCGACGCCGAAACGGGAAAACCCTGGCGCGGCCCGACCCGCTCCAACATGCCGTTCACGCTGGCCGGCCTGCCCGCGCGCGAGCGGAGGGAGCTGCGCTTCGGCACGCTGGCCGATGTCGCGCCGACCATCCTCGGGCTTCTCGACGTGCCCGTGCCGGAGGCGATGACAGGCCGCTCCCTTATCCTCGATCCTGAACAGGCAGACCGTGTCACGGCCTGAAGGCTTCGTCGCCCTCGCGCTTGCCGCGCTGATGATCGCGGGCCCCGCCGCGCGGGCGGAGATCGCCGATCCGACCAAGCTCGAAAGCCTGAAGCAGGAACTCGACACGAGCGTCACCCGCAAGAAGGCGCTGGAAGCCCAGTCGGAGAAGGCGCGCCGCGAAACCGAGGAAATCCGCGGCAAGCTCATAAAGACCGCCGCCAGCGTGCAGGCGCGCGAGCGCGAAGTCTCGGCTTCCGAGGAACGCCTTGCCGCGCTCAGGACGGCGGAATCGGACGTCCTCGCCAGGCTCGAGCACCGGCGCGGCGAAATGGCCGAACTCCTTGCCGCGTTGACCCGGCTCGACCGCAATCCGCCGCCAGCGCTGGCGGTGCGGCCCGACGATGCGCTGGGCGCCATTCGCGGCGCGATCCTGCTCGGCTCGGCCGTGCCCGAATTGCGGGCGGAGGCCGAGGCGCTGAAAGCGAGGCTGGAGGAGCTTGCCCGCCTGCGCCAGAGCATCTCGGCCGAACGCGCGACGCTGGCCGACGCCAAGGCCTCGCTCGAGCGCGACCGGGCGGAACTCGAAACCCTGCTCAAGAAGAAGATGGCGCGCCAGCAGAGCCTGGCCCGGGCCGTCGAAAGCGAGGAGGCGCGGGCCGAGCGGCTCTCGCGCGAGGCGACCGACCTCAAGGACCTGATCTCGAGGCTCGAAGCGGGCGCGGCCGAACGCATCCCGATGAAAAGACCCGATCCGGCGCTGCGGCCGAAGCCCGAGCCCCCTCGCCAAATGGCTGCGGAACCGGCCTCCCCCGCCCCCGGCATGGCCGACCGCCCCGCCGAAACGGACATGGCGGCGCTCACCCCCCCGCGCCCCTCGCCCCCGGTTGCCGGTTCGCCTTCTTCGCGCCTTTTTTCGGCGGCAAAAGGGCTCATCCGGCTGCCGGTCACAGGCCCCGTTCTCAGGGAGTTCGGCGGGCCGAACGGCATTGGCGGACGGATGCAGGGTATACTGATCGCGACGCGGCCGGGCGCGCAGGTGATCGCGCCTTTCGACGGCAGGATCGTCTTCGCCGGGCCGTTCCGCCGCTATGGGCAACTCTTGATCATATCGGTCGGCGAAGGCTACCATGTATTGTTGGCAGGAATGACGAAGATCGACGGGACTGTGGGCCAGAACATCCTCGCCGGGGAACCTGTTGGCACCATGGGCCCAGCGCCTTCTCCCGACAATCTGGCTGAAGCGAATGTATCGACCGAATGGAATGACAATTCGGGCCTGCACGGAAAATCCGGTCGGAACCCCTCGCTTTATATAGAATTCCGGAAAAACGGCGATCCGATAGACCCGCGCCCCTGGCTGATGATGAGTGACAAGAAGGCTCGTGGATAAATGAATAAGTCTGTGATAGCCGGCTTCGCGGTCGGTACGATCGTTTCCGCGCTGACCGTGTTCGCGTTCCAGTCGGGCACATTCGACGGGTCGGCCCACGCTGCCAACAGCGACACATATCGCCAGCTCAACCTTTTCGGCGACGTGTTCGAGCGCGTGCGCGCCGACTATGTCGAGCCGACCGACGATGCGAAGCTCATCGAGGCGGCCATCAACGGCATGCTGACCTCGCTCGATCCCCATTCGAGCTACATGAACCCCAAGAACTTCCGCGACATGCAGGTCCAGACGCGCGGCGAGTTCGGCGGGCTCGGCATCGAGGTCACGATGGAAAACGGCGTCGTGAAGGTCGTGACGCCGATCGACGACACGCCCGCGAGCCGCGCCGGGCTCCGCCCGAACGACTACATCACCCATATCGACGGCAAGCCGATCCTCGGCCTGACGCTGAGCGATGCGGTGGACAAGATGCGCGGGCCGGTCAACACCTCCGTGACCCTCACCGTGGTGCGCAAGGGCGTCGAGGAACCCTTCGACGTCAAGCTCACGCGCGACATCATCACCATCAAGTCGGTGAAGTACCATCGCGAGGGCGACATCGCCTATGTCCGCATCACCTCCTTCAACGAGCAGACGGGCGAGCTTCTCGAAGACGCGATCCGCGCGCTGCAGAAGCAGATCGGCGCGGCGAAGGTGAAGGGCTACATCCTCGACCTCCGCAACAATCCCGGCGGCCTGCTCGACCAGGCGATCGTTGTCAGCAGCGATTTCATCAGCCAGGGCGAGATCGTCTCGACACGCGGCCGTCACTCGGACGACACGCAGCGCTACAATGCGCGTGGCGGCGATCTGACGAACGGCAAGCCGGTCATCGTGCTCATCAATGGCGGCTCGGCCTCCGCCTCCGAAATCGTCGCGGGCGCGCTTCAGGACCACCGCCGCGCCACGATCCTCGGCACGCGCTCCTTCGGCAAGGGGTCGGTGCAGACGATCATTCCGCTGGGTTCCGACGGCGCGCTGCGCCTGACAACGGCGCGCTACTACACGCCGTCCGGCCACTCGATCCAGGCCAAGGGCATCGAGCCCGACATTCAGGTCGAGCAGTCGGGCGACCAGAAGAAGAAGAAACTTCTCATCACCGGCGAGGCCGAGCTGCCCGGCCATCTGGCTGCGGAAGACGGCGCCAAGGAAGTCGCCGGCTCCGATTCCTTCGTCCCCGCGGACAAGAAGGACGACAAGCAGCTTCTTTATGCGATCGACCTGCTGAACGGCGTCCGCAAGGATGCCGCCTTCAAGGCGACCTCGACGGCGAGCGCGAATTGATGACCGATCCTCGGCTCAAATCCGGCGGGTGAGGGAGCGAGCGGGATGCCGAAGGGGGCTCTGCAAAGGATGCACGGCGAGGAACGCCGGGGCGTGAGCCTGCTTGCGATGGCGACGATCGCCGTCGCCCTGCTCTATGGCGGCACGCTCGCATGGCTTCTTCTCGGCGATCATCGCCTTGCGGGGGAACCCGTGGTCCGGCTCGCCCTGGCACCCGAGCCGGCCCCGCCTGCCGCGACCGACGCGCTGCTGCGCCCGGGCTCGGCGGACGAGCATCCGGCCGCCCCCCATGCGGACACCGCCGAGGCGAACGAGACGCCCCCCGTCGTCGACAAACCCACACCAGACGAACAGGCGCTCCTCGACGCGGCAAGGCGCGTGGTCGGCGGCGACGGAGAGGCCTCCGCCGACGGTGTGAAGATTCTCGGCGCCGAGACCGTGCCCACCGGGAATGCGGCCGTGGATATCCCCGCGGCCGGGATCGCCGGGCCGCTGAGCGCCGTTCCCGACCCCGCCCTTGTCGCCCAAGGCAAGCAGGGGCCGCTTCCCGTCATCGCCAAGGACGGCCGGCAGGCTTGGAAGGTCTATGCCCGGCCGCTGCCGCGTCCCATGCCCACTGGGCCGCGCATCGCGCTCGTGGTGAGCGGCATGGGCATCAGCGACAGCGCGACCGCCCATGCGATCGAGAAGCTCCCGCCCGAGGTGACGCTGTCCTTTGCGCCCTATGGCGCAAACCTCCAGAGCTGGATCGGCAAGGCGCGCGCGGCAGGCCACGAGGTTCTGCTCGAACTGCCGATGGAGCCCTTCGGTTATCCGCAGAACGATCCAGGCCCCTATACGCTGCTGACCAGCCTCCAGACGGCGGAGAACATCTCCCGCCTCGAATGGCTGCTCAGCCGCTTCACCGGCTATGCGGGTGTCATGAACTATCAGGGCGCGCGCTTCACGAGCTCGCAGGCCGCCCTCTCGCCCGTGCTCGGGGCGCTGAAGGAGCGCGGGCTCATGTATGTCGACAATGGCGCATCGCAGCGGAGCCTCGCGCCCCGGATCGCGGGCGAAATCAGGCTCCCCCTCTCCGTGGGTTCGCGCCTCGTCGATCCGGTGCAGAACCCCGGCGTGATCGATCAATCGCTCGCGGCGCTCGAAGCCTCGGCGAAGGAAGCGGGCGTCGCGGTCGGCGTTGCCTCCGCCTTCCCCGTCACGGTCGACGCGCTGACACGCTGGGCCGAAACGCTGAAGGAAAAGGGCTTCGTTCTCGTTCCCGTCACGGCGACGGCGGGCGGTTCCTGAGGGTGCGCGAAGTTCCCCGGACAGGACGGGCGGACGTGCAGGTGAGCGGCATGGCGAAGACAGACAGCAAGACAATGACGGTCGATCCCGAAACCCTGCCCTATCGGCCCTGTGTCGGCATCATGCTCATCAACAGGCACGGCCTCGTCTGGGCGGGCAACCGCATCCAGTCGGTCGATACGGGCTCGCCGCTCACCTGGCAGATGCCGCAGGGCGGCATAGACGAGGGCGAAGACCCGCGCGAGGCGGCCTTTCGCGAACTCAGGGAAGAAACGGGCACCGACAAGGCCGAGATCATCGGCGAAGTCGCGGACTGGCTCATCTATGACCTGCCGCCCCACCTCGTCGGCCACGCGCTCAAGGGCAAGTATCGCGGCCAGAAGCAGAAATGGTTTGCCATGCGCTTCACCGGCATCGACGGCGACATCGATATCGCCGCCGACGAGCATCAGGAATTCAGCGAGTGGGCATGGGTGCCGGTGAGCGAGCTGGTGGAGCTGATCGTTCCCTTCAAGCGCGGTGTCTATGAGCAGATCGTCCGCGAACTCGGACCCCTCGCAAGGCCGCTCGTCTAGCCCGCCGTCCGCCAGCCATCGACGATGGAGGAGATCGCCTCCGCGAGCGGCAGCACCTTCTGCCGGAAGCCGTAATCCGCATAGTCCCAGCGGGGCGAACGGCGCAATGTCATGACGCGCTGAAGCGGCATGTCGCTCGCCGTGATCAGCGCGGCGATGCGGTCGATGCGACGCTGATCCTCCGGGCTGACCTTGGCCCGCAATGCCGCGAGCATCGAGGGCGCGGCGCGCATCGTTGCATAGTCGGTCTGCAATGCGCCAAGCGCTTCTCCATCGCCCGAGACGAGATAGGAGCGAAGCTCCGGACGAAGCGTGAGCAGCGCACCGCGCAACCGCGCCAGCGAATCCACGCTCCCCTCCATGCCCGGCCAGCGCGACAGGATGATCGAGCGCAAGGCCTCGTCGCAAAGCGACATCGCCTGCTCGAGCGCCGGGTCGATATCCTCGTCATAAAGCCGCAGACCCGGAAAACGATTGGGCGTGCCGACGAGGCCGGCGACCAGACGCTGTTGTGCCTCGATATCGGATGTCGTCCGCAAGAGATCGGCGAGCCTGCGCAACCGCGCGCCGTCGCTCCAGGAGCGCGAGTTCCGGTCGAGAGCGGCCGCGATCTCATCGAGTCTGCCATTCGCCTGCTGCCACTCGGCAAGGAAACCGGCGCTTCCCGTGATGAGATATCCGCGCAGCGCGACGAGGCCTGCCTCGTTCGCGGCAGCGAAATCCGTGAGCAAGGCCCCGCTCCCGGCCATGCCCGCCCGCTCCGTGCTCGCCGACGCAGTCTCCATCATGTCGAGGCTCGAGATCACCCGCATGGCAAGCCCGCGCACCTCCCGCGCCACATCCTCCGCGCGATCCGGGCCGGGGAGCGCGACGATACCGCCCGCAAGCGGCAGAATGAGAAACAGGGCGACGCTGATGCCGGGAAGCGAAAATCGCGGCAGTGACAGCCGGGGCCACACGCGAGGCCCGTTTCGCTGCGTCTTCGCGAAGGAAAGATGACGACGACGCGGATTGCGAAGCGCCGCCGCGACGCTTGCCGCCATGCCATATCGCTCACGCCAACGCAGCTCCGCGCGGGCGGAAAAGGATGAGGCCCGCATGATCGCACCGCCGGCTTTCCCTCAGTCGAGCTTGAATTATGGGAGCCGTGGCGGACGAGGCGACATAGGGTCTTTGGTATAGGCGCGGGCGCAGAAGGATACGCATCATTGGCGATGGCGCGCCGCAGCCGTACAAGGATATTCCGAGCCCGAATGTCACGGGCTTACGCGCCTCTCAAGGCTCCGCCTACGGATCATTTCCCGCGTGGGGCATGACGGGACCGGAGGCCGGGCACCGATCCGTCCGGAACATGACGATGCATTGGAGCGCGAGCGTCATCATCCCATTCGGCATCGGCCTGCTCACTCTGGCGGCATCCCATTCGAGCGCCGATCGAGGGGCGCCGCGCCCGATCGCGCGGGAGACAATGGTGCGTAACGGGGATATTCCGGCCCCCGCTGTCAATCTTGGCGATTGTTTGCGCTCGGCGAGCGCCCCTCTCGGCTGGCCCGCTGACTATGCGGCTATCTGCGCGGACCTTCAGCGGGAATTTCACCCACCCGGCATAGCGAAGAAAAGTGAAGCTCCGAAAATCGTGGAAGCGCGGATGGCCGGGGCGCCACTCCCCCTTCAGCGGCCAGCGCGGCGGCAAGCGCAACACGCTACGGCAATCCGAGCGACCTGCCGCATCGATGCGGACGGCATGACGCGGCTCGACAAGGCGGGGAAACGGCAATCGCGCCCGCCCGAACTCGCGTCAGCGCGCATCCGCGGCACGAGCGGCATGGCGCTGCTCGTACCCGCAGGCTGCGGGGTCGAAAGTCCGGCCGAAGCGAAGGTACTTTTCGCCGGCAGCTTCAAGGGCTATCGCGGCGTGGTGATTCTGGAACTGGCCGGAAAACGCCACCTGATCGTCGCCGGTCTCGGCGCGCTCTCGGTGAGCCATGGCGGCAGGGTTGCGCGGGGCGGCGAACTCGGCACGACATCCGATGAGCGCGCGCCAGCGCTCGCAGCCGCGTTCGGCGCGGGAGCGCCGCTCCTCTTCTTCGATGTCAGGAATAGCCGCGGAGGTGCCGAGCCCGTTTTCTGGCTCGCGCGAACGTCCTAGACCGGCGCGTTGGCGAGCCGCTTCGCGCGGATCTGCCAGAACATCCAGACGAGAGGCGACACCACGCGCATGACGAACCCATGCGGCTTGAGACCCGACGCCTTGCCCACCATGGCGACGAGACGCTCGACATGCTGGCGGCGATAGAGGCCCAGGGCACGCTTCTCATAGGCTTTGGAGAAGCGGGCACGATCATAGGGCACGCTGCCGTCGGCAGGCGTGTTCGCAGCGTAATAGGCGCAGGCCAGCTCGTCGTCATCGGCCTCCGAGACACGGCCGATGGCGATCCGCGCCCGTCCGAGCACGGAAGGAAGCTCGTCCTCGATATCCTTGAAGTGATCGTAGAAGAGCTTGTAATGCCGGAACTCGTCAGCCGCGATATTGGCCGCGATCTGCTTCAGCACCGGCTCTTCCGAGGCATCCTTGATCGCCGTGTAATAGGAGGACGTGCCGCTCTCGACCACGCAGCGCGCCACGAATTCGCCCGCGCGGCTGCCGCGCACCGACTGGGAGACGTCCTTCGGAACGGAATAGCCCGCCTGAAAACGCGCCAGCGCATCGGCGAATTTGAATTGCGGATCGGCAAGCTCGGCCCAGCGCGCGAGCGCCGCGCCATGCTGCACTTCTTCCGCGCCCCATTGCCGGATCACTTCCATGATCTCGGGCCGGTCGGAAAAGACGTTGCAGAGATAGGTGACATAGTCCGGCGCATTGTACTCGACGAGCGCCGCGGCCTTCACCGCACGCAGAATGTCGGGATCGACCTTCGATGCGTCGAAATCGTCCCATTTGATGTCGTCGAGCGTCCAGTGGCGGCTCATGCTTTCACCTGCCTTGCATGCGTCATGCAATCGTCACTATACCCCAATGCCCATGGAGGGGTTAAGCCTCCGGCATGCGCCATAATCCCGCAGAAACCGGGGGAAATGCGCCGCAAAAACAAAGGGCGGTGCTTCCGCACCGCCCCGATCTGCTGCGATCCGCCCGAAGGCGCGGCCTCAGACGGCCTCGAGAAGCTGACGAAGGTGGTCGAGCTTTTCCTGCGCGGCCTGACGGGCTTCCTCGCTCTTGGCGTCGTTCACGTCTTCCGTGGCATAGCCGATTTCGCGGTCGATCGTGGCCCGGTCGAGTTCCTCGATCGGCACCGTGAATTCGGCAAGGACCGTAAGCCCTGCCGAAGTCACTTCGGCGAAACCGCCGCGCACGAAGATCCGCCGCTGCGGGCGACCGGCATCATCGACATTGATGACGCCGGGACGCAGCGTGGTCATGAGCGGAGCATGTCCCGCCAGCACGCCGATATCGCCCTCCTTGCCGGGCACGGTCACGAGATCGACGCTCTCCGAAAGGATAAGCCGTTCCGGCGAAACGAGTTCGAAGTGCAGCTTTTCAGCCATGAGCCTTGATCCAACCCTGAGCGCTTATGCCGCTTCCTTGGCGAGACGCTCGGCTTTCGCGATCGCGTCCTCGATGGTGCCGACCATGTAGAAGGCGGCTTCCGGAAGGTGGTCATAGTCGCCGTTGCAGAGACCCTTGAAGCCCTTGACCGTGTCCTTGATGTCGACGAGGCAGCCGGGCGTGCCCGTGAAGATTTCGGCGACGTGGAACGGCTGGGACAGGAAGCGCTCGATCTTGCGGGCGCGGGCCACGACCAGCTTGTCCTCTTCGGAGAGTTCATCCATGCCGAGAATGGCGATGATGTCCTGAAGCGACTTGTAGCGCTGCAGGATTTCCTGCACGCGACGCGCCGTGTCGTAGTGCTCCTGACCGACGACGCGCGGCTCGAGAATGCGCGAGGTGGAGTCGAGCGGGTCCACGGCCGGGTAGATGCCCTTTTCCGAAATGGCGCGGTTGAGAACCGTCGTCGCGTCGAGATGCGCGAAGGAGGTCGCCGGCGCCGGGTCGGTCAGGTCGTCGGCCGGCACGTAAATGGCCTGCACGGACGTGATCGAGCCCTTGGTGGTCGTGGTGATGCGCTCCTGCAGCGCGCCCATGTCCGTCGCGAGCGTCGGCTGATAGCCCACGGCCGACGGGATGCGGCCGAGCAGAGCCGACACTTCGGAACCCGCCTGCGTGAAGCGGAAGATGTTGTCGACGAAGAAGAGCACGTCCTGGCCCTGGTCGCGGAAATATTCGGCGACCGTGAGACCCGTCAGAGCGACGCGCGCGCGGGCTCCCGGCGGCTCGTTCATCTGGCCGTACACGAGGGCGCATTTCGAGCCCGCCGTGTTGCCGTTGTTCTCGCGCGGGTCCTTGTTCACGCCCGACTCGATCATCTCGTGATAGAGGTCGTTGCCCTCGCGCGTGCGCTCGCCGACGCCGGCGAACACCGAGTAGCCGCCATGCGCCTTGGCGATGTTGTTGATGAGTTCCTGAATGAGAACCGTCTTGCCGACGCCGGCGCCGCCGAAAAGGCCGATCTTGCCGCCGCGCGCATAGGGCGCGAGCAGATCGACGACCTTGATGCCCGTGACGAGCATTTCGGCTTCCGTCGACTGATCGACGAAGGACGGTGCGTTCTGGTGGATTTCGCGCGTGTTCTCGGCCTTGACCGGGCCCGCTTCGTCCACCGGCTCGCCGATGACGTTGATGATGCGGCCGAGCGTGCCGTCGCCCACGGGAACGCGGATCGCCGAGCCCGTGTCGCGCACTTCCTGACCGCGCGTCAGACCTTCGGTCGTATCCATGGCGATGGCGCGAACCGTGTTCTCGCCCAGATGCTGCGCCACTTCCATGACGAGGCGGTGGCCGCCATTGTCCGTCTCGAGGGCGTTCAGAATGGCGGGCAGATGATCGGTGAACTCGACGTCCACGACGGCGCCGATGATTTGAACGATCTTTCCGACTGGGTTGCTCATGGGGCTTCCTTAATCTTCCCGTAAGGGGCGTATCTCAGAGGGCTTCGGCGCCCGAAATGATTTCGATGAGTTCCTTGGTGATCATGGCCTGGCGCGAGCGGTTGTAGGTGATCTGAAGCTTGTTGATCATATCACCGGCGTTGCGCGTCGCATTGTCCATGGCGGACATCTTCGCGCCCCACTCGCCAGCGACATTCTCAAGAAGCGCCCGGAACACCTGCACCGACACGTTGCGCGGCAGCAGATCGCTCAGGATTTCCTCTTCGCTTGGCTCATAGTCGTAAACGGCGCCCGCAAGCTCCGCCGTGGCCTTCGCCACCTCGTCCGCGCCGGGCAGAGTGGCGGGAATGAGCTGCTGGGCCGTCGGAACCTGCGTCACGACGTTCTGGAACTTCGAATAGAAAAGCGTGGCGACATCGAACTCGCCCGCCTCGAACATCGCCAGAACCGCATGCGCGATATCCTGCGCCTGATCGAAGCCGATCTGCCGCAAGCCCGTGAAATCGACGCTCTTCACGATCTTGTCGCCATACTGACGTTTCAGCGCATCGCGCCCCTTGCGACCGACGGTCATGATCCTGACCGTCTTGCCGTCGCGGAGAAGCGCGTTGATGTGATCGCGCGCAAGCCGCGCGATCGACGAGTTGAAGCCGCCGCAAAGGCCGCGATCCGCGGTCGCAACGATCACGAGATGCACCTGATCGCTGCCCGTTCCGGCAAGAAGCTTCGGCGCATCTTCCCGGCCCGCCATGCCGATCGCGAGATTGGCAAGCACCCGGTTCATGCGCTCGGCATAGGGCCGCGCGGCCTCCGCCGCTTCCTGCGCACGACGCAGCTTCGCGGCGGCGACCATCTGCATCGCCTTCGTGATCTTCTGCGTCGCCTTCACGCTAGCGATGCGGTTTCTTAGGTCCTTGAGGCTCGCCATTGGCCGTCACCCGGTTCCTTGATCAGGCAAACGCCTTGGTGAAGCTCTCGACCACCGCCTTCAGCTTCGCTTCGGTGTCGGACGAAAGCTGCTTCTCCGTGCGGATGGCATCGAGGATGCCCGCATGGCTCGAGCGGATGGCGCGCAGCAGCTCTTCCTCGTAGCGGCCGACATCGCCGACCGGGAGCCCGTCGAGATAGCCGTTGACGCCGGCATAGATCACGACGACCTGCTCTTCCACCTTGAGCGGCGAGAACTGGGGCTGCTTCAGAAGCTCGGTCAGGCGCGCACCGCGATTGAGCAGGCGCTGCGTCGCCGCGTCGAGATCGGAGCCGAACTGCGCGAAGGCCGCCATTTCGCGGTACTGCGCAAGCTCGCCCTTGATCTTGCCCGCGACCTGCTTCATCGCCTTGATCTGGGCGGAGGAGCCGACGCGCGACACCGACAGACCGACGTTCACCGCCGGACGGATGCCCTGATAGAAGAGGTCCGTCTCGAGGAAGATCTGGCCGTCCGTGATCGAGATGACGTTGGTCGGAATATAGGCCGACACGTCGTTCGCCTGCGTCTCGATGACCGGGAGAGCGGTGAGCGAGCCCTTGCCGTTCTCGTCATTGAGCTTCGCCGCGCGCTCGAGCAGGCGGGAATGGAGATAGAAGACGTCGCCCGGATAGGCTTCGCGGCCCGGCGGGCGGCGCAGCAGGAGCGACATCTGGCGGTAGGCGACGGCCTGCTTGGAGAGATCGTCATAGACGACGAGGGCATGCATGCCGTTGTCGCGGAAGAACTCGCCCATGGTGCAGCCCGCGAAGGGCGCGAGGAACTGCAGAGGCGCCGGTTCCGACGCGGTCGCGGCGACCACGATCGAATATTGCAGCGCGCCGTTCTCCTCCAGCGTCTTCACGATCTGCGCGACCGTGGAGCGCTTCTGACCGATGGCGACATAGATGCAATAGAGCTTCTGATGCTCGTCATCGCCCTGATTGAGCGGCTTCTGGTTGAGGATGGCGTCGATCGCGATCGCGGTCTTGCCGGTCTGGCGGTCGCCAATGATGAGCTCGCGCTGCCCGCGGCCGATCGGGATCAGGGCGTCGATCGCCTTGAGGCCCGTCTGCATCGGCTCATGCACCGACTTGCGCGGAATGATGCCGGGCGCCTTCACGTCGACGCGGCGGCGCTCCGTCGCCTCGATCGGGCCCTTGCCGTCGATCGGATTGCCGAGCGGATCGACGACGCGGCCGAGCAGGCCCTTGCCGACGGGGACGTCCACGATGGCGCCCGTGCGCTTCACCGTGTCGCCTTCCTTGATGTCGCGGTCGGAACCGAAGATCACGACGCCGACATTATCGCTTTCGAGGTTCAGCGCCATGCCGCGGACGCCGCCCGGGAACTCGACCATTTCGCCCGCCTGGACGTTGTCGAGACCGTAGACGCGGGCAATGCCGTCACCGACGGAGAGCACCTGGCCGATCTCGGAGACCTGCGCTTCCGCACCGAACCCTTTGATCTGCTGCTTGAGGATTGCGGAAATTTCCGCGGCCTGAATGTCCATCAGGAAGCCTCTTTCATGGCAATCTTGAGAGAATTGAGTTTGGTCAGGAGAGACGAATCGATCATCCGGCTCCCCACCTTGACGACGAGCCCGCCGAGGAGCCCCTCGTCAATCTTGGTATTGATCTGAACGTCGCGCCCCGTCGCGGACTTGAGGGCCCCTTTGAGGCTCGCAATCTGCGCTTCGGAAAGCGGGTGAGCCGAGGTCACGTCGGCGGACATCTCGCCGCGCTTGTCGGCGAGAAGGCGGCCGAAGCCCACGATCATCGCCGGCAGGGCGAAAAGCCGCCGGTTGCGAATCACGAGGCCGACGAAATTGGCCACGAGCCCCTTGATGCCTGCCCGCTCGAGCACGGCCGCGAAGGCGCGCGCCTGATCGTCAGCGCCGAAAGCGGGGCTCTCGACGAGCCGCCGGAGATCGGCGCTTTCATTGATGAGGGCCTCGATACGCTTGAGATCGCCCGCGACGGCGTCAAGCGAGGCGTCGCTCTCCGCAAGCTCGAAGAGCGCCGTTGCATACCGACCGGCCATGCCGGAGACGAGATGATCAGCTGCCACTTGGCGTGCCCGCCCATGCATTCTGTGGGGGTCGGCGCACCATATGCGGGTCGGTGCGCTAACTGATTGATTTCACTAATTTATTCTTACCGAGGGGGCCTGGTTCGGCCCGCTACCCCCAAGGCCGGGCGTTTGGTAACACAAGGACCCCGCATGTGCAATATCACCGCCCGAGAATTGGCGGCGTGGCGGCCGATACGAAGCTGCTCATGCCCTCCGACGTCCCGACGACAACTCCTGAAAAGAACTATTTAACTATGTTTATGGGATACGGGTGACTGCCTTGGCCAGACGAGCGGAGTTCTCCAGCGATGAAACCTAAGCGCGTAGTCATCCTGACTGATGTTCCCGCTCACATGATGGGGCTGGGAAGCATCGCCCGCATCAGATCGCTGATCGAGTACGTGGGCAGCGTTGCCGAGGCTCACGGCATCATTATTTCCCATCCTCCAGCGGAAGACATTGCCCCGATCGGCTCAGCGACACTTCACTTTTGCGCACCCGCCCCGGACGGCCAAATCGATTGGGGCGCCTTGCGAGCGCTTGTCGCAAGTCTGAAGCCCGACGTGGGTATCATCGAGTACGCCCATCTCGGCACAGCGCGGTCCGTTTTTCCCAAAGGCGTGCCTGTCGTCCTCGATACGCTCGATCTGATCTATCTAAGAGCGGAGCGCTTCCGGGCCGCCGGACTGCAGCCCGTGATTGAAATGACCGAGGATAACGAATTCTCGATCCTCGAATCCTTCGATCGGGTGCTGCTCATTTCCAAGGAAGAGTTTGATATCAGCGTCTCCCGTCTTGGCAGGAAGAAGTGCATCTTTTCTCCGCACGTTGCGCCGACTGATCCCGTAACGCCAAGCTCTGAGTCGATCGGCGGAATGCTGTGCAGTGGCGCAACGGCAAACCAGGACGCCCTGGACTGGCTTCACAATGAAGTGTTGACGGAAAGCGAGACCGATGCCGTCCCGATCCGGATATGCGGCACCATCTCGAGGCTCCCGGACGTCGAAAAGCGCTATCCGCGCTTCGAAATCCTGCCGCCAGTTCCGCTTCAAACCGATTTTTACAGCACGGTAGCGTTCACGATGAACCCGACGCGCTTCGGCGGCGGCATGAAGATCAAAAGCGTCGAGGCCTTTGGATACGGCATCCCGCTCGTCACCACGCCGGAGGGCATCGACGGCTGCCCCAGCGCCAATTACGAATTCTGCCGTGTCGCAAAGACGCCCGAGGAGTTCCGCGATGCGGTTCGTGAGGTCGCGGCATCGGCAGAATATCGCGCCCATCTGAGGGAAGGGGCACTGCGATATGCTCGCGAGCATCTCTCCACAGATGCCGCATTCGGAGCGCTGGCAAGGTTCATCCAGAAATCCTGAGCCGCTCTGGTTCCTGCGGCTTGATGTCCGTGTCCCGCTGTTCGATCAGAGAAAGCTGTACGGATCGACATCGACGGCGATGCGTACCGAGCCCGGCACCTTGAGCGCCGAGAGCCAGGCCTGCATATAGGCCTGCACATTTATGTTCCGCGCCGATTTGACGAGGAAGCGCAGCCTTGTCCGCCCCCTGAGCATCGCAAGCGGCGCGGGCGCGGGGCCGAGCACGCTGACACCTTCGGCCTGCGGCGCGGCGCGGGCCATTTCGCGCGCGAATTTCTGCGCCTGGGCGGCATTTTCGGAGGAAAGCACCACGCCGACGAGCCGGCCGAAAGGCGGATGTCCCAGCCGCTCGCGCGCGGCGGCCTCGCGGTCGAGAAACTGGTCGCGATTACCCGACACGAGCGCCCGCATCACGCCATGCTCCGGCATATAGGTCTGGAGGAAGACGCGGCCCCGCCGCTCGGCCCGGCCCGCTCGCCCCGCCACCTGCTGGAGGAGCTGAAAGGTGCGCTCGGCCGCGCGGAGATCGCCATTCTCCAGCCCGAGATCGGCATCGACGACGCCCACAAGCGTGAGCCAGGGGAAATGATGCCCCTTCGCGACGATCTGTGTACCGACGATGATGTCGATCTCCCGCGCCTCGATGGCACGGAAAACCTCCTCATGCGATTGCGGCCCTCTGAGATTGTCGCTCGACAGGATGGCGATGCGCGCTTCGGGGAAACGCTCCGAGATTTCCTCCGCGATGCGCTCGACCCCCGGACCGCAGGCGACGAGCGCCTCCTCCGCGCCGCAGGAGGGGCAAGCTCTCGGCACCGGTGCCGTGTAGCCACAATGATGACAGACGAGTTCCCGCCGGAAGCGATGCTCGACGAGCCAGGACGAGCATTGCGGACATTCGATGCGATGGCCGCATGTGCGGCAGAGCGTCAGCGGCGCATAGCCGCGACGATTGAGAAACAGCATCGCCTGCTCGCCACGGCCGAGCGCCTCGGCGATCTCGCTGACGAGCCGCGGCGAGAGCCAGCGCCCGCGCTCGGGCGGCTCCTCGCGCATGTCGATGGCGGCGATCTGCGGAAGCTCCGCCGCGCCATGCCGCTCGGGCAGCACCACGCGCTCATAGCGCCCCAGTTGCGCATTCACCACCGTCTCGAGCGAGGGCGTCGCCGAACTCAGCACGATCGGAAAATCCCCGAGCGAGGCGCGCACCACCGCCATGTCGCGTGCATGATAGATAACGCCCTCCTCCTGCTTGAAGGCGGCCTCGTGCTCCTCGTCGACGACGATGAGGCCGAGATCGCTGAAGGGCAGGAAAAGCGCCGAGCGTGCCCCGACCACCACCCGCGCCCGCCCCTCCGCGACGCCGCGCCAGACGCGGCGTCGTTCGCGCTGCGAAAGCTCGGAATGCCATTCCGCCGGCTTGCAGCCGAAACGCGCTTCGAATCGGTCGAGAAACTGGCTCGTGAGCGCAATCTCCGGCAGCAGGATGAGCGCCTGCTTGCCCCGTGCAAGCGCTTCGGCCACCGCCTCGAAATAGACTTCCGTCTTGCCCGATCCCGTCACCCCGTCAAGGAGCAGGGTAGCAAAGCGCCCCGCTTCGACCCGCGCCCGCAAGACGGAAGCGGCGGCCGACTGCTCCGGCGAAAGCGCCTTTCCCCTCGCCCCGATATCGGGCTCGGGAAAGGGCGCCTCGGTGGGCAGATCGACAGGCAGGAGCGCGGCGGCTTCGATAAGACCGCGCACCACGCCATCGGAGACGCCCGCCTCCTCGGCAAGCTCGCGCGCCGTCCGCGCAAATCCGTCGCTCGCCGTTTCGACGACGCGAAGCCGCGCGGGCGTCATGCGCGCGGGCCTTGCATCGGCAAGCCGGTAGGCCGTCCGCATGCGCTGCGGCTCGAGCGCGCCCGGCGCGCGCAGGGCGAGCCTCAACACCGAGCCGCGCGGGTTGAGCGTATAGGCCGCGATCCAGTCGACGAAGCGGCGAAGGGCGGCAGGCATGGGCGGGGCGTCGAGAACCTCGAGAACAGGCTTGAGCCGCTTCGCCTCCACCTCGCCCGTGCCGGGCCCCCAGACCACGCCGAGCATCTGCTGCGCGCCGAGCGGCACGATCACATAGGCTCCCTCTTCCGCGATTAACCCGGCAGGAACCTCATAGTCGTAAGGTGCTGGCAGGGCGAGCGGAATGAGAACGCTGACGCTTCGCGGCGATGGGTCGATGGGCATTCTGAGCCGGGCTGATGAGAAATTCGAAGACGAGACGATAATGTAACACCTGATAAAGCAAGCGGAACGTCAGGCCTTGCACCTCCGGGCCTGGCGCGGCAAAAGAAAAGAAAAGTTGCGCCGCGCCCCCGAACGGACTGTCATACGGACGTCGAAGCCCGACCAGAAGACCCCCGACCAGAAGACAAGGCCCCATGAAATTCTTTGTCGACACCGCGGATATCGCAGAAATCAGGGATCTCGCCGCGACGGGTCTCGTCGATGGCGTGACCACGAACCCCTCTCTGGTGGCCAAGAGCGGCCGCAATTTCATCGAGGTCATCGAGGAGATCTGCGGCATCGTCGCCGGCCCCGTCAGCGCGGAGGTCACTGCGCTCGATGCGGCGGCCATGATCGAGGAAGGCCGCAAACTCGCGAAGATCGCAAAGAACATCGCCGTCAAGGTGCCGCTGACCTGGGATGGCCTGAAGGCCTGCAAGGCGCTCGCCGGCGAAGGCACGATGGTGAACGTCACCCTCTGCTTCTCGGCGAACCAGGCGCTCCTCGCCGCCAAGGCCGGTGCGACCTTCGTCTCGCCCTTCATCGGCCGCCTCGACGACATCAATCTCGATGGAATGGAACTCATTCACGATATCCGAACCATCTACGACAATTATGACTTCCCGACCGAGATTCTCGCCGCCTCGATCCGCAGCGCAAATCACGTGAAGGAAGCAGCGCTGGTGGGCGCCGATGTGGCGACCGTACCGCCGGGCGTCCTGCGCGGACTTGCAAACCACCCTCTCACCGACAAGGGCCTCGAACTCTTCCTCGCCGACTGGAAGAAGACCGGCCAGAAAATTCTCTGATAACCTCCCGGGTGATCGACGCCATGAGCCATTACAACGACCGGACGGAAGTCGAACGGATTATGGAATCCGTGCCGAGCGTCTCACCCGACGAGGTGAAGGCCTTTCTCCTGGCGCATCCCGAATTCGTTACCGACGACCCCGATCTCATCTCGGCCATCATTCCCGCGCAGGACAACGGGCATAATGTCGTCGACATGCAGCAATTCATCATCGGCAAGCTGCAGAAGCAGGTCCGCACGCTGCGCGACATCCAGTCCGAACTGATCGAGGCGTCTTCGCTGAACAGCCTCGCCCGCGAACAGGTCCACAACGCCGCCTGCGCGCTTCTCGATGCGCGCAATTTCGAGCACCTGATCGAATACATCACCGCACCTGAGGGGCTTGCCCGCGCGATCGACGTCCGCGCCGCCGCCCTTTGCATCGAAACATCGAACGGCGTTTCCGGCATCGGCGTCCGCAGCGTGCGTGTGCTGGAGCCGGGCGGCGTCGCCCGCATGATGGGAGGCGATGTCTCCTACCGCCTCGTCGCCAATGTGCATGGCAGCCGCGGCCTCTACAATCATCTCGCCGAGGAAGTGCAGTCCGAAGCGCTGGTGCGGCTCGATTTTGCGAGCGGCGCACCGGCCGGGCTCCTTGCGCTGGGCGGCCGCACGCCGGAACAGTT
Organism: Parvibaculum sp.; assembly: GCF_035325945.1. Taxonomy (GTDB): domain Bacteria; phylum Pseudomonadota; class Alphaproteobacteria; order Parvibaculales; family Parvibaculaceae; genus Parvibaculum. The sequence goes on from NZ_DAOKYX010000024.1 coordinate 27,675, forward strand.
CCATCCCGAGCAGGCTGCCGATCTTCTCGAATTCCTTGCCCGCATCGTCGAACGCTGCGTGCGCCGATGGCTCGACCTGCCCCCGGCACTCTGACGCCCGACCAGGCCGCCGCCGCCATTGCCGCGGCGGAGGATGTGCATCCGCATTTGCGCGCCTGGTATTCGCATCTGATGGCCGAGAGGCGCGCAAGCCCCGCAACGCTCGTCAACTACCACCGCGACGTGGCGCGCTTCTTCGATTTTCTTGTCGATCATCTGGGCCATGCGGCCGATCTGCAGTCGCTCGGCGCACTCGAGCTGCGCGATTTCCGCGCCTTTCTGACCCGGCGGCGCAATGAGGGCCTTCAGAGCAGAAGCCTCGCCCGCGCGCTTTCGAGCATCCGCTCCTTCTTCCGCTTTCTCGATCGCGGCGGCGTCCTCTCCAATGCGGCGCTCACCGCCCTGCGCTCGCCGAAACTTCCCCACGCCATCCCGAAGCCGCTGTCGCCCGAAGCAGCCCTCGACCTCATCGACGAGGCAGCCGACGAGCGCATCGAACCCTGGATCGCCGCCCGCGATGCGGCCATTCTGACCCTTCTTTACGGCTGCGGCCTTCGCATCGCCGAGGCGCTGTCGATCGACCGGCGTGCGGCCCCCCTGCCCGCCACGTTGCGCGTCACCGGCAAGGGCGGCAAGGAGCGCATCGTCCCCGTGCTGCCCGTGGCGCGCCAGGCGGTCGATGATTATCTGCGGCTCTGCCCTTTCGGTCTCGGGCCGGACGACCCGCTCTTCGTCGGCGCGCGCGGACGAAGGCTCGATCAGCGCATGGTCAGGGCAACCGTCATTCGCCTGCGCCAGAGGCTCGGCCTTGCCGATACCGTGACGCCGCATGCACTGCGCCACAGCTTCGCCACGCATCTGCTCGCGGGCGGCGGCGATCTGCGCGCGATCCAGGAACTGCTCGGCCATGCGAGCCTGTCGACGACGCAAATCTATACGGAGGTCGAGAGCCAGCGCCTGCTCGACATCTATGACAAGGCCCATCCGCGCTCGCGGCGCTGAACCTCACATATGGATGGGAGCGCCCGTCACCGCGAGAGCCGCTTCCTTCACCGCTTCCGAAAGCGTCGGATGCGCATGGCAGGTGCGGGCGATGTCCTCCGACGAGGCGCCGAATTCCATCGCGATGCAGGCTTCCGCGATCATCTCGCCCGCATTGACGCCGATGATGTGGACGCCAAGCACCCGGTCGGTCTTCTTGTCGGCGAGAATCTTGACGAAACCGTCCGTCTGCTTGTTCGACTTCGCGCGGCCATTGGCCGTGAAGGGGAACTTGCCGGAATTGTATTCGACGCCCTCGGCCTTGAGCTGTTCCTCGGTCTTGCCGACCGCCGCGACTTCGGGCGAGGTGTAGACGACGCCCGGAATGACATCGTAATTGACGTGACCGGCGACGCCGCCGAGGCGCTCGGCGACCATCACGCCCTCTTCCATCGCCTTGTGCGCGAGCATCGGCCCCGCGATCACGTCTCCGATGGCGTAGATGCCGTCGACATTGGTCTTGAGATGCGCATCGACCTCGATGCGGCCGCGCTTGTCCGTCACGACACCGGCATTCTCGAGCCCGAGCCCCTGCGTATAGGCAACACGGCCGACGGCAACGAGCACCACATCGGCCTCGATGACCTGCGCCGCGCCGCCCTGCGCGGGCTCGACGGAAACCTTGAGCCCCGCCTTCGTCTTTTCGACCTTCGTCACCTTGGAGCCGAGCTTGAAGTCGAAGCCCTGCTTCTTGAGGATGCGCTGGAAGTTCTTGGCCACCTCGCCATCCATGCCGGGAAGGATCGCGTCGAGATATTCGACGACGGTGACCTTGGAGCCGAGACGGCCCCAGACGGAGCCGAGTTCGAGCCCGATGACGCCGCCACCGATGACGAGGAGCCGCGCCGGCACCTGCCCGAGCGCGAGCGCGCCGGTCGAGGAAACGATCTGCTTCTCGTCGATCTCGATTCCCGGCAGCCGGGCGACATCCGAACCGGTCGCGATGACGATGTTCTTCGTTTCGAGCACGCGCTCGCCGACCTGAACCCTGCCCGGCGCCTTGATGACGCCTTCGCCCTTCACCCACTCGATCTTGTTCTTCTTGAAGAGGAACTCGATGCCCTTTGTGTTGCCGTCGACGGCTTCATCCTTGAAACCGAGGAGCTTCTTCAGGTCGATGGTCGGCGTGCCGACATTGATGCCCATATCCGCGAAGGCATGGCCCGCCTCCGCGAAGAGTTCCGAGGCGTGGAGCAATGCCTTCGACGGAATGCAGCCGATATTGAGGCAGGTGCCGCCGAGCTTGTCGCGCTTCTCGACGCAGGCGACTTTCATGCCGAGCTGCGCCGCGCGAATCGCGCATTCATAGCCGCCAGGGCCCGCGCCGATCACGACGAGGTCGAAAGCATCCGCCATGGCATTACTCCTGATTTGCGGAGGGGTGTCAGAGATCGAGCAGCAGGCGCTGCGGATCCTCGAGCGATTCCTTGACGCGAACGAGGAAGGTCACCGCCTCGCGCCCGTCCACGATGCGATGATCGTAGGAAAGGGCGAGATACATCATCGGCCTGACCTCGATCTTGCCGCCGATCACCATCGGCCGTTCCTGGATCTTGTGCATGCCGAGAATGCCGGATTGCGGCGCGTTGAGGATCGGGGTCGACATGAGCGAGCCGTAAACGCCACCATTCGAGATGGTGAAGGTGCCGCCCTGCAATTCCTCGAGCTTGAGCTGGCCGTCGCGGGCGCGCCTGCCGAAATCGTTGATCGTCTTCTCGATGTCGGCGAGCGACATGTCCTGCGCCTCGCGCACGACGGGAACGACGAGGCCGCGCTCCGTGCCGACCGCCACGCCGATATTGTAATAATTCTTGTAGACGAGATCGTCGCCGTCGATCTCGGCATTGACCGCCGGGATTTCCTTCAGCGCCGCGATGCACGCCTTGACGAAGAAGCTCATGAAGCCGATGCGCACACCGTGCTTCTTCTCGAAAAGCTCCTTGTACTGATTGCGGATCGCCATGACGTTCGTCATGTCCACCTCGTTGAAGGTGGTGAGCATGGCGGCCGTGTTCTGCGCTTCCTTGAGGCGGGTGGCGATGGTCTTCCTGAGCCGCGTCATGCGCACGCGCTCCTCGCGCGCGGCCTGATCGGCGGGGACGGGCGCACGCACCTGAACGGGCGCGGGCGCGGCAGCCGGGGCGGCGATCGCCTCGAGCATGTCGCCCTTCGTCACGCGGCCATCCTTGCCCGTGCCCGCAACGCGCGCGGGCTCGATGCCGCTTTCTTCCGCAAGCCTGCGCACGGAAGGCGCAAGCGGCGCCTCCGCCTTTGCGACAGGCGCGGCCGCTGCGGCCGGAACCGCCGCGGGGGCTGCGGGCTTCGCCGCGGGCGCCGCCTTCTTCGGTTCTTCCTTCTTCGCGGCGGGCTTGGCGGCGGGTTTTCCCGCCCCCTCGCCGATCGCACCCAGCACGGCGCCGATGCCGACCGTTTCGCCCGGCTTCACGAAGACATCCGAAAGCACGCCCGATGCGGGCGCCGGCACCTCGACCGTGACCTTGTCGGTTTCCAGTTCGACCAGCGGCTCGTCAACGGTGACCGCGTCGCCCGGCTGCTTGAACCACTGGGCAACGGTCGCTTCCGTTACCGATTCGCCGAGTGCCGGCACCTTGATTTCCGTCGCCATTCTCTTTCCGCCTTTCAGAGAAAACTCAGTCGATCTTCAGCGCATCCGACAGGAGCTGGTTGAGTTGCTGATTGTGCTTGCTCATGAGGCCGACAGCCGTCGCCGCCGATGCCGGCCGCCCCGCATAGCGCGGACGGCGATAGCGCGCGCCGACCTGATCGAGCACCCATTCGATATTGGGCTCCATGAAGGTCCAGGCCCCCATGTTCTTCGGCTCCTCCTGGCACCAGACGATCTCGGCCTGTGTGAACCGCTGAAGTTCGGTCATCAGCGACTTGGCCGGGAAGGGATAGAGCTGCTCGACGCGCAGGAGATAGATGTCGTTGATCTCGCGCCTCTCGCGCTCCTCATAGAGGTCGTAATAAACCTTGCCCGAGCAGACGATGACGCGCTTGATCTTGTCGTCGGACACGAGCTTCACCTTCTCGCCGGAAGGGGTCTCCGCATCGTCCCACAGCACGCGATGGAAGCTCGAGCCGGGGCCGAACTCCTCGATCTTCGAGACGACGCGCTTGTGCCGCAGAAGCGACTTCGGCGTCATCAGGATGAGCGGCTTGCGGAACTTCCTGTGCATCTGGCGGCGCAGGATGTGGAAATAGTTCATCGGCGTCGTGCAGTTGGCGACCTGGATGTTGTCCTCGGCGCACATCTGCAGATAGCGTTCGAGACGCGCGGAGGAATGCTCCGGCCCCGCGCCCTCATAGCCATGCGGCAGCAGCATGACGAGACCCGACATGCGCAGCCACTTGCGCTCGCCGCTGGTGATGAACTGGTCGATCACCACCTGGGCGCCATTGGCGAAGTCGCCATATTGCGCTTCCCACAAGGCGAGCGCATTGGGCTCCGCCAGGCTGTAGCCATATTCGAAGCCGAGGACGGCGTTTTCCGAAAGCATCGAGTTGATGACTTCGTAGGGCGCCTGATTCTCGGCGATGTGGTTCAGCGGAATGTAGCGGTCTTCCGTCTCCTGATCGTTGAGCACGGAATGGCGCTGCACGAAAGTGCCGCGTTCGGAATCCTGCCCCGACAGGCGCACCTTGAAGCCTTCCCTGAGCAGCGTGCCGAAGGCAAGTGCCTCCGCCATGCCCCAGTCGATGCCCTCGCCCGTCTCGATCATCTTGTGGCGGTTGTCCATGAACCGCTGGATGGTCTTGTGGATGTTGAAGCCCTTCGGAACCTCCGAAAGCTTCAGGCCGACCTCGCGCAGCACTTCGAGCTCGACGCCCGTCTCGCCGCGCTGCGCCTCGCCTTCGGAGCGGCCGAGACCCGCCCAGCGTCCATCGAGCCAGTCCGCCTTGTTGGGGCGGAAGCTGTTGGAGGCTTCGTATTCCTTTTCCAGTTCGTGACGGAACGCCTCGACGCGGCGCTCGATCTCTTCCCTGGTGATGAGACCCTGCTCGACGAGCCGCTCGGAATAAAGCTCCAGCGTCGTCGGATGGCTGCGGATCTTCTTGTACATGAGCGGCTGCGTGAAGCTCGGCTCATCGGACTCGTTGTGGCCGAACCTGCGATAGCAGAACATGTCGATAACGACAGGCTTGTTGAAGCGCTGCCGGAACTCGGTGGCGATCTTCGTCGCATGCACGACTGCTTCCGGGTCGTCGCCATTCACATGGAAGATCGGCGCCTGCACCATCTTCGCCACGTCCGAAGGATAGGGCGAGGAGCGCGAGAAGATCGGGCTCGTGGTGAAGCCGATCTGGTTGTTGATGATGAAATGGATCGAGCCGCCGGTGCGATGCCCCTTGAGGCCCGAGAGCCCGAGGCATTCGGCCACGACGCCCTGTCCCGCAAAGGCCGCGTCGCCATGGATGAGCAGCGGGATGACAGTGCTTCTCTGCCCGTCATGGAGCTGATCCTGCTTCGCGCGCGCCTTGCCGAGCACCACGGGATCGACGATCTCGAGATGCGAGGGATTGGCGGTGAGCGACAGATGCACCTTGTTGCCGTCGAACTCGCGATCGGACGAGGCGCCGAGGTGATACTTCACGTCGCCGGAGCCATCGACATCCTCCGGATTCGACGAGCCGCCCTTGAATTCGTGGAAGATCGCGCGGAAAGGCTTCGACATCACATTCGCGAGCACGTTGAGACGCCCGCGATGCGCCATGCCGAGCACGATTTCCTTCACGCCGAGCGCACCGCCGCGCTTGATGATCTGCTCGAGCGCCGGGATCATCGCTTCCGCGCCGTCGAGGCCGAAACGCTTGGTGCCGATATACTTCACGCCGCAGAAGCGCTCGAAGCCCTCGGCCCTGATGAGCTTGTCGAGAATGGCGAGCCGACCCATTTCGGTGAAGGTGACTTCCTTGTCCGGGCCCTCGATGCGCTCCTGGATCCAGGCCTTCTCCTCCGGATCGCCGATATGCATGAACTCGACGCCGATCGTGCCGCAATAGGTGCGGCGCAGAATGTCGAGCATCTGCCGCACGGTCGCCGTTTCGAGCCCGAGCACATGGTCGATGAAGATCGGACGGTCGAGATCGTCCGGCCCGAAGCCATAGCTCGCCGGATCGAGTTCCGGATGGTCGGATTGCGGGCGCAGATCGAGCGGATCGATATTCGCGTCGAGATGGCCGCGGATGCGGTAGGCGCGGATCATCATCAGCGCGCGCACGGAATCGAGCGTCGCGGAGCGAATCTCCTCTTCGCTCGCGCCGGTCTTCCGTTCGGAAATCTTCTGCTTGATCGGCGCCTCGAGCGTCGTCCAGTTGGCGTCGAGCGCCGAGACAAGCTCGCCATTGGCGATGAGAGGCCAGTCGGAGCGCTTCCAGGAAGCGCCCCTTGCAACCTTCTTCACATCCTCGGGCGCATCGCCGAGGCCGTCGAAGAAATTACGCCATTCCGCGTCTACCGACTGCGGATCTTCCTGATAGCGGGCGTAAAGCTCTTCGACAAAGGCTGCGTTGGTTCCATAAAGAAAGGACGTCCGCTCGAAGCGCTCGTTGGCGCTGCCATTGCTCATGCCGGTGTCCGGTGCGGATTAAGGGCCCGCACCCCCTTCTTGAAAGAGGCCGTTTGCTGACCCGAATCCTATCCGGTCAGGGTCAACAAGCCATTTAAAAAACCCTGCGGAGCCAGCGCCTGTCAGACGGCGGCTCCGCAACATTTCTCAACGGCCCTTCAGCAAGTCGACGAGCGTCGTGCCGAGTGCCGCAGGCGACGGCGAAACGCGGATCCCCGCGGACTTCATCGCCTCGATCTTGGCTTCCGCCGTGCCGCGGCCACCGGACACGATTGCGCCCGCATGGCCCATCCGGCGTCCGGGGGGAGCCGTCACTCCGGCGATGAAACCGACCATCGGCTTCTTCACCTTCGAGGCCCTGATCATGTCGGCAGCTTCCTCTTCCGCCGTACCGCCGATTTCACCGATCATGATGATCGATTCCGTCTGCGGGTCGGCGAGGAACATCTCGAGCGCGTCGATGAAGTTCGTGCCGTTGACCGGATCGCCGCCAATGCCGATGCAGGTGGACTGGCCGAGGCCCGCCGCCGTTGTCTGGGCCACTGCCTCATATGTAAGCGTCCCCGACCGGGAAACAATGCCGACCGAGCCCGGCTTGTGGATGTGGCCGGGCATGATGCCGATCTTGCACTCGCCCGGCGTGATGACGCCCGGACAGTTCGGTCCGATGAGGCGCGTCCTGGAGCCCGAAAGCGCGCGCTTCACCCGCACCATGTCGAGGACGGGAATGCCCTCGGTGATGCAGACGGCAAGCTCGATCTCGGCGTCGATCGCCTCGAGGATCGCATCGGCCGCGAAGGGCGGCGGCACATAGATCGCGGAAGCGGTGGCGCCCGTCTTCTCGACGGCTTCGGCAACGGTGTTGAAGACCGGAAGGCCGAGATGCGTCGTGCCGCCTTTGCCCGGCGAGGTGCCGCCCACCATCTTCGTGCCATAGGCAATGGCCTGCTCGGAGTGGAAGGTGCCCTGCTTGCCGGTGAAGCCCTGGGTGATGACTTTCGTATTCTTGCCGACGAGAACAGACATTTAGTGAGCCTCCTTCACGGCCTTGACGATCTTCTCGGCCGCGTCGGCGAGATTGTCGGCGGAAATAATGGGCAGTCCCGATTCGGCCATCAGCTTCTTGCCAAGATCGACATTGGTGCCTTCGAGGCGCACCACCAGCGGAACCTTGAGGCTGACTTCCTTCGCGGCAGCGATGACGCCTTCCGCGATGATGTCGCAGCGCATGATGCCGCCGAAGATGTTGACGAGAATGCCTTCGACGTTCGGATCGGAAAGAATGATCTTGAAGGCCGCGGTGACCTTTTCCTTCGTCGCGCCGCCGCCGACATCGAGGAAGTTCGCAGGCTCGGAGCCGTAATATTTGATGATGTCCATCGTCGCCATGGCGAGGCCCGCGCCGTTCACCATGCAGCCGATCTTGCCGTCGAGCTTGACGTAGTTGAGATCGTATTTCGACGCCTCGACTTCGGCCGGATCTTCTTCCGTGATGTCGCGAAGCTCGACGATGTCCTTGTGCCGGTAGAGCGCGTTGTCGTCGAAGCCGACCTTGGCGTCGAGGCAGACGAGCTTGTTGTCGCCGGTGACGACGAGCGGATTGATCTCGAGCTGCGACATGTCTTCGGCAACGAAGGCATTGTAGAGCTTCTGGACGAGATCGATGCCCTGAGCGTTGAGATCGCCCTCAAGACCGAGTGCGAACGCCACCTTGCGGCCGTGGAAGGAGGAAATGCCCGATGCCGGATCGATCGAGAAGGTGAGGATCTTTTCCGGCGTCTTGTGCGCCACTTCCTCGATGTCCATGCCGCCTTCGGTCGAGGCGATGAAGGCGATGCGCGAGGTCGCGCGATCGACGAGCACGGAGAGATAGAGTTCGCGCGCGATCGAGGAACCTTCCTCGACATAGAGGCGATTGACCTGCTTGCCGGCCGGACCCGTCTGATGGGTGACGAGGGTCGAGCCGAGAAGGCGCGTCGCTTCGGCCTTCACGTCGTCGACCGATTTGACGACCTTGACGCCGCCGGCCTTGCCGCGTCCACCGGCGTGGATCTGCGCCTTGACGACATAGACGGGACCGCCGAGCTTCTGCGCGGCGGCGACCGCCTCTTCAGGCGTGAACGCGGGAATGCCGCGCGGCACCGCCACGCCATACTTCGCAAGCACGGCCTTGGCTTGATATTCATGGATGTTCATGGGCGGTCCGTCCGGGCTGGAGGGGCAGCGCGGAGTGCGGCCCCGATGGAAAAATTACGGATTGCCGCGAGTTATAGCACCCGGAAATCCGGGCGCAACCGCCAAATCATGAATCCGGGTTCAGAGCATCGCCTTTTTACCCACTTACAGAATTCTCAATAATTTCCTGTAGATAGCCTGACGCTACGTCAAATGGACCCGCTCCGCCACCCCCGGTATCGCCCCTCTTTCCGGCCACAGGGGGCCGGGCCGGCGCCCGAGCCCCGAACTGCCCTCACTCCTCGCCGAGCTGGCGGCTTTCAATCGCGGTCGAGCCCGCGGGCAGGCTCAGCATCAGCCCGTCCTCGCCGATCAGCGTCTTGCCCGCCCCCCGCGCCTCGCCGACGTCGCGCATGAAGATATGCCGCATCAGCGCATTGCGCAGCGGCGGCACGACATGCGTGAAGACGAGCATGCGCACATTGGCCTCGCGCGCGATCTCCGCCGCCTCGACGGGCGAGGCGTGATAGCCGATCGTGTCTCGCGCCATCTTGGCGAGCCGCGCATTGCCGGTCTTGTCGAGCGCGACGGCGAGAAGTTTCACCATCGCGGGGTCGAGCGCCTCATGCACGAGGAGATCGGCATCCTTCGAGAAACGAACCATGTTCTCGATCTTTTTCGTATCGCCGCTGACCACCGCGACGCGGCCTTCATATTCGATCCGGTAGCCATAGGCCGGCTCGACCGGGTGATGATCGACCAGGAAGGCCGAAATCCTGAGGCCGTCCCTGTCATAGACGGTGATGGCCTCTCCGGGCGCGGGCATCGAGATCTCATGCGGGATCATGCGCGCACCTTCCGGCGCCAGAAAATCGGCACCGTGATGGGCGAGCCTGAACCCCGCATCGGAATCATAGGCCGCCGCGAAGCCGCGCACGACATCGGCCGTTCCCGACCGGCCATAGGCGTGGCCTTCGGCGTCTTCTTCATGTTTGAGATCGTGCGGCGCGCCGGGCCCGTAAATCTCGAGCGGCACCTTGCGGCCCGCGATCCAGCTCTGGACCGCCACCTCGCCCAGCCCGCCGATATGGTCCGAATGAAGATGGGTGAGAAGGACGGCATCGAGGGCCGCGGCCGGCAGCCGGGTCGCCGCGATCTTCCGCCAGGCACCCGGCCCCGCATCGATGAGGACCATGTGCCCGCCCGCGATGACGGCCGTGCAGGCATTGGCGCGCTCCGGGTCCGGCATGGGCGATCCCGTGCCGCAAAGCACGATGTGAAGCGCCTTGTCGCCGAGAAGGTCCGAACGGTCGCCCTCCTGAAGGCGCCGCTCGGCTGCGCGCTCCAATATGCCGTCCTGAAGCTTTGGCGACAGCCATACCGCGCCCGCCCCGATGATGACGAGAAGCGCGGCGAGCGCCGCCCCGGCAAATACGATCCTCTTCATCCGTTCCTCCGATCCCGATTAATGGACAACATTAATCACGGGATGAAGGCGGCGCAAGTCCCGGCGTCCCGGAGGGCCCACATGCCCCGACAATGAAAAAGGCCGCCCCATGGGGACGGCCTTTTTTGCGGCAGAGGCTCAGGGCCCGATTACGACTTCTTGCCCTTGGGCGCGGCGCCCTTGGCGACGCTCGGGTCGATCTTCTTGCAGGCGTCGATGAGGCTGACGACGGCGCCGACGGACTTCTCGAACGCCTTCTTCTCGGCGGCGTTGAGTTCGATCTCGACGACGCGCTCGACGCCGCCCGCACCGATCACCACCGGCACGCCGACATAAACGTCCTTCTGACCATACTGGCCCTCAAGATAGGCTGCGCAAGGCAGAACGCGCTTCTGGTCCTTCAGATAGGCTTCGGCCATCTCGATGCCGGACGCGGCCGGCGCATAGAAGGCGGAGCCGGTCTTCAGCAGGCTGACGATCTCCGCGCCGCCGTCGCGCGTGCGCTGGATGATCTGCTCGAGCCTTTCCTTCGTCGTCCAGCCCATCTTGACGAGGTCCGGGAGCGGAATGCCCGCAACGGTCGAGTAGCGCGCGAGCGGCACCATCGTGTCGCCATGGCCGCCAAGCACGAAGGCCGTCACGTCCTCGACGGAGACATTGAACTCTTCGGCGAGGAAATAGCGGAAGCGCGCGGAATCGAGCACGCCCGCCATGCCGACGACCTTGTTGTGCGGCAGGCCGGAGAACTGGCGCAGCGCCCAGACCATCGCGTCGAGCGGGTTGGTGATGCAGATGACGAAGGCGTTCGGCGCATACTTGGCGATGCCCTCGCCCACCTGCGCCATGACCTTGAGGTTGATGCCGAGAAGATCGTCGCGGCTCATGCCCGGCTTGCGCGGCACGCCTGCGGTGACGATGACGACGTCGGCGCCCTTGATGTCCTTGTAGCTGTTCGTGCCCGAGAGCGCGGCATTGTAGCCCTCGACGGGCGATGTCTCGGCGAGATCGAGCGCCTTGCCCTGCGGCAGGCCCTCGGCAATGTCGAAGATGACGACGTCGCCGAGCTCCTTGAGCCCGGCAAGCAAAGCGAGCGTGCCGCCGATCTGACCGCCGCCGATGAGAGCGATTTTCTTCCGCGCCATGAAATGAGCCTCCGGATGTCTGTCTGCAGGGTGGATCGGTGGCCGACGCCGGCCGGATCTCGCGCCGCGTGGGTGAAACTGCTGGCAGCTAGTAGCGTGAATCCCGGCGTTCCGCAATAAACCGTGTGCGGCCGTTAACCAGGATTCCGCTTGGCCGTTGACGGAGGCGGCCCCGGCGCGCAGGTTTCATTCCGGGACGATCGCCATGCGCCTCGGGGGGGAGTGCAGGCAATGCCAGACACGTCTTTGCCGCGCTCCGGGCGGCCGATCCTGAAGCTCGCGGCCGCTCTCGCCGGTCTGGCCGGACTTTCGGGCTGTGCCGCGCCTGTCGTCGGCGGGCTGACCGCCGCCGAGATCTTTTCGCTCGCGGGCCTCAGCGCGACGGTCATGACCGGCCGCGATCTGACGGAACACGCCGTTTCCGCCCTCACCGGCAAGGATTGCCGTTTCCTCGAAACGCTGCTGCGCGATGGCCGCTCGTTCTGCGAGACGCCCGACACGGTCGCGACGCGCGGCGATTTCCACGGTGTCTTCGCCCTTCTGGGCGATGAGGAGACGGTGAAGACCGCCTCCGCCCTCGACCCCGATCTCCTTGGCTTCGCCCCGGTCGACCGGCGCGGAGCAGAAGAATTCTCCCTCGAGATCGCCCGCAAGAAGGCGACGGGCAGCGAGACGCGCCCCCTCTCCTTCGGCATGCTTTCGGCGGCCTTCGGACAATCCTGGACCTATGATGTCCACATTCGCGGGTCCGGCGGGAAGATAGCCGAAGGCTCGCCTGCCCACAGGGCCCCCTCGCTCGGCCTGCGCCCGAGCCGCGGCGACTATTTCGGCCTGTGAAACTCCCCTGATTTCCACACGCCTCGGGACCGCGCCCCCGCCAGAACGCCCGCCGAGAACGCCCGCCTTGTGCGGGACGCGGG
>NZ_DAOKYX010000025.1:0-13331 GCF_035325945.1 Parvibaculum sp.
GGCCCGGGAGAAAATCCCCCGCCGGACTTGACCGATGCCACAAGGGGCGTCATGCACGGAGCTGGCGGCTCCTCGCCCGCCGGATCGTTTCCGGCCTTGGCGGCGCGACGGGGCCATGCAGGGGAGCCCATCGTGCCATCGACCAGATCCCTTTCGGACCTTCTCGCCGCACCCGGCATCGTCGTCGCGCCCGGCGCCTATGACGCGCTCTCGGCACGGATCGCCATGCAGGCAGGCGCGCCCGCCGTCTATATGACGGGCTTCGGCGTCGCCGGCTCGACGCTTGGCCTGCCCGATATCGGCCTCCTTTCAGCAACCGAAATGGCCGACCGCGTGCGTGCTCTCGCGGAAGCCGCCATGCCCGCGCCCCTCATCGCCGATGGCGACAACGGCCATGGCGGGCCGCTCAATGCCGCTCGTCTCACCCGTCTCTACGAGGCTGCGGGCGCGCAATGCATCCAGCTCGAGGATCAGGTCTTCCCCAAGCGCTGCGGCCATATGGAGGGCAAGGAGGTCATCTCGCTCGCCGAGGCCGCCGAGAAGATCCGCGCCGCGGCCGATGCCCGCACCTCGCGCGATTTCAAGATCATGGCCCGCACCGATGCCCGCGCGACGCATGATCTCTCCGAGGCGCTCCGGCGTGGCGAGGCGTTCCTCAAGGCGGGCGCCGACATTCTCTTCATCGAGGCGCCGCGCGACATGGCCGAGCTTCAGACGATTGCGCGCACCTTCAAGGGCGTGCCGCTCCTCGCCAACATGGTCGAGGACGGAAAGACGCCCTATCTCTCCGCGCGCGTTCTGGAGGAGATCGGTTACAAGATCGCGATCTTCCCCGTCGCCGCCCTTCTCGCTGTCACCCGCCGGCTCGAGGAGGTCTATGCCACGCTGCTGCGCGGCGAGGGCTTGCCTGCGGGCGAGCCGCGCGTCACCTTCCAGCGCTACAACGAGATCGTGGGGCTGCCGGAGCTTCTTGCCAGCGCCGCCAAATTTTCCGACGAGACGAAATAATGCCGAGCTGGTCGAACATTCTGAAGCGCATCGCGGCGGGCGAGATGGAGAAGGCGCCGCCTCATGTCGCGGCGCTCAATCTCTATGCGGGGCGCCTCACCATCGTCGAGCCGGGCCGCATCCGCTACGACTGGCCGGTCGATCCGCAATATCTCAATCCTGTGGCGATCTTCGGCGGCTATCTCGCCACGCTTGCCGACCAGACCTGCTCCTTCGCGCTGATGACGCTTCTGAAGGACGATCAGAACTTCACCACCTCCGACCTTCAGATGCATTTCTTCCGTCCCGTGACGGAAGGCATCCTCGCCTGCGAGGGCCATGTGGTGAACGTCTCGAAGACGCAGGCCTATGTCGAGGCGACCTTCACCAATTCAGACGGCAAGCTCGCGCTCAAGGCCCGCGCGGTGGAGCGGATCATTCCGGCCTGATCCGGCGCGACTGTCCGCGAATGTGGCAACGCACCGCAATATGTCATCCCGGGCTTGACCCGGGATCCAGAGCCGCGCGCTCCCTGCCTGCCGCCTTGGACCCCGGAACTAATCCGGGGTGACAGCAGTGCTTGTGGAATGGCCCTCCGTCCGCGCCTCATTCCACCCATTTCTTCAGCGCCGCCGCGAACTCGCCCGATGCCTTCGCCTCTGCGAGCCACCCATCCACCCGCGTCTTGAGCGCCTCGTCCTTCGGCATGAAGTAGGCCTTCTCCGCCCGGTCGAACGGCCGGTCGGGATGCACCGCGCAGAGCGAGGGGTTGAGCCTTGCCTGCAGCCGTGTCTCGATCGCGTCGGTGATCATGAGGTCGGCGCGCCCGGCCACGATCTCCTGAAAGATCGTGTTGTTGTCGGGATGGACGATGATGGTCGCCCGGCGGATATGCGCGCGGGCGAATTTCTCGTTCGTGCCGCCCGGATTGACGACGAGGCGCACGCCCTCCCGGTCGATTTCGTCGAGCGTCTGGAACTTCGATACATTTTTGCAGGCCGTGATCGGCGTCTTCCCGTCGCTGAGCACGGGCGCCGAGAAGAGCCCGATCTTCGCCCGCGCTTCCGTGATCGAGATGCCGCCCATGGCGATGTCGAACCTGCCGGCTTCGAGATCGGCCGAAAGCGTCGGCCAGCTCGTCCTCACGAAAACCGGGCGGACGCCGAGCGCGCGCGCCAGCGAGCGGCCAAGCTCCACATCGAGGCCGGTGAATTCACCACTGCCGGGTTCGAGCGCCGAAAAAGGCTTGTAATCCCCGGTGAGTCCGATCCTGAGCGTGCCCGCGGCCTCGATGGCGTCGAGCCGCTCCCCGGCCGCGGCGGGAAGCGCCGGAAGCACAAGGAAGGCAAGGGCGAGAATCAGGCGAAAGGCAATCTGGCGCATCGGTTCCTCGATATTCGCAACGCGGGCCCGATCCTAGCCCTTCCGCCGCGCACCGGGGATAATTCCCCCTTACTGGACTGTGAAGCGGACCGCTGCTAAAAACCGGGCCCATGAAAATGCGTCATCTGCGCCATTTTGCCATAGGGCTCGCACGAATTAGCGGCCCGGCCTGCCGCTGAGAGGTCCTTCGATAAGGGCCGCCGAAATGCGCCCGGGCCGGGACGACCTTTTTTAGACATGACGCGAACCCCGAACTGCGCGAGACCCCCATGGCCAGCGACAGCAAGACCGATACCCCGGCGCAATCCCGCGATTACCGCGAGACGATCTTCCTTCCCGAAACGCCTTTCCCCATGAAGGCCGGCCTTCCCCAGCGCGAGCCCGAATGGCTGGCCCGCTGGGAGAAGATGGACCTCTATCGCCGCCTTCGCCTCGAGGCGAAGGGCCGCGAGCCCTTCATCCTTCATGACGGGCCGCCCTATGCGAACGGCAACATCCATATCGGCCATGCGCTGAACAAGACGCTGAAGGACATCATCGTCCGGTCCCAGCAGATGCTCGGCCACGATGCGAATTATGTTCCGGGCTGGGACTGCCACGGACTGCCCATCGAATGGCAGATCGAGGAGAAGTACCGCGCCAAGGGCAAGAACAAGGACGAGGTGCCGGCCTCCGAGTTCCGCCGCGAGTGCCGCGACTTCGCCGCCCACTGGATCGAGGTGCAGAAGGCCGAGTTCAAGCGGCTCGGCATCGTGGGCGACTGGGACAACCCCTACACCACCATGTCCTTCGACGCCGAGGCGACCATCGTCGAGGAGTTCCTGAAATTCGCGCGCGAGGGCGGCGGGCTTTATCGCGGCTCGAAGCCCGTCATGTGGTCGGTGGTCGAAAAGACTGCGCTCGCCGAGGCCGAGGTCGAGTATCACGACCATGTCAGCCGCACGATCTGGGTGAAGTTTCCCGTCCTCGGCGGCCCGGCGGAGCTTTCGGGCGCTGCGGTCGTCATCTGGACGACGACGCCCTGGACCATTCCCGGCAATCGCGCCATCGCCTATTCGAAGACGATCGAATATGGCCTCTACCGCGTCGAGGAGACGGCCGAGGGAAGCACCGCCAGCGTCGGCGAGCTTCTGATCCTCGCCGATAATCTTGCGGGCGAGGTCTTCAAGGCGGCGAAGGTCACCGCCTGGGAGCGCAAGGAAGCCGTCGATCCCTCGCAGATTGCGAAATGCGCCCACCCCTTCGCGGGGCAGGGCTATGATTTCGACGTGCCTCTCCTCGCGGGCGACTTCGTCACCGAGGAAACGGGTACCGGCTTCGTCCACATCGCGCCGGGCCACGGCCAGGACGACTACGAACTCTGGATGGCGAATTTCGGCCAGAAGGGCATTCCCGAAACGGTCGATGCCGAAGGCGTCTATTTCGAGCATGTGCCGCTCTTCGCCGGCAAGTTCGTCCTCACCCGTCAGGGCAAGGAAGGAACGGCCAACGCCGCCGTGATCGAGGAATTGCAGAAGGCGGGGCGGCTCCTCGCGCAGGGCAAGCTCACTCACTCCTATCCGCATAGCTGGCGCTCCAAGGCGCCGCTCATCTTCCGCAACACGCCGCAATGGTTCATCTCCATGGAGGTGAACGATCTGCGGAAGGTCGCGCTCACCGAGATCGGGAAGACGCGCTTCGTTCCGCCCGCGGGCCGCAATCGCATCCATTCGATGATCGAGAGCCGGCCGGACTGGGTCGTCTCGCGCCAGCGCGCCTGGGGCGTGCCGCTCACCATCTTCGTGCACAAGAAGACCGGCGAGATCGTGCCCTCGAAATCCGCTCATGACGCGATCCGTGCCCGCATCGTCGAGGCGGTGAAGGAAGGCGGCGCCGACGCCTGGTTCGACAAGTCAGCATCCTATTTCCTCGGCGATGATCTCGATACGGACGATTTCGAGAAGGTGACGGACATTCTCGACGTCTGGTTCGATTCTGGCTGCACGCATGCCTTCGTGCTCGAACAGCGCGCCGATCTGCGTTCGCCCGCCGATCTCTATCTCGAAGGCTCGGACCAGCATCGTGGCTGGTTCCATTCCTCGCTTCTCGAAAGCTGCGGCACGCGCGGCCGCGCACCCTACAGGCAGGTGCTGACCCACGGCTTCACGCTCGACGAGCAGGGCCGCAAGATGTCGAAGTCGCTCGGCAACACCGTCGTCCCGCAGAAGATCATGGAGCAGAACGGCGCCGACATTCTGCGCCTCTGGGTCGCCTCGACCGACTACTGGGAAGACCAGCGCATCGGGCCGGAGATCATCAAGTCGACGGTCGAGGCCTATCGCAAGCTCCGCAACAGCTTCCGCTACATGCTGGGCAGCCTCACCGGCTTCGGCGAGGATGAGCGGGTCGCGCTTGCGGACATGCCCGAACTCGAGCGCGTGATCCTCCATCGTCTCGCTGAACTCGACGAGCTCGTGCGCAAGGCCTATTGCGATTACGATTTCAAGCGCGTCTTCCATGCGCTGACGAATTTCATGAACATCGACCTCTCGGCGTTCTATTTCGACATCCGCAAGGACGCGCTCTATTGCGACGCGCCGTCCTCGCTGCGCCGCCGCGCCTGCCGGACTGTGCTGCACGAACTCTTCATGTGCCTCACCGCCTGGTTCGCGCCGGTGCTCTGCTTCACCACCGAGGAAGTCTGGCAGACGCGCTTTCCCTCCGAGGACGGATCGGTTCATCTGCGTCTCTTCCCCGAGGTGCCGGCCGGGTGGCGCGATGAGGCGCTGGCGGAAAAGTGGCGCAAGGTGCGCGAGCTTCGCCGCGTCGTCACCGGCGCTCTCGAGATCGAACGCCGCGAGAAGCGCATCGGCGCGAGTCTCGAGGCCGCGCCCGATGTCTATGTCGCGGACGCCGAGCTGATGGCCGCCATGGCGGGCCTCGATCTCGCGGAGATTGCGATCACCTCGCAGGCGAGCCTCATCGAGGGCGAGGGGCCGGCCGATGCCTTCCGGCTCGACGATGTGCCGGGCGTCGCCGTCGTGCCGAAGCTCGCCCAGGGGCGCAAATGCGCGCGCTCGTGGAAAATTCTTCCCGAGGTCGGCAGCGTTCCGGGCTTTCCTGATCTGACACCGCGCGACGCCGCCGCCGTGATGGAATTCGACGCGCTCCGAAAAGGATAGGACATGACGTATCGCATTGCCGGCCGGCCGGTCTGGGGGCCTCTTTCGGGGCTCGGGGCGCTCGTCGCCATCCTCGGCTTTGCGAGCGACCGCCTCCACAAATGGTGGATGCTCAGCGTCTATGATCTGCCCTCGCGCGGCCGGGTCGAGATCACGTCCTTCTTCGATCTCGTCATGGCCTGGAACAAGGGCGTGAGCTACGGGCTCTTCCAGGCCGAGACGCTTGTGGGCCGCATCGGGCTCATCGTTTTCGCGCTCGGCGTAGTGGCGGGGCTCGGATTATGGTTAGCCAGAAGCGAGGCGAAGATCACTGCGATCGCCATTGGCCTCGTCATCGGCGGCGCGCTTGGCAACGTGCTCGACCGCTTCCTTTACGGGGCCGTCGCGGACTTTTTTAGTTTTCACGCCTTCGGCTTTTACTGGTATATCTTCAACGTCGCGGACATCTGGATCGTCATGGGCGTCGGCCTGATCTTGCTGGAGTCCGCATTGCCGGGAGTGTTCGGACCGGTTCACTCCGAACAGACGGATCAGGGCAGCAAGGCGCGCAAGGACGAGCGCGCCTGAAAAAGCGGGCCCGATATGCGCCAACGCAAATGGGTCGTCGTCTCGATACCCGAAAGCTGAAGGACATGACGGTAATGCTGAAGAACAGGCGGATCGCAAGCCTGGCTATCCTGAGCGGCTTGTCCCTGTCGCTCGCGGCTTGCGGCGGCGGTGGGCTCAAGGAAGCCCTCGGCTATGGCAAGGACGCGCCGGACGAATTCGCGATCGTCACCAAGGCTCCGCTGGCCATCCCGCCGGATTTCGCGCTCCGTCCGCCGGAGCCGGGCGCGCCGCGTCCGCAGGAAGCGAATTTGCAGCCTTCCGCCGTCGCCCAGGCGGCGCTCATCGGCAACGAGGCGGCCGCCCAGACGCCTGCGACAGGCAGCGTCGGCGAGCAGGCGCTGCTTCAGCAGACCGGCGCCACCGAGGCCGATCCGCGCATCCGTCAGGTCGTGAACGCCGAAACGCGTACCCTCGTCGAAAAGGACAAGCGCTTCACCGACGACGTGCTTTTCTGGCAGCAGAGAACCCCGCCGGACGAGCGGCTGGTCGATTCCGCGGGCGAGCGTCAGCGCATCCAGCAGAACAGCGCCGAGGGCAAGCCCGTCACCGAGGGCGAAACGCCGTCCAAGGCGCCGGCGAAGCCGGGTTTCTTCAGCGGACTGTGGTCCTCGATCTTCTAAGCCGGTTTCATCGCTCGAAGGGGAGGGCCCGCTTGTCATGGCGGGCCTTCCGCGTCCCTGGCCCAGCCGGGCCCGCAAGATGGAGCGACACATTGCTTCTTCCCCGCGCCTCCCGAGTTTCGTTCCTCCGTCTTTCGCTCGCCTCCCTCGCTTTTTCCTGCATCGCTCTTGCCGCCATGGCCGCGCCGCAGGCGACGCTTGCGCCGCGTCCCGCTCCCGTAGCCTCCGACCCCGTGCCGGTGGCAGAAGGGCCGAGCGCGCCGGAGATGTTCAGGCTCTCCAACGGCATGCAGGTCGTCGTCATCGCCGATCATCGCGCGCCCGTGGTCACCCATATGGTCTGGTACCGGGTCGGCGCGGCGGATGAAACGCCCGGCAAGACCGGCCTTGCGCACTTCCTCGAACATCTGATGTTCAAGGGCACGGCGAAGATCGCCCCCGGCGAATTTTCCAGGATCGTCGCCCGCAATGGCGGCAAGGACAACGCCTTCACCAATTACGATTTCACCGCCTATTATCAGGCGATCGCGCGCGACCGGCTGCCGCTCGTCATGGAGATGGAAGCCGACCGCATGACCGGCCTCAGGCTCACCGACAAGGAAGTCCTGCCCGAGCGCGATGTCGTCGTCGAGGAACTCCGTATGCGGATCGAAAACGATCCGCTGGCGACCCTCCAGTCGGCGATGGATGCGAAGCTCTTCGGCAAGCATCCTTATGGGCGCGACGTGATCGGCTACAAATCCGAAATCGAAAAGCTTTCCACTGAGGACGCGCTCGATTTCTATCGCCGCTTCTATACGCCGAACAATGCGATCCTCATCGTCGCGGGCGACATCACCGGCGCGGAGCTGAAGCCGCTTGCCGAGAAATATTACGGCTCGATCGCGGAACGCGCCCCGACCTATGTCCGCAAGCTGCCGCCCGTCGTCTGGCCCGGCGCGCCCGAGCGCGTGACGCTTCATGACGCGCGCGTGCGCGAGGCGACATGGCTGCGCTTCTATCCCGCGCCGAGCGCCGCCCAGGCGGGCCCCGGGGAGCGGGCCGCCCTGGAAGTGCTCGCCGAAATTCTGGGCGGCGGCACGACGAGCCGCCTCTACAGCGCGCTCGTCGTCCGCGATGGCCGGGCCACGGCGGTGCAGTCCTGGTATGGCGGCGACCAGCGCGACGCGGGTTCCTTCGGCCTCTACGCCATTCCGCGCGTCGGCGACGGGCTCGAGACGCTGGAAAAGGCGGTCGATGCGGAAATCTCGGCCTTCCTCGGCGACGGGGTGAAGCCCGACGAGCTTGAGCGCGCCAAGACGCAGATCGTCGCGCGCTCCGTCTATGCGCGCGATCGCCAGCAGACCCGGGCCTATCAATATGGCAGCGGCCTGATGACGGGGCTCAGCGCGCGCGACGTTTATGAATTTCCCGATCGTGTCCGCGCGGTGAGCGCGGAGGATGTGATGGCGGCGGCGAGGAAGGTTCTCGACGGCGCCCACGCGGTCACGGGCGAACTTCTACCGGAGAAGCGGTCATGATGCGCAAGGCTCTCCTCCCGGTCGCGGCTTTCTGGCTCGTGCTGGTCGCATGGGCGCTGCCCGCCGAGGCCATGAAGATCGAGCGCGTCGTGAGCCCCGGCGGCATCGAGGCCTGGCTCGTCGAGGAATACGAGGTGCCGGTCATCGTGATGAACGTCTCCTGGCGGGGAGGTTCGGCCTACGATCCGAAGGACAAGGAGGGGCTTGCGAATTTCGTCTCGGGCCTTCTCGATGAAGGCGCGGGCGATCTCGCTTCCGAGGCGTTCCAGAAACGCCTGCAGGATACAGGCGCCACCATGTCCTTTTCCGAGGACCGCGATTATTTCGAGGGCAGGTTCAAGACGCTGGCGGAAAAGCGCGACGAGGCATTCGCGCTGTTTGGCCTTGCCGTCACCCGGCCGCGTTTCGATGCCGATGCCGTCGAGCGCATCCGCGCGCAGATCGCGACGATCATCGCCCGCAATGCCGAGGACCCGGAGTGGATCGCGGCGCGGAATTTCTACAAGGCCGCCTTTGGCGATCATCCCTATGCGCGTCCCGGCGATGGCACGGCGAAGTCGATTGCGCGGATCGGCCGCGAGGATCTTCAGGGCTACGCGAAAAATGTCTTCGCGCGCGACAACATGAAGATCGGCGTCGTCGGCCCCATCAAGCCTGCGGAACTCGGCGCCCTTCTCGACAGGACCTTCGGCGCCCTGCCGGCAAAGTCGCATCTGCCGAAAATGCCTGAAGTGAAGGTGGCCGCGAAAGCCGGAACGGTCATCGACAAGCGGCCCTTCCCGCAAAGCGTCGTCATCTTCGGCGAGGAAGGACTGAAGCGCGCCGATCCGGATTTCATTCCCGCCTTTGTCGCCAATTACGTTCTCGGCGGCGGCAGCTTTTCCTCCCGCCTCATGGAGGAGGTGCGGGTGAAGCGCGGGCTCGCCTATTCCGTGTCGAGCTATCTCTATCCGATGCGCCACGGCGCGCTCTTCCTCGGCCAGCTCGGCACCAAGAACGCGACGACCGGCGTTGCCCTCTCGATCGTCCGCGCCGAGCTTGCCCGCATGGCGGAAGGCGGGCTCACCGATCAGGAGCTTGCCGACGCGAAGACCTACCTGACCGGCTCCTATCCGCTGCGCTTCGACTCCAACACGGAGATCGCGGGCGAGCTTCTCGGCATCCAGCAGGAAAATCTCGGCATCGACTATGTCGATCGCCGCAACGGGCTCATCGAGGCCGTGACGAAGGAAGACATCGCCCGGGTGGCCAAGCGCCTCTTCAGGTCAGACCGGCTCATCGTCTCCATCGTGGGCGAGCCCGACATGTCGGAAACCCCGGCGCCGGGCGCCGCCGAGCGGCCCATGCCGGCCGAGCCCGCGGGCCCACATGAGGCAGCGCCGGGCGGCTGAGCGAGCGCCTTCGAGGGCGTCGCGTCTTGCCGGCGCTGGTTGTGGAAGCCGGTTCTTGTTAACGTGACCTCTGCATGGGGGGTGGACGCCTGATTCCCGTCGGCGTCGGAAAATCATGCACAAGATTTGTGAGTTCACAAAAATGTCCCGACCCAATTTGCCTTATGAGCAGCTCGTCGACACCTGTTTCGAGGACAAGATAGGCGAGGGCGGGCTCACCCGCGCCGCCTATGAGCGCGCGCTGGAGGAGGCCGCGCCTGCGCTTGCCTGGCTGAAGGAAGCCTACGAGAAGAAGACGCTCGCCCTGCTGCGCGTGCCCGAGCGCGCGGACGATATCGCGCCCTTGCGCGAGGTCGCGGCGAAGCTCCTCGACAACACGACCGATCTTTTCCTTTTCGGCATTGGCGGGTCCTCGCTTGGCGCGCAGGCGCTGGCGCAGCTCACCGGCTGGGGCACGCAGGCCCATCTCCACAAGGGTCCGCGCATCCACATCGTCGACAATCTCGATCCGCAGACGATGCAGGCGGCGCTGGCCGCGACCGATCTCAGGACGACGCGTTTCCTCGTCGTCTCGAAGTCGGGCGGCACGGTCGAGCCCTCCATGCAGATGCTCGCCGCCATGACCGCGATCGAGAAGGCGGGCGGCGGCAAATATATGAAATACCATTTCGCCGTGCTGACCGAGCCTGCGAAGGACGGCAAGCCCAATGCGCTGCGCACCTTCGCGGAGAAGCATGGCTTCCCGACGCTTGAGCACGATCCGGGCGTTGGCGGGCGCTATTCCGTGCTCACCAATGTCGGCATGCTGCCCGCTCATGTTTTCGGCCTCGATGTCGATGCCATTCGCGCGGGCGCGCGCGATGTGCTGGCGCCGGTGCTTGCCGGAAAACCCGCGGGCGAGATCGCGCCTGCCATCGGTGCGGCGCTTTCGTTGGCGCTCCAGCGCGAGAGGGGCGCGAATATTTGCGTGCTCATGGCCTATGCCGACCGGCTCGAGCGCTTCCTCGCCTGGCACTGCCAGCTCTGGGCGGAAAGCCTCGGCAAGGATGGCAAGGGCACGACGCCGGTGCGCGCGCTAGGCCCCGTCGATCAGCACAGCCAGTTGCAGCTTTATCTTGCGGGCCCGCGCGACAAGATGTTCACCGTCTTCAGCACGGAAACGGCGGGTGAGGGCCCCGAGATCGCGGAAGCCTTCAGGGATGAGCCCGCCTTCGCGTCGCTCGCCGGCCATCGCATCGGCGATCTCGTCGATGCGGAAGCCCGCGCGACCGTGGACACGCTGGCGAGAAACGGCCGCCCGGTGCGCCGCTTCAGGCTGAAGACGCTCGATGAATACACGCTCGGCGCTCTCTTCATGCACTTCATGCTGGAGACGATCATCGCCGGCAGGATGCTCGGCATCGATCCGTTCGATCAGCCCGCGGTCGAGGAGGGCAAGATCCTCGCGAAGAAATACCTGGCGGAGATGTAAGGGCGCATGGGAATCGTTCGCCGTCTGAGCGAAGGCACGATCAACCGCATCGCGGCGGGCGAGGTGGTGGAGCGGCCGGCGAGCGCGGTGAAGGAACTTGTCGAGAACGCGCTCGATGCCGGCGCTCGCCACATCGACATCGTCATCGGTGCCGGTGGGCGCGAGCTTATCCGCGTTACCGACGACGGATGCGGCATGAGCGCCGCCGATCTCGCGCTCGCCATCGAGCGTCATGCGACCTCGAAACTCAAGGCCGATGAAGCCGGCCGCGAGGATCTCCACGATATCGCGACGCTCGGCTTTCGCGGCGAGGCTCTGCCGTCGATCGGCGCGGTGGCGCGCCTTTCGATCCTGAGCCGCGAACCGGGCGCCGATACGGCGCATAAGGTGACGGTCGAAGGCGGTCGCATTTCGCCCGTCGAGCCCGCCGCCGGGCCCACGGGCACGCGCATAGAGGTTCGCGATCTCTTCTTCGCCACGCCCGCCCGCCTCAAATTTCTGAAGGGTGAGCGTTCGGAAACGCAGGCCGTCGGCGATGTGGTGAAGCGCCTCGCCATGGCCCACCCGGAGGTTGCCTTCTCGCTGACAAGCGAGGCCCGCAACATGCTGCGGCTCGAAACCGAGATGCCGGGCGAGATGGGCAGGCTCGGCCGCCTCGGCGCCATCATGGGGCGCGACTTCGCGGAGAATGCGCTTGCCATCGAGGCCGAGCGCGAAGGCGTGCGGCTGACGGGATTTGCGGGCCTGCCGACCTATAATCGCGGTACGACGCAGATGCAGTTTCTCTTCGTCAATGGCAGGCCAGTGCGCGACAAGCTCGTCATCGGCGCGGTGCGCGGCGCCTATGCGGATTATCTCGCCCGCGACCGGCATCCGGCGGTCGCGCTCTTCGTCGAGATCGACCCGCGCGATGTCGATGTGAACGTCCATCCGGCGAAGGCCGAAGTGCGCTTCCGCGATGCGGGGCTCGTGCGCGGCCTCATCGTCGGCGCGCTTCGCCATGCGCTGCATCAGGCTGGCCATCGCGCATCGACCACGGTGGCGGGCGCGGCGCTTGGCGCGTTGAGGGCCGAGCCGGAACGGGCGCTCTTCGCGCCGCAACGCTATGAGCAGGCGCCGATGCCGCAGCACCGGCCGGACCTTGCGGAGAGCGAGGGCGTGTCGCGCTGGCAGGGCGCCTTTGCCGATCTCGGCCGCTCCGCTCGCGTCGAGCCTGCGCCGGAAGCGCAGGCGGTGGCTGAGGCCGAGGCCCGGCCCCTCGGCGTCGCGCGCGGCCAGTTGCATGAAACCTATGTGATCGCGCAGACGGCGGACGGCATCGTCATCGTTGATCAGCATGCGGCGCATGAGCGCCTCGTCTATGAGCGCATGAAGAGCGCCATGGCGACGCGCGGCGTCGCCCGCCAGATATTGCTGATCCCCGAAGTCGTCGAACTCGACGAGGCGGAGGCCGAACGCCTCGCCGCGCGCGCGGGCGAGCTTGCCGAACTCGGCTTCGTGCTCGAAGCCTTCGGGCCGGGCGCCGTCGTCGTGCGCGAGGTGCCCGCGATCTTCGGCAGGCTCGATGTGGCGGGCCTCGTGCGCGATCTTGCCGACGATCTTTCGGAGATGGACGAAGCTCTCTCTCTCAAGGAGCGGCTGGAAGAGGTGTGCGGCACCATCGCCTGCCATGGCTCGGTGCGCGCGGGCCGCCGCCTCAGCGCCGAGGAGATGAACGCGCTTCTCCGCGAGATGGAGGCGACGCCTCATTCCGGCCAGTGCAATCACGGCCGCCCCACCTATGTGGAGCTGAAACTCTCCGACATCGAGCGCCTGTTCGGCCGCCGCTAGAGTATTTCTGGACAGGCATCTCGTCCCGGCTATTCTTGACCGGTCGAAAAAGGCAGGCCGGTTCGGTTAGCCCGGCCGCTCCCCGAGCGGGAGTTCTGGCTGGCGCATGGGCGCCAAGTCCCGCGACCCATCCGCCGGCGCATGTCGCGTCGGCGCATATGAGGGTGCGTGGATCATGCAGCAACAGCTTTCCGTCATCACGCTCGGCATCGCCGATCTCGCCCGCTCGCGCCGCTTCTATTGCGAAGGGTTCGGCTGGGCGCCCGTCTTCGGGAATGAGGAGATCGTCTTCTATCAGATGAACGGCTTCGTTCTCGGCACATGGCTCGAGACGAGCCTCGCCGCCGACATGAAGCGGC
>NZ_DAOKYX010000025.1:13431-39789 GCF_035325945.1 Parvibaculum sp.
TCAGGGCGCGATCTCTTTCAGAAAATCCGTGAGGTTGTCGGCGACGTGATGCACATGGGGCGCGTCGCCGCCCTCATGCGCAAGGCGCTGGAAACGCTCCGGCCCGCTTTCGCCCTGCGGCCTCACCCAGACTGTCTTCATGCCGAGCGCGTGCGGCACTTCGAGATTGCGCGGCAGATCCTCGAACATGGCCGCGCGTTGCGGCGCGATCCCGCTTGCCGCGATGAAGCGCTCATAGGCTTCGCGCCGGGGCTTCGGCCGGTAATCCGTCGTCACGATGTCGTAGATGCCCTCGAACACATGGCCGATGCCGAGTTGCGTGATGACATTCTCGGCATGCGCGACCGATCCGTTGGTGAAGATCACCTTGCGGCCCGGCAGCGCCGCGATGGCCCGCCCGAGCGCGGCGTCGGGCGTGACCGCGCTCACATCGATATTGTGAACATGGGCGAGAAACTGCTGCGGCTCCACGCCATGCACAGCCATGAGGCCCGCAAGAGTCGTCCCGTGCTCGACATAGAACTCCTTCTGTATGCGCTTCGCTTCCGTTTCATCGACATCGAGGAAGCGCATGATGAAGTCGCACATCTTCTCGTCGATCCGCCCGAAAAGATCGCAGGCGGGCGGATAGAGCGTGTTGTCGAGGTCGAAGACCCAGTGCTCGACATGCGCGAAGGCGTTCGCCGCCGGGCCACGCAGGGGGCTGAAATGAGAGCTGTTGTCCGTCATGGCCCTTATGTGGACCCCCAAGCGCAAGCTTGCAAGCGGGCGGCGCCGCCTTCCTCCAAATCTTAACGTAACATTAAGCGCCGGCGGGAAGACTCGGGGCCGTTCCGGAGGGTGTGGATGCGGCTCGCAAGCCTGAAAAAGCTTTTCACTTGGCGGAAGCTCCCTTCGGAGCTTCGCTACGAGGACGCGCGCCGCGCGCTCGAAAGCCGCTCGGGCGCGCTGAAGCGCGAGCTTGCCGCCCGGCCCGATGCGCCGCCAGAAACGCTCTACTATCTGGCGGGCGACGACGACCCGGCCGTGCGCTCGCTCGTCGCGGCCAATCGTTCGACGCCCATTCAGGCCGATGAAATCCTCCAGACCGATGCCGATGAGGAGGTGCGCTTGGAGCTTGCGCGCAAGATCGCCCGCATCGTGCCTGACATGCCGGAAGACGAGCGCGAGAATGTGCGGGATCGCGTGATGACGCTCCTCGAAAAGCTCGCCCGCGACGAGTTCACGCGCGTACGCCAGATCGTGGCCGAGGAAATCAAATCCTGCCCGACTATTCCCAAGCGGCTGGCGATCCGCCTCGCGCATGACGCGGAGGGCGCGGTCTGCGGCCCGGTGCTCGAATATTCGCCGCTGCTCTCCGAGGACGATCTGATCGAGATCGTCGCCACGACGCGCGTTCAGGGCGCGCTCGAGGCGATAGCCCGCCGCCGCAACATTGGCGGCGCGCTCACCGATGCGATCGTCGCGACGCTCGATATTCCGGCCATCGCCCAGCTCATCGCCAATCCGAGCGCCGAGATCAGAGAAGAAACGCTCGACAACATTCTCCGCGAGGCCGCCTCCATCGAAGCCTGGCACCTGCCGCTCGTCATGCGGCCCGCGCTGTCGCTGCGCGCGATCAGGCGCATCGCCGTTTTCGTTTCGCGTGGCCTCGTCGAGGAACTCGTGCGGCGCCACAAGCTCGACCCGGAAACGGAGATCGAGTTGAAGGCGCGCACGCAGGCGCGCATCGAGGCGCAGGCCGAGGCGCCAACATCCGACATTGTCGTCGAGCGCATCCGCAAGGCGCATGAGGAAGGCGCGCTCGGCGACGACATGGTGGCGAAAGCAGCCTCGCTTCAGCATCGCGGCGCCGTCACCCTGGCGCTGTCGCTTCTGGCAGGCGTTCCCGAAGCCACCGTCGCGCATATCATCGAGGTCAAGAGCGGCAAGGGCATCTCGGCGCTCTGCTGGCGCGCGGGCCTTGCCATGCGCACCGCGCTCGCCATCCAGATATTCGTCGCCAGTGTTCCGATCGACGCGCGTGTTCTGCCGCGCGGCGGTATCGACTATCCGATGGAGGAGCGTGAGTTGCTCTGGCACCTCCACTATTTCGGCATCGAGACGTGAGGCCTATTCGAGCGCAAAGTCGAAGCGCGCCTTGCCGCCCGTCCGGATCGGCATGAACTTCTTTTCATCGTAGCCGCGCGCGGCGCAGGCCTCGCGCCCCCTGATCTCGAAGCGCGTCGTCTTGGTGCAATAGGTTTCGCTGCCGGACCAGACAAGCGCCCGCCCGTTCTCCTTCGCGATCATGCCCTTCTCGTCCACGGCCTCCGCATAGACCGAGTAGCCGCCGGGCGCGAGCTTGCCCTTGACCGCCTTCACGCAAGCCTTGGGCTCGATCCTGATCCAGCCGCTCGACAGGCCCTGCTCTTTGGCCTCGACACCGATAGCGGCCCAGGCGAGATGGCCGGTCCTGTTGCAGATATCGAGGCCGAGGCGGTCCTGTTCCCGTTCAGCACCCTCGATGAGCGCGCCCAGCAGCGCCTCGTCGATCATGCCCGTCGGCTGCCTGCCCGCGGCTCGCTGAAAGGCCATGATGGCCCGTTGCGTCGCCTTGGCGGCGATGCCGTCGATCCGGGCGATGCGGAAGCCATTGTCTCGCAGAAGCCGCTGCACGCCCGCGACACGCGCGCGCTCCAGCGTATAGTTGCGGGGCTCGCTGAAGGTTGTCGTCCACTCGTCGCCGGAATTTGTCTCGACACGGATGAAGTTGTTGGATTCGTAGCCGCGCATGGCGCAGTTCTCGCGGCCCGTGATGGCGAAGTCTCCGGGCAGGGTGCAGAAGCGCTCATTGCCGGAAAAATATTTCACCGGCCCCTGATGTGCCTCGATTGAGCGGGCGAAGACATGATGGCTGCTCGCCCGGATCGGCCCGGCGAGAACCGAGGCGCAGGCGCCGGGAAGGATGCGCACCCATCCTTGCGAATGCCATTCCGAGTGTACGTCCGCCGGATCGGATTGAAGGGCGATGGCGCCCGCGAGCGCATAGCTCGTCGCGTTGCAGAGCCGGTAATCGGCCTTCGCCGGAAATGCCCAGAAGAGGAGGGAGAAAAACAGGAAGGAAGCGGCGATGCCCCTCGCGTCCCGGCGGGATGTGCGCGGGCGGGAAGGCATCCCGGAACTCAGCCCGCTTTCTTCTGGATGAGCGTGCCCGCGCCGTGCTCGGTGAAGAGTTCGAGCAGCACCGCATGCCGCACGCGGCCGTCGAGGATGACGACGGCCTCGACGCCGCCATCGACCGCATCGAGGCAGGTTTCGACCTTGGGGATCATGCCGCCCGAAATGGTGCCGTCCTTCATCAGCGCTTTGGCGTCATCGACCGTCAGTTCCTCGATGAGCTGACCCTGCTTGTCGAGCACGCCGCGCACATCGGTGAGAAGGAGAAGGCGCGTCGCGCCCATCGCGGCGGCGATGGCGCCCGCCGCCGTGTCCGCATTGATGTTGTAGGTGTCGCCATTCGGCGCCACGCCGACCGGCGCGATGACCGGAATTATGTCGGATTCGAGAATGGTTTCGAGAATTTCCGGGTTGATCGTTTCCGGTTCGCCGACGAAGCCGAGATCGAGGATTTTCTCGATGTTCGATTCGGGATCGTGAACCTTGTGCTCGACCTTGCGCGCGACGATGAGATTGCCGTCCTTGCCGCAAAGGCCGATGGCCTTGCCGCCCGCCCGGTTGAGCAGGGAGACGATGTTCTTGTTGATCGAGCCTGCCAGCACCATCTCGACGACCTCGACGGTCGCCTTGTCGGTGATGCGCAGGCCGCCGGAAAATTCGCTCTTGATGCCGAGCCGGTTGAGCATGGCGCCGATCTGCGGGCCGCCGCCATGCACGACGATGGGATTGATGCCCGCCTGCTTCAGCAGCACGATGTCGCGCGCGAATTCGAGCCCCAGCTCCTCGTCGCCCATGGCGTGCCCGCCATACTTCACGACGACGGTGCATTTGTCGTAGCGCTGCATATAGGGTAGGGCCTCGGAGAGGACGTTGGCGCGCTCCCTGTCCCTCGCCTCTTCGGCCGGATTGTGCGTGTGATGGTCCGGCATGGCCGCCTCGCGCTCCCTCTTATTCCGTCCGCGGTTTATAGCCGATGCTCGCAGGGTCCGCCAATGAGGCAATCTCGGCCCTGAGTTCCGCGATGCCGCTGCCCTCGACCGATGAGGTGGCGATGATCGAGGGATGCGCCGCGACATGGCGCTTGATCGCCGCGCCGACTTCCTCGAGCCTGAGCTGAAGCTCGCCCGGCTTGAGCTTGTCGGTCTTGGTCAGCACGATCTGGTAGGAGACGGCTGCCTCGTCGAGCAGCGCCATGATTTCGCGGTCGCTCTCCTTGAGCCCGTGGCGCGAGTCGATGAGGAGGAGCACGCGGCGCAGGCTGGCCCGGCCCCTGAGATAGTCCACGACGAGGCGCGTCCAGGCGGCGACCGTCGATTTCGTCTCCCGCGCATAGCCATAGCCCGGCAGGTCGACGAGCATGAGGGCGGCTTTGCCCACCGGCCCAAGCTCGAAGAAATTGAGCTGCTGCGTGCGGCCCGGCGTGTTCGATGTGCGCGCGAGCGTCGAGCGGCCTGTCAGCGCATTGACGAGGCTCGACTTGCCGACATTGGAGCGGCCCGCAAAGGCGATCTCGGCGACGCTCATCGGCGGCAGGCCGCCGAGATCGTTCACTCCGCGCAGAAAGGTGCAGGGCTGGGCGAAGAGCCAGCGCCCTGCTTCCAGCGCCTGCGCATCGTCTTGCGGGCTCTCGGTCATCAGGACCTGTCGCCGCCCGCGCCGCGCCGCGCGAAGAGCTTGTCGAGGCCGAGATTGCTGAAGATTTCGATCTTGAGCCCCTGCCGCTTCATGATGACGCCCTGCTGGAGAACCGAGAGAAGGTTGTTCCAGGCCCAGTAGATGACGAGGCCGGCCGGGAAGCTCGCCAGCATGAAGGTGAAGATCACCGGCATCCACAGGAAGATCTGCTGCTGGATGGGATCGGCGGGCGCCGGGTTCATGCGCTGCTGCACGAACATGGTGAAGCCCATGAGGAGCGGCCATGCGCCGATCATCAGGAAGGCGGGCGGCGCCCAGGGAATGAGGCCGAAGAGATTGAAGATCGTCGTCGGGTCAGGCGCGGAGAGGTCGTGAATCCAGCCGAAGAAGGGCGCGTGCCGCATTTCGATGGTGACGAAGAGCACCTTGTAGAGCGCGAAGAACACCGGGATCTGGATCAGGATCGGCAGACAGCCGGCAAGCGGGTTCACCTTTTCCTTGCGGTAAAGCTCCATGATCTCCTGCTGCTGGCGCATCTTGTCGTCCTTGTGGACTTCCTTGAGGCGTTCCATTTCGGGCTGGAGCTTCTTCATCTTGCTCATCGCCTCATAGGAGCGATTGGCGAGCGGGAAGAAGGCGAGCTTGATGAGAACCGTGATGATCAGGATGGCGATGCCGAAATTGCCGACCTGATGCGCAATGAGGTCGATCGCCTTGAAGACCGGCTGCGTCAGGAACCAGAAATAGCCCCAGTCGATGAGCAGGTTGAAGCGGTAGATGCCCTCGTCGCGATACTTGCTCACGAGCTTCGACACCTTGGCGCCCGCGAAGAGGCGGTTGTCCACCGTGGCGCTTTGGCCCGGCGCGATCGTCAGCGCCTCGTAGCGGAAATCGGCCTGGAAGGTTTCGCGCGCGGGATCGTTGCCGGGGCCCGGCTCGGCGCTGAAGCGGCCGACAAAGGGCTTGCCCGTCTGCGGAATGAGCGTCGTCGCCCAGTACTTGTCGGTAAGGCCGAGCCAGCCCTCCGTGTCGGAAACGGTCTTGGGACCGTCCTTGACGGCGGAATCATATTTGAGCGTCTGCTCGCCATTGTTCAGGAATTCGCCGATGAAGCCTTCATGCAGGAGATAGAAACTCTTGCCTTCGGGCTTGCCCGTGCGCGAGACGAGGCCATAGGGATAGAGCGTGACGGGCGCGGCGGACCTGTTTTCGATCCGGTCGGAAATCGAGAAGAGGAAATTCTGGTCGACCGAGATCGTGCGGTGGAAGACGAGGCCCTCGCCATTGTCCCATTTGAGGGTGACGGGCGTCTCCGGCGTCAGCGTCGATCCGTTCTCGAGCGTCCAGGGGGTCGTGGCGCCGGGAAGCTTCGCTGCCACGCCCGGCGCGGCGACGAAACCATATTCGGCGAAATAGGGCTTCGCGGTGCCGCGCGGCGCGAGCAGCACGACTTCCGGGCTCGTCTTGTCGACCGTCTCGCGATACTGCCTGAGGCGCAGATCGTCGAAGCGTGCGCCCCTGAGCGCGATCGAGCCGTCGAGCTGCTCGGAGGCGATCTTGACGCGCGGAGATTGCGCCAGCGCCTCGTCGGTGCCGAGCACGGTCGGGGTGATGGTGGCCCCGCTCGGAGCGAGGGTGGAGACCTCGGGCAGACGCGCGCCTTCCCCGGCGCCGGGTGTCGCCGCGGTGCCTGCGGGCTGTCCCTGCTGCTCGGAGATCGCCTGCTGGCGAGCTTTCTCGGCCTCCATGCGGGGCGTCACGACGAAATGCTGCCAGCCGACGAAAAGCAGGACCGAAAGCAGGATGGCGATGAGAAAATTACGGTTGTCACCCATGAGACGTGTCTTCCTTGCCCTCGGAATGTCGTGAGGAGTTCCGGCGCGCCTTATGCACGTTGCCGTGTACCTTGGCAAAGGCGTTGCGCAAATCGTCGAGGAGGTCGGGCCAGGCCCGGTTCAGCGTCGCCGCGCGCCCGACCAGCACGTAGTCGTAGCCTTGTTTGGCGAGGAGCGGAAGGATTTCGCCGGCGGCTGCCCTGAGACGCCGTCGCGCGCGATTGCGGACGACGGCGGAGCCGACCTTGCGTGTGACCGTGAAACCGATGCGGGGCTCCGCTTCGTCCTCGCGCTTGCGCGCCTGGAGAACGAGGCTCGTCGCCGCCCATTTGCGGCCGGTGGCCGCAGCGAGAAAATCGCGCCGCTTCCTCAATCTGTCGATATGGGGGCGGCGGTTCATGCGGCTGTCCAGAGGCCCATCCCGTCCAGAGCTGTCCCGATCCTCGGGGGCCCGTTCAGACGGCGGGACGTTCCGCCGAAACGGGTTCAGTCCGACCCGTCAGGCCGCCGTTCAGGCCGAGAGCCGCTTGCGGCCGCGCGCGCGACGGGCGGCGAGCACTTTGCGTCCACCCTTCGTCGCCATGCGCGCACGGAAACCGTGGCGGCGCTTGCGGACGAGTTCGCTCGGTTGGTAAGTCCGTTTCACGTCTCTTCTCCGGCGGATCTGGCGAGAGGTCTGGCCCGTAGCCGGGTCCAGTCCTGCCGGCACACTGGGTGCCAATAATGTGAAGAGCCGTCGGCGTTGGCACCTGACGGCTGTCTGGCGGGCTGTATAGTCGATCAGAGCCGCAAAAGTCAATGCAGGCAGGCCCGGTAAGGCCCCGGTTTCGTCATGGCCTGGCCCTCGTCACAATCAGGTGATCGGGCGAGCGGTCCGGTCCTTGCGGGGCTGCGCCCGCCCGATTCTCGGCTATGGTCGATTATCGGAAAGGCGCGCGGGCCGAAAGGCGCATGTTCGCCTTGTGTTCGTATCGTGTGTTCGTATCGGGAAGAGACATGGCCGCAGATCCGCCAGTTCCGCCGGGAGAAAGCCGCTTTTCGCTGCGGCGGCTCTGGCCTCTCGCCGTCCTCGCGGCGGGGCTCGCGCTCTTCCTTGCGCTCGGCCTCGATCGCTATGTGTCGCTCGATGCCCTGCGCGAAAACCGGCAGGCGCTGTCGGAATGGGTCGCGGCGCACAGGCTCCTTGCGATGCTGGCCTATATGGGGCTTTACGCGGCGATGGTGGCCTTTTCCGTTCCCGGCGCCCTCGTCGCGACGCTGACGGGCGGCTTTCTCTTCGGAACGCTCATGGGTGGCACGCTCACCGTCATCGCGGCGACCCTGGGCGCGACGATCGTCTTTGCCGCCGCGAAATCGGCGCTCGGCGATCTTCTGCGCGCGAAGGCGGGTTCTGCCTTGCAGCGTATGGAGGAGGGGTTCCGCGAAAATGCCTTCAGCTATCTTCTCGTGCTGCGCCTGGTGCCGATATTTCCGTTCTTTCTCGTCAATCTCGCGCCCGCCTTTCTCGGTGTCGGCCTTCCGACCTTCATCGCCGCGACATTCATCGGCATCATTCCGGGCACTTTCGTTTTCGCGAGCCTGGGCAATGGCCTTGGCGCCGTCTTCGATGCGGGCCGCTCGCCCGATCTCGGTCTCATCTTCGAGCCGCAGATCATCGGCCCCATTCTTGCGCTTGCCGCGCTCGCGCTTCTGCCCGTCATCTACCGCCGCTTTCGCCGCAATGCCTGAACAGTTTCCGGATGAGATCTCATGGTGCAAGTGATCAAGGCTGACCTTTGTGTGATCGGCGGCGGCTCCGGCGGGCTTTCGGTGGCGGCGGGCGCGGCGCAGATGGGCGCGCGCACCGTGCTGATCGAGCGCGGCGAGATGGGCGGCGACTGCCTCAATACGGGCTGCGTTCCTTCAAAGGCACTCCTCGCCGCGGCGAAACATGCCTGGCGCAGAGGGCAGGGCGCGGCCTTCGGCCTTGACGATTGCAGCTCCGAGGTGGATTTCGCGCGAGTGAACGCGCATGTGCGCGGCGTCATCGATGCGATTGCGCCGAACGATTCCGTCGCGCGTTTCGAAGGGCTCGGCGTCATCGTCGTCAAGGACCACGCGCGCTTCAAGGATGCCCGCACCGTGATCGCGGGCCGCAAGGAAATCAGGGCACGCCGCTTCGTCATCGCCACGGGCTCGCATCCGGCCCTGCCGCCAATTCCGGGGCTCGACACCGTTCCCGTCTTCACCAATGAAACGATCTTCAGCAATACCGTTTGCCCCCAGCATCTCATCGTCATCGGCGGCGGACCCGTCGGCATGGAAATGGCGCAGGCGCATCGCCGCCTCGGCGCGAAGGTGACCGTGATCGAGGCAGCGAAGGTTCTGTCCAAGGACGATCCCGAACTCGTCGCCTTCGTTACCGATCGTCTCGCGCAGGAAGGCGTCGAGATCATCGAGGGGGCGAATGTCACGCGCGTGGAAGGCGAGGCGGGTCATATCGCCGTGACCATCGGGGAAGGGGGCGATGCGCGCGTCGTCTCGGGCACGCATCTTCTCGTCGCCACCGGCCGCAGGCCCGCCGTCGAAGGGCTCGATCTCGACAAGGCGGGCATCGAGTGGGACCGGCACGGCATCAAGGTCGATACGCGCCTTCGCACGACGAACGGGCGCGTCTTTGCGATTGGCGATGTCATCGGCGGGCTTCAGTTCACCCATGTCGCGAATTATCACGCCGGCATCGTCATAAGGAATGCGCTCTTCCGCCTGCCGGCCCGTGTGGATTATGGCGCCATTCCCTGGGTGACCTATACCGATCCCGAGCTTGCCCATGTCGGCGAGACGGAGGCGGAGCTCCGCGCGCGCAACATGAAGATCAATGTCCTGCGCTGGCATCTCGCCGAAAACGACCGCGCCCAGGCCGAACACGAGACGGAAGGCGAGATCAAGGTCATCACCGACATGCACAGCCGCATCCTCGGCTGCACCATCGTCGGCCCCCATGCGGGCGAACTCATCCTGCCATGGGTGCTGGCCAGATCGCAGGGGCTGAAGCTCGGCGCCATGGCGAGCCTCGTCGTGCCCTATCCGACATTCTCCGAAATCTCCAGGCGCGCCGCCGCTTCCTATTACACGCCCACGCTTTTCAGCGGGCGGACGCGGGCGATCGTGCGCTTCCTCGGCCTTTTCGGCTGATCCGTCCTTGCCGTTTCGGAGTATGATCTTCCAGAATGTCAGGGAAGCCGGGAACGCCGCGCATGACGCATGACGATGCCGAGGGAAGGGCGATGCGCCGCATGCCGCTCCGGCTGCGTCTCGTCCATCCTCTGCGGCGGAGCCTGTCGCGCCGTCTGCTGGTGCTGACCGTCCTCTTCGTCATGCTGAGCGAAGTGCTCATCTTCGTGCCCTCGATCGCGAATTTCCGCAAGACATGGCTCGAACAGATGCTGGGCGGCGCGCAGATCGCGGCGCTCGCGCTCGAGGCGACGCCCGACAACATGGTGTCGCCTGCCTTGCAGCAGGAGCTTCTCGAGAACGCGCAGGTCTTTTCCGTCTCGCTCTATCGCAACAATGTGCACCGGCTGATGCTGAGCGAGAAGATGCCGCCCAAGGTCGATGCGGCTTACGATCTGCGCACGGCCATGGCGCCGATGCTCATCGTGGATGCCTTCCGCACGCTCCTTGCCGGCGACGGCCGCGTCATCGTGGTGACGGGATTTCCGCGTTTCGGCGCGGGCGATTTCATCCGCATCGTCGTCAGCGAAACGCCGCTCCGCCATGCGATGATCCGCTACGGGGAGAACATCTTCCTGCTTTCGCTCGTCATCTCGATCATGACGGCGAGCCTCGTCTTTCTGGTGCTGCACATCGTCTTCGTGCGGCCGATGCGGCGCATCACGGAAAACATGGTAGCCTTTCGCGAGAACCCGGAGGATGCGCGCCGCGTCATCGCGCCGTCGAGCCGCGAAGACGAGATCGGCGTGGCGGAGCGCGAGCTTGGCGCCATGCAGCACGACATTCGCGCGACGCTGAACCAGCGCGCGCATCTGGCCTCGCTCGGCGCGGCGGTGAGCCGCATCAATCACGATCTGCGGAACATTCTCGCCAACGCCCAGCTCATAGGCGACCGGATCGGCGCCGTGGAAGACCCGACGGTGCAGCATCTGGCGCCGCGCCTTTTCGCCTCGATCGATCGCGCTATCGACCTCTGCACGCGGACGCTGCGCTTCGGCCGGGCCGATGAGGAGCTGCCGCGCCGCAGCCGCTTCGAACTTGCGCCGCTACTCGAGGAGGTGCGCGAAATGTCTGGCGTGCCGGACGAGACGAAAATCCGCTGGGCGAACCAGAGCCCGCCGGGCCTCATGGCCGAAGCCGATCGCGACCATTTGTTCCGTATCCTGCTCAATCTCACCCGCAATGCCGTGCAGGCGATCCAGGAAGGCAAGGGCGGAGAAGGCGTCATCTGCATCGCCGCGCGCCGTGCGGGCGAGCATCTTCATATCGAGGTCGCGGATACGGGACCGGGCCTTGCGCCGAAGGCCCGCGAGCATCTCTTCCAGCCTTTCGCCGCAGGTGCCAGATCGGGCGGCGCGGGGCTCGGCCTTGCCATCGCAGACGAGCTTGCGCGCGGCCATGGCGGCGGAATAGAGCTTCTGGCGACAGGGAGCGATGGAACGGTCTTCCGGGTCTGCATTCCGATGGAAACGAGCACACAAGGCTGCGCCGAGGCGGAACGCCAGGGGGCGCGCCTCACCTCGCTTTCAGGTGCGCAATGAGCGCCGCTGGCCGCACCGTCCTCGTGGCCGACATAGGCGGCACCAATGCCCGCTTCGCTCTCGCGCGGGGCGATGGCGTGGAGATCGAGCTTGAGGCCGCATCCGTTCTGCCGACCGCGGATCATGCAAGCCTCGAGGACGCGCTCGGCATCTTTCTCGAGCGCAAGGGAAGGCCGCGCATCGACGCGGCCGCCATCTCTGCCGCGGGCCCCGTCAGAGGAGAAGGCGACGCGGCTGAAATCCATATGACGAACTGCGCCTGGAATATTTCCGTCAGCGCGATCGCGGTCGCGACGGGCGTTTCTCATCCCCTCCTCATGAACGATTTCGCCGCGCTCGCGCGCGCCGTGCCCTGGCTGAAGCCGGGCGATCTCCACGCCATTGGCGGCGGCGCGGCGCGGGTGGGGGCTCCCATCGCGCTTCTCGGCGCGGGCACGGGCCTCGGCGTCGCCGCCCTCGTGCCCGATGGGCGAGGCTCCCATATCGCGCTGGCCGGCGAGGGCGGTCATGCCGATCTCGCGCCGACAGATGCGCGCGAGCTTGCGGTGCTCGAACGGCTGATGGCGTCATATGGCCATGTGTCGGTCGAGCGCGTGCTGTCAGGGCCGGGGCTCGTCGCGCTTCACGCGGCGCTTTGCGCGCTTGAGGGAAAGGCGGTCGAAGGACAGCCGACAGGCGCCGACATTTCAGACTGGGCCTCGGCGGGCCGCTCACCCGTCGCCATGGAGGCCGTCTCGCTCTTCTGCGGCTGGCTCGGTTCCGTCGCCGGCAATCTCGCGCTCACATTCGGCGCTGAAGGCGGCGTCTTCATCGGCGGCGGTATCGTGCCGGGCTGGATTGCGAAGCGGCCGGGCCTCTTCGACGAGGCGCTTTTCCGCCATCGCTTCGAGGCGAAGGGGCGCTTTGCCGCCTATCTCGCGGAAATTCCCGTGCATGCGATCATGCGCGGTGATGCGGCGCTCATCGGCCTCGCCCATGCCGCCCTCGCCAGGCGTCTCTAGAAGAGACCGCCCTTCGCGAGCGTGCCGGTGACGACCGTGCCGTCGCGGCGCGGATCGGCGCCGCCATCGAGCCCCGTCGGCGTCGCACGGATGCCGTGAAGCCCGCTGCGCAGTTCCGCATCCTTCACCTCGTGGCCGAGCTGCTTCAGTTGCGGGACGAGCGTTTCGAGCGTCGTACCCTTCTCGATCTCGAGCGGGCCGTTCCGGTCGACGAAGCGGGGCAGGGCGATTGCCTCCTGCATGGGCATGTGCCAGTCGAGTAGCGCGATCAGCGTCTGCGTGACATAGCCGATGATGCGGCTGCCGCCGGGCGAGCCGATGGCGGCGAAGAACGCGCCCTTGTCGTCGAAGACGATGACCGGGTCCATCGCCGACATGGGGCGCTTGCCCGGCGCGACCGAGTTGGCGACGGGCGCCCCGTTTTCCTCCGGTACGAAGGAAAAATCCGTGAGCTGATTGTTGAGCATGAGCCCCGCCGCCATGAGGTGGCTGCCGAAGGGCGCCTCGATGGAGGTCGTCATGGAGACGACGCGGCCCTGCGCGTCGATGATGCTGAAATGGCTCGTCGAGGGGCGCGAAATGTCGCCATTGAGCCCATAGGCGTCCGCGCGCCTGTCGCCGATCTCGCCCGGCGCCGCGCGGCCCATGGAGAGGCTAGGATCGATGAGGCTCGCGCGCTTGCGCAGATAGGTCGCATCGAGCATGGCGTCGACGGGCACATGGACATGATCGGGATCGCCGATGAATTTGGCGCGGTCCGCATAGGCGAGCTTCTCGGCCTCGGCGATGAAATGCACGGCGACGAGCGACATGGGCTCGATCTGCCCCATGTCGAAATTTTCGAGGATGCCGAGAATCTGGAGCGTCGAGATGCCGCCCGATGTCGGCGGCGGCATGGTGCAGATGCGATAGACGCGATAGGGCCGGCAGATGGGCTCGCGGGGCTTGGCCTCGTAAGCGGCGAGGTCGGCGAGCGAGAGCGTGCCGGGAAGGGCGGGCGCATGGGTCACCGCATCGACGATCTTCTGCGCCACCGGGCCGGAATAGAAGCCATCGGGCCCCTTGTCGGCGATGAGCTTCAGCGTCTCCGCGAGTTCGGGATTCTTGAGGAGCGCGCCGGCCGCGAGCGGCACGCGACTGCCGTCCGCGTCCTTCGTGAAGAAGTAATCCTGCACCACCGGCATGGAGGCGAGCGCCGGGTCGCGCGCGATCGAGGCGGCGAGCTTCGGCGAAATCCTGAAGCCCTGTTCCGAAAGCCTGATCGCCGGTTCGAAAAGCCTCTTCCACGGCAGGACGCCATGCTCCTGATGGGCGAGCCAGAGCAGGCGCACGACGCCTGGCACGCCGACCGAGCGGCCGCTCAGCACGGCATCCTTGATCCCCAGCGGTTCTTTCTTGTCGTCGAGGAACATGCCGGGGGACGCGCCTTCCGGCGCCGTCTCGCGGCCGTCATAGGCGTCGAGCTTTTCGTTCTCGGGCGCCCAATGGAGCATGAACGCGCCGCCCGCGAGACCGGACGATTCGGGCTCGACGAGCGTCAGCACCGCCTGAACGGCAATCGCGGCGTCAACGGCGCTGCCGCCTTCCTTCAGGATCTGTGCGCCCGCCTCGCTCGCATAGGGGTTTGCGCTGGCGACCATATAGGGCTTGCGCGTGCCCTCGCCGAAGGTCCACCACAGCGCCACGACGACAATGAGCATTGCCATGCCGACGACCGGCAGAATTCTCTTCGGTGTCATGATCTCGTCCCCTTCGCGCCGTTTGGCCGGTCCCGAAACGCCCGGAGTCTGATAGGGTTCGGAGCGTGACCGCGCCCCCTTGGCGGCCGGCAGTGCGAGGGACAGCTTATGAACATCGGCGGCATCCGCAAGGGGCGGCTTAATCTCATCACGGATGTTGAGGATATTCTTGTCGGCAATGCGGAAGACGCGGGCGCCCGCACGGGCGTCACCGTGATCCTGCCCGGGCGGCGCGCCGTTGCCGCCGTCGATGTGCGCGGCGGCGCTCCCGGCACGCGCGAGACGGACGCGCTCGACCCTTCATGCCTCGTCGAGGAGGTCGATGGCGTCGTGCTCTCGGGAGGTTCCGTCTATGGCCTCGATGCTGCCTCGGGCGTCGTCTCCTGGCTCGGCGCGCGCGGGCGCGGCTTCGCGCTCGGAAATTCGGCCATGGTGGCGCCCGTGGTGCCCTCGGCGATCCTTTTCGATCTCACCAATGGCGGCGACAAGAACTGGGGCGAGGAGCCGCCCTATCGCGCGCTCGGGCGGCGTGCCTGCGAGCAGGCGGGCCGGAGTTTCGCGCTCGGCAATGCCGGGGCGGGGTTCGGCGCGCGGGCGGGCATGCTCAAGGGCGGGCTCGGCTCCGCCTCGGCCGTGAGCGCCGGGGGGCTTACCGTGGGGGCGATCGTCGCCGCCAATCCTTTCGGCTCCGCCATCATCCCCGGCAGCGACCGTTTCTGGGCCGCGCCTTATGAAATGGATGGCGAGTTCGGCGGCCGCGGCTGGCCGGAACGGATGGAGGGGCTTGCCGCCCGCGACCCGCTGGAGGAGACGAAGGCGGCGCAGACGGGCATGGCGGGAAAGGTTGAGGGGGGCAACACGACGATAGGCCTCGTCGCGGTCGATGCCGATCTGACGCCGGTTGAGGCGCGCCGCGTCGCCATCATGACGCAGGACGGCCTTGCCCGCGCCATCAGGCCCGTTCATGCCCCTGTCGACGGCGATGTCGTCTTCGTGCTGGCAACGGGAAGGGTCCGGCTCGGCACAGAAAATCGCGCCGGATCGGTGGCCGCGCTGGGCTCCATCGCCGCCGATTGCCTCGCCCGGGCCGTCGCCCGCGGGGTCTATGAGGCCGAAACCCTCGGGGACGCCGAGAGTTACCGCGCCAGATACGGGCGCTGAACGAAGCGCGATTTGCCCCCTCCTCGGCACTTGCCATCCGTCCTTCGACCCTTTAAGAGTTGCGCCGCTCTCGCATTGCCGACCCGGAGCGGTTGGCCCCATGGAGAGCCTGCGCCGGTAGCTCAGCTGGATAGAGCACCAGACTACGAATCTGGGGGTCGGGAGTTCGAATCTTCCCCGGCGCGCCACCATTTCCACAAAT
This sequence comes from Parvibaculum sp., assembly GCF_035325945.1. Classification (GTDB taxonomy): domain Bacteria; phylum Pseudomonadota; class Alphaproteobacteria; order Parvibaculales; family Parvibaculaceae; genus Parvibaculum. Next base: position 28,918 of record NZ_DAOKYX010000025.1, read on the forward strand.
CCGGAACCAGGCTGGGCCTGCGGGCGAGAGTGCGGGCTCCGGCTGACAAATGCCGGAAGTCATGGCGCCGGTAATGTCTTGCCGCGCGGCACGGGACACTGTTGTCGCCGTCTCGCTCACCGCATCACGAACATCTCCTGGTGGAAGCGCTCGTCTACAGGCAGCCCGTGACGGGCGAAATCGCTGCGCAGCGCAGCTCCGAATCCGGCCGGGCCGCAGAACCATATGCTGGCCTCTTTCCAGTCGGACACAGCGGCGCGGATACGGTTGCCGGTGAGCAGGCCATCACGCGGGTCGTGCAGCACGTGGAGGCGTATGCCTGCTGCCTCCGCATCGGCCGTGAGCTTGGCGATGGCGTCCTCGCTCCAGTCGGCCGTGGTGTGGAAGAGATCGATTGTCTGTGGGTGCGGCCGGCTGGGATAGGCCTTTCGATCCATCGCCAACTGCTTCATCCGGGCAATAAAGGGCGTGATGCCGATGCCGCCGCCGATCCAGATCTGCCGTTCGTAGCCGTCATCGAAGGTGAAACAGCCATAGGGACCTTCGACCTTCACCGGTTGCCCGACCTGCAGCGTGTCTGGCAGGCTCTGCGTGTAGTCGCCGAGTTCCTTGGTGATGAATGTCAGCCGACGATCGGATGGATTCCAGGCGGAGGCGATCGTGAAGGGATGTGCCTCATCTGCTTCGTTCGAAGTGACGAAAGCGAATTGTCCAGGCTTATGCCCGGGCCAGCCCTGCAAGGTTTCGATGTCGCCCTCGAGCACGCGAAGGCTCGGAAAATATTGCAGCCGCGTGATCGCCCCGTCCACTTTATGGCTCGCACCCACACGGCGCGAAAGCACCACGACCGCAGCCCATGTCCCGTAGGCCATGAGGATCGCCATGACCGGGCCGAGCGGCGAGGCCCAATAGGGGAATTTCATCAGCACGACGGTGTGGAAGACCAGCACCAGATAGACTGCCGCCAGCAAGCGATGCGTCTTGTAGAAGAGCCGGTAGGGAATGCGGTGGATGAGCGCTACCGCGATCAACAACACCGCAGCGTAGAAAGCCCATTCGCCGACGGCCTCGGCGGTCCCGCGCCAGGACCGAAAGGCCTCTTCGACCGTGTTGACGGAGGCCGGTGGCGCGCCGCGCTTGGGGCGAGTGAGCCAGCCAAGGCCGACGGCCCATTTCGGACCCTGCGACCACAGCCAGTGAATGATCGCGAGCACGAGCCCACCGATGCCGAGCCACTTGTGCAGGCGGTACATCTTGTCCAGGCCGCCGATCCACCGCTCCGGCCATCGCGGCCTGAGAGCGAGGATCATGGCAAGGCTCATGCAGGTCATGGCCAGCAGGCCGCTGAGCTGAACCATGGACCCGCGAAGCGCAAAGAACCCTGACGGTTGCAGGGCGTTCGGGTCTGTCGCGAGCCAGAGCACAGTGAGCAGAACAAGCGCAGCCCAGAATACGATCTTCAAGCGCCTCATGAATGAGGTTCCTTCTACTTCGGCTCGGTAGCGCCACGATTCTGGCACTGAGCCATGCTGCAGGGTGGAACTCAACGGCGACACCGATCTTTGGAGACTACCCGGTCCCGATGAGAGCGTCCCTCCGGCAATGAGCAGATTTGAATCCAGACGCACGTCAAGGCGGGGTAATCTGGGCGAGCGCCTGGCCGCGCATCCCCGCTCACAGCGGTGCCGGCCATGGCTTCAGACACTTCCGGGGCGAAAGCAAAAAAGATGACAGAGAAGGCAAATCCGCTGGCAGGCAAGCTGGCGCCGGCATCCATGCTCGTCAATGTGCCGAGACTTGTGACGGCTTATTTCTCGGACACGCCCGATCCCGGCCTTGCCGCCCAGCGCGTCGCCTTCGGCACCTCCGGCCATCGCGGCTCCGCCTTCGATGGCGCTTTCAACGAGGCGCATATTCTGGCGATCGCGCAGGCCGTCTGCCTCTACAGGCAGCATGCCGGGATCGACGGTCCGCTTTTCCTCGGCATGGATACGCATGCCCTCTCCGAGCCCGCGCTTGCAAGCGCGCTCGAAGTCTTCGCGGCCAATGGCGTCGAGACGATGATCGACGCGGGCGGAGGATATACGCCGACCCCCGTCATTTCGCATGCGATCCTGACCTGGAACAAGGGCCGCCGGAGCGGGCTTGCCGACGGTATCGTCATCTCCCCCTCGCACAACCCGCCAGAGGATGGTGGCTTCAAATACAACCCGCCGAACGGTGGCCCCGCCGATACGGACGTTACCGGATGGATCGAGAAGGCGGCCAATGGTTTTCTCGAGCGGGGACTCGAAGGGGTGCGCCGCGTGCCGCTCGCCCGCGCACGGAAGGCAGCGTCGGTCCACGCCCATGACTACATTACCCCCTATGTGAGCGACCTCGCCAATGTCGTCGACATGGATGCGATCCGGGCGAGCGGCGTGAGGATCGGCATCGATCCGCTCGGGGGCGCCGCCGTGCATTACTGGGCGCCGCTCATCGAGCGCTATGGCATCGCCGCAACGGTCGTGAACGATGCCGTCGATCCGACATTCCGCTTCATGACGCTCGACCGGGACGGAAAGATCCGCATGGATTGCTCCTCGCCCTATGCGATGGAGCGGCTGGTCGGCATGAGCGGCAAGTTCGATATCGCCTTCGCCAACGATACCGATGCCGATCGCCACGGCATCGTCTGCCCGTCCTCGGGGCTGATGAACCCCAATCACTTTCTCGCCGCCTCGATCGCCTATCTCTACGCGAACCGCCCGGACTGGGGGGCGGGAAGCGCCATCGGCAAGACGGTCGTCAGCAGCGGCATGATCGACAGGCTCGCCGGCAAGATCGGCCGCGCCCTTGTCGAGGTGCCGGTCGGCTTCAAATGGTTCAGCCCCGGCCTGATCGACGGATCGGTCGCATTCGCAGGCGAGGAAAGCGCGGGCGCCTCCTTCCTCCGGCGCGATGGCACGGTGTGGACGACCGACAAGGACGGCATCATTCTCGGCCTGCTCGCGGCGGAAATGACAGCCCGCATCGGCAAGGACCCGAGCGCTATCTATCGCGATGCCACGGGCGATCTCGGTGTCTCCTGGTACGAACGCATCGACGCGCCCGCATCGGCGGCGCAGAAGGCCGCGCTGAAGAAAGCCACGCCCGAGGGCATAGCGGCGCGCGAACTCGCCGGAGAAGAAATCGTGGCGAAGCTCGACAGGGCGCCCGGCAACGGCCAGCCGATCGGCGGCATCAAGGTGATCGCGAAGAATGGCTGGTTCGCGGCCCGGCCATCCGGGACGGAGGACGTCTACAAGATTTACGCCGAGAGCTTTCTCGGCATGGATCATCTGCGCCGCATCCAGCAGGAGGCGCAGGCGGTCGTCGACGGGCTGGTCCGGCAGGGATAGGCGATAGGACACTCGACGCGCCATACGGAAAAGCCCGGCCGCTCGCGGCCGGGCTGTCGCTTCAGTTCCGTTCCCGCTCAGAAGGCGTAGGAAAGCGAGGCGCTGGCGAAGTCCTTGTCCACCATCGCGTTCCTGTAGCGGTTGCCGAAGCTCGAGGCATAGTCGAGGCTGAGCTTGTAGGCCGACTTGTAGTCGAAATCGACGCCCGCGCCGACCGTCTTCACGCCTTCCACGAAGCCCGGCCCGATCGGTCCTGCCGAATATCCCTTCACGTCATGCGCGAAGAAGACGCGCGGCGTCGCTGTCACCGCCGTTCCCATGAATGAGTTGTATTGCATCATGGCGAGCAGGCGATAACCCCACGAGAAGGACGATGCATATTGCGGAGCGATGACGCATCCCGTCGTCGTGCGGCAGGAGTCTCCAAGCACGGTTGCCATGCCCGCATTCGGATGCGTTTCGCCGGAGCGCGGGATCATGAACCGGTTGCCGCTCGCATCGGGCAGATACTGGAAGCCCGCATTGGCGACCAGAACCAGCAAGTCGCCACGCGCCGCCTGCACGAGCCAGTTGGAGGGCGTGAAGGTGCTCAGAGTGTAGGCCTGGCCATGCAGCGCGCGCGTGCGCTGATAGCCGGGAATGACATCTCCGGGCCGAACGGGCGCACCCTGATAGATCGCCTGCTGGCCGGGCTGCGCCGTGAATCCCGCATTGACGAAATCCGCGCCGAGAAGCTCGGTGGTGTCGATCTGGAAGGGCATGTCGGTGAAGAAGGCGAGCTCGCCCGAAAAGGCCGTGCCGTTCATGAAGTTGGCGATGGTGGTGTTGAAGCTCGTGCCGATCATGTGAATGTCTTCGGGAAACTGCGCGAGCAGATATTTGCCGCTGGTTCGCGAATCGAGCCCCTCGGCGCCGCCGCATGTCGAGATCGGCTGGCCGGCTTCGTTCGTCAGCAGCGTGATCGTGCAGGCCGGGCTCGTCATGTCGCCGCCCGAGAGCAGCGCGACGGTGGAGAGCATCGTCTGGTTGGAATTGGCCGTGAAGGTGCCGATCGGCAGCTTGTCGTGGAAGTTCACGAAATAGGCGCCGAGATCCGTTCCGTCATTGAGCCAGTCGGCATAGTAGCGAAGCGCCGCGCCCCATTGCCCGCTGTTACGCGCGCTCTGCGAGGCGCCGCGCTGAACGAAAAGCGGATCGGAAAGGCCGGTCGTCGAGCGCGGCGAGCCATCCGGCAGCGAGTAGAATTCGCCATTGCTGAGCGCATAGGCGCAACCGTCGGCCAGCGCATCGCTCGGCGCGAAGAAGGTGCCGCAGGGAGGAAGCGGTGACTTGTTCCATTCAAGAATATACATCGCCTCGAGCGTGAAGTTTGCGGGCAGGCCGAGGCTCGCATAGGCAGTGTTCTGCGGCAGGAACACTTCCTTGAGTTCCGTGCCGGGTTTCGTGAAGGCGGCGACATCGAGCGGCAGATAGGAGGAAATGCCGCCGGGAATGAACGTGCTTTCGCCCCAGTTTACGGCCTGCCGGCCGATGCGGACATTGAGCGGCAGATCGCCGAAGACATTGAAGTCGGCATAGGCGAATGCGTCGAGCAGCTTCATCTGACGCAGTTCGCGATTATAGGCGTCGTCGCCGCGATAGAAATCCTGGAGCGGGCGGCGCTGGCGCGTCGGCGCCGTGATGGGGCCGTAATCGCCAGAGCCGTCGCCGAGCTTGTAGGCGACCGGATCCCAGAACGCCTTGGCGCGCACGAAGGCACCGAAGTTCTGCCACTTGGCGCCGAGTTCCGAGATGATTTTCAGCGGTGCGGAGATGAGTTCGCCGCGTTCGACGTTCACATTGCCGTCATCCGAATTCACATCGTAATCGGCACCGTTGGAGCTTGTGCAGCCGCCATTGTAGACGGAGATGTGATCGCAGGATTGGCGCGATGTGCGGATGCTCGCCGCGACCGAGGCCGTGTTGTCGAGAGTGACGTCGACATCGCCGAAATTGTACTGCGCCGCCGACGCCGGCAAGGCGAATGACACGGCGCCGAAGAGCGCGATGGCCGGAATGAGGTTTCTGGCATTCAGGCGGGACTGAGGCCGCATTGTTCTCCCCTCTGCGATTGTTACGCTACGCGGGGCGTTGCCCGCTTCAGTGCTTCGCGCATGAGGATTCCCGCTCACGCGCGCTGTGGCTGCGAGGGTCTATTTCGGAATGAAAGCGGCCTTCGGGTGAGGTCCGGTCCGGCCAAAGCGGGGGTCCGATGTGGACCGGCCATCAAACTCGAAGCGCCCGACAATTCCCCACAATGTGGCCGACGAAAATCGAAAGAAACGTGTACGGATCGTTTGGTTTTCGCGTCGTCGGTACGCGCGTCGCAATCTTCTTCCGTTCGCTCACACGGGGCCCCTGCCGCGGTTGCCGCTGCGCGGTTTCGGACCTATGGTCCGGTTGGGTGAGGTCCGATGTGGCCAAAGACGAGAGCGGATATGGGCAGGAGATGAAAGTCCAGGCCGCATATGTTTTTGCATTCGCGCGGATCTTGCGCGAGACGGGGCACGACCCCTCCCTTCTGACCGGCGCCGCCGGGCCGCTCGAAGAGGAAGAGTTCTACCGGCTCTGCGGCAGGGCCGTGGCGCTCACCGGCGATCCCTCGCTAGGCCTTCGCTTCGGCAGCTCGCTTCATCTCGGTTCTCACGGCGTGCTCGGCCATGCGCTGATGAGTTGCCGCACGCTTCGTCAGGCCGCCGAGTTTCTGGTTCGCCACAATCCCGTGGGCACGGCCCAGAGGAGCATCCGCTTCGCCTTCGATCAGGAAGGCGTGGTGCTCACCCTGACGCCATCGGTGGAGGTACCGGGCGCGCCGGCCTTTCTGCCGGAAGCCTTTTTCGCGGCGACCGTGACCGCGCTCGAGGAGCTTATCGGCGCCGATCTTGAGGGCTGCCGGCTCGAATTCGCCTTCAGGCCGCAAATGCCGGAGGAGATATACCGGCGCTATCTGAGACTGCCGATCGCTTTCGACAGGCCGGCCAACCGGCTGATCGGCCCGCGCGAGGCGGTGGACAGGCCGCTTGCCGCCGCCGGCAATGCGATCGCCGATATGTTTGTCCGCCAGTGCGGAGAGCTGCTGCGCAAGCGCGGGCAGACGGAGAGCTGCGCGCTCGATGTCCGGCGCATCCTGGCTGGCGAGCGCGGGCATCTTCTCAATGAATATGAGGTTGCGAGAGCGCTCAATATCAGCAGCCGCACGCTTCGCAGGAGACTTCTGGGCGAGGGCGAATCCTTCCAGCTCATACGCGACGACGTGCGCAACGGGCTCGCTAAATCATGCCTCTGGGAAACGGAACTCAGCGTCGCTGAGATCGGCGCGCTTCTCGGCTTCGAGGATACGGCGAATTTTCGTCGCGCCTTTCGGCGCTGGAATGGATGCTCGCCGCAGAGGTTCAGAGCGGCCCGCCTCGGGGCGGAGCGGATGAGAGAGATGCCGGAGGCGCACGCAGCTTCGTCCCGCAATCGGGATGAGAGGCGCGGAGCCTCGATGCAGGCGCTCACATAACTCGACGCAATTCCCAATGACCTCGCCCGTCTGCGGCAGCAGACTCGCATCGTACCCGTTCGAAACCGGGTAAGCGCTTGAGTTGTCGGTCTCGACCGGCGGCGAGACCCGATCGGGAAGACGGCGGAGATCCGAGCGAATGCCCCCCAAGCTCCATGCTTATGGCTCGACGCTGTCTTCCCGAACCCGCCCGGTCCCGCTTCGGTCGGAACCGGCAACTCTCCGCACCTGCCGGGAATGTCACGGTCCGATCGCCGGTCGATCTTCGTGGCGTGTCCCGAGGCTTGAAACACTCATCGAATGACGGAACGGCGGCTCATGTCGGATGAAATCACAACCCTTCCCGCATCACTGACGATCGCCAGCAGGGCGTTCGGCCGCGTCGTGCAGTTGCCCTCTCTCGGAGAGGTGCTCGAATCGGAGGAGCTGAGCCGCGCCCTTCTGGAAGTCGCGCGCTGGCCATACGGGCCGGAATGCCTGAATTGCAAGACGCTCGGCGCCGCGTGCCGCCTCACGACGCGGCCGGGATTGTGGACCTGCAAGGCGTGCCGCCGCTGCCAGTACAGCGTGACATCGGGAACGCCGCTCCATGGCACCCGCGTATCGCTGACATCCTGGGTCGTCCTTCTCCACATTCAGGAGGTTCGCCGCCAGCGCCCCAGCATATCGCAGGTGAGCCGCAAGCTCGGCGTGAGTTACCTGACGGCGAAGAGCATGCTGCTCAGGCTCGACGAGCTGCGCGCCACCATGCCCGCCATGTCGGAGCGCATCCGCTCGCAGCTTCTGGATTTGTCCCTCGGACGTCCGGCATCGCCGCCGGAGCAGATTCCGGCGACGTCCCTCATCAGAGGTTGACGGCGGCTTCCGGCTCGATCTCGCCAAAGGTCGATTTGAGGAAGCTCATCAGCTTGGGCAGCTCGACGGGTTTGGGAAACGCCATCACGGCGCCGCAATCGGTGCTGATCGCATATTTCAGCGCATCGGTGTCGCCGGTCATGAGGATGATGACCGCGCGATGATCGAGGTTGCGCGCGGCATCCGCGACGCGAACGCCATCCCATCCGGGCATGTTGACGTCGAGCATCATGATGCGGGGCCGGTGCCGGGCGATCAGCTCGACGGCGTGGTGGCCGTCATGCGCCCTTATGACGGAGAAGCCAGCATGCTCGAGGAAATCGCTCATCTCGGCGAGTTGTGCTGGATCGTCGTCGGCAACGAGGACATTGGCCTGCATGATCCGGACGGCTCCTCTCAGAGTTTCCATGCTGCCATAATGAGGCGCCCGGAGTGATTAAGAGTTCGTAAATGATCGCGGCGCGCGGCCTTCAGATTTGTGCTGTTTTGTCGTCGCCGGCGCTGGCGAGCGCCTTCTCCAGCGCGGCGAGCGTCACCGGCTTGCCCAGAAAGCCGCCAAGTCTGATTCCATAGGGCTGCGCGAGCGTCTCGGCCATGGCGATCAGGGAAGGTTCCGCCGCCGAGACGATGAAGACGGTGAGAGCGTCCTTCCCCTTGTAGTCGCGGATCGCACGCAATGCCTCGAAACCATCGAAATCGGGCATGTGAAGATCGAGGAGCAGAAGCTGCGGCTCGACCGAGGCAAGAAGCGCGGCAAACCGGCTGTTTCCGTTCCGTGTCGTGACTTCATATCCATGGCGCGCCAGCGCCTCGGCGCATTCTTCCGCGAAGGCTTCATCGTCGTCATAGACGAGCGCGCGGCGAAGCTGAATATCGGCGTTCATGTGTCGTAACTCCCTGCGCTCCGGGGCGTCCGGGTAACCGTGTGAACGGATGTGAAGGCTGCGCTCTCCATACGCCTACTCGACAAGCATTGGCGTGCATTTCACGCCGGAGAGGGTTACGTCCATGTTTCCTAGCCGCACGCCCAGCGCCTGCAAGGCAGGCATCAGAACGGTGCCGAGCGTTTGAACCAGCGTCGAGACGGTCGTGTTGATGAGCGGCGTGACGAGAGGGATGGACGGCGTGACGCTCAGCGAGTTTCTGAGGTTCGGCAGAAGCGAGGCGCCGGGATCGGTGCCGCTGACCCTTTGCGTCTCGCCGATGCTGGCGAATTTCAGTTCGGTCGGGCCGGCGCCGGCGGCGGTCGCGCTGCCCGAGATGGTGATGAGACTGAAACCCGCGAGCGACACCTGAGCCGCGCCGGGAGTGGGCGCCGAGGAAAAATCGACGAGCGCCTGATTGCTGACGGTCGCGAAGCGGGCTGTCGCCGCGCCGGCTGTGCTTGCGATGTGGGCGAGGTCGCTCATCTGGCAGGGTATGGCGCTGGCGGTTGCGGTACCTTCCGCCCCTTCGATGTAGATGGGCACGGAAATGCCCGTCGCAGGCAATACCAGGGGAATTGCGATCGTGGCGTTCAGGACGATGGCGATCCTTATCTGGGCGGTGTGGATCGTCGTGCCCGCAGGACCGATGGCGAATCTCATCGGCGCGCCTATGGCGAGCTTCGCGCTCGTCACATTGGGGATGCCGAGCCCGAGGCCGATGGTCTTTCCTGTGCTGGCTGAGCCGATCGAGGACTCGATGATGTCGAGGATGGAAAGCCGCGCCGCGCTGCTGCCCTGGCCGACGGCCTTGCCCGAGAAATAACCCGCATCGACGACATCGCCGATTCTCATGCTGGTGCCGGACGGCACACGGCCCGCGATCATGTTGATGCCGGACAGGGCGACGCTCGTATCCGATGAGCCATCGGACCCGTTTTGCAGCGCTTCCGCTGCCGCATCGAGAACTTGCCCGATGCTGGCATTTGCGTTCAGGAGGTCGCCATAGCTCGATCCTGCGCCGAGCCCGACCTTCGTCGCCAATGCGTCGAGAAAGGACAGCGCATCGACCTGCGCCCGGGCGAGCGCCTGATAGTCGGCGAGCGAAAGCGAGACGGAGCTTCCGAGAAGGCTGCTCAGGATCGAATTGATGACCCCGGCATCGAGATTTGCAAGCTGGGTGCCCGCGCCGAAGGCGATGGTCGGTGAGATCGTGGCCGTCGCTCTCGCTGTGATATTGGCGAAGTTCGAGAGGCCAAGCGCGCGGGAGAAGTACATGCGCGCCGTCGCCTGTGTCGAGACGCGCACGGCGTTGATCATCGCGGGGTCGTTCGTGGGGGTGAAGCGCTGGCCGGCCGCTTGCGAGCTGTCATAGCGGCCGAGCTCCGCCGATCCGAGATTCCCCGCATCGAAGCCGTTCCGCGCGAGTGCATCGCCGGCGGCGGGTGGCGCGTTTTCGAGCTTCGGCGCGGCGGGGAGCCCCGCCGCACCCGGCGCGGCCTGTAGCGTCCGACGCGCGAGAAGCATTGAGCCGGCATCGACAACGACCGCCGCAAGGGCGATGACGAGGACCAGCACGCCTGCGGCAATGACCGACACGATGCCCGCTTCGCACGACCCGAAGCTGCGCCCGCCGCGCCGCGCGGCACATACGCGAAGCTGCCATTTTGGCGATGCGTGATCGGCCGGTATCAAGGCGAGCACCTCCTTCATGCAGCGCATGATCGGACGAAGTTGCAGAAGAGTGAAGACCCGGCCGCTTTACTTTGGCGTTAACGCCGTTCCCGGATCGGGACCGGTGTGTGAGCATCCTGACATATCTGCACAGATCAGCACACAGAGCACGTGGGTGTTGGACTACAAGAAATGAGGCCGGGAGCCGCGCGCTCCAGCGGTCGCTCTTCAATTCGTCCGTCAGTGGAGGTGTTCGTGTTGAGGATGGCAGCTTTCAGAAAGGCGCTCATGATTTCGTCGGCATGTCTGATGCTTGCGGCATGCGCGACAGACAAGATCTCCTATTCCTCGGAAGTCGGCGGAGGCACTCCGGGAACGCCGGGCGCACCGGGTGCGCCGGGAGAGCCGGGCTCGCCCGGAAGCCCCGGCGCGCCGGGTCTGCCGGGTTCGTTTCTTGGCGACGGCGGCGCGTTGGGCAGCGGCCTCGGCGTCGCGG